>NZ_BAAGTL010000012.1:0-460578 GCF_054781935.1 Rheinheimera gaetbuli
TCTGATCGCGTAAACCGCGTTGAGTTCCTTCTTTTTAGTGATCTACTGTTTGGAACAGTTATTTAGTACAACAAGCACAACCACAGAGTATACCCGGTGCCAGATTTGTTTTAGCTGGCGTCGGCGCGTTGGCGGTAACATTGGCATTATTTGCTGCCATGCAACAGCTAATTGCTGTAAAAGCTAGCGGACCAGTTCAGCAAGTAGCGACAGCGCCGGTTGCCTTGTATGAACCGGTGAAAGAAACCGAAATGCTGGTAAGGCAATCAATGCCGCAAAAGCCTGATATAAAACCGCGGGATTTACCAGTAGTAACACCGGATCCTGTCGACGTGGTAATGATAACTTCGCATGGGTTTAAATTTAACGCGCCGTTATTACCAAAAGCTTCCGGGCGTACAACGCTAACGCACACCGACAAAGCTGCAACACCATTGGTGCGTATAGAGCCGCGCTATCCGGTTAATGCAGCGCGTGATGGTATCAGCGGTTGGGTTAAGCTGGGTTTTAGTATTGATGAGTCCGGCGCTGTCACTGATGTTGAAGTGCTGGAGGCGGAGCCGGCCAGAACCTTTAATAAAGAGGCCATAGCCGCACTAAAGCGTTGGAAGTATCAACCTAAACGGTTGGATGGAGTAGCGATAAAACAAACTGGTTTGCAGGTTCAACTCGATTTTAGTCTGGACAACAACTAGTCTGATCAGTAATACGGCAGTAAAAGGAGCTTTGTATGGCATTATCCTTTTTTTGGCAGGGCAGTAGTCAGCCAGATTTAACCGCAGAGCAACTGTATAGCCGTTATATACATCATTCTGACGTTAGCGCGCTGGAGCAGTTGGTTGCCTTGTATGGTGATGCGCTGTATCACTTTTTGCTGCGTCAGTCTGATCGGGCACTGGCTGAAGATATCAGCCAGCAATGCTGGTTAAAACTGGTGAATCAAAAGGCCGCCTTCAGCGGGCAAAGCAGCTTTAAAACCTGGCTGTTTAGTATGGCACGTCACTGCCTGATAGATGAGCTGCGTCGCTTACAGCGCTGGCAGTGGCAGCCGCTGCCGGACGACACCAGCACTGAGCAGCTTTGCCTGGCTGAGCAGTTGGCAAACAACCGGTACCAGTTACAGTTTAGTCAGTGGTTGGCAGCGTTACCCTTTGCACAGCGCGAAGCGTTAATGCTGCAGCTTGAAGGGTTTTCATTAACTGAAATTTGTCAGATAACTGTGCAGCCAGCTGAAACGGTAAAAAGCCGTCTGCGTTACGCCCGGCAATTTTTACAACAGTGCAGCAGTGTGAAAGGGCAGGAGTAAGCTATGACAACACCGCAACAGCGTGAACAGGAGCTACAGCAGCAATATCAGCATGACAAAGCGTTGCATCCGTTGCCGCAACATGTGCGCCAGGCAATATATCAGACAGCAGTGCACCGCGCAGCGTCTGGTAAGCAGCCAACCTGGCGCTTTAGTTGGCGCACTGCGCAGCTGGCAGTTTGTAGCGTTTTGATGCTGGTTATGGGCTATCTGTTAGTTCAGCCCCAGCCTGCTGCAAGGCAATATTATCAGATAGACGTAACACAGAGCGCACAATATCGTCAGGTGCAGCAACACAGCGTTAGTAACGTTAAGGCCGCCGGTACGGCAGAAACTGAATATCAGCAATATTTGGCATCAGCGCAGCACACTGAGGTGTTTCACCACCAGGTTGGCTTGCTGCGCCAGCAACAGCAACATTGGCAAATTAGCGTCTGCAATGAATTACTGTTAACCATTGATACTGAACTACTGGCGCAACTTAAAATGCCAACCGCGGTGCGTCAGGCGCAACCGCCGCAATGGGTGGAGTTTATCAGCAATTCACGCGGCCAACTGGTGGCGATACAACCTGCTACGCAAGCATTATTGTGTCCGCATAGCTGAAAAAGTTTGCTCTTTTTGTGGCGTAATACCGTAGTATTAGTGGTATTACGCTATGTGCAAGAGCAATGACTATGAAAGCCCGGTTCTTAACACCTAATTGTATTGTTAGCGCCCTGCTATTGTTGTGCAGTGCGCCATTGGCGGCACAACAACGACTGCTCATTACCGTTGAACCACAACAGGCTGACCAACTGATGCGGGTACAAACTGCAGGTACAGGCCAGCAGGCCGCCTGGCAGCGTTTTTCTCAGCTGCCCGATATCGTTGTGGCAAACCTTACTGACGGCGCAGATTTACAACAGGAAATGCAGCGCTTACGCCAGATCCCCGGTGTATTAACGGTAGAAGCTGATTTGCTGGTGCATAAAACCGTTATCCCTAACGATCCACAATTTGCCCGGCAGTGGCACCTTAATGGCAGTTTTGGTATTAACGCTCCCGTCGCCTGGGATCTCACTACTGGCGACGCACAGCAGGTTATTGCAGTAATTGACACCGGTGTCGACTACAACCATCCTGATTTAGCCGCTAATATCTGGCAAAACCCCAACGAAATTGCCGCTGATGGCATAGACAATGATAACAATGGTTACGTTGATGATATCTATGGCATTAACCCTGCTGATGGCAACAGCGATCCAATGGATGAAGACGGCCACGGCACCCAGGTTGCCAGCATTATTGCCGCGGTAACAGACAATGCTGAAGGTATCGCCGGTGTTAGCTGGCAGAGTAAAATTTTACCTTGTCGTTTTATGGACAAAAATGGCGAGGGTTTTATCAGTGATGCTATTAGCTGTCTGAACTACGTGCTGGATTTAAAGCAAAATCACGGCGTGAATATCGTAGCTACCAATAATTCCTGGGGTAGCAGTGGTTTTTCGCAAGCGTTGTATAACGCTATTGCAGCACAGCGTGATGCCGGTATTTTGTTCATCGCCGGTGCCGGTAACGATGGCAGTTCAGCCCGTTTTTACCCGGCAGGCTTCAACCTGGCAAATATCATCAGTGTCGCAGCGCATGATCAACAAGGCGCTATTGCCGATTTTTCTAATTATGGCCGCGACTGGGTGCACCTGTCAGCGCCTGGCGTTGCGCTAGCTGCGGCGCAAACCGGAGGAGGTTACGTACAAGCCAGTGGCACCTCTATGGCTGCGCCTGTCGTGAGTGGTGTGGCAGCACTGGTTGCGGCCTACGAGCCAGCGCTGGGCATGACAGCGCTGCGCAACCGTATACTGATAACCGGTGCGGCAGCCGCCGATACTGATATTGCCACGCAAACTATGACCGGCCGTCTGCTATTGGCTGCAGGTGGCAACACACAGGGTGCAATCGACTGTACTGAAGGCGTCTTGCAACGCCGGGTCAGCCCCTTAACAGAATTGCTGTACCTTCAGGCCGGCGATGTTGTTGATGTGCAGGTGCTAAGCCTAAGTTGTTTCGGAGATAGCGTGCCGCCTACCGTCAGTGCCGGGCCGGCACAGCAGGCAGTAGCGTTAAATGACGAGGGTATGCAGCAAGACGCGCAAGCCGCCGACGGTATTTATAGTGGAGGTTGGTTGTTTGATGGCACTGCAACGACCTTGAATTTCCCTGATGGCCAGGTACAACTGCGTAGTCGCAATAATAATTTTTGCGCCGTCAACGCGGTATCCGAAATTTCCCCTACAGAGTGCGATGCGCTGGTAGAGCTGTTTTACGACACTCAGGGCCAGCACTGGAATAATAACGAAAACTGGTTGTTAACAGCTACGCCCTGTAGTTGGCATGGGGTAAGTTGCAGTAATGGCCGGGTAACTGACATTAGTCTGGCTGGCAATAATCTTAATGGCCAACTGCCCTCAGCACTAAATCAGCTGACAGCATTAACCGTATTTGATATCAGCGACAATAACCTGCAGGGTGGTTTTCCGGCTGGCTTACTGCAGCTATCACAATTGCAAAGCCTGGTATTGCAGCAAAACGCCTTTAGCGGCGAGCTGCCAGCGGCGCTGGGTAATTTAACCCGCTTGCAGTTGCTGGATGTGTCAACCAACCGCTTTAGTGGTGCTGTGCTATCGGGTTTAGGCAATCTGGCTAACCTGCAACAGTTGTATCTGGAAGGCAACCAGTTCAGTGGTTCACTACCACAAACCTTCGGCCAACTGTCGCAACTGCAGGTGCTTTGGCTGTCTGACAACAACTTCATCGGTATTTTGCCGCAGAGTCTGGCTGATTTAGCCTTGATGCAGGATTTCCGCTTTAACGATACCAGCCTGTGCGCGCCGGCAAACCAACAGTTTGGTAACTGGCTGGCAGCCATTGCTACACTGCAAATTAATACTGGCTGTACTAACACGCCGCCGCAGGTATCGGCGGGCAACGACCAAACGGTTAACAGTGGTTCTGTGGTGCAGTTGCAAGCCAGTGCCAGCGATGCTGAGTTTAATGTACTGCATTATCAATGGCAGCAAATCGGTGGTTCGACAGTAAATTTAAGCAATACTTCTGAGCTTAATCCGCGCTTTACGGCACCAGCGGTAATTAGCAGTACCGTTTTGCGTTTTCGTTTTACCGCCACCGACGGCATCGCCAGCAGCAGTGCGGAAGTGGTGGTTACAGTGCAGCCATTAGCTAACAGCGGTGGCTCGGGTAACACCGCCGGTGGCGAAAGCGGTGGTGGCTCTATGGGTGCATTTGCGCTGCTCGCTTTGTTGCTACTGTGGACACGCAAGCTTGGCAAGCGTGCTCAAAGCCAATAGAATGGCGCCCGGATACCGGCTCAGCGCCGTTTTTAGCATAAAAGGTTAATTGTGAAGCAGTATTTTCTGGCCATTTTGTGCCTTATTGTAGCCGGCAACAGTGCTGCTGAGCCGACGCTTGCGCCGCTTATTGCCGATTTTGATCAGCACTATGCAAAGCAGTTGGCCGGGCACGATATACCCGGTGCAGCTTATGCCATAGTGCAGGGCAACCGTATTATTGCCACCGCTGGTTTTGGTGTGCGACTGAAGGGCAGCGATGCCCCGGTTGACCCTTACACCGTGTTTCGTATCGCCTCGGTGTCAAAAACCTTTGCCGGTAGCCTGGCCAGTATGCTGGCTGCCGAAGGGCACTTTAGCCTGGACGATAAACTGGTAGATTATTTGCCTGAGTTTTCGTTTAAAACTAAAAAGTATAATAACCAGCTGAAGTTAGAGCATTTATTGTCACAAAGTACCGGTGTGATGCCAAATGCTTATGACAACCTGATTGAAGCCAATGTACCGCTACAACGCATTTTACCCCAATTCGGTAAGATTGATCCCCTGTGCCCGCCAGGCCAATGCTATGGCTACCAAAATGTGTTGTTCAGCCTGATTGAGCCGGTAATACAAAAACGCACCGGTAAAACTTACGCCGAGCAACTGCAGGAACGTATATTTGCGCCGTTGCAATTACCCACAGCCTCGGTGGGGCTGGATGGCTTTTTTAGTACTGAAAACCGTGCTTCTCCCCACGTGCGTGCGCGCGGTAAATGGCATCCGGTTAAAGTGGCTGAAAGTTATTATCATTTTGGTCCGGCGGCAGGTGTTAATGCCAGTGCAATAGATTTAGGTTATTGGCTTATCGCCCAGCTCGGCCATCAGCCACAGGTGTTATCAAACGAAGTACTGTCCAGTATTACTGGCAAGAAAGTTAAAACCCGTCGTGATCTCAGGCGCAAAGAGTGGCGTCGTTATCTGACCGATGCACACTATGCGTTGGGTTGGCGCGTGTATCAGTTTGGCCAGGACACACTGTTATATCACGGCGGCTGGGTGCAGGGTTACCGTGCTGAAATTGCTTATTCCCGTGAGCATCAGCTGGGGCTGGTAATGCTGATGAACGCCGAGTCTAATCTTATTAACGAGCTTGGCACGTATTTCTGGTCCAGTTTTTTGTCGGCAATACGCCAACAGCAGCAGGAGCTACAACAAGCAGAGTAGCTAGTCATTGCAGCGCTGATACAGATCCAGCAGAAAATCTACACTGATAGCCGGCAGGCGCTGCGCAAATTGCTGTTTTTCTGCTGCGTTAAATTTCCACGCCAGCGGTACCATCTGCACTAATGCCAGTAATTGCTCGGGCCGGGTAAAATTAAGTTCAAATTGCAGCCGCTCACGCTTGCGGTGCACAAAGCCACTTAACTCGGCCACAGTGTCATCATGTAGACGCACATCGTCGTATATCGCTTGTTTTATTTGTACTAAATGCGCCGGTCCTGGTGTCACGGTTAGCAAGTAGCCAGTGTTTGTTATTAAACGTTGCAGCTCTTCTGCTTTGGACGGTGCGTAAATACGCACGACAGCATCAAAGCTGTTAGCGGCAAACGGCAGCTGATAAGCACTGGCTACGCTGAAGTTAATACTGTGGTTGGCTTTGGCGGCAAACTTAATGGCCGCTTTTGAGATATCGACACCATACACCTGAGCCTGCGGCAGGGCTTGTTTAAGCATGTTGGTGTAGTAGCCCTCACCGCAGCCTAAATCAAGCACTCTGGCGGGTTTAAGCTCTGCTAATGTCTGACTAACGCGCTCAGCCAGAGCGGCATACCAGCCGGCGTGCAAAAACTCCCGCCGCGCCTGCATCATGTCTTTATTGTCGCCGGGGTCTTTGGAGTTTTTTTGCTGCACCGGCAGCAGGTTAACATAGCCTTCGCGGGCCACATCAAAACTATGGCGGTTACTACACAGATATTGTGCGCCGCTAAGGTTTAGCGGTTGCTGGCAAAGCGGACAAAGATACATAGTCAGTTAAGGCCGGGTTGTGGCTAGAAAAAGGCCGCTAGTGTAGCAGCACAGCAGTGTTTTCGCCAAAGCCTTGCTATACTGGCGGGCAATATCGTTAAGCAAGGCATAAACTGCAGCTTAACCGCTGGCCTTGCGTTACAACGCTGCTGTGCTCGCCGGAGCAACTCGCTCACACAAGGCTCGCTCAGACACTCTCCGGCTGTGCGCAGCAGGTTCTAACCGGCCAGCTATCCCGGCGAATACTTATAGCTAATTTTACGGAGCACCAATGCAAGATTTAGAACTGTGGACGCTGGACGAATTATGTGACCACGCCTTTGATATTTTTGAAGAACTGGCCGCAGAAAACCTGTCTGCGGCCGACTATACACTGTATCAGCAACACTATGAAAACCGGGGCTATGTCGACTTAGTACCTCCGGGCGAAGACTGGGTAGAGATTATGATGCAAGACCTCGAGCCCGAGCTGCACTTTGAAGCGCAAATTGGTTTAAGTGGCGAAAATGGCGAAGCCGACATGGTACTGGCTCGCATTTTATTAAGCCGCGAAAAATACGAATCACTCTGTCATGCTCAATGGCGTAATCACTAGACATTAAACCTGCTGCAGCGATTTGTATACAAGGGGGGGCCATCTGCCTCCCCTTATCTGCATACTGCGGTTTTCAGTTGACGTTGTTGGTGCGGATATTGTCCAATCCATGGCCATGTGGCCCGCGCTCGGTTTGCCACAACTTGTAAGAAAAATATAGCCCCAGGCCTGCTAAAGCGGTGTAAAACCACATTCCTGGTGTATAACCAGCCGCATTGTCCGGCCCGGCCTGATAAATGTCATTTAACCAACCCACCGCCAACGGCACTATTGCCCAGCCAATTTGTTGGCAAAACGTCATTAGTGCATAAGCCGACCCTAAACGATGCCCGGCCACGATATACGCCACCGATGGCCACATTACCGCCGGGATCAGCGAAAACACCACGCCTAACACTAAAATAACCAACAACAGTGTCAGCGGAACAGCAGCACTGCCAATAAACGGGATTGTCAGCGCAACATCCGGCCCAGCCGGCACGTAGGTTACCACCAAAAATAGCGGCAGCATTGTTAATGAGCCGATAGCCATAAATAAAGCGCGTTTACCCACTTTGTCTACCCATAAACCAAACAGCGGCGTGGCAATAATGGCGGCAACTGGCAGTAAACTACTTAGTAAGCCAGCAGCCTCGCGGCTTAACTGGTGTGCCTGCTGAAAGTAGTCAATGGCAAAACTGCGAAATGGAAACACTGTGGCATAAAACACCACGCACAAAGCCACAATGTACCAATAGGATGGGCTGAACTTGTACATGGTTTTAAAATCCAGCTTCTCTGTGTTTTCAGACACTTGTAGCTGGTAGCGGCCCTCTGCACGACGCTCCATCAGCCAATACAAAATAGCCGCGCTAACCGAAATGCCTGCTACGGCTGTAGCCAGCCATAACGGATCTTGCCAGTTGGTGTACAGCGGGCTGGCGTATGAAGTAGACCAATCTGCAGAAGCTGATCCTAAGCGTGATATCGACAAATTGATACCAAAGGCAAAGCTTAACTCTTTACCTTTAAACCACTTTGCCAGCACCGTGGTGGCGGCAACAATAAGTGGCTCGGCACCAATACCAAGCAAAAAACGACCGGCAAACATCGTTTCAAAGTCTGGGCTAAATGCTGTCAACGCAGCCGCTGCCATGCATATCAGCGCAAACAGCGTAATCGCTTTTTTAGTACCCCAGCGGTCAATAATGTAGCCACCGAGCAGCAGCACTAGTAACGCGGCAATATTGTACGCCGTTGATAACCAGCCTATTTGCTGATAGCTAAAATCACGCTGCTCACGCAACAAATCGACAACTGGCCATAGTGAGTCATAAATATAGTAATTGCCAAACATGGCAAGGCTTACAAACACCAATACCATCCAGCGGTAGAAAGCGGTAGGCTGCGGTAAGCCAGAAACGGGAATAGCAGACATAATTATTATTATCTCAGTATTAAAGGGTACTTAGCCCTGCAGTTATAACGCAAACACCACTCTAGCCAAGGGCATAGCGCTTAGCAATCATTGTTTTGGATACAGGGAGTGTCGTATTGTGCTCAGTTGCTTTTGACATAGCGCAAAAGTTAACGGCCGGGTGATCAAAGGATAAATCAGTACTAACAGCACCGCATAGCCTGCTATAGCCCAGCCATCTGCACGGGCAATTAACAAAAACAGCGGTACTAATACCAGCAGTTTAATAATGTTCAGCGTTATTTTAGTTGGCACAGGCAGGTTGTCTGCAGCTTTACGCAGCACCTGCATGCGCTGTTCAAAGTTTAGTCCGGCAAGCTGCGGAATACTGCGGCTGTTAAAATAAAGCATATTTGGCTCCTCACAATCAGGGCGCTAGTTTAGCGGTTATCTCTATCGCTTTAAAAGGGCTTTTGGTAAGCTTTACGCTAACAGCACAATAAGGATCTGTGATGATTAAAGTTCTCAGCGTTTTTGGTACCCGGCCAGAGGCGATAAAAATGGCGCCGCTGGTTAATTTGTTAAAACAGCAAAGCGGCATTGACAGCCGGGTTTGCGTTACCGGTCAGCACAGGGAAATGCTGGATCAGGTATTAAAACTGTTTGAGATCACCCCAGAGTACGATCTGGCTATTATGAAAGCCGGCCAGGATTTATACGATGTTACTACCAGCATATTACTGAATATTAAAACCGTACTGCGAGACTTTAAACCCGATGTGGTGTTGGTACACGGTGATACCAGCACGACGTTTGCAGCGGCACTGGCCTGTTACTATGAAAAAATTGCCGTTGGCCACGTAGAAGCAGGTTTGCGCACCGGCAACATTTACAGCCCCTGGCCCGAAGAGGCCAACCGTAAATTAACCGGTGTTATCACCCGGTTTCATTTTGCACCAACAGCAACATCAAAGCAGAACTTAGTAAACGAACAGGTTAGCGAAAAACAGATATTTGTTACCGGCAATACGGTTATCGATGCACTGCTGCAGGTAGTGGCAAAAATCGACAATGATAAGACGCTGTGTGACAGCTTTGCCGCTAAATTTCCTTACGGCCAGCACGGGCGCCGGTTAATTCTGGTTACCGGGCATCGGCGCGAGAGCTTTGGTGGTGGTTTTGAGAATATATGTGCGGCGTTAAAGCAGATTGCGCAGCAGTTTGCCGATTGCGATATTGTTTATCCGGTACATTTAAATCCCAATGTGCGCGAACCGGTGTTCCGTCTGCTGTCTGATGCCCCCAACGTTCATCTGATAGAGCCGCAGGACTATCTGCCTTTTGTCTATTTAATGAGCCGCGCTACCTTGGTATTAACTGATTCGGGCGGTATTCAGGAAGAAGCACCGTCGCTGGGTAAGCCAGTGCTGGTAATGCGTGACACCACTGAACGCCCGGAAGCAGTAGCCGCCGGCACGGTTAAACTGGTTGGTACTGACAGCAATAAAATAGTTGCTGAAGTAAGCCGCTTGCTTAGCGACAGCAGTTATTATGACAGCATGAGCTTTGCACATAACCCTTATGGCGATGGTAAGGCGTGTCAGCACATAATTGACGTGATAAAATCTGCCACCTTCGTCTCTGACAGTAAGATTTAACAAGTTGAATAATATGCCTACGTTACTTACAGCGTCGCAGCGCTGGTTAATTACCGGTTGTGCCGGTTTTATTGGTTCAAATTTACTCGAAACGCTACTAAAAGCTGACCAGCACGTAGTGGGGCTGGATAACTTTGCCACCGGACATCAGCGTAATCTGGACGAAGTTAAAGCGCTGGTTAGCCCGCAGCAGTGGGCTCGTTTTCAATTTATAAATGGCGATATCCGCGACCTGGAAGTGTGCCGGCAAGCCTGCAATGGCGTTGACTATGTGCTGCATCAGGCCGCGCTGGGTTCAGTGCCGCGCTCAATCGCTGATCCGGTAACCAGCAATGCCACTAACATAAGCGGCTTTTTAAATATGTTGCTGGCTGCACGTGATGCCGCGGTTAAACGTTTTGTTTATGCTGCCTCCAGCTCTACTTATGGCGATCACCCGGCGCTACCTAAAGTGGAAGATGTGATTGGCAAGCCCTTGTCACCTTATGCCATTACCAAATATGTAAACGAGCTTTACGCTGACGTGTTTTCACGCAGCTATGGTTTCCATAGCATAGGCCTTCGGTACTTTAACGTGTTTGGCCCACGCCAGGACCCAAACGGCGCTTACGCAGCGGTGATCCCAAAATGGACCGCCGCCATGATCGCTAATCAGGACGTGCAGATAAACGGCGATGGTGAAACCAGCCGCGACTTCTGTTTTGTTGCTAATGCGGTAGAAGCCAATATAAAAGCCGCGCTGGCCGATGTCAGCCAAAGTGAAGTCTTCAATGTTGCGCTGGGCGACCGTACTACGTTAAACGAGCTGTTTGCGGCGATAGCAGCAAGTCTCGGTGACAACGGTGTACAGTACAGCAAAACGCCGCTATATGCGCCGTTTCGCCAGGGCGATGTGCGTCATTCACAAGCTGATATTAGTAAAGCACAAAAAATGCTCGGTTATGCACCACAATACCGTCTGCGCGACGGCCTGGCGCTGGCCATGCAGTGGTATATTCAGCAGCAATAACTCAGCAGTACTGTTTTTAGCATTAATCTAGCAGCAAAAATATCGCACAATAATCAGGGTAAAAGGACTTACACAGGATACTTAGCATGTCACAAATAACCGATACAAAAATCGCCATTATTGGCTTGGGCTATGTTGGCCTGCCGCTGGCAGTAGAATTTGGTAAACATTACCCGACACTGGGTTTTGATATTAATCAGGCCCGTATAAGCGAGCTAAAACAAGGCCAGGATCATACGCTGGAAGTCAGTGCTGCCGAGTTGCAACAGGCAGAGCAACTGCGTTACAGCAGCAACCTGGACGATTTACGCCAGGCCAATGTGTACATAGTTACCGTGCCAACACCAATCGATAAGCACCGCCAACCCGATTTAACCCCATTGATCAAGGCCTCAGAAACACTTGGCAAGGTGGTTAAACAGGGCGACATCGTAATTTACGAATCGACAGTATACCCGGGTGCCACCGAAGACGACTGTATTCCGGTGATCGAACGCATCAGTGGCCTTAAATATAATGTCGACTTTTTTGCCGGTTACAGCCCAGAGCGCATTAACCCTGGCGATAAAGAACACCGCGTTACCACCATTAAAAAAGTCACCTCGGGTTCAACACCGCATATCGCCGATGTTGTCGATAACCTTTACGCCAGTATCATTACTGCCGGCACTTACAAAGCCAGTAGTATCCGGGTAGCTGAAGCGGCCAAAGTCATTGAAAACACACAGCGCGATTTAAATATTGCCCTGATTAACGAGCTGGCCGTGATCTTTAACAAACTGGGTATCGACACTGAAGAAGTGTTGCTGGCTGCAGGCACTAAGTGGAATTTTCTGCCATTTAGGCCTGGGCTGGTCGGCGGCCACTGCATTGGTGTTGATCCATATTATTTAACCCATAAAGCCCAGTCTATTGGCTATAACCCCGAGGTTATACTGGCAGGTCGTCGCATTAACGACAGCATGGGCGGTTATGTAGTTAGCGAGCTGGTAAAAGCCATGATAAAGCGCCGCATCCAGGTAAGTGGCGCCAAAGTGTTGGTTATGGGCTTAACTTTTAAAGAAAACTGCCCTGATATTCGCAATACCAAGGTGGTTGATATTCTTAATGAGTTTACCGAATACGGTATTAGTGCCGACGTGTTCGACCCCTGGGTTGATGCCAGCGAAGCGTTGCACGAATATGGTATCAGCCTGACGGCACAACCAGAGCAAGGCAGCTACGACGCTATTATTCTGGCGGTAGGGCATCAGCAATTCCGTCAGCTTGGCGCGGGCGGTGTGCGCGCCTTCGGCAAGAGCGACAGTGTACTTTATGACTTAAAGTACGTGCTGGACAAAGCCGATGCCGATTTGCGGCTGTAGTTGCAGCAGGCCCATTACCCGCGGGCCTGTAATCTGCCTAAGCATGCTGTAAAACGCAAACTAATGAAAATACTACCCGCCAGCTTACCCGATTGCATATTGCTGCAACCTGAGCGTTATCAGGATAATCGCGGCTTTTTTCAGGAAACCTTCCGTGCGGCAGACTATGCCGCAGCAGGCATTAGCCAACCCCTGGTACAGGACAACTGGTCGCGCTCAGTAAAACATGTGTTACGTGGTATGCATTTTCAGCGCAATGCACCGCAAGGCAAGCTGGTTTACGTGCTTCGCGGCGAGATTTTTGATGTCGCGGTAGACATTCGCCCGGGCTCAGCCAGCTTTGGTAAATGGCAGGGCATAGTACTTAGCGAGCACAATGGCCATCAGCTGTGGCTGCCACCCGGCTTTGCCCATGGTTTTTTGGTGCTGTCAGATGTTGCCGATGTTATGTATAAAACCTCTGCCTATTATCAGAGTGCGGACGAGGGCAGTTTCTGCTGTTTTTCCGCCTCGTTAAATATTAGCTGGCCGGTTAAAACCGTAATCCGTTCAGCTAAAGATGCCGCAGCAGCTGATTTTGAGCAGGTTTTCCGATGATAAAAATACTGCTGACGGGCAGTGACGGCCAGTTGGGGCAGGTGTTGCAACAACAGTTTGCCGGCCTGACACAATTTAGCCTGTTGGCCTGCAACCGTGCAGTGCTGGATATTGCCGACACTATCGCGCTTAAACAGCTGTTTAATACTTACCGGCCTGATATTGTGTTGCACTGCGCTGCCTATACTGCAGTGGATCAGGCTGAGCTTCACAGTGCCTTGTGCCACAGCGTAAATGTAACAGCGGTTCAGCAACTGGCTCAGCTATGCCGGCAGCATGGCTGTTTGCTTATCAGTCTTTCCAGTGACTATGTGTTTGATGGCAACAACACCCGCCCTTACACCGAGCAGGATAACACCGGCGCACTAAATCAATATGGCAAATCTAAACAGCTGGCAGAGCAAGCTGCAGAGCAGGCGCAAAAATATATAACGCTAAGAACCAGCTGGCTGTTTAGCGACATAAACCACAACTTTGTTACCACCATCTGGCGCCGGGCACAACGAGCTCTGCCTACAACCGTAGTGCAGGATCAGTTTGGTGGCCCTACACCTGCCCGTGCTCTGGCGCAGGCCATTTGTCAGCTGGCGCAACAGTACGCGCTAAGCGGTCAGTTGCCTTACGGTTTGTATCATTATTCCGGTTACCCCTATTGCAGCTGGTATGACTTTGCCCACGCTATTTACCAGCTTGCAGCGCCTGAGCATCTCAATCAGCTAAGCGCTATTTCAAGCCCTTTTCCCGGCGCTTTAGCGCGCCGCCCGGCCTATTCCTGTCTGGATATGGGGCTGTTTCAGCAGCGATTCAGGCTGGCTGCGCCAGATTGGCGTACAGAGTTGGCGCTGTATGTAAATAAATTGGCTAAATAAACAAATATTGACAAGATTGCCGGTAAAAAAAGTTCGATAATCAGCAACAAAGCCTATAGAATTCACAACCTGGCCCGGCCTGAAAGCACGTACAGAAATAAGGATAGATTTTCTGTTTCAGGCCCACTGCAGAGCACAATATATTTATAAGAACCGGAGCGACGAGTGGTTAATTTCGTTAAATATTTAACATTTTTCTTGTTTTTTGTCTTGCCGCTGTACACGGCAGCACAAACCGTCACCCCCGCCATGATGGAACAATTTAAGCAGCTGCCTAAAGCACAACAAGAACAATTAGCTAAACAATATGGTATCGATGTTAGTGAGCTTGGGCTCGATGGTAGCGCGCAATCTGATACTGAAACCAGCGACAACGAGCAAGCCAACCGCTCACAACGCAGAAAGCAGCAGGAAAAGAAAAAGCCGGAAGATGATGGCAAGCCAAAACGCTTTGGCCTCAATATGTTTGACGAGGCAAGTTCAGTATTTGCACCGGTAAAAAATCTGCCGGTGCCGGATAACTACATCCTGGGGCCGGGAGATAAGTTATTGTTGCAACTGTTTGGTAAATTAAACCGCGAACTTAAAACAGAAGTTAACCGCGACGGTGCGGTTAGTATCGCTGAAATGGGCGCGGTACAAGTGTCTGGCTTGCGTTATGCCGACGCCCGTGAGCTGATTATTCAGCGTGTACGTCAGCAATTGCTTGGCACAGATGTGGCCGTTAGTATGGGCACACTGCGCAGCATTAACGTACTTATTGCCGGTGAAGCAAAATATCCGGGTTCTTACAACTTGCCGGCGTTAAGTTCAGTTACCCATGCCTTATACGCCGCTGGCGGCGTTAGCGAAATAGGTAGCTTGCGCAATATCTCGGTACAACGTGCCGGGCAAGCAGCCGCCAGTTTTGATTTATATGCCTTACTGTTAAAAGGCGACGCCAGAGTAAACCTGCATTTAAAAGACGGCGATGTGGTGTTTATTGCGCCTGTTACGGCAATAGCTGAAGTAGCCGGTGAAGTGCATCGCCCGGCGCTTTACGAAGTTAGCGCAGACGATACCTTAATCGACTTACTTAATATGGCCGGTGGCGCCAAGCCTGGTGCTTACCCGCAGCAGGCGGTATTGCAGCGTTTTAATGCGCAGAACCTGCGCGACTTCCTCAGTGTCGACCTAACCGACAAAACCCAGCAACAAATTACGGCCCGTGCCGGTGATGTGTTGCGTATTGGTGCCACTTCTCCACAGGTAAAAAACTCCGTTACCCTGGCTGGTGCTGTAGCCAGGCCGGGTATTCATGCCTGGCGCCAGGGCTTGCGTATTACTGATTTACTTGGCTCACGTTGGTCAGACTTACAACGCAGCGCCGACCTTAACTACGGCATAGTGCTGCGTGAAGTCAATGCGCTGGGCGAGCTGGAAGTGCTGCAGTTTCGCTTAGCTGACGCAATAAACACGCCCGGCGGTAGCGAAAATATCGCCTTGCAGGCGCGTGACACCGTCATCGTATTTCACCATGCGCAGCAAACCTATCAGCGTCAGGCACTGAACAAATATCTACGCGATGCGCTGGAGAAACGTTTTGATATTGCCATAGAGTTACGCTGGTTAAACCAACTGGATTTAGCCGAAGAGGGCTTCCGGTTAATGTCAGAAAAAGACGAGCTTACCGAGGAGCGTTTAGCCGAAGATATTAAAGATCTGAAAAATGCCGGCTCGCGTTTATTCCCCGAAGACATTGCTAAACCCGATCAACAAAAAGCGTTAAAAGAAAGCTTCAGTTATTTGTTACAACACGTACTGGATGACCCCGAGCTGATAAAGCTGACACCGCACCTTAGCCGCACCGAGTTGCTATATCCGGTGCTGGAGAAGCTGCGCTTACAAGCCCGCAATGGTGCTGAACCCCTGGTAGTGAGTGTCAGTGGCGAGGTACTGGTAGAAGGCGAGTATCCACTGGCCAAAAATGGTGATGTGCGTGACTTAATTGACGCAGCCGGCGGCCTGAAAGACTCTGCTTTTTTGCGCCGTGCCGAATTGTCACGGGCACAGGCCCGCACAGACGCCGCCCGCGGCTTGCAGGTACAACACACTACAATAGACTTAGCTGCCATGCTCAGTGGCCAGCAAAGCTTAGCGCTAAATAGCCGTGATCGGTTAAATGTATTTCCGGTACCAGAATGGAACCTGGACCGCACTATAGAGCTTACCGGCGAAGTGCGTTTTCCGGGTGTTTACACCATTCAACAAGGTGAAATGCTATCGGACGTGCTAACCCGGGCTGGCGGCGTTACCAGTAATGCTTTTGTTGAAGGCCCATTGTTTACCCGTGAGCAAATTCGTGAGCGCGAAACGCAACAATTGAAAAAGCTGACCGAGCAATTGCGCGCAGATATCGCGGCAAAATCACTATCCAGCGAAACCGTTCGTATTTCGCCAGAAGATGCCATAACCATGATCAGCGAAATAGAAAAAGTAAAACCAGTCGGGCGTCTGGTAATTAACCTGCCACTTGTGATGGCTGGCGATCCGGCAGCTGACCTACCGGTAGAAGACGGCGACAAACTCCATATTCCCAGGGTAAATAACACTATTTCTATCGTCGGCGAAGTACAGCATCCCAGTAGCCACCGTTTTGCCAATAGCCTTATGCTCAATGACTACTTAAAGCTGGCCGGAGGCTTTCGTAAACGCGCCGATAAAGATCGTGTCTATGTTATTCGTGCCGACGGCTCGGTTATGGTACCGGAAAGTAACTGGTTCAGCGTGAGCAAAAATAGCCTGAAAGCCGGCGATACCATAGTGGCGCCACTGGACACTGAATATAAAGACAACTTAAGTCTGTGGGCACAGGTAACACAAATTTTCTATCAGAGTGCAGTTGCTTTAGCAGCGCTGAATAATTTCTAGCAGACGGAACAACAATGAATAACGAGTTAAGTACTGCCGCCGATGAAATCGGCTTAAATGAATTGTTTGGCGAAATATGGCGCAATAAAATCTGGTTATGTGGCGCTTCGTTTTTGGTTGCCGTAGCCATGGCATTTTACAGCCTGACGTTACCCAATATTTATCGGGCAGAAGCTTTGGTTACCCCGGTAACCGACGGTGCCGGCGGTAAGCTTGGCAGCCTGGCGGGCCAGTTAGGTGGCCTGGCGTCATTAGCAGGTGTAAGCCTGGGTAAAGGTGATAATAATAAAACTGCCATAGCGTTGGAGAAGCTCAAGTCACGCGAGTTCTTTTTTAAATTCGCCGAAAAGCACCAGATTTTAGTGCCTTTAATGGCAGTAGAAGGCTGGCAGCCTGAGAATGACCAACTGATAATTGACGCCGATATTTACAATGCCGATACCGGCGAGTGGGTGCGTGAGGTTAAATGGCCAAAGCAGCCCAAGCCTAGTCTGCTTGAAGCACACGAAGTGTTTCTGGATAACCTTACCGTTAACCAGGACAAAGCCAGCGGTATGATTAAAATTGCCTTTCAGCATGTTTCGCCTGCTATATCACAAAATTGGGTAAGTGCCATCGTTGCTGAACTTAACGATGATATGCGCCAGCGTGATATCAGTGAAGCGCAGTCCAGTATCAGTTATCTGGAGCAGCAGGTGGCTGATACCAAGATCACTGAAATTAAAACCGTGTTGTATCAGTTAATTGAAGAGCAAACCAAAACCCTGATGCTGGCCAATGTAAAACCGGAATATATACTGGAAACGGTAGATGCCGCTGTGGTACCCGAACGTAAATACAAACCCGGCAGAGCAGTAATGGTAATAGGTGCCGCCATGGTGGTGTTTATCGCCGGAGTTGGTTTTCTGATGATCAGACTGGTAATGAAGAAAGAACAATGAAAGTGTTACTAACAGGTGGAGCTGGCTTTATCGGCTCAGCAGTCGTACGCCATATTATCGAACATACTAAAGCTAGCGTTATTAATGTAGATAAACTAACTTACGCTGGCAATCTGGCTTCTGTAGCGCCAGTAGCGAATAACGCGCGCTACAGCTTTGAACAAGTCGATATTTGTAACCGCGCGGAATTAGAGCGGGTTTTTGCTCAGCATCAACCCGATGTGGTTATGCACCTGGCTGCCGAAAGCCATGTCGACCGCTCAATAGACGGCCCGGCAGCTTTTATCGAAACCAATATCGTTGGCACTTACACCCTGCTTGAAGTGGCGCGTAGTTACTGGAGCGGGCTGGATGCAGCGCGCAAAGCGGCATTTCGCTTTCACCATATTTCTACCGATGAAGTATTCGGCGATTTGCACGGTACTGATGATTTATTTACCGAAACTACGCCTTATATGCCCAGCAGCCCCTATTCGGCCAGCAAGGCCAGCTCGGATCATTTAGTGCGCGCCTGGCATCGTACCTATGGCCTGCCGGTGCTAATAACCAATTGCTCAAATAACTATGGCCCTTATCACTTTCCGGAAAAGCTCATTCCGCTGGTCATTTTAAACGCGCTGGCCGGTAAACCGTTGCCGGTGTATGGCAAGGGTAACCAAATCCGTGACTGGCTGTATGTCGAAGACCATGCCCGTGCCTTATACAAGGTGGTGACAGAAGGCAAGGTCGGCGAAACCTACAATATCGGTGGCCACAACGAAAAGCAGAACATCGAAGTGGTGCACGCCATCTGTGGACTAATGGACGAGCTGGTACCAATGCATCAACGCGGTTACTCACTCAACACTCAACACTCATCACTAATAACTTATGTTCAGGATCGGCCCGGCCACGACTTGCGCTACGCCATAGACGCCAGCAAAATTGCGCGTGAACTTGGTTGGCAGCCACAAGAAACCTTTGATAGTGGTTTACGTAAAACCGTGCAATGGTTTCTGACAAACAACACCTGGTGGCAGGCAGTACTGGACGGCAGCTACACATTGGAGCGTTTAGGGCAGGGGAGCTCAGATAAATGAAAGGCATTATACTAGCCGGCGGTTCGGGCACCCGCTTGTACCCGATTACCCGTGGTGTATCTAAACAGTTACTGCCGGTATACGACAAGCCGATGATTTACTATCCGTTGTCGGTGTTAATGCTGGCCGGTATTCGCGATATTTTAATTATCACTACGCCCGAAGATCAGCCGGCGTTTCAGCGTTTACTGGGTGACGGTAGCGATTTTGGCATCAATTTGAATTACGCTGTGCAACCAAGCCCTGATGGCCTGGCACAGGCGTTTATCATTGGTGAAAAATTTATCGGCAATGACAGTGTTTGTCTGGTACTTGGTGACAATATTTTCTATGGCCCTGGTTTTAGCCCAAAATTAAAATCAGCTGCGGCCAGAGCGCAAGGCGCTACGGTATTTGCCTATCAGGTAAAAGACCCCGAGCGCTTCGGTGTGGTGGAATTTGATTCGAACTACAAAGCCATTTCGATTGAAGAAAAACCGCTAAAGCCAAAATCCAACTGTGCTGTTACCGGGCTGTATTTTTACGACAACGATGTTATTGATATTGCCAAAAGTATCGCCCCCTCTGAGCGCGGCGAGTTGGAAATTACCTGTGTTAACCTGCGCTATCTTGAGCAAGGTAAGCTGAATGTGGAAATTTTAGGCCGCGGCTTTGCCTGGCTGGATACCGGTACCTTTGAAAGTTTGCTCGATGCCAGCACTTTTGTGCAAACCATTGAGCACCGCCAGGGCTATAAAATTGCCGCGCTGGAAGAAATTGCCTTCTATAACGGTTGGCTTAATCGTCAGCAGCTATACAGTGCCGGAGAAAAAGCCGGTAAAAATACTTATGGTCAGTATCTGATGCAAATTGCTGCTGAGCATAAAGGTTAATATGGCCTACTTAACGCAGTCTCAGCTGGATGCTTTAGGCTTTAAAGCGCTGGGCAAAAACGTAAAAATTAGCGACAAAGCGGCTATTTACGATCCTGAGCAAATTGCCATAGGTGATAACAGCCGCATTGATGATTTTTGTATTGTCTCCGGTAAGGTTAGCATCGGCTGTTTTTGTCATATTACCCCCATGTGTCTGATTGCTGGCGGTACACCCGGCATTGCGTTAGACGACTTCTGTACATTGGCGTATGGGGTAAAAATATTTTCCCAGTCTGACGATTACTCCGGTGAGACCATGGTTAACTCACTCATTCCGAAAAAATATAAAAAAGAGCTGTTTGCACCAGTAAGCTTGGGCAGGCAAACCGTTGTTGGTGCCGGCGCTATTATTATGCCGGGCGTTACTTTAGCCGAGGGCTGCTCGGTAGGCGCTATGGCGTTGCTTACTAAAAGCACGCAGCCCTGGGGTATTTATGCCGGTATCCCGGCGAAGCGGTTAAAAGAGCGCAAGCGCGACTTGTTACAGCTGGAACAGCAGTTTCTAAGAGAGATAAAAAATGATCCCATTTAATATGCCGCCTTACACCGGAGCAGAAGATCAATATGTACTGGACGCAATGCGCAGTGCCAAGCAATCAGGTGATGGCCCTTACGGCTTAAAATGCCAAAAATGGTTTGAACAAAGCTTAGGCTGCGCCAAGGCGCTACTTACGCCTTCATGCACCCATGCGCTGGAATTGGCCGCAATATTAATCAATGTGCAGCCAGGCGATGAAGTGATAATGCCAAGCTACACCTTTGTTAGCACGGCTAATCCGTTTGTACTGCGCGGGGCCAAAATTGTGTTTGTTGATATTCGTCCCGATACAATGAATATTGATGAAACCCTGATTGAGGCTGCCATTACTGCCAAAACCAAAGCGATAGTGCCTGTGCACTATGCCGGCGTTAGTTGTGACATGGACGCCATTATGGCCATCGCGGCTAAGCACAACTTATACGTGGTTGAAGATGCGGCCCAGGGTTTTGACGCGTTTTATAAAGATCAGCCGGTTGGTATCAAAGGCCATATGTCGGCATTTAGCTTTCACGAAACCAAAAATATTACCAGTGGCGGTGAAGGTGGCTTGCTGGTTATCAATGATCCGGTTTTTGTACAGCGGGCTGAAGTTATCCGCGAAAAAGGTACTAACCGTAGTCAGTTTTTCCGAGGCATGGTAGACAAATACACTTGGGTAGATGTTGGCAGCAGCTATTTGCCATCAGAACTGCAATCAGCTTATTTATATGGCCAGTTAGTTGAAGCCGAACAAATTTCTGCCAAACGCATGGCAATTTGGCAAAAATACTGCCAGGCGCTGAAACCGTTGCAAGATGCAAAAATTCTCGACTTACCGGTAATTCCGGCAGACTGCCAGCACAACGCCCACATGTTTTATATCAAAGTGCAGGATATCGACCTCAGAACCCGCTTGTTAGCCTATCTGAAACAACAGGATATTACGGCGGTATTCCATTATGTGCCGTTACACAGTGCGCCGGGCGGCAGTAAATTTGGTGTTATGCACGGTGTCGATGTTTATACCACGGCGGAAAGTGAGCGTTTAGTGCGTTTGCCACTATTTTTTAGCTTGGACGATCAGCAACAACTCCATGTTATTAATAGTGTAAAGGCATTCTTTAGTGAACCTTAAAACCTTAGTTATTTATGCACTGGGTCCTATTGGCGCGGCATTGATTGGTTTAATTACACTTCCCATGCTGGCGTGGCTATATACGCCAGACGTGGTCGGTAGTTACAGTTTACTGAATATTGGTATTAGTCTGATTTCGCTCATATTTGCATTCGGTTTTGATCAGGCGTATGTCAGGGAATATTACAATTTCAACAATCATGCTAAGTTGTTGAAGCATTGCGTGGTACCGGGTTTTGCTTTTTTAACTATGCTGTTATTTTTGTTGATTACATTTTACCTGACTGATTTTATGCAATTTTCTGGAGCAGAGTATAGTTTATTGGCGCTCAGTTACGCCGTCGTAGGATACTTTATTCTAGCTAATCTGTTTGTTGGTTATTACTTTAGAATGCAACAAAACGCGTTAATGTATTCACTTTGCCAATTTCTGCCAAAGCTCGGTTTTATGCTACTGATAGTGACGTTTTATCTCAGTGGCGCAGTCTCGGGATTTCTGTCAGTCGCTGCAGCGCAGTTTGCTGCTATTGCCTGCTTAAGTTGCATTATGCTGTTTTATACCCGAAAGGTTTGGTTGGCTATGTTAGTTGAGACGTTAGAGTGGCCGGTTTTAAAAAAACTGTTCACTTTTGGCTTTCCGCTGGTGGTATCGAATCTGACTTTTTGGGCCTTGGTGTCGATGGATCGGCTTGCGCTATCATATTGGGCTGATATGACCGCGGTTGGCATTTTTTCTGTGGCATCGAGCCTGGCGCTCGCAGCGGGCATTTTACAAGTGGTATTTTCTGCTATCTGGTCTCCGGTCGTATACCGCTGGGAGAAAGAAGGTATAGAAAATCATACTGAGCAGTTCGATGCACTATTTTCCGCACTTGCCACTGTTATATTTGCGGCCTTTTGTCTTGTTGGGTTGTGTGCCTGGTTAATAGATTTTGTACTTCCTGAACAATACCATGCTGTTAAGTTTATTTTAGTGTGCTGTTTTGCATACCCGCTGTTTTTTACTTTGTCTGAAATAACGGTTGTTGGCTTACATTTAACGCGAAAAACATTCCATGTTTTGCTTGCGTCCTGCCTGGCATTGGTTATCAATTTGCTAATTAACTTGTGGTTGACGCCGCAATTTGGCATATCCGGTGCCGCAATTGCTACCGCGATAAGTTTCTACTTGTTATTTGTGTTTAGAACGGAAATGTCTGCACTGTTATGGCGATCTTTCGCCAGACTAAAAACTTATGCGATTGGCGCTGCACTTCTGGCGTTAGCCTGCGCTCAGGCGTTTAGTAGTGCAGACTATTCATACTGGGCATTAAGTTGGCTATGCATGCTATTGCTGGTAGTGGTATACGGGCGTCAGCATTTTAAATTTTTTTTCCTGCTGTTGCAGCGCAAATAGTTTTTAAGGTTAAGTAATTTATGTTTCTGGTATATGGCGCTTTAGTAATGGGGGGCATTGAGACATTTTTTGTCAGGTTAATAAAATCCCGTTACGAAATGGGATTAAAAACCAAAATTTTGCTAACTCAGCCAGAGATATTTAGCCACCCCGAGCTGTTGAGCGAGGCTAGAAAATATGGCGACGTTGTCTTTATACAGCAGCTTTTTGCCGTGCCTTCTGTTGTGTTAAAGGTTGTCCCTAAAGCGTTTTTTCCGCTACTGCCGGTTAAACGACACCTTGTTGAGCAAGTGTTTAAAGATACCAGCCAAATCCATGTCTCAGATGGCTTTTCTGCCATAGTTGCTTTTTCATTGATGCAAAGATTAGAGAAACAGCTTCCGATTACGGTGGGTTTCTATCATTCCAAAGAATTTCTCTGGGGGGCAAACAGAAACTTGCCTTACTTCGAAAAAGTTAACCGTGCCTTTGTTTTCAATTTTTTAGCACAAATCAACTTGATTATTTTTAACGAATCACTGGTTGCGTTATATCAGCAGCACGGCAGGGATCTTAGCAAAGCAAACTGTTTTCCCATTGGTGTTGTCGATGTGAGCTCCAGCGACAGTAGGCTGGCTTTCTCTGTCAAATCAGTTAGCCCGCTCCAAATAGTGTCAGTTGGCCGCTTAGTTGACTTTAAACAGTATAATAAATGGATGATAGAGCTAGTGGCAGAGCTAAAGAGCTCAGCTATGTCGCTGGAATATCATATCTACGGCAATGGTCCATTAGAGGCATCTCTTCGTGATCTGGCTAAACGGCTTGGCGTAGTTGATGCTGTTCACTTTCATGGCTTACTTAACTATGCCGATTTTGATGCCACAGTCGCACAGTATGACATCTTTGTCGGCAGTGGTACGGCAATTGTACAGGCCGCCGCCTTGGGCGTGCCGTCGATTATAGGCATAGAAAATGTAGCCGAACCATACAGCTATGGTTACATTGCTGATATAACCGGATTTAGCTACAACGAAGATGGCTTGTATGAAAAAATTCCGGTAGCGGGCTTGTTACACCGTTACTTTACAATGTCCGATAGTGATAAAACCATGCTAAAACATAAGCACATTGAGAAAGCGAAAACATTTTCTATGGCTACTTGCATCGCAAATTTTGCTCGCGTAGAGGCAAATGCCAAGCCGGCTAACATTAAGCGCCTGCCTAAGTTTAGATATTGCGCCAGTTTGTTGTTAAATGTTGTATTAGCCAAATTAATCAAAACACATTCGTTGAGATTTAAATATGTCGATTGAGCGCAAAGGAAAGGGTATGCAGAAACTTGCGGCGTTTATGCCTTCACTGGATGGCGGCGGTGCCGAGCGAGTCACTTTATTATTGCTAAACGAATTGGCACAGCGTGGTTATGCGGTAGATTTATTGGTTGCCAATAGTAAAGGTGTCTATCGTGATCAGGTTCACTCTGCGATCAATATTATTGATTTTGAAAAGAGCAGAGTAGCCAGCTGTTTGCTGCCGCTAGCGCGCTATTTGAAATCCCTGCAACCCGCAGCTTTGTTGTCGGTAATGAACTATACCAATGTAATCGCCATCTTGGCCAGGCAACTTGCCGGTACTAAGTGTCGCTTAGTCTTAACTGAACACAATAATGCTGAGCAGGCACTGCGAAACGCAATGTCAATTAAATATAGAATGGTGAATTTATTAACGCGCTGGCTTTACCGTCGGGCCGATGCGGTGGTCTGTGTATCAGAAGGTGTTGCCGACAGCATTCACAACGCACTGGGTATACCAAGAGAACAATTAAGTGTTATCTATAATCCCGTTATCCACCCTGGTATCGGCTTGAACGCGGACAAGGCAATATCGCACCCTTTTTTACCTGAGAATGGTGAAGTTCTTCTTATAGCGGTGGGGCGATTAACTGCCCAGAAAAATTTTCCTAATTTACTACAAGCCTTTTATTTAGTAAGAAAAACGTTACCGGCTAAGCTGGCAATTTTGGGCGAAGGGGAAGAGCGTCAAAACTTAACTGCACTGATTGCATCACTTGGGCTTGAGCAAGATGTGTTAATGCCAGGCTTTGTTGACAATCCTTATGCCTGGATGCGTCGTGCAGATGTATTTGTTCTGTCTTCGTCCTGGGAGGGCTTGCCCACAGTGTTAATTGAAGCGCTGGCATGTGGCGCAAAAGTGGTCAGCACAGATTGCCCCAGTGGTCCGCTGGAAATACTGGAAAACGGGCGCTGGGGGGAACTGGTCAAGATGGAAGACGCCGAGGCGTTAGCAAGCGGCATTATCAAAGTGCTGTCGGTTGATCGCAAGGCATTACTAGACAAACGACTTGAAGTTTTCTCTATTGGTTATGCTACCGATAGATATCTTGAAACACTGAAGTTATAAAAAGTGTCGTCAGTAACCTCAACAATAACGCCTACGCAAAGGCTACTCTGCTTGCTGGTAGCGCTGGCCTATGCGTCAGCACTTTGCCTTTTCCCAATGGAAGGTTTAGCTGACCGCGATAACTATCTGGAAATGGCCCGGGTATCACCGCTCATTTTGGCACGACATCTGGGGCAGGGAGTCCATTCGTTATTTGCCAACGAACCTGTATGGCTGGCTATTAACTCTGTGCTGGGGTTGCTGTTAGATGACACTGTGGTTGTGCGGAGCATAGTGTTTTTTAGCGCCTTTACGGTTTCCTATTTGCTGCTGATTAATAACCCGAAAAACTTCCTCTGGTTGTTACTTTTGCTGGTTTTCCCGCAGGTAATGAAGAATTTCGTAATTCATCTGCGTCAGGGTTTGGCGATAGCGGTATTTATGATTGGCTGGTTTAGTGCAGGTAAGAAAAAGCGGCTGTTCTTTATTGGTATATCATCCTTTATACATTCCAGCTTTTTTATCATCACAGCCATATTGCTTGGCGGCTGGATACTGAGGAAGCTTAAAACAGCGCCTGATATAAAGTTGCTGCTGTATTCTGGCGTATCATTGTCTTTGGCATTACTGGTTACCCAATTGGCGGCCGTTATCGGTGCTCGGCAGGCTAATACCACCGCCGTAATGGAAGAGGCGGCATCCGGTATCGGCTTTTTGTTCTGGAGCGCCATGTTGGTTATTTTACTGTTGCAGGGCCGGCGTTTCTTGCATCAGTATACTGTTGCCATTGGTGTGCTGATTTTTTATCTGGCGTCGTATTTTTTCACACCTATTGCCGGTCGGGTATTTGAAAGCGGCATTTTGCTGGTTTTACTGGCAGTATTGGCTACCACTGGCTGGCGAAGGATAATGGCACTTACGGTTCTGCTGGCGTTTAATATGGCGCTGATGCTAGTGCAGTATTCGCAGCCAATGATGGGTTTTGCACCAAGTTAATAATTATTCGTGCGAATCATTGGGTTTGCACGACACTGTGTTTGTAGCAAGCATGCTACACTGACGCGTTAAAAGAGAAAACAACAACACAATCCTATTCGCAGGCTGTGAGTATGTGGCAGTATCAGTAGGCGCTACCCCGTCTGGAGAAAAACCGGATATGACCATTTATGTCCAAGCAAATTTATGGCTTAATTAAGTCGCTTAGTTCTGGTGTGGCCTGCACAGGCTTATTGTTTTGAGGATGCGGTGTTAACTATAGTTCATATTATTAATGGCCTGGAAAGCGGTGGTGCTGAGACAACGATGTTCAGCCTCTGTACCCATGATCGCATTAACAAGCATATTGTTATCTCATTACTTGATCAGGGTAAGTATTTTCAGCCATTGGTTGAGCATGGCATAGAAGTACATTGTCTTGATTTAAAAGGTAAAGGCTGGTTTTTGGCGAAGCTTTACCGTTTATACAAGTTGCTCAAGACATTGAAGCCTGATGTCGTACAAACCTGGATGTATCACTCTGATCTGATTGGCGGTACGGTAGCAAGGCTTGCGGGTATCAAAAAAGTGTTTTGGGGAGTACATAATACTGTTCTTACGCCAACCTTAAGTAAACGTTCAACCATACTAATATCGAGAATATGCAGTTTTCTTAGCCAGGTCGTGCCATACCGTATCGTGTGCTGTGCAGACAAGTCTTTAGCTGTGCATGCTGAGCTTGGTTATAGCAGAGATATTATGCTGGTAATTAATAATGGTTACGATTTGTCAAAATTTAGCCAAAACCCTGCTTTGGCCAGTGATTTCCTTGCTGAGATACAACATAGTGACGCCGAAGTGCTGTTTGGCTGTGTTGGGCGATTTGACCCAAATAAAGATCACAAAAACCTGCTACAGGCACTGAAGATAGTAAAACAGCAGGGTATTGTTTTTCGGTGTTGCTTGGTAGGTAACCAGATGACAGCAGACAATACACAACTTATGGCATGGATAACGGAAAATGACCTTGAGCAGCAGATTATTTTATCCGGGCTGCGTAGTGATATACCGGCCGTGATGAATGCATTGGATATACATATTTTGTCATCCGTGGCAGAAGCCTTTCCTAATGTTCTGTGTGAAGCTATGGCTTGTGGTACCCCATGTGTAAGCACCGATGTGGGTGACGCCGCAATTATCGTTGCAGATACGGGTTGGGTAGTGCCCGCGGCTGATGCAAATGCGCTAGCTGACGCTATTGTCGCTGCCGTTCATGCGCGCCGCGATGCAACAGCCTGGCATCAGCGCAGTGTTAGTTGCCGTGACAGAATTGTCGGGAATTTTAGTGTAGATAAGATGGTGTCGGCCTATCAGCGTAGTTGGACTACGGATCTTTGAGAGTTATTGTTTGAATATTCTTTTTATTATTACCCGCTCCGATGTGATGGGCGGCGCCAGCGTACATTTGCTTGATTTAGCGGCAGGCTTGCAAGCAAAAAATTACAATGTGCATATCCTTGTTGGCGGTACCGGTATTTTGCAGCAGCGTGCGGCAGAGTTTAATTTATCTATATCGTCTGCGCCTTCTTTGTTGCGACAAATTAATCCGTTAAAAGATATTAAAGCTTATTTTGAATTGAAGCGTGCTATCACGACATTTAAGCCAGATATAGTGCATCTACATTCCTCAAAAGCAGGTTTGCTTGGACGGTTGGCGTGCAAAGCAACCGGTGTGCCTTGTGTGTTTACGGCGCATGGCTGGGCCTTTACTGAGGGCGTTTCGGCAAAAAGGCGCTGGTTGTATCGGGTGCTAGAGCGCTTGGCGGCGCCACTGGCAGCTAAAATTATTGCGGTATCAGAGTATGACAAGACGCTGGCTATACAAAATAGGGTGGCATCTGCGATGCGGCTGACATTGGTGCACAACGGCGTTGCAGACAAAGCTCAACATACCGGCGTGGTGGAGCACAGCGAAAAAGCAGAAGTTCGGCTGATTATGGTGGCACGTTTTGAGCAGCCAAAAGATCAGCCGCGTTTGCTCAGAGTTCTGTCGCAATTGGCGGAACTGCCATGGCATCTGGAGTTGGTGGGCGACGGCCCGGGCTTGCCGGCAGCCCGGGCGCTTTGCCAGCGGTTGGGTATTTCTGCAAAGGTTACCTTCAGTGGTGCCTGCTCTGATGTACCGCAACGCTTAGCCGTGGCAGATGCCTTCGTGCTTTTATCGCATTGGGAAGGGTTGCCGTTGACTATATTAGAGGCAATGAGTCTGGGGTTACCGGTTGTTGCCTCCGATGTGGGCGGCGTAAAAGAAACTCTGGATACGAGCTGCGGTTTTTTAATACCGCCAGCGGATGACAATATTCTGCTTGAAACACTACAACAGTTAATTAACTCGCGGCCTTTACGTGCAGCTATGGGGCATGCCGCTCGTACCCGTTATCTGCAGCATTTCACTTTAGCGCGGATGATCAGTGATACTGAGCAGGTCTATCAGCAAGTAGCCGCAAAATCATGAAAATTATGCTTACCGGTGCCAATGGTTTTATTGGCAAAGCGTTATCCTATGAATTGCTGCAAGGCGGGAATTCATTAACCGCTGTAGTACGCAATGCAACAGGGATGATAAATTCACCTGCATTAACAGTACAGCTGGTAGACAGCTTTGACAAGTCTCAGCTTAATTGGCTGGATTATAGCGATGTAGGTTGTGTGATTCACCTGGCTGCACGGGCTCATGTGTTGTCTGACAACAGCAGTGATCCGCTATCAGCGTTTCGCAAAGTGAATACTGAAGCTACGTTAGAGTTGGCGCGTCTGGCTGGCGCTGCGGGTGTTAAGCGTTTTATTTTTTTGAGTTCAATCGGGGTAAATGGTATCAGTAATACTGCGCCGTTTTGCTTTGATGACAAGCCTGCCCCGATTGAAGACTATGCAGTATCAAAACTAGAAGCCGAAATTGGCCTGCGTCATATAGCAGCAGAAACCGGTATAGAGGTAGTAATTATACGCCCACCTTTGGTATATGGTGCCAATGCTCCCGGGAACTTTGGTAAGCTGGCTAAGCTGGCACAGAAAAACCTGCCGTTACCACTGGGTGCTATAAACAATAAGCGCAGTTTGGTGGCGCTGGATAATTTGATAGATTTAATTATTCGCTGTATAACGCATCCTAAGGCAGCAAACCAGACGTTTTTGGTTAGTGATGACCAGGATGTTTCTACCACTGAACTGCTACAAATGCTGACGATTACTGCCGGACATAAACCGCGCTTGTTGCCGGTGCCGGTAAGCTGGTTAAATCTGGTGGCTAAACTTACTGGTAAAACAGCTGTGGTAGACCGGTTGTGTGGCAACCTGCAACTGGATATTGCCCATACCAAGCAAACACTGGGCTGGATACCGCCGCTAACGGTAGAGCAGGGCGTCGCCCGCTGTTTTAATCTCCCCCAGCCCCCTCTTTTCTAAAGAGTGGGGATTAAAGCGGGTTTGAGGTTGTAGGAATTTAATCCTTTATTTTAGAGGTTGTATGTTAATTCGGTTGTTAGATATTATTTTCGCCCTTTGTGGCCTGGTGTTTGGTTTTCCGGTATTGGTTATTCTTACCGTTATAGGCTTATTTGATACAGGCTCACCCATTTTTTGTCAGGTGCGGGTAGGGCGCAATAAAAAACCGTTTACGCTGGTAAAGTTTCGCACTATGCAGCCCGATACAGCCCATGTGGCCAGCCATTTAGCAAGTGCCAGTGCTATTACGCCGTTTGGCGGCTTTTTACGTAAAACCAAGTTAGACGAGTTGCCCCAGCTGTGGAATGTGCTTTGTGGCCAAATGAGCCTGGTGGGCCCGCGGCCGTGTTTGTTTAATCAGCAAGAGCTAATAGCTGAGCGTGAACAGCGCGGCGTATTAGCCGCCCGCCCGGGTATTACCGGCCTGGCGCAGGTAAATGATATTGATATGTCGACACCGGTGTTACTGGCAGAAACCGACGCCAAAATGTTGCAACAGCTGACATTGGCTAACTACTTTAAATATATTTTTATGACAGTGGCCGGCAAGGGCAGTGGGGATAGGGTTAAATAATCTGTCAAATCTCCCCCTAATCCCAAATCTCCCCCCAACCCCCTCTTTGGCAAAGAGGGGGAGTAAAAGCAGTTGCTGTTAAGCTTCCTTTTAGTTGTAGTGGTACACTCTTTACCAAAGAGGGGAGTAAAAGCAGTGACATTAAGCGGCTATTCAGCTCATGCTGATAAAACAGGCGTCTTTAACTTTGTTGCCCGAACAAAGCGCAAACCACAGCGGGTACGCATAGTGCATGGCGGCAAAGAGGCTAAACAGGCACTGCAAACGGCTTTTTTGTTACATGGCATTAATGCTATTATTGCCAGCTGATCCGTGCTGGTTTTAGAAACTACAAGCATTGTTATATTAGTACTAAGCTAAGCACTTTACGTTTGAGGCTGCAACAAACATGCAAAACATCAATACAGTTCGCAAGGCGGTTATCCCGGTCGCCGGGCTTGGCACCCGCATGTTGCCAGCCACTAAAGCCATACCAAAAGAAATGCTGCCGGTGGTAGATAAGCCGCTTATTCAGTACGTGGTCGATGAATGTATCGCCGCTGGTATTAAAGAAATTGTGTTGGTGACGCACTCATCAAAAAATTCGATTGAAAACCACTTTGATAAAAGCTTCGAGCTCGAGTCTATGCTGGAAAAGCGGGTAAAGCGCCAGTTATTGGATGAAGTGCAGGCAATTTGCCCTAAAGACGTCACGATAATGCATGTGCGCCAGGGCGAGGCAAAAGGCCTGGGCCATGCCATACTGTGTGCCTTGCCATTGGTTGGCGATGCGCCATTCTGTGTGTTACTACCCGACGTATTAATTGACAGCTACGACAGCGACCTGGAACAGGATAACCTGGCTGAGATGGTGCGGCTCTATCATCACACTGCTGTTAGTCAGGTAATGGTTGAAGCGGTGCCGCAAGTACTGGTAAGTCAGTATGGGGTGGTAGACGTTGCTGGTAAAGCTATGCAGCCGGGCGATTCTGTGGCAATGTCGGCGATAGTTGAAAAGCCCGACGTTGAACAGGCACCGTCAAATCTGGCGGTAGTGGGACGCTATGTGTTTAATCAGCAAATCTGGCGCTGTCTTAAACGCACGCCCGTCGGCGCGGGCGATGAAATACAGCTTACCGATGCCATAGCACTGCTGATGGAAACCGAAAAAGTAAATGCATACCAGATTAAAGGCCGCAGCCATGATTGTGGCAGTAAGCTTGGTTATATGCAGGCATTTGTTGAATATGGGTTAAGAGACAAGCAGTTAGGCGCCCACTTTCGTAAATGCCTTAATGCTATTTTGCAAAAACAATAAAAGCGCCCCTTATAGCCATAGAGCTTATAGCTGACAGTGCTATAATCGCAGGGTTTTGTGCGCATAAGCCGGTGTAATGCCGGCCTGCAAGTGGAGTTTTACATGCTAACCTGGATGCTGGGGTTACCCCGTTCCATCAAACGTTTATTGTCGGTATTTGCGGACATTGGCTTTTTAGTAAGTTCGTTACTTGCTGCCTTTTTTCTTACCCAGCAAAACGGCCAAACCGATATACCACAACTGGCGCTATCTTTTGCTATCACCTTGCCGATCACCCTGCTTATTTTCACCAAGCTGGGCCTGTATCGCGCCGTTATTCGTTATATTGGCCAGCATGCGCTGGGCGCCGTACTTACCGGTATTGTCAGCAGCGCCTTTGTGTTAATGCTGTTATTTAGCATCACCGGCGTACATGACAAAGGCAACCTGATTTTTGTTTATGCGGTACTGGCCATGCTAACGTCGGGCGGCTTACGCCTGTTAGCACGAATGTTTCTGGGCCAGCGTAACAATGGCCACAAAGAGCGGGTATTAATATATGGCGCCGGTTCTTCTGGCCGCCAGTTAGCCCAGGCATTAATGAATGGCGAACAATACAACCCGGTGCTGTTTGTCGACGACGATACCACCTTGCAACGCTCAACCATTTTGGGCATACCGGTGGGCGCGCCCAGCCAAATTAGCAGCCAGATAAAAGCCTTTAACATCAGCCGCATTTTGCTGGCTGTGCCCTCTGCCAGCCGCGCACGGCGCCGCGAAGTGCTCGATACCCTGGAAGAGCTGCCAATACCGGTGCAGTCGGTGCCCGGCATGAGCGACCTGGTTAGCGGTACCATGCGCATCGACGAGCTGCAGGATGTAAAAATTGAAGATTTGCTTGGCCGCGACCCGGTAAACCCGTCTGACAGGTTAATTAAAGCCAATACGCAAGACAAGGTTGTTATGGTCACTGGCGCCGGCGGCTCTATTGGCTCTGAACTGTGCCGGCAAATTGTTATCTGTCAGCCCAAGGCGCTGGTGCTGTTTGAACTGTCAGAATTTGCGCTGTACAACATTGAGCAGGAACTAAAATCCCTGGTAGCGCAGCGCAGCCCGCAAACCCGCATTGTGCCGGTGCTGGGTTCCGCCCAGGACTTAAACCGGCTGCAAACAGTGATGGCTGGTTTTAACGTTACCACTGTTTACCATGCCGCCGCATACAAGCATGTGCCTTTGGTTGAGTTTAATGTGGCAGAAGGCATACGTAACAATGTCTTTGGTACCTGGCAGGCCGCTGAAGCAGCAATCGCCGCCGGTGTGGAAACCTTTGTGTTAATCTCTACTGATAAAGCGGTGCGGCCCACCAATATTATGGGCGCCAGTAAACGTTTGGCCGAACTAGTGTTGCAAGGCTTGTCTCAGCGCCAGAGCGGCACCCGTTTTTGCATGGTACGTTTTGGTAATGTGCTGGGTTCCAGTGGCTCAGTGGTGCCGCTGTTTCGCGAGCAAATTCGCCGCGGCGGCCCGGTTACGGTAACCCATAAAGATATTATCCGCTATTTTATGACCATTCCCGAAGCCGCACAGCTGGTGATCCAGGCCGGTGCTATGGGCGAGGGCGGCGATGTGTTTGTGCTGGATATGGGCGAACCGGTAAAAATTGCTGATTTAGCCCGGCGTATGATCCACTTAATGGGCCTGGAAGTGAAAGACGATATTCACCCTAACGGCGATATCGAAATTCATTACACAGGGTTACGCCCGGGTGAAAAACTGTACGAAGAACTGCTGATTGGTGGTGAAGAGTTGCCAACTGAGCACCCACGCATTATGAAAGCCAATGAATCCGCGCTCAGCTGGCCAGAAATACAGCAGTTAATGCAAGCAATGCAAAGCGCTTGTGATACTTATGACATAGGCACTATTCGTCATTTGCTATTAAACAGCCATATTGCCTTTGCCCCCTCAGACGACAACTGTGATCTGGTTGCTTTAACCCAGCTTACCGATAACATCAGTAGCAAGATCAAACGTGTTGTCTAAACAAAGCCAAACAGTCAGTGCGCCTATACAGCAGCCACTAGTCAGTATTTATATTGCCACGCAAAACCGCCCGCAGCTGTTAGCGCGGGCCATCAGCAGTTGTGTGGCACAAACCTATACCAACCTTGAGATCATCGTCGTTGACGATGGGTCAACGCCTGAGCAAGCGCAGCAAAACCAGCAGTTGCTGAACGACTATCCGCAAATAAAATACCTGTATCTGCCGGTGCCAGGTGGCGCACCTGTGGCCAGAAACACCGCCATTAATTTGGCCCGCGGTGACTTTATCACCGGCCTGGACGATGACGACGAGTTTAAGCCAGAGCGCATCAGCGAGCTGGTACAGCATTGGTACAGCTGTACCGACTGCGCTTTTTTATGTACCGGTTATACCGTTATTACCGCTCAACAGCGCTTATTTAATTATGCGCGCCGCGCCAGAGCCATTAATTATCAGCATTTACTTTATGCCAATGTCGTGGGTAATCAGTTGTTTACGCTCACATCGACATTGCGCGCTATTGGCGGTTTTGATATAACACTGCCCAGTTGTCAGGACTACGACACCTGGCTGCGGCTTGCGGCCGCCTATGGTAAAGGCTACCGGATAAGCAGTTGCAGCTACATTCTGCATCAGGACCATCAGTCAGAGCGTATTTCCGCTTCTAACCGGCGCGAACTAGGCTACCAGCTGCTACTGGAGAAACATCATAAGTTTATGACTTCTGCCCAACTGGCCAGCCATCAGGTTAATTATGCGCTGCATAACAATAAGCCGTTTCCCTGGCGTGCCTTTTTCCATTTGCCCTTAACACAGTGCCTGCGGGTGCTGAAAACCCTGTTAGTGCGCCGCGCCTGGAGCCTGGTACTATTTAGCCGGGGGTTACAGCGGTGAAATCTCTTTGCTTTGTGCATCAGTCCAAAGCCCAACTGCCTGAATTACAGGCGTACGCCGACTATTTCCGCCATCGTTATCAGGTTGTTATTAACACACCTGAAGCTAATTTGCATGGCTATGATATTGTTTGGTTTTTTATGGGCTATTTTCGGTATCAGCCAAAGCCGCAGCAATTTATTGTGCACGAGTACGCGTCGTTATCCACACCGCCACTGGCCCGATTTAAAGACCAGCTAAAACAGCGGCTGAATATCCGCCCGCATTTGCGGGTATTTCAAAATCCGCGCCAGAGCGAGCTGCTTAATTTTAACGATGATGTGCCGGTGCGCTACCGTGACATGGGCTTGTCCGGCCATTTTATTTGCACACAACATAGCGAAAAAAAGTGCGACCTGATATACGCTGGCTCAATGGATAAAAGCCGCCAGTTAGAAAAAGCACTTGATATTGTGCTGCGGCTGCGTCCACACGCCAGTATCTGGCTAGTAGGCCCGCCATCGGCCTATTTGCAGCGCCGCTATCAGCACTACGCTAATGTGCGTTTTGTCGGCCCGGTACCCAATAGTCAAATTCCGCAGCTGTTAAACCAGGCCCGTTTTGGCCTGAATTACGTGCCGGATGTGTACCCGTATAATTTTCAAACCTCCACCAAATTGCTGGAGTACGCCGCCTGCGGCCTGCCGGTAATTGGCAATAAAACCAGCTGGGTAAGCCGTTTTTTGGCCAGCCAGCCATTGCAATACCATGACTTGCAGCAGCTAAGCAGCTGGCCACAGCCGCAACCGGTGCAAATCAGCGCGCAAACACTAGCCGCCTGGAGCTGGCAACAGCGTATCGCCAATGCCGGCTTTGAAACTATTTTGCCGGCCTAGGGTCTCACCGTAGCGCTGCAGCCTTGTCGATATCGGGGCCATACGGTAAGATGCCACAGCATTGTAATAACTCAGTTTACAACACAGGATCACAGATGAAGGTTAAGCAAACTCGCGGTTTTACGCTGATAGAGCTGTTAATTGTTATTGTTATTTTGGGCTTGCTTGCGTCCATTGTCGCGCCGGGGATGTTCTCAAAAGTGGATTCATCCAAAACAAAAACCGCAGAAGCACAAATTAAGCTCTTACAAACATCACTCGATACGTATCGATTAGATATGGGGCGTTATCCTGCATCTCTGGACGATTTACTCAAAGGCGATCACCCGAATTGGGACGGCCCTTATTTTCCTCAGGCTATTCCGCTGGATCCTTGGGGGAATCCTTATGTTTATCGTACACCGGGACGTGACAGTAAACCCTACGATCTGATCTCATACGGTAGCGACGGGCGTGAAGGGGGAGAAGACACCGCTAAGGATGTTGCTAATTAATGGACAAATTGATATCGCTGTTAGTTAATGACTTTCAGGTCAATGCAGCTCAGTTAGACAAAGCCATTGCTTATATTAAAAAGCATGGTGGTAGGCTTGAGAAAGTTTTAGTTAATCTTGGTGCGCTTTCAACAGACCAGTTACCTTCTTTCTACAGTAAATGGCTATCGTTGCCCTATATTACTGAATTACCCTCGCTTGATGTTGCGGAATATCAACAATTTCCGTTTGATGTGGCAACACTGGCCACGCAAAACTGGGTACCGTTTCAGTTAGAAAATAGTAGCTGGTCTTTTTTGGTCAATGACCCGCTTGATGCAAAGTGTATGGACTACTTACAGCATATCGGTATCACTTATGTTTTAGCTGTAGCAAGTGAAGAATTAGTTGAGCAATACAAAACTAAGTTTCATGTTTTAACGCGTCAGTTTGATAAAACGAGCGATGGTGATAACGAGACAGACAAACTACTCGAGCTTGCCAGCGAAGCTCCTACAGTAAATTTGGTAAATAATCTTATTTACCGGGCAGTAAAGCAAGGCGCCTCAGATATGCATATCGAAACGGACTTGCAAAAAGGACGTGTACGTTACCGGGTAGATGGCGTTTTGCACGACGCCGATACTATTGCACGGGCCATGACATTACCTGCAGTAACCCGTTTAAAAATCTTAAGTTCTATGGATATTGCTGAGCGTCGCCGTCCTCAGGATGGCAAAATAGAAATGAGCATCAATGGTAATGATATGGACATACGTGTGTCTGTATTGCCACGTAACGAGGGCGAAAGTGTCGTAATGCGTTTTTTACGCAAAGATGCATTGAAACCGCAAATGCAAGACCTCGGTATGCACAGTGATATTGAAAGCCTAATAAAAGCAGATCTTAGTAAAACCTCCGGTGTGATCTTACTCACTGGACCTACAGGTTCTGGTAAAACCACTACCTTGTATACCTTTTTACAACACTTAAATAGCCCGGCGGTGAAAATTATTACGCTGGAAGATCCAATAGAGTATCAGTTAGATGGTATTAATCAGGTGCAGGTGCATGCTGATATTGGTTTTGATTTCGCAGCCGGGTTGCGCAGCATAGTGCGGCAAGACCCTGACATCATTATGCTGGGCGAAATACGTGACAAAGAAACCGCCGCTATTGCTATGCAATCGGCATTAACTGGTCACTTGGTATTCTCGACAGTACACACTAATGATGCACCAAGTGCATATACACGGTTGCTAGATTTAGGCGTTGACGAATTTCTGCTTAACGCCGCTTTAGTTGCCATTATTGCTCAGCGTTTGGCGCGAAAATTATGCCCGCATTGTAAAGCTACCGATCCGGAGGCTGAAGATTTAATACGTAAACACAGCTTGCAGCAGCGTGCTGCAGCATTGCAGCTTACGGATATTAAGTTAATGAAAGCTGTGGGTTGTGAGCAATGCAATCACACCGGTTACAAAGGCAGAACAGCAATAATGGAATATTTACGCTGTGATGAGTCAATTATGGCTATACCCAAGAACGAAAACTTTATTATTTCAGCAAGATCACTAATGCGTAAAAATGGTGCCAGAAGTCTTATTGATGATGGTTTGTTAAAGGCCATGCTTGGTGAAACTACCGTAGCTGAAGTGTTCAGGGTTGCTGGTTAATGAACCGCTATCGTTATTCAGGTTATGATAAGCAAGGCGCCTTGATAGAAAGCATTATCGAAGCGCCGGAAAAAGCGTCAGCAATATTGATGCTTCAGCAGCAGGGTATTCTGGTATCAGACGTTAAAGAACTACGCCCTGACTTTGCAACCCGGCTGGGGTTTTCACAAATAACCCTTACTGACAAAGTATTTTTAACCCGTGAGCTGTCGCTTTTGCTTGAAGCCGGTCTGAAAATTGACAAAGGTATTGCGCTGCTGGCTGAGACTGCAGATAAGCCTGCCTTAAAAGAGTTGTTACAGGCTATCAGTGCTGATCTAAAAGCAGGTAAAAAGATATCGCAAGCTTTTGCCCGCCACGAGCATGTGTTTGATGTGCTTTATGTAAACTTGCTAAAAATTGCAGAAGAGTCTGGCCAACTGGCACAGGTGTTTAGTGGTTTAGCCGACGATCTTAATTATCGACAGGCATTGTCTAACAAAATTAAGCAGGCAATAAGTTATCCGTTAGTGATCCTGGCAGTATGTATTTTATCTATCACCTTTATTTTTAACGTGGTAGTACCAAATTTAGCTACCATGTTTGCCAATGTTGAACATCTGCCCGTTTATACCCGTGCTTTGCTGGGCGTAAGCGACTTTATGCAGCAGTATCAATGGATGGTATTGTTTGCGCTAATTGCTACTGGGTACTTGTTTAAACGAGCATTAAAACACCCTGCAGTCAGATCGTATTGGGCTGGCATCATACTAAAAGTACCAGTGCTAAATCAGGCCGTTTTGCAAGCGGCCAGGATCCGCTTTAACGATGCGCTTAGCCTGATGCTCAGGTCCGGTATTGTGATAGACAAAGCACTACAGCTCGCGATAGAGAGTATAAGCAATCCTTTACTGCGAGATGAGCTCAGCATTGCTGCTGATAAAATCAGCCATGGTTCTAAGTTGTCCGTTGCCTTGGGTAATACACGCTTGTTTCCGGCTTATTTTGCTTCAATCCTGTCAGTTGGTGAAGAGGCCGGCGAGCTGGCAAGAATATTCACTGAAATAGCTAACCGCAGCCGTGACAACTTTAACCAGTGGGTAAGCCGTATGACAACCATACTTGAGCCACTGCTTATCTTAACCATGGGGATTATCGTCGGTTCAGTCGTTGTTGTAATGATGATGAGCATAACCGCGACGACGGATATCGCTATCTGATATGGCCAAGCAAACCGGTTTTACCCTGATAGAACTATTGGTAGTGATTGTGCTAATGGCAACCGTATTTGCCTTGGTAGGTCCGCTGGGTAATATCGCGCTGGAGCGGATAAAAGCATCAGATGAATGGTACGATGCCGTAAAAATTACCCGGCATTACCAGTCGCAGGCATTTTTAACGTCGCAACCGGCTTATCTAACATTTGAGGGCAAATTGCTGGCGGTTGATTTCGGCGGTCAAAACGTACGCTATGAGTTTGAGCAACTCTTCTTTACACCACAAAATATTGTGTTCAGTGCCAATGGTTTTGCCAGCCAACCTCAGTTAAATGCTATGCAGCGTCGACAACCGCAAACATTAACCCTGCTGCCTGCCGGTGCTACGCTGTTGGGCGTCGGGTTTTAATTACGCTTATGCAAAAACAGCAAGGTTTTACCCTAATTGAAGTATTAATAGCCAGTAGCATATTGTTTCTGGCGATCGCTATTGCGGTAATCAGCTTTAGTGCTACCCGGCAAACATCGGTTATGGCAACAGAGCGTATAGCCCTGCATACACCGTTAAATATTATTGTTGACCAGGTAGAAACTGCGTTAAGGCCGGCGGCAGCAGAAACGTTGTCCGGCGAGGGGCGCTTAGGCTCTGTGGCATATCGCTGGCAAGCAAACCTTAACAGTCGTTATTCACCAAAAGCAATACCAACCAATGAGCAAGACGGTAGTCAAGCACAAGTGGAGAATAGGTTTTTGCTGTTTGATATACAAATACAGCTGGAAAGTGCTGGTGCAAAGCGCAGTTATTCATATCAAAAACTGGGCTGGAGTGACAAACCATGAGTAAGCCCCGGCAACTCGGCTTTACACTGATAGAGCTGCTGATTGTTATTGTTATCTTAACGTCATTGCTTACTATGGCAGCCATGACTATCCAAACCTTAACTCAGCAATGGCAGGCCGACAGCAATCGTCAACAACAACATTTTGCGTTGTATAAGCATTTGGATCTGCTGGCTACAGCACTGCAGGCAACCGTCGCTTATGAGGTGCAATCCGATACAGGTTATGGCTTTTATTTTCTTGGCCGTGAAGAGGGTTTTACCGGTGTTACCGAAAGTGGCATTTATCATGCCGGTAAGCTTGCGGTATATAGGGTACTGAAAGAGCCAGCCGCTAGTGGCAAGTTTGCTTTGTATTATGAAGAGGCCGCTATTACCAATACACCGCTGCTCAATGCCGCCCAGCAGCTTAACTTTAATTTTCGTCTTAATATCGCCTCTAATTTAGATAGTCTGCAGTTTGAGTATTTTGGCTGGCCTGACGTAGCAACCAGACTGGATGCGGCAACAACCGCCAAAGACTTGCGCCGCTGGGAGCTACATTTCGACGGTATAGCACGCGGTCTGCAGCCGGAAAAAATTGTCATTGCATTTGATGACACTGTTTGGCCAATAATATTGCCAGATAGAATGGATGTACTTAAAGGTCGCAGGTTGGATAACCAGTAATGTATATGCAACAGCCAATGCGGCAAATACAACAAGGTATTGCTTTATTTCAGGTGCTTATAATTGCCGCCATGCTATCGGTAATTTTACTGTCAATGCAGCATAAGGCCCGCAGCCAACTGGCCCTGGCTGAAGCAGTGCAAAACCGTGCTTCATTGCTGCTGCAACTGGAGACCATACAAAGTAAAGTAGAACTGGCCATTATTACTGGCGATAGCAGCGGTTTTATTGGCTGGAACCTGCACAATCAGCCTTTTACCGATCAGGGTTTTACTATTCAAATTCAGGACTTTTCGGGTTTATATAGCATAAGTAGCTTTGGCAACTATCATATAGGCTCTTTAATGCAAAAGTTTGGCAAATCAGAAAGCGAAGCCCTGAGTATTATTGCTGCGCTCAATGCCTGGCAAAAAAAAGCCGACGCTTCAAGCCGTGCATTGCAACTGGCAGGGCAACCACAGCGCCATGCGCCGTTGCAAAGCTTAGTTGAACTAACAGCTATTCCCGGCATAACACCGCAGCTTTATCACGACATCAGCCCGTTTATTACTTTATATCAGCGGCCGTTTTTCAATCCGATGCTGGCACCAGAAGCCATTTTACACACCATACTGGCCCCGGAGTTGGTGCAGCAGATAATGCAGCTGCGCAGCAGTGGTGATCTAACACCAAATATGTTTTGGCGCCTGACAAATATAGAACCTGACGACACAATCAGTTATTCTACCGGCCCGGGATACCGAATTGTTATTAGCCAGCAGGACAGCACAGTGAAAGTTTCCCGCTTATACGAAGCAACATTTAAGCCGCACGAAAAGCTGCCACTAACATTTTGGCACCGGCAGCGTATCAATGTTTTACCTGAGAGAGTTTTCTGAACATGCAAACCAGGCTTATATCTAAAGTATTGCGCCACATTGCCGCATACTGGCATGGCGGTTTAGCGCCCATCGGTGGTATTGCTGCTCAAAACCGGCGGTTGCCTTTGCTGGCATTGGTACTGTCCAGAAGAAGCTATCAGGAACAACAGCAACGTTATCCGGTTACCGATTTAACGGCGTTAAAAAAAATACTGGCAAACCAAACCCCTGCTGATCAGGTGGCTATTCATATTATTTCACCGGTGCAAACACGACAGCGCAGCGTGCGTTCGTTTTTTATCGACAAGAGCCTAACGCAGCAGTTTCCGTCGGTAATCTTTTGGTTGCCGGAATCTTTATTGTTTGGTAACACGCTTCAGCCGCAACAAGCAGTAGAAATTGCCGCTGCCGACTATAGCTATTACCTGGCCAGGTTAAACGATGACATAGCCTCACTACCCAAATCAGCACATTTACCTGATATTAGTCATTTTAATCATGCCTCTGGTTGTCCGTTTATTCAGGTGCTACCCCAACAGCCGGCAAAAGCTTATCAGGCAAATTTGTTACAGGCACTAAACAGCGTATCAGACGCTGTGCTATGGCAGTGTGTACTGCCCCCAACAGCTGCGGTAACGGCTATCAACTGGAAACCCTATGCTATTAGTGGCGCAGCAGTGCTGCTTGGCTATCATTTGCTTTATTCTGGTTACTTGCTTTGGCAACAGCAGCAGTTAACCACAGTGCCGCAAGACCCATTGGTAAGCCAATTATTGCAAAAAGTAGACACTACTGAGCAACTAGCGCAGCAAGTACAGCAACGTATCGAACTGCAGTCACAAAGGGTTGACAGCGCCGTAATATGGCAATTATTAGCTGATATGGCTGCGCGCGGCGTTGAGCCGCAAAACATCAGGTTTGATGCCAGCGAAATAACTATTCGTGGCAATGCTATACAGGTAAGTCAATTACTGGAATGGCTAAAGCAACAACCTTACTTGTCACAGATAAGGTTAGATGCACCGCTACGAACCCAGGCCGGCAAAGAAGTGTTTGTTATTAAGTTGGCGTTACGCCAGACAAGTGGTGTAGCCGATGCGAAATAAAAACCTGTTGCTGCTGTTATTAGTGTCATTACTGGTAATCCGCTTTGCTATTTTGCCGCTGCAACAATGGCAAACCGATACCTATGAGCAAATACAACTTTACCAAAAACGGCAAGACCGTGGCGAGCAGCTGCTACAACAGCAAGAGCAGATAAACCAAATAGCTTTAGCCTGGCAACAATTATCGGCACAGTTAACCACTATTTATCCGGCACATCAAAACCCAGGAGACGCCCAGCTTAGTGCGCAGCAACGTATTCAGGCGCTGGTAAGTGCCAACAATGCCAGGTTTGAGTTATTTGACTGGCTGGTGTTGCCAGAGCAGGCTAGTGCAAATTTACAACAAGCCACGGTAAAGCTTCGGGTATCTGGTACACCGGCAGCCATATCAGCCTTACATGCTGAACTTGTGGCTCAGCCGCATCTGCAGCTGATAAGTGGCGCTTTTAATTGGCAAAGACAGCTTAGTATTCACAGTTCGGTAACCACCAGTTTTGATTTGGTGTACCGTTATCAGCTGACTGACACGGAGTAATTATGTTGCTTGCAAAGTTGCTACCAATAAAATTATCTGCTGCATTTCTAACCTATCTGGCTGCTATTGTGCTATTGGCATTGTGGTTGTTGATCAGCAAAATTATGCCGGTTTCTCAGGCCGACGCGCGTCTTTTAACACTGCCAGAGGCGCCTGCGTTTACCCCGGCAACATTTGTCTCTGCCAAAAATGCTGCGGCATCCTGGCAAATACCGCCAGAAGCGCAGCAAAACACAGAGCAAGAACAACAAAACAGCACTGCAGCAGTGCGCGATCAGTTTGAGCACAACGGGCAGCAATATCAGCTATTGGGTATTTTCAGCGCGGCTACGCCCTTTGCGGTAATAAAGGTATTAGACCCAAGCCAGGCCGCTACTAATGCGCCAGCGCAACAGGTTAAATTACACGATGATATAGGCACGCTTAAGGTTGCTGATATCAGCAAATATCAGGTCTGCTTGTCAGGCGCTGATATCCGCCAATGCTTATATCTGTTTAAGTCCGACGTTAAACTTTCAAAGGCACAATAATTATGTTTCAACCTAAGCTGTTAACCGTTGCTGTTGTCAGCCTTATGCTGGCCTCTTGCGCCAGCACGCAATCTGACCGCCGCCACACAGTGCCGGTATCTAAATTTGCTGGCGCGGCGCAAATTGCTACTAACGAGCCCGACAATATTGCTACCGCTGAATCGCCGGCAAAGCAGCCGTTATACAGCAACCTTGAGGTATACCGGCCGTTTAGTGCACAACCGGTGTCCAGAACTGACCTGGCAGCACGCTTTAGCGATAAAGAAATGGTCAGTTTTAGCGCCGAGCAAATGCCATTAAAAGATTTACTGCATGCCGTACTTAACGAGTTGCTGGGGGTGAACTATGTATTGGCGTCCGATGTTAACGGGCTTGACCAGCCGGTAACGCTGAATATTGGCAATCAGGTGTCTAAACGCCGGGCCTTTCAATTGTTGTACGAGCTATTACAGCAAAAAGGTATTATTGTTAACGAAAACGAAGCCGTGTTATATATTCATCCGTTAGTTGAGGGTGGGGCTAATACGCTGGTAGGTTTTGGCCGCGAGCCGGTAAAAGTGCCACAATCGGTTGGCAATATCTTACAAATTGTGCCGCTGCGCTTCGGTAATAACTCTGCTGTTGAACGTACTATCCGTGAATTTACGCCGGTAAAAGTTGATGCCGATTTATCTAATAACAGTCTGTTTATTAGTGGTAATCGTCAGGATATTTTGCGTGCCTTAGATTTGATTAATTTACTGGATGTACCGCTTAATCGCGGCCGTAACCTGGCTATGTTTAAACTAACCTTCCTTACCCCGGAAGAGTTTGCTAAACAAGTACGCGATTTGCTGGGAGCCGAAGGTATTCGCCAGGTCATGGTAGGCGAGGGTAATGGTACCTTGCAGTTAATGCCAATAGAGCACATCGGCGCGGTTGTGGCTTTTAGCGCCGAAAAAAGTCTGCTGGAACGGGTAAGGTTTTGGGCGCAGCAGTTGGATATTCCCAGCGAAGGCCCGGAAAAACGCTACTTTATTTATAACCCGCGCTATGCCCGTGCATCAGATTTGGGGCAGTCTATATCTTCACTAATTGCCCCAGGCAGTAGCCGTGCCGGTAACCAAAGCCGTGATACAGCCTCTGCTGTGAGTGGCAATAATTCACAGTCAAGCAACAGTGCAAGCAGTTCAGCAAGAGGCAGTAATAATACTGCCAGCAAAGCACCTACGTCAGTGCAGGGTGAAAATATAAGCCTTACTATAGACGAGCGCTCAAACTCATTGGTGTTTTATACCACCGGCACCGAGTATCAGTCGCTGTTACCCATGATCCGCCGGCTGGACATTATGCCCAAGCAGGTATTGCTGGAAGCCACTATTGCCGAGGTAACACTCACCGATGAATTCGCTATGGGCGTTGAATTTGCCATCCAAAACGGCAGCTTTGGTTACGGCACCACCGGCGCCTTTGGTGTGGCAGGCATAACCGGTTTAAGCCTTAATTATTTAAAAAATGGCACTCAGGTACAGGCCAAGTTGCGTGATAGTAACTCTCTGGTTAATGTGTTATCAAATCCCTCCATCGTGGTGCGTGACGGCGTAAGCGCCAGTATATCTGTCGGTAATGATATTCCTACCATATCGTCATCTACGTCAGACCCATTACTGGGCGACAGGCAAACCACTACCGTAACCTACCGTAAAACCGGTTTAGAATTTACCGTTACCCCCACCATTAATGCCCAGGGGTTGGTGGTAATGGAAATACAGCAACGTTTATCGCGCACAGTAGATGGCAGCACCATAGAAGGGTCGCCAGCTATTTTTGAGCGCAGTATCCAAACTGAGGTTATCGCCGAGAGCGGCCAAACCATTATGCTGGGTGGCTTAATCTCGGAAGACAGCACAAAAAATAATTCCAAAGTACCGGGCTTTGGCGATATACCACTGATTGGTAACCTGTTTAAATCGACAACCGATAAAAAAGAGAAAACCGAGCTTATTCTGTTGATTACCCCGCGGGTAATTGACTCGGCAGATCAGTGGCATTATATTAACCAACAGGTCAGGCAGGGCTTTGATAATTTAAGTCTAAGCTTCTGATCACGAACAGGTAACTGTAGACAAGTGCCGGTTTACGCTTGTACTTATTTTTTTAGAAACAAGCAATTATTTATTGACATACTGTAGTAGTTCAATAAAATGCGTGTTGTGTCTCAAGTAGTGCGAACAATTGCGCATTGCTCGGCGCAATAAGAAGATAAAGAGCTAGGCAAGAAGCCGATGCTCTAATTTCATGAAATTGGAGAATGTTTGTCATGACAAAAACTTTTAACAAAACTCTGTTAGCAACTGCATTACTGGCTGCTGCTGGTGTTGCACAAGCTGCTACAATTACTGAGTTCGCGCCTGTAGGTTTATCAAAGCAGGCTTCTAACGCTTTAACAATTAACGGTCCTGCTTTTCAGTTAGATGCTGGCGTAGCTTACCCAACTGGCACTGAGTTCGTTGTGACTTTCTCTGCTGGTGAGTTATCTGTTGCTCCAACTGCTACCGCAAAAGAAGATGACACTACAACTACTAAAGCTGGTGTAACTATCACTCGTATCGCTCAAACTCCAACTACTGCTACTTTCCGCATTGATGCGGGTACAGTTTTGGCTACTGAGTTCGTTGAAATTGCTGGTTACCAGTTCACACGCGCTAGTGCTTTGGCTCAAGCTTCAATCGCTGCAACTGTTTTAGTTAAAGCTGATACTGGCGTGGTAATTGACACTGCTGGTACTGGTGATAAGTTAACTCGTAACGTGTTGTTGGTTGGCGATCAATTCGTTTCTGCTGTTAGCCCGGTAGGTGGTTTCGAGAAGACTATTAGCTTAGCATCAGTACGTACCAAGTTTACTGGTACTAACCCAGCTGACCGCGAGTTCACTATCCAGGTTGATACTACTAACCGTACAGGCGTTGCATATAAAGATGATGCTGACGCTAACCAGGTTGCTACTTTTGCTGCTTCAGCAACTGTTCCTGCTGACGGCATTAAATACACTGTATCTGGTGACTTCTCTTGGTTAGTTGACACCAACGCTACTACTGCAGGTATTCAGGCAGCAGCTGGCACTTACACTCTGGACGCAGCTTGTGCTATGGGTACTGTAACAGCTTCTTCACTGGTTTATACTTGTGATGCAGCAGCTGCGGGTACTGCCGGTACTCACGATCTGAAAATCAACGTGTTCCAGGGCGGCACTAAGGCACCAGCGGCACTGCAAGACGGCGTTTACACTGTAACTGCTGAAGTTAGCTACACGTCTCCTACTGGTACTTTCACTACTCTGAGCGGTGCGAAAGCTGGTGAGTTCAAAAACGACGGTACTACTGCTAACGTTTACTACGTACCATACGGCGCTGGCATCAGCCAAATCCTGTACGTAACTAACACTACTTCTCAGGTTGGCAAAATCTATGCAACTGCATACGATGAAGCTGGTACTAAGCTGTTAGACGGCGTAGTAGTAGGTGAAACTACTCCTAACGGTATCACTCAGGTTTCAGGCACTGTACGTGCTGCACTGGGCGATTCTTTCTCAGGTAAAGTAGCTCTGACTTTCGATATCGAAACTTCAGGCGCTCAAGTATTCTCTGCTTACAACGTAAGCGGCGACCGTTTAGCTACTAAGTAATTAGTAACTGATACGCCAAAAAGCCCTGCTTAGCAGGGCTTTTTTATTGTTGGAATATTAACAGTTTTAGGCTTGTTATTTCGCTTGCAAATTATTATTCTTCTATCCCGCTTTTTTTAGCGAAAAGGTTTAGCCTTTTCGGCTTTTTGTGTATAATCGCTGGCGAACAGTTTTTCAATTTCTTTAACCCAGCCTTAATATAGCTGGGTTTTTTTTGGGTGTTATTTAGCTGCAACTGCTTATTAGGGGTACGCCCTATTATTTATCTTCATGAATAACAACGCTCATTTTTAATTAGGGACGCACCCTAATATTCTCTAATATTCTTTTTATTTTTAATTAGGGACGCACCCTAATATTCTATCGCAAAGACATAGACGGCCTGCGCGCTTTAGCTGTAGTGCCGGTACTGCTATTTCATGCTGGTTTTAGCTGGCTGCCAGGCGGCTATACTGGTGTCGACATTTTTTTTGTTATTAGCGGCTATTTAATTACCGGCATTTTACTTAACGACATTCAGCAACAACGCTTTAGTATGCTGAGCTTTTACGAGCGTCGCGCCAGGCGGATTTTACCGGCCTTGTTTGCGGTGGTGCTGTGCTGCTTGCCGCTGGCCTGGTTTAGCCTGTTACCGGCCGATATGGTGAGTTTTTCGCAAAGCCTGGTTGCGCTGTCGGGCTTTGTGTCGAATGTGTTTTTTTGGAGTGAGCGCGGTTATTTTGGTACCGCCACCGAGCTTAAACCGCTGGTACATACCTGGAGCCTGGCGATAGAAGAGCAGTACTACCTGCTGTTTCCGCTATTGCTGTTACTGCTCGTAAATAGGGACGCACCCTATTAAAAATCTCATCCTATTAAAAATCTACCCGCCTATTAAAGTTTTTTATTGTGTTTTTATTGTGTATATTTAGTTAATTAAAGCTTCTTGTGCTCTATTATGCCCAGAAAACGCCGTGTAGTATTTGCAGGTATTCCGCATCACATCACCCAGCGCGGTAACCGGCGCGAGCCTGTGTTCTTCTCTGATGATGATCGGCGCTATTATCTGAAATGGCTTGCGCATTACAGTAAACAGTTTGATTTAAATATTCTGGCGTACTGCCTGATGTCTAACCATATTCACCTTGTTGCAGTGCCAAAAACGGTAGATAGTATGCATTTGGTAATGCGGCCGTTAAATATGCGCTATGCTCAGCGTATTAATTACCATTTTGGTTGGCATGGACATTTATGGCAGGGGAGGTTTTATTCATCGCCGCTGGATGATACGCACATGTGGCAGGCAATACGTTATGTTGAACGTAACCCGGTAAGGGCAGGCATAGTATCGCACGCTTGGGACTATGCCTGGTCAAGTGCAGCATTTAATTGTGGTGATCGCAGTGACGCTGTTATTTGCTCCGACCCGCAATGGGTAGCAAGGCGCGAAGCATTTAATTCCAATTGGCAAAATTGGCTGGCACTACCTGAGCCAGAGCAGCAGCTAACTTTAATGCGCAGTAGTTTTCTAAAAGGGCTGCCGTGTGGTGACGAAAGCTTCGTTGCTCAATTAGAGAAACAGCATGGTTGTGTTTTGCGTAGCCGCCCGGTTGGCCGCCCCAAAAGATAGCACTCCTTATTCGTTGTTCTAACTAGGGACGCACCCTATTAAATAAGGGACGCACCCTATTAAATACCCACCCTATTAAATACCATCTGCCTTGGCTGCATTTTGCTATGTTATACTGCGCAAGTTTTGTTAACCAGCATGCTAAGCAAGGCCGTACTTGAAGCTAATCAAAAAACTACTCTATGCCCGCGCTACCGCTATGCTGGGTGATAAACTGGTAAAGCTTGCGGCAGGTGCTGTGCTTACGGTCTTTGTTGCCCGTATGCTGGGTGCCAGTGAGCTGGGTGTGTACTCTATAGTAATGGCCTGGAGCGCTTTTTTGGTGCCGATTACCAGCCTGGGCCTGAACAATATAGTTGTACGGCAGATGGTAAAGCATGACAACGGCCATGCTGCCATGACGATGCTGTACAGCGCCGTGACACTGCGTTTATTGCTGGGTCTGCTTGGTGGCAGCCTGATGCTGCTGGCGTTTTACTTGCTGTATCCGGCCATGTTTAGCGGCAATACCGCCATTGCCATACCGGTGCTATTTTTGTTGCAGGCATTTTTTGGTTTTTTATTATTCGAGTTCTATCTTAATTTTCAGGGTACCTTTCGCAGTACTGCTTACGCCAAATCGGTTATCTCGCTGCTTAGCTTCGCCATTAAACTGGCGTTGCTGTACAGCGGCTTTGGTATTGCCAGTCTATTATTGCTTACCGGCGTTGAGTTTTTTGTCGTTGGCCTTGCGCAGTATTGGTTGTACCGCATTAAGCATCAACCCTATAAAGAGGGCGAGCAGCGCTGGCCGCGTTATCACCCGCGCTGGTTTAACTGGCAACAGGCAAAGCTGTTACTTAAGCGTTCGTCCTGGCTATGGCTGTCGGGTATCGTATCGGTGATTTATCTTAAGATAGATATAGTGATGCTGGGCGCCATGGCCGGCACAGAACAAGCGGGTATTTACGCTGCTGCCAGCAGGCTGTCTGAGTTGTGGTATGTATTTCCGGCAACGTTAGCTGCGCGTTACTACCCCGATATGATCAAAGCGCACCAGCAGGGCTGGACGCCATATTATGTAAAGCTACGCCGCTACGCCGCGCTGTTTTTCGTCTCAGCGCTTTGCATTGCGCTGGTTATGTCGCTAACAGCTCCCTGGATTATCAGCTTACTATTCGGTGATGATTTTGCAACTGCGGTGCAGGTGCTGCGTATTCATATTTGGGCCGGTTGCTTTGTGTTTGTGCGTTATCTGATTAGCCAGCATTTATTGATTACTGAGCAGGAGCCGTTATCGCTGTTAAGTCATGGTGTTGGAGCCTTGCTGAATATTGGCCTGAATTTATGGTTAATTCCTACTATGGGTATAGTGGGCGCGGCCTGGGCAACACTGATTTCTTATGCCTATGCCTCGTTTTTATTCTTGTTTTTTGCCCGCAGCACCCGCAGCCAGCTTTGGCAGTTGTTTAAAGCCAGTGAAAAGACCGGTGCACAGTGAAATGCAGCCTATAGCAGGCTTGGTAATAGCTGAAGCAGACACTTTTATGCTATTTTATCGCGTTGTTAATGCCTTAAGAGCGCCAGCATGATAAGAACCAGGCTTGTTAGCCTTATTCCTGTATCCGCACGTCAACGAATAAAAGCTGGTTTTGCAGCTATTAGATTGGCTTTAGTGCGTTGCTGTGCCGGTAATGGTTTTTTGGCATCTTTGTATTACAGTATTTTTAGCCGCAAGTTTTACCGAGAGCACCAAGCAGTGTTGCAAGCGCGGCTGGAGTTTGCCAAGCGGGTAAAGCAGCCGCATAACTCCAGCGCCAGACTCAGGCGCAATATTCACCGGCTGGAAAAAGGCCTGATAATGCAGCCGCGCCGGCCGGTATTTGCTGAGGCTTATATTGGCGAGACGTTAAACGCATACAAGGCTGCGCTAAGCAGTAAAACTTTGTGCGCGAAAGAGTTGGGCTGGGCGACAGATGTACTGCAGCAGTACTTTACTGTAGTGGACGACCATGGCGTTATTGCAACGGCCCGACAGCAATTTGCTGAGCTCACTAAAGACACGAGCAGTGTCGGCGTTGCTATACCTTATGCCCACCAGACTTTACCGGATAACCCGGTTAGTTACAGCCAGTTATTTACTTTGTTTCAGCGGCGCCGTTCAGTGCGCTGGTATCAGCAAAAACCGGTAGACTCAGCGCTGGTGTACCAGGCTGTTGCTGCAGCGGCGCTGGCCCCTACGGCTTGTAACCGCCAGCCGTATCAGTTTTACGTGATAAATAATGCAGACAAAGCGGCAGATATCGCAAAATGCGCCATGGGCACGGTGGGCTTTGCCGATAATATTCCCTGTTTAATTGTGGTAGTGGGGGATTTAAGTGCCTATGAGGCCGAGCGTGACCGCCATGTTATTTATATCGATGCGGCGCTGGCCAGTATGCAACTGATGCTGGCACTGGAGAGCCTGGGGTTGCAAAGTTGCCCGATTAACTGGCCGGATGAAGAGCCGCGCGAGCGTGAGATGGCCGAAAAACTGCAGCTGCAATACTGGCAGCGGCCGGTAATGCTGCTGGCTACCGGCTATGCGAAACCAGATGGTGGTGTGCCGTTTTCACAAAAAAAGCCGCCGCAGCAATTGATCAAGGAAATTAACTGAATGCTGATAGAAGTAAAGGGCGTGCAGTTTGTCAATAAAGGCGCTGAGCTGATGTTGCACGCCGTACTGCAACAAATGCAGCTGCACTGGCCACGGGCACAACTGGTGCTGGAGCCTAACCCGAATTCGCCTTATGCTGCCCGCGCTGCGCTTGGCGCTTTGCAGCGTATGCCGCTGCGTAAAGCCGGCATAGATTTAAATGGTTTAAGCCGTTTTATACCGCAAAAAATAAGACGCTGGTTACGCAATAACCTGGGGCTGGTGTTTGCGGTGGACATTGATGTTGTGCTGGATGCATCTGGGTTTGCTTATGGCGACCAGTGGCCGGCGGCCAATAGCGCATATTTAGCCGCCGAGCTAAGTCGCTTTGCCCGTTGGCAAAAGCCCTATATTCTGTTGCCACAGGCATTAGGGCCTTTTAGTCGGCCGGTTGAGAAACAACGACTGGCTAAAGCCTTATCTAAAGCCAGCCTGATTTGCGCCCGTGAGCAAAGTAGTTATCAGCATGTGGCCAGCCTGACAGGCGCTATTTCACAGCTGCAGCAGTTTGGCGATTTTACTAACCTGGTCACCGGCGTACTGCCTGACGATTATCAAAGCGGTGAGCGAAAGGTGTTGATCATCCCTAACGCCAATATGGTTAGTCAGCGTAATCAATACAGTAACTGGCAGCAAAGCTATCTGCCGTTGCTAAAAAATGCCATAGAAGTTAGCCGCCAGTTGGGCCTGACGCCAGTGCTGTTAAACCATGAAGGCAAGGCCGACGGCGAAATTTGCCATCAGCTGCAGCTATGGGACAGCAGTCTGCAGATTATTACCGAAGATGACCCGCTAAAAGTTAAAGGCATTATCGGCGCAAGTAAGGCAGTGATCTGCTCGCGTTTTCATGGTTGTGTTAGTGCCTTGTCGCAGGGCGTGCCATGCCTGGGTACCAGTTGGAGCCATAAATATGAGCGTTTATTTGATGAGTATGGCCAACGCGATGCACTGCTAGCCGCCGATACCAGCACTGAATTATTGCAGCAAAAATTGCAGCATGTAATTAACAGCCAGGGTAATGCAGAACTGGCACAAAAACGTGCGGCACTGCAGCAACAAAGCGAATTGATGTGGCAGCAGGTGAGTGCGGTTATAAAACAAAAGTTAACTATTTAGTACTTGATGTTTAGTGGTATTTTGGTATAGTCTTGGTTAAATTTTCGCACAACGTCTTTTAAAGGAATGACTATGAAAAAATTATTAGTTGCTGCGGCTGCGTTAGCTTTTGCTGTTAACGTTAACGCCCAGGAAGAAGCGGGTGGTTTTGGTACCATCGGTGGTGTTGCTACTACTACTGTTGCTGCTGGTGTTGTTGGTGTAGCTGTTGCTGCGGCCATTATCTCTAACAACCGTGGTTCTTCAGTAAAAGAAGAAGAAAAAGTGCCAACCTGTAACGCAGGTGATGCTGCGCCAGTTAACGGCGTTTGTACTGGTGTAATTGTAACCGGTACTGGCACTATGACTTCTACAACTACTGCTACTTACGCACCAAGCGTTAAGTAAGTTGTAGTTTGATATTAAGCCGCCTGCTGGCGGCTTTTTTATTGCTGCATGCTTATGACCGTGCTGTTTTCTGTTGGTTTTTATTTGGCACGGTAAAGCGGTTATTTGACAAAACATGAGCCTTAAATTGTGAAAACAGCGATAAAACAGCTTGTTGCCGCAGGCGCACTGCTTGTATTAAGTGCCTGTTCCGGTACCTATAACTCTTATATCGACACCCTGCAACTGGCTTTTAGTACGCCACAAGACGTTAATCTTACCCTGCAACAAGTGCGTGAAGCACGCTCTGATTTAATTTATGTGCGCCACGGTGAGCGCAGCCAGGCCGCTATGGCGTTGTTGCGTTTAGAAGCTGGCCAGCATAAATGGGTGTCTGCAGATAATGCTTTATTGATAATGCAGCAGGGCCGTATTGTGCGCACGGTGGGCTTTACTAATGATTTACTGCATTTAAGCAATATTCAGGGTGATCAAATTCGCCAGACTGAAGCCATTAACCCGGCAACCGAGTGGTTACGCCTGGCAGATTGGCAAAATGGAGAATACGGCTATGCGCTTAGCTCGCGTTTTAGCGTGGCCCCGGGTGAGGTTATGAAGTTTTTTGGCCATAGCCTGAACACAACACGCATCACTGAACAGGTTACCTATGCCAGCCCGGCAAACTACGTGCGTTTAGATAACCGCTGGCAAAATGATTTTTGGTTTGATACTAACACCGGCACTTTAATTAAGAGCGCGCAACAGCTGGCGCCTTTTGGCGAACGCTTTGAAATGACTTATATCAGCCGGATTGCCCGTTTAGTGCCCGCGGACAAGGAAGGCAGCGATGAGTAACCGTTATTTAGCAACATTGTGCTTGCTGCTGTGTAGCAGCTTAAGCCAGGCTGCTGTTAGCATTGATGTTAACGGCGAGCGACGCGACTACCCGCATAATCCGCGTTTAGCCGAGGTGCTACAACCTTACGCGTTAACACAGCCTTGGTATTGGCCCGCTGCAGCGTTGTACCAAACAGATAGCCAGCATGCGCAAGTGCTGCGTCAGCAGCTGCTGCAATTGGCCACTGAGATTGCACAGCAGTCAGATGATGCATTGTTGCGCGACAGTCTGGCGTTGCTGCAAGCGCAGGTAAACCAGTGGCAATTGGCCGATCGCGTAAACCTGGCACTGGATTATGATGCAGCAACAATACAACCTGCACTTAACCCGCGATTTGATAATGGCAGTTACCGTATTGTGCTTAAACGCCGCCCGGTAGTTGTGCATATTGCCGGTGCCGTTAAACGCAGCTTTAGTGTACCGCATATTAGCGCCGGCGCTGTTGCCCGCTATGTGGCAGACAGCCCGATGATATACGGCGCAGACCGCGACCGGCTTATGATAATACAACCTGATGGCCGTGTTATTGCCGCGGGTATTAGCCACTGGAACCATGAGCATATTGAAGCCATGCCTGGTGCTCAGCTGCTGGTGTTATTTGCAGAGCCGGTGTTGGATGGGCGTTTTGCGAGATTAAATGCTTTATTGCAACAACTGGCTGCTCACAGGATTTTGCCATGACGCTGTTTCGTTTTTCTTTTGGTTTATCTTTACTGTCACTTGCTTTGCTGAGCACAGCTACGCATGCTGCCGACAACAATAACTGGCAGCAGCCTGCGGCGGGTGTATCGCAGATGGCTCATGGTGGCGTGGGGCTTATTCAAACGCCAACGGCGCGAATGGCACCGGCTGGCGACCTGAGTATGAATTACACCGACAACGAGGAATATCGCCTGTGGTCGGTAAGTATTCAGTTGTTTGACTGGATGGAGTCGACTATCCGGTATACCGATGTGCGTACGCGTTTGTACAGTGACGACCCGGATTTTAGCGGCGATCAAACCTACAAAGACAAAGGTATAGATGTTAAGTTTCGTCTGCTAAAAGAAAGCCGCTACCTGCCGCAGGTGTCTTTGGGTGTGCGCGATTTTGGTGGCACCGGTTTATTTGAAAGTGAATACCTGACGCTGAGTAAAAAATGGCACAACCTGGATTTTCACCTTGGCATTGGCTGGGGCTATCTGGGGCAGGGCGCTAATATATCTAACCCGTTTTGCCAGTTAGTTGATAGCTTTTGCGATCGGCCCCAAGGCTATGGTGGCCGCGGAGGTAAGGTAGATTACGACCAGTTTTTTAAAGGCCCGGCCTCGCTATTTGGCGGTATTGAATATCAAACACCCTGGCAGCCATTGCGGTTAAAACTGGAGTACGAAGGCAATAATTATCAGCAAGACTTTGCCGGTAACTTAGCGCAAGACTCCAACTGGAACGTCGGCGCAGTGTACCGTTGGGGTAATTTTAACTTTGACTTAAACTATCAGCGCGGTAATACGCTGGGTTTTGGTGTGCATTATGCACTCAATTTGCATGACGTACGCCAATATAAGGTTAAACCGGCACTACGCATTGTGCCAGAGCAGTTAAACCGTAGTGCAATTGCCGACCGTGATGCGCTGCCGCAAGCCTTATTGCGTGAGGCCGGTTTTGCCTTGCAAACGGCTCATATTAACGACGATGAGTTTATTATTTATGGCCAGCAAATGGCTTATCGTGATCATGATGAAGCGGTTGAGCGCATTGGCCGGGTGCTGGCAACCGAGGTGCCCTCACATATTAAACGCTACCGCATTGTTAATTACGCCGGCAATTTGCCTGCGGTAGAAACCGTGATAGAGGCCGCGCCTTTTATTGCCGCTGTGCGCTATGAGTCATTGCAGAATCAGGTTAAGTCAACCTATGTGCGCCAACAACCGGCAGCGCAGACGCTTAGCTATAAAGCAATGCCTTCCCAAAGTGGTTTCTTTGCCGGTGCTGAAACCTTTTTTATTCAAACCTTTGGTAGTCCTGAAAGCTTTTATATGTATCAGGGCGGCATCTTTGCCAACGCCGGTTACCGCTTTAACAACAACCTGATACTTAATAGTACGGCCAAGATCACGCTGCTGGAGAACTTTGATAAGTTTAACTATACCGTTGACGCTGAGCAGACGCCGTTGCCACGGGTGCGCACTTATATTCGTGAGTATGTTACCGGTAACGTAGTTTCATTAGAAAACCTGTATTTGCAATGGCAGGATGAAATTGCACCAAATTGGTTTGCGCAGGCCTATGGCGGTTATTTGGAAACCATGTACGGCGGTGTAGGTACTGAGCTGTTATACCGGCCGGTAGATGCCAATATCGCTGTCGGGTTTGATTTAAACTACGTGCGTCAACGTGATTATGACAACGAGTTAGACTTTTTTGACTATAAAACCTTTACCGGTCATATCAATGTCTATTGGAAGCCGGAATTTTTGCCTGATACGCAGCTCACCTTTAACATTGGTCAGTTTTTGGCAAAAGATAAGGGCGTTAATATCGACTTTGCCAAACGCTTTAACAGCGGCATAGTGGTGGGCGCTTATGCCGCTTTTACCAATGTATCGGCAGAGGAGTATGGCGAGGGCAGTTTTACCAAAGGCTTTTATTTATCTATACCATTTGATTTGTTTTCGTTGCGTCCGGCCAAAGGCCGTGGCCGCCTGCCATGGGTGCCTATTTCGCGAGACGGTGGTCAGCCACTTAACCGCCCGGCAACGCTGATTGACATGACAGAGCAGCGCTCACCGTTTTATGACTAAACCAGAAGGGTAGCTTAGCTGCCCTTTTTATTATGTTACCTTGTTACTTTGACACTGCGCCTGGTAAATGCTAACGCAACTGACATTTTGCAGGGTATTGGCCAGCATATCACCGACCAGTTTCATCCGGCGCAAGTCGATGCTGGTCCATTTGCGCTTACAGGTCACAATATCACAGCTAATAAATCCCAGCAGTTTGTCATTTGCCTGATTGGCGAAAACGGGTTTAATCTGCTTGGCAAAAATGTTCTGCTTTTAGCGCCACAGGCTTTCGCTTAGCGTGCTGATGTCGGTAACACAACCCTGCAGCAGCCAGTCGCAAATAGCGTTAGCCACATTAGGGTAATGTGCCTTATTTAACTTTTGCTGCTGGTTTAGCCAGTGCGCTATCTGCGTTGTGCTTAGCTGCTCTGTGCTGTGCGCCAGTTGCAGTTGTGTCAGTGCCAGCGCATTTGATTGTTGCTCCATCTGGCCTTGCAGGGGTTTAACCATAATGCGTTTGCCCAGCTGCAGGGCTTCGCTTATCAGCTCAAAACCGGCATTGCTCAGCACATAACTGCAACTGGCTAAATCTGCTTTAAACGGCGCCAGCGCTGGCGGATGGGTACTGATATGGCCAACAGTGTCGATAGCTAACCCCGGGCCGTACACACTAAACTGATAATTTGTAAGCGGTTTTAGCAGCGCCAGTACTTGTTGCTGTTGTTCAAATGGCAAATATACCAGCACTTGCTGCGGCTTAAGTGCTACATCTACTGGTTCTTCGTCAATAATAGGCGGCAATATCGGTTGGTTAAAATGGTGCCAATGCAAGCCCAGTTGCAGCTGTGCCGGAGCAAAGTGCTTAAACACCATCTGAGTAACAAAATTGTTGTGACACTGTGGAATACGGTGCAAAAACGCATACTGGTGGCCGATAGCCACGCTGCGTTTACCGGCGCGCTGTGCTGCATGGGCGGTTACTGGCTCAAAGTCGGTTAATACCAGATCATAGCTGCTGACATCCAGCGAGCTGATATCCTGCCGCAGTTGCCGCAACGATGCTTGCTTAATGCTTTGCCAGTAATTTACCCGGCCTGCTTCGGTAACAAACGTCAGGCCGCGTTTTAGCTGGTATTGGCCAAACTGCTGCATATCAAAAAACTGTGACGCTTCGCGGCCTGAGAACAAGTAATCAACCTGCACCCCGGCTTTTGCCAGATATTTCCCCATGGCGCGGGCCCTGCTAATATGGCCATTTCCTGTTGCCTGCACACCATAGAGAATTTTCATCTGTTACTCCGTTTTTTTATCCTGCCATACCAAGGCTTTAAAATGGGCCCGGCACATAGACACATAGCTTTCGTTACCACCAATTTGCACCTGTGACCCTGCAGTGGCCGGCTTACCCTGTTCATCCAGCCGCACGACAAAGTTGGCTTTGCGGCCACAGTGACAAATGGTTTTCAGTTCTATCAGTTTGTCGGCCCAGGCCAGCAGTGCTTCGCTACCGGCAAAGGTGTCGCCTAAAAAGTCGGTGCGCAGGCCAAACGCCAGCACCGGTATATTTAGCTCATCGACAATATCTGTTAATTGCCGCACCTGTGCTTTAGATAAAAACTGTGCTTCATCTATCAGCACACAGTCCAGCTCACCTTGTGCTTTTAATTGCTGCACATGCGCAACAAAGTTGAAACCGGCATTAAACATATGCGCATCCATTGCCAGGCCAATACGCGAGCTAACTTTACCCAGGCCAAACCTGTTATCCAGTGCTGCAGTGTAAATGGCCACTGTCATACCTCTTTCCTGATAGTTATAGGCACTTTGCAGTAAAGAGGTCGATTTACCGGCATTCATTGCCGAGTAGTAAAAATATAATTGCGCCATGGCGTCACCTTACAAAAAAGACGACGCAGTATAGCAATAACCTAGGCCAAAATATAAAGGCCTAACATGACAGAATTAAGACGCTGGTAACTTTGCTGAAGCTGCATTAAGCTCTGCTGCAATTGATAATAAGGAACAGAGCATGGAAAAATTTATTTTACTGCCGGTATTTGTACAGGTGTTACTAACCAGTGTAGTGATGGTATTAATGGGGAGGCGCCGTATTGCAGCGGCAAAAAATAAAGACATCTCAATCTCGGCATTTCGCACCATGAATTTAACCGGCGCCAACGAGCAGGTAATTGCCACCAGCCGTAACTTTGACAACCAGTTTCAGATGCCGATGCTGTATTTATTTAGTGTGCTTTTTACCCTGCAGCTTGGCCTGGCCGATATGATCTATGTGGCACTGGGCACCGCCTTCGTTGCGCTGCGGGTTTTGCATACCGTGGTGCATGTTGGTACTAACCATGTGCGTACCCGCTTTAATGTGTTTTTGCTTGGCTGCGCAGTGCTGTGGGCGATTTGGCTAAGGCTGCTGTGGCAGGTACTGGTTGGTTAAACCTTGCTGGCTTATATATCGCTGTTTTTCAGCGGTTTTGTTGCTGCTACACTGTTTCCTGCCTCCAGCGAAGCATTGCTTTTAGCGCTGTTATCGCAGGGCTACACGCCGTTGTGGTTGTTTGTGGCTGCAACGGCTGGTAACACCTTGGGCTCTTGTGTTAACTGGTATCTGGGCTTGAGGCTGCTTGATTTTCAGCATAAGCGCTGGTTTCCGGTATCCGTAAGCGCACTTAACAAAGCACAGCTGCAGTTTTCCCGCTTTGGCAAGCTAAGTTTGTTGTTTGCCTGGCTACCGATAGTGGGCGATCCGTTAACCCTGGTAGCGGGGGTAATGAAGGTGCGATTTTCGCTGTTTTTTATACTTGTCTTGCTGGGCAAAGCATTACGCTATGCGCTGTTAATCTGGTTAGGAAATGCAGCTCTGGCATAATTAGCATTGGTAAAACCAGCTTAGATCCGTCATCATTAGCACCATTATCGACTGCATAACAGGATTATATTATGGAATACCAATTAACCGCTGAAGAATTAAACCGCATTACCACACTGGATGCCGAGCAGCGTTACGCTTATTTTGTGCAGGCGGTTGCAGATCTGGAAAAGATCTGGATTTTAGTTGATGACGATGGCTTCGTGCTGGTTAGCGCAGAAGATGAGCGTTGCATACCTGTTTGGCCTCATGCCGAACTGGCAGAACAATGGATTGAAGGTGAGTGGTCGCATTGTACTGCGCAAGCAGTAGACGTGGACACCTGGCTGGAGAAATGGACATCTGGCTTAAATGGTGACGAGTTGGCCATTGCCGTGTTGCCAGATACTGACGGCCCAGGCGTAGTGGTGCTACCTGAAGAACTGGCAGAGACATTGCTTAGCGAAATGCAGGACGATGAATAACCGCGATATTACGCAGGTTAACAGGTAAGGGCGCATAGTTGCGCCCTTATTTTTTGCCACCATGTAACGCTTTTCAAGGGGTCAGAGCACTTGAACTTCAAGTGCTCTGACCCCTTGAAAAGTGGAGCGCACAAATGTCGCTCCCCTTGGGCTGCCTTAGTGTAATACGCGGGCGCGTAGCGTGCCGGGTATGGATTTTAACTCGTTTAATGCCTGCTCAACATCGTCTGAGTCGATATCAATTACCACATAACCAATATCGGCGTTGGTTTGCAAAAACTGGCCGGCGATATTGATATTGTGTTTAGCAAAGGCTTCGTTGATCTTAGTTAGCACGCCGGGCTGGTTTTTATGCACATGCAGCAAGCGCGACCGGCCTTTGTGTTCTGGTAAGGATACTTCTGGGAAGTTTACCGCCGACAGGGTAGAGCCATTGTCGCTGTATTTCACCAGTTTGCCGGCTACTTCAAAGCCGATATTTTCCTGAGCTTCCTGGGTAGAGCCGCCAATGTGTGGCGTTAGAATGACATTATCAAACTCACGTAGTGGCGAGACAAACTCTTCATCATTGCCTTTGGGCTCAACCGGAAATACGTCAATGGCCGCGCCAGCCAGCTTTTTGCTGCGCAGCGCTTCTGTCAGAGCATCAATGTCTACCACAGTGCCACGGGAGGCATTAATTAAAATGCTGCCGGGTTTCATCAGTTCCAGCTCGGCTTCACCAATCATGTTTTTGGTTTGTGGTGTTTCCGGCACATGCAAGGTAATAACGTCGGAGGTTTTCAGCAAGGTACCAAAGTTAACCTGGGTGGCATTACCTAATACCAGCTTGTCTTCAATATCATAAAATTGTACCCGCATACCGATATTCTCGGCCATTATGCTCAACTGAGTACCGATATGGCCATAGCCGATGATGCCAAGGGTTTTACCGCGGGCTTCAAACGAATTGTTGGCTGTTTTTTGCCACTCACCGCGATGGGCTGCGGCGTTACGTTGCGGAATACCGCGCAGCAGCATAATAATTTGCCCAAGGACCAGCTCGGCTACCGAGCGGGTGTTAGAAAACGGCGCGTTAAATACCGGTATCGCGCGCTTTAACGCAGCACTTAAATCAACCTGATTAGTACCAATACAAAAGCAGCCAATCGCCACCAGTTTGCCGGCGGCATCGAGCACCTTTTCGGTAAGTTGGGTGCGCGAGCGGATACCGATAAAATGCACATCTTTTATGCGTTCGATAAGCTCGTCTTCAGGCAGTGAGGTTTTTAAGTATTCTATATTACTGTAGCCCTGGTTTTTAAAACTCTGCACCGCGCTTTGGTGTAAGCCTTCTAACAGCAATATTTTTATTTTATCTTTGGCCAGCGAAAATTTTTCCATGTCACTCTCTTCATTAAATTATAAATAAAATCAGTTTGTTGTAGTTATTATTATATTTTCGTGGGCCCTGTTTATTATCGTATTACTTTGGTGCCAGCGGCACTGCCTACCAGCACCATATTAGCTGCGCGCTGAGCAAAAATACCGTTGGTTACTACGCCAACAATATTATTAATTTGTTGTTCTAACGCCAATGGCTCAGTTATGGCAAGGTCATGTACATCCAGAATAACATTTCCATTATCGGTGGTTACGCCGGCACGCATTACCGGCCTGCCACCCAGTTTAGCCAGCTCGCGTGCTACATAACTGGCCGCCATGGGTATAACTTCGACCGGCAGCGGAAACTTACCTAATACCTCAACCTGCTTGCTTTGGTCAACAATGCAGATAAAGGTATCGGCAACGGCCGCAACAATTTTTTCCCGCGTAAGCGCTGCGCCACCGCCTTTAATCATGTGTTTTTGTGCGTTAATTTCATCAGCGCCATCAACATACACACTAAAGCTGTCAATGCTGTTTAAATCCAGCACATTAATGCCCAGAGCTTTAAGTTTTTCTGTTGACTGCACCGAACTGGACACTGCGCCTTTAATGTCGTGCTTAATGCTTGCCAGCGCGTCGATAAAATGGTTAACCGTTGATCCTGTACCAACGCCTACTACGGTATTGCGCGGGATATATTCCAGTGCAGCCCAGGCGGCGTTTTTTTTCATCTCATCTTGTGTCATTACAGATCCAAATTCGTTTAGCCATACAGATGGATATTATATCGAAAGGACTTGCCGACAAAAGGGTAAAAGAAGAAAAAGGCGAAAACTGTTTTTTCAAGGGGGCAGAACACTTGAAATTGCCGGGCGTCGAGCCTTTCAAGTGTTCTGCCCCCTTGAAAAAGTAGACCCCTTGAAAAAGTATGCCGGTTAAAACAGGAAATGTTTTTCCGGCGTAATAATTTGTTTAAGCGGAATATCCCATGCTTCGCTGGGCACGGCAGTTACTTGCTGGCAATCATGTGCCAGGCCGATTATCTGGCAATGGCTGCCAGGCGGCAGTTGCGACAAGGTGCGATCGTAAAAACCGCCGCCCATACCGAGGCGGTTGCCTGCAGCGTCAAAAGCGACCAGTGGCGTAAAAATAATATCCAGTTGCTGCACCGGCAGTAATTGATGGCAGGCAGGCAAGGGTTCGGGGATGCCGAATTTATTCGGGTACAGCAGAGTCTCTTTGGTGTAACGCACAAACAGCAGATAACCTGCTACAAAGGGATGCAGCACCGGCAAATACACCTTTTTACCTTGAAGCCACAGTGCCTGGATAAGCGCAAAGGTATCCAGCTCGCCATCGTTGGCCAGATAAAGCGCAATATGCTGGCTGGCGGCTAACTGTGGTAAGGCCAGTGCTTGTGTGGTCAGTGCTGTCGCTGCCTGTTGCTGTGCATCAGCGTTTAGCTGCCGCCTCAACTGGCGTATATGATTACGCAAATGTTGGCGCTGTGTGTTGTTGTTTGACACTTGGTATATTGCGGTTGCTGTTGTTATAGCATGCTAGTATGCCCGAAGCAGGGCAGAAGAAAAGAGGTTCTCTGAATTGCCGTGTCTGATATCAGCCCTTGAACCATAGGTTCAAGGCGGGAGTCAGATGACTACCTCAGGCTTCCCGGTACGGGCCGGGCTTGCACACTGGCAGTGCAGAAGAATCCCTTGGTAAAAACAATTATCGGCTCAGGGACATCTACCTGATCACCAACAACCCAGAGAACTGACGTAAGTATAACACCGCCTTGGGCGCTGTATATGTCAAACCGTCACAGATTTACCGCAGTTTATGCTACTTGCATGGTTTTGCAGCAACTTTTGTTTACGCTTTACGCTTTATAAGCTTTTGTGCAGCTAAAGTTGGCGCAGCTCCCGGCTGGTGGTAGCATAAAAGCAATTTTGTAGCAGACGTGATTGAGTATGAGCGGCGAGATGTTACTAACATATGATGAATGGAGCCACAAGCTTGAGCAGGCCTATGTTATGGCCTCGGCAGCTGAGGTACATGGCCTTATTGCGGGTTTGCTAAGCGCCGGTGTAGAGCCTGCTGGCGAGCAGATGTTGCCGGTGCTGCACGATTTTTTAAATGACGGTCAGGCATTGCCGAATACTGTGAAATCGGATGTGCTGGCGCTGATAGAACACACCAATACTGAGTTGAAGCAGAATGATTTTAGTTTTTCGTTGCTGCTGCCCGGTGATGATGACAGCTTGCCAGAGCGTCTTGATGCGATGGTGGAGTGGACGCAGGCGTTTTTGGTTGGTTTTGCCATAGTGCAAACTGATTTATCTCTGGTGTCGGGTGATGTGCGCGAAGCATTAGAGCAACTGACCGACGTCACTAAAATAGACATTTACACCACCGACGATGGCAGCGCGGAAGAAAATGATGAAGCGTATTTTCTGGTGCTGGAACATATCCGTATTATGGTGCTGGCCTGTTTTACGGAAGTAGGTCAAAAATTCGGTGCCCGCCCTGCTACTAACAAGACTTTACATTAATGATGGCCAACCAGTTTGATGTCGTTATTGCCGGTGGCGGCATGGCAGGAAGCACATTGGCCTGGGCATTGTTACAGGCCTTGCCCGAGTTACGCATTGCCATTATTGAGCAGCAGGCTGAGCCGATAAGCCAAGCCAGCTTTGACAGCCGCAGTATTGCTTTAGCTGCCGCTAGCTGTCAGTTGCTGGCGCATTGGCAATTGTGGCATGAACTAAAACCTGATACCTGTGCGATAGAGCACATACTGGTGTCTGATCGTGGCCATTTTGGTAAAAGCCAGCTAAGTGCCGCTGAGTATCAGCTGGAAGCGCTAGGTTATGTTGCAGAGGTAGAGCATATAGGTGCGCTGCTGGCAAAAAAGCTGGCCAATTGCCGTGGGTTAACCCGTTTTACGCCTAATGTTATTGCGCAGCTTCAACCTATGGTTGATGCCCAGCACATCACGCTAAATGACGGTACGGTGCTACAGGCCAAATTATTGGTTATTGCCGAGGGAGGCCAGTCGCCCAGTCGCAGTCTGGCGGGTTTTAATGTTACCGAGCGCCAGTATGGTCAGCAGGCTATTATCGCTAATCTGGCACTGGATACGCCGCATCAGCACAGAGCGTTTGAGCGTTTTACCGAGCATGGCCCAATAGCCTTGCTACCGCTCACTGCTCAGCGTTATTCGCTGGTGTATACCGCCGCAGATGGCAGTGTGCCGATGTTAATGCAGTTAGATGATGCCGCCTTTGTTGAACACGTACAGCAAGCATTTGGTTACCGTGCCGGATTATTTACCGCGACGGGCAAGCGCGTCTGCTATCCGCTTAGTTTACGTTTAAGCGGCAATATTGTGCGCCACCGTGTGGCTTTGCTGGGTAACAGCTTGCACAATTTACACCCGATTGCCGGCCAGGGCTTTAATTTGGCGCTGCGCGATATTGCCCAGCTTGTAGCGCAAATACAGGCCCGGCCCGACGCTATAGGTGGTTATGCTATGTTACGTGCCTATCAGCAGCTGCGCAGTAAGGATATTACTACCGTAAGTACCGCAACCGATGCCTTGGTCAGGTTGTTCTCCAACCGTTCTCGTGTTGTAGCATTGGCGCGTAACGCCGGTTTGCTGGCTATGACATTATGCGATGAATTAAAACGGCCGCTGGCCGAGCAGGCAATGGGGTTTCGCAGCTAAATGCAAAATGTTGATATAACCATAGTCGGGGCCGGTAGTGCCGGTTTAACCCTGGCAGCGCTACTGGCGCCACTAAACCTTAGCATCGTAGTACTGGAGCAGGGTAATGCCCCGGCGCCAGATAAAGTAACACACCAGCGTGTTAGTGCGCTTAATTTAGCCAGCCAGCGTTTGCTTAGCCATATTGGTGCCTGGCCGGCTGTTGCCGCCACTGCGTTGGCCTATACGCAAATGCAGGTGTGGGACACTGACAGTTTTGCCCGTATTGAATTTGACGCCGCCAGCGAAGGGGTTGCTGCGCTGGGCCATATTTGTGACAACGAGCAAATTCGTTTAGCGCTGTATCAGCAATTGCAAAAGCATAATAATGTGCACTTTGAATTTAACTGCAGTATCAACAGCCTGCAGCAAAGCGAGCGTGATGTACTGATTAACATTAATGAGCAGCAATTACTATTAAGCCGCTTGTTGGTAGGCGCCGATGGCGTAAATTCTTTGGTACGTCAAACTATGCAACTGCCTTTAACCCATTGGGATTACGAACAGCAGGCCATAGTCGCTACTGTTAATACCACACAGCCACATCAAAACTGCGCAAGGCAGGTATTTTTACCTACAGGGCCTCTGGCACTTTTACCGCTGCCTGATACACAGCAGTGTTCTATTGTTTGGAGTTGTAAGCCAGAGCGTGCCGCACAGCTACTGGCTATGCCAGCAGAACAATTTAATCAGGCCCTGACAGCAGCCAGCAACAGTGTGTTGGGCGTGTTGCAACTGGCCAATACGCCGCAGGCGTTTGGTTTGAAAATGCGCTACGCTAGCAGTTGGTTGCGCGGCCGCACAATATTGGTAGCCGATGCGGCGCACAGTATTCACCCGCTGGCGGGCCAGGGTATGAATTTAGGCCTGATGGATGTTGCTGCATTAGCAGAACTAATAACGCAGGCGGTTGAAGACGGTAATGACTTTAGCGAGCAGCGGCTACTGCGACGCTATGAGCGCTGGCGCAAGGCCGAAGCCCAGACACTGATCGTTGCGATGGAAGCTTTTAAACGCGGTTTCAGTAATAAGCAGCCGATACTTAAGCTGGTAAGAGCTGTTGGCATGAGCGGCATTAACCGGGCACCGTGGCTAAAAAGTAAAATTATCGCTGCAGCCCTTGGTAACAGTGGTGACTTACCAAAGCTGGCGCAGCCTAAGGCAAAAATAGCCCATAGTGATTGAGTTAGTTTTTTTAGTTGCTGTGGTTGTCGCATTACAAAAACTAATTAATCAGGGGCTGTTTGCCAGCCTTGCCTTGCGTTATAATCCGGCTGCCTTTTTATCCGCTGATACTGCATAAGTTGTCATATAACTATGCTGTAGCGCTGAATTTCCGGCGCCTTGCGGGCCTTACAATAAGCAGGAAATAGCAATGGCCAATCAAACTGCGTTACATGGCAAACACCTGGAAGCCGGTGCCAAAATGGTCGACTTCTTTGGCTGGGATATGCCAATAAACTACGGCTCACAAATTGAAGAGCATCACGCTGTGCGCGGCGACGCCGGCATGTTCGACGTATCTCACATGACAATTGTTGACTTAAAAGGCGCTCAAACCCGCGCCTTTTTGCGTTATTTACTGGCCAACGATGTCGCAAAACTGACGGTGCCGGGTAAGGCGCTTTACAGCGGCATGTTAAACGAAGCCGGTGGCGTAATTGACGACTTAATTGTGTATTTTCTGCAAGAAGATTTTTTCCGTTTAGTGGTTAATTCTGCCACCCGCGAAAAAGACTTAGCCCATATCACCAAAGAAGCTGCCGCTTTCGCTGTTACGGTTACTGAACGTCCTGAATTCGCCATGATTGCTGTGCAGGGCCCAAATGCCAAAGCTAAGGTCGCAACCTTATTAACTGCTGAGCAACAAGCTGCCGTCGCCGGTATGAAACCGTTTTTTGGTGTGCAGGCTGGTGACTTATTTATTGCCACTACCGGTTATACCGGTGAAGACGGTTATGAAATTGCCCTGCCAAATGAGCAGGCGGCCGATTTTTGGCAAAAGCTGCTGGACGCCGGTGTTGCCCCCGCCGGTTTAGGTGCACGTGACACCTTGCGCTTAGAAGCCGGCATGAACCTATACGGCCAGGATATGGACGAAACCGTATCACCCTTGGCTGCCAATATGGGCTGGACTATTGCCTGGACACCGGAAGATCGTAACTTTATCGGTCGCAAGGCGATAGAGCAGCACAAAGCTGATGGCACCTTTAAGCTGGTAGGGCTGGTAATGGAAGCCAAAGGCGTTCTGCGCCACGGTCAGCGCGTAGTGGTAGAGGGCGGTGAAGGTGAAATTACCTCGGGTACTTTTTCACCCACCCTTGGCTATAGTATAGCGATGGCGAGGGTGCCAGCTACAGTGGGCGACGCAGCCGAAGTAGATATTCGCGGTAAGATGGTGCCGGTTAAAGTGGTTAAACCGGCTTTTGTGCGTATGGGCAAAAAAGTCATCTAAACTGTCAAAGTGATCAAAAACCAAACTAAATACAGAATACCAGCTAAGGATTAAACAATGAGCTCGATTCCTAACACATTAAAATATGCCAGCAGCCATGAGTGGGCACGCGACGACGGTAACGGTATCTACACTGTAGGTATTACAGAGCATGCGCAGGGCTTGCTGGGTGATATGGTATTTGTTGAACTGCCTGAAGTAGGTGATAGCGTAACGCAGGGCGACGACTGCGCGGTAGCTGAGTCTGTAAAAGCGGCTTCTGACATTTATGCGCCACTGTCAGGTGAAATTGTTGAAGTAAATGAAGCCTTAGCAGATTCACCTGAGCTGGTGAACAGCAACCCGTATGAAGATGGCTGGATGTTTAAAATTAAAGTGTCTGATACCGCAGAGTTATCAGCGCTGTTAGACGCTGAAGGCTATAAAAACTCGATTGACGAGTAATTAACTGATCAAACCCCGCTTAAGCCCCGTATTTTTACGGGGCTTAACTTTAGTAGCAACGAAACCTTACCAGGACATTCAAGGCATGACCAACTCCGCTGTGAAAACCCTGTCGCAACTTGCGAACCACGAAGAATTTATTCAGCGCCATATTGGCCCGGATGCAGCTGAAACTGCCGCGATGTTAAGCGAACTGGGCGTTGACAGCCTGGAAACGCTGATTGCGCAGACAGTGCCTGCTGATATCCGTTTGCCAACACCACTGTCGACCGGCCAGGCACGCACCGAAGCTGACGCTCTGGCGCACTTAAAGCAGGTGGCTGGCAAGAACAAAATGTTCAAATCGTACATTGGTATGGGCTATCACCCAACGCTAACGCCAAATGTTATTTTGCGGAACGTGCTGGAAAACCCTGGCTGGTATACTGCGTATACGCCTTATCAGCCTGAAATTGCCCAAGGCCGCCTTGAAGCCTTGCTAAACTTTCAAACGCTGACACTGGATTTAACCGGTATGGAGCTGGCAAGCGCCTCACTGCTGGACGAAGCCACTGCTGCCGCTGAAGCCATGGCATTGGCCAAACGGGTAACCAAGAGCAAATCTAACCTGTATTTTATTGCCGATGATGTGCATCCGCAGACTATCGACGTGGTAAAAACCCGCGCCGAAATGTTTGGCTTCGACATCCTGGTGGGTAAGGCTGCCGATGCCGCTGAACAAGATGTTTTTGGTGCCTTAATTCAGTTTCCAACCACTAACGGCGATATTCGCAACGACAGCGCCTTAATTGCAGCGCTGCAGGCGAAAAAAGCCATTGTTGCAGTGGCAACGGATCCTATGGCCTTAATGCTGTTAAAATCACCGGGTCAGCTTGGTGCTGATGTTGTGCTAGGCTCGGCGCAACGTTTTGGCGTACCTATGGCCTTTGGTGGCCCACATGCTGCCTTTTTTGCCACCCGTGACGCATACAAGCGCTCTATGCCAGGACGCATTATCGGCGTGTCGAAAGACCGTCGTGGCAACAGTGCACTGCGTATGGCGATGCAAACCCGCGAGCAGCATATCCGCCGTGAAAAAGCCAACTCGAACATTTGTACTGCTCAGGTGCTGTTGGCAAATATCGCCTCGTTCTACGCCGTATATCATGGCCCGCAAGGTCTGAAAAATATCGCTGAGCGTATTCACCGCAGTGCGGATATTTTTGCTGCCGGCATAGCCGCCAAAGGGGTTGAGCTGGTAAATGCACATTGGTTTGACACGGTAAGTTTTAAGGTTAGCGATCGCGCTGCGGTTGTCAGCCGTGCGCTGGCCGCAGGTGTCAACCTGCGTACCGACATGGCCGATTGTCTGGCGGTAAGTTTCAGCGAAGCTAATAACAGCGCTGATATTGCTCAATTGTTTGATATCGTGCTTGGTACTGATCACGGTTTAAGCGTAGATATTCTGGACAGCGCTATTGTTGCCAATGGCAGCAAGTCTATTCCGGCCGATGTCATGCGCACCGACAGCGTGCTTGGCCATCCGGTATTTAACCAGTATCACTCTGAGACAGAGATGCTGCGTTACATCAAAAAGCTGGAAAACAAAGATTTAGCCTTGAACCATTCGATGATTTCATTGGGTTCATGCACCATGAAGCTAAATGCTACGGCAGAGATGATCCCAATTACCTGGCCTGAGTTTGCCTCACTGCATCCTTTTGTGCCACGTGATCAGGCCGACGGTTACTACGAGATGATAACCGAGCTTGGCGACTGGCTGGTAAACATCACCGGTTATGACAATATCTCTATGCAGCCTAACTCGGGTGCCCAGGGTGAGTATGCCGGTATGCTGGCAATTCGTAAGTATCACGAAAGCCGTGGCGAGGGGCACCGCAATATCTGTTTAATACCTGTATCGGCGCACGGTACCAACCCGGCTACAGCCGCTATGGCCAGCTATGACGTCGTACTGGTAGATTGTGATAAATCTGGCAATATCGACATGGCCGATTTAAAAGCCAAGGCAGCAGAAGTAGGCGATCGCTTAGCGGCCATCATGGTAACTTATCCGTCTACTCATGGTGTATTTGAAGAGAGTATCCGTGAACTGTGCGACGTGGTTCACAGCTACGGCGGTCAGGTGTATATGGATGGCGCTAACATGAATGCGCAGGTGGGCGTAACTTCACCTGGCTTTATCGGCTCCGACGTATCGCACTTAAACCTGCACAAAACTTTCTGTATTCCGCACGGTGGTGGTGGCCCGGGCATGGGTCCTATCGGTGTGAAAAGCCATTTGGCGCCGTTCCTGCCTAACCATGCTGTGGTTAAAATTGACGGTACCGATGCGGCTAACGGCGCAGTTTCAGCCGCGCCGTTTGGCAGCGCCGGCATATTGCCAATCAGCTGGATGTACATTGCCATGATGGGCGGCGAGGGCTTAAAGCAAGCCACAGAATACGCCATCCTGAATGCTAACTACATGGCAAACAAGCTCGACCCGTTATTCCCGGTATTGTACCGCGGCACTAACGGCCGCGTGGCGCACGAATGTATTATCGACATTCGCCCGTTAAAAGAAGCCAGCGGCATTACCGAGATGGACATTGCCAAGCGCTTAATGGACTTTGGTTATCACTCACCAACCATGAGCTTCCCGGTAGCCGGCACGCTGATGATTGAGCCAACCGAGTCTGAAAGCAAAGCTGAGATGGATAAGTTTATCGAAGCGATGAGCACCATCCGCAGCGAGATTGCCAAGGTAGAAGCCGGCGAGTGGACAGTAGACAACAATCCGCTGGCCTACGCACCGCATACCATGCAAGACATTTTCGACCCGGCATGGGACCGTGCCTACGAGCGCCAGTACGCCGCCTTCCCGGCAGCTTTCGTGGCAGAGAACAAGTTCTGGCCAACGGTTACCCGTATCGACGACGTATACGGCGACCGTAACCTGATTTGCTCATGCCCAAGCCCGGAAGCGTATCGCTAAGCGCTTAATTTTGTCAGCGTGTAATTAAGTTTGTGACTGCTTTAATTAAGTTTGTGACTTTAATTAAGTTTGTGACTAAACGAAAACCTTAAGAAAAAGGGCCGAAAGGCCCTTTTCTATTAGCGACTTACATTAAAACCTTTCTCTAAATTAATGCAAATCTAGCCGTGTAAAAAAGTTTATTTCAGGTAATATCAATTACAATAGTTTACCCGATATGAGACTGTTACTTTGCACACACTGTTAACCTGGCTTGGTAATAAAGACATCGAAAATATGGAGCTGGACAAGCATGCGGCTATTTCAGCTATCGCGGCGAAGTCTGATCTTCAGTTCGATAAAATCGTGATCTTATCGAATCACCGTGAAGAGGTGTGGGGGCGTTTCGAGCAGTTTATTCAAAAGAAGCTAGCGCATGCTCGTCGGCAAGAAGCAGATGTTGTGGTCAAGCAAGCCCATATTGACAGCCCAATAGACTATCACTCAATTGCTAAAGAAACCGAAAAGTGGATCGGAAAATTATCTGAAGAATCGGAAACGTTGGTGGTTAACCTAACCTCTGGTACGTCTGCCATGACGACTTTGTCAGTGCTAATCGGTAAAGGTAAACCCAATGTTCGCTTTATGCAGGTAACGCCTGAAAATAAAGTTCTCAAAGTCGATGTGCCGATAGACTTCAGCCTGGAGTATACCAAGTCCGCGGCACGGCACATTGCCTCAAAAGCTGCATCAGCCCCCAAGCTTGATGCGGCATTTTCTGCAATAACCTGCGTCTCAGATAACATGCAAGCTGTTGTTAGCAGAGCAAAGCGGTTAGCCGCCTCTGAAGTTCCGGCCCTTATTTTAGGTGAAACAGGTACCGGTAAGGAGGAGATGGCCAAAGCCATTCATAAAGCTAGCTTCAGAGCCAACAAACCTCTTAAAACCATTAATTGTGGCGCACTAGCACCAACATTGGTGGAATCCATTTTATTTGGTCACAAAAAAGGTGCCTTTACCGGCGCTAACCAAGATTATCCTGGGGTATTTGAACAAGCTGATGGCGGTACTTTATTTCTCGACGAGATTGGTGAACTAAGCCCTGATATTCAGGTAAAGCTGCTACGGGCATTGCAGCAAGGCGAAATAGCACCACTTGGTGATACTGAAACCAAAACTGTTGATGTAAGAGTGGTTGCCGCAACCCATAAGAATCTGCAACAGATGGTGGCTGATGGCACTTTTAGGGAAGATTTGTTTTATCGCCTCGCTGTTGGCATTATAACGCTGCCGTCTCTAAAACAGAGAATTGCAGATCTGCCGATTATTGTGCAGCAACTCACGCAGCAAATTAATAATGCCGGCGTAAAACAACCTGGTTATATAAGTAAAAAAATTTCCGAAGATGGAATGAATTTTATTTTAAGCCAACCGTGGCCGGGCAACATCCGTGAGCTTTGGAGCACACTTAATCGCGCTTTTTTGTGGTCAGATAAAGCTGAAATTGGAGCAGCGGAGTTGGCAGATGTGATGTTGTCGGTGGCAAAAGCTTCAGTCGATGAGCATGTTACATTGGCATATCATGATAAAGTCGATTTATACCAAATAACTGATAATATTCAAAAAAAATACATAGAAGCAGCATTGAAAGCCAGCGGTAATGTTAAAAAACACGCGACGCAAATGTTGGGTTTGAAAGATCATCAAACGCTGACCAACTGGATGAACCGGTTAGGAATAAAAATAGAAAAATAAAGCCAGATTAGTATTGGCACCAAAGTTGCCCATAGGTGGAAAGGAATACTGTGGAATGAAGCAATCGATGAATTTTGAGTTTTTACGAAAAAATTGGCCAGAACTTGCTAATTTTGGCGCTTATGCTGAAGAGTACGCATTTAGCGACCCTCAAAGTGCATTGATTAAACTTCGTTCGTACGGCGAGTTTATGGTGAATTTCATTTACCAAACGCTTAACTTGCCTTGCCTGCCTAAAGCTTCATTTAACGATAAGTTAGTTGGTAGTGATTTTGCTCAGTTAGCAGGCGCTGCCATTCTGGATAAATTCCATGTCGTTAAAAACCTGGGTAATAAAGCTGCTCACGAAAATAAAGGCACTGACAAAGATGCTGTATTTGCGGTCAAAGAATGTTATCAGCTGGGGGTGTGGTTTTATTGCAGTTACCACCAGGTTAAAGCCGATGTAGTACCGGCTTTTATTGAATTTACCGCAGATGTGTCGCCAACTAACCGCTTGCAAAAAAAGCTCGAACAAAAAGATGCACTGTATAAACAAGCCATGTCAGAGCTTGAACAGCAGCGGCAAGCTAATCAAAAGCTTCTGGCGGAATCGAAACAAACCATTGCTGTTCGCAACGAGCCGATGTTTATGGCCTTTGCTAACAACAGCCAGGCTGTCACAAATACGCTTAATCTCAACGAAGCCGAAACGCGCAAATATCTGATTGATTTAGAGTTGAGAGATGTCGGTTGGGATGTTGCAGATAACAACAAGTCTACCGAGCAGGTTGGACAGGAAATTGAAGTGCAGCATCAGCCAACAGAGACCGGTAAAGGCTATGTTGATTACGTGCTTTGGGACGAAGATGGCTTGCCATTGGCTGTTGTTGAAGCTAAAAAAACTGCCAAAGATGCCCGTATCGGCAAAAAGCAGGCAAAGGATTACGCTAATGCGCTAGAAAAGCAATACGGCCAACGCCCGGTGATGTTTTATACCAATGGGCATGACATCTACATCTGGGACGATGTACAAGGTTACCCGCCGCGTAGAATTTACGGCTTTTATTCTAGAAGCTCACTTCAGCACCTGGTTAAGTTTCAGCGCATTGAAAAGAAAAAACTTACTGAAGTAGCGATTGATAAAGATATTGCCGGCCGTCGCTATCAGATGGAAACCATCTCTCGTGTGCACGAAACCTTTGAGCTTAAACGTCGCAAAGCGTTAGTAGTGCAAGCTACGGGTACCGGGAAAACCCGAGTATCAATTGCCTTGGCAAAATCACTGATGGATGCGAAATGGGTTAAACGCATTCTGTTTTTATGTGACCGTAAAGAGCTGCGCAAACAAGCTGATAAAGCCTTTGTTGAGTTCCTGGGCGCAAAGCCTTATGTGGTTGGCAAGAGCGATAAAAAATACCAGGACACTGCCAGGGTTTTTATTGCCACGTACCCAGGAATGATGAGTATTTACGAGAAATTTGATGTCGGTTATTTCGACCTTATTATTGCCGACGAATCGCACCGCTCAATTTATAACGTATTCGGTAACCTGTTTAAATACTTCGATTGCTTGCAAGTGGGGTTAACGGCTACGCCTGTGGAGATGGTCTCGCGCTCAACTTGTAGTCTGTTCGAATGCGGTTATAAAGACCCAACCGCTAACTACCCGTTAGAAAAAGCCATTGAAGAGGGGCATTTGGTGCCGTTCGAAATCGTCACCATGACTACCAAGTTTATGCGCGAAGGTATGAACCAGCGCTCGCTTACGGATGAGCAAATTGCGGAATTAGAAGCTCAGGGCGAGGATCCAAATGAGTTTGAATTCGAGTCGGCAGAGATAGATAAAGCGATACTAAACAAAGATACCAACCGTAAAGTGCTGCGCAATCTTATGGAAAATGGCATCAAAGATAAAGACAACCAGTTGATCGGTAAATCAATTATCTTTGCGCGTCGTATTGACCATGCTCGTTCATTAAAAGAACTGTTCGATGAGATGTATCCGGAACTGAGTAACGGCTTTTGTGAAGTGATCCACTCCGACGAACCACGTGCAGAGGCGCTCATCGATCAGTTTAAAATTACGGAAGAAGAAAAAGCTGCCGATCCATCACTACCGGATCCAATTACACTGGCAATCTCGGTGGATATGTTAGATACCGGCATCGATGTGCCAAGTGTCGTCAATTTGGTCTTTGCCAAACCAGTAAAATCCAAAGTGAAGTTTTGGCAGATGATTGGCCGCGGAACCCGCCTGTGTAAAAACCTGTTTGGCGAAGGCCAGGACAAAACCCGCTTTTTGATTTTTGATCACTGGAACAACTTTGATTACTTCGAGTTTCACTACGAGGAAGTTGAACCATCAACTAGCAAATCATTGGCTCAAAAGCGCTTTGAATTACGTTTGCAATTAGCGGCGACAGCATTAGCTAAATTGGAGCTATCGGCGTTTGACACTGCGATCAAGCTAGTACAACAAGATATAAAGTCGCTTGATACCCGCAACATCAATGTGCGTGATCATTGGGGTAAGGTAGAGAAGTTAACTGATTTAGCATTGCTTAAGCAGTTTGCCAAATCGACAGTCGCTATGCTGGAGGCAGATATAGCGCCGTTGATGGATTGGCTGCCAATTAAAGGCCAGAGTAAAGCGTTTCGCTGGGATTGCCTCATAGCGCAAACTCAAACTGTGCTGTTGCTTAACCCGCAGGCTATTGCTTCAAATAAATTTGAAGTACAAAGCGTGTTGGAACGGCTACCCAAAAATGTCGCGCAAGTTCAGGCTCATGCCGATGAAATTAAGTTTCTGATGGACAGCAACAACTGGCAAAGCATCACGTTTGAACAGCTAGAGCAGCACAGACTGGCGCTGCGTGAAATTATGTATTTGCTGGAAGGTGAATTAGTGCCGCCAAATCCAGGCCCTAAATATACTGATATTAAAGAACATGATCAGCACACCGAATATAAAACCAGAGCGGCTAATATTCACACCGTAGATTACAAAATCTATCAGCAAAAGGTGCAGGAAGCACTTCAGCCGATTTTTGACAGTAACCCTGTAATTCAAAAAATACGTCAGGGTATAGCTGTAACAGTAAATGAAATTGCTCAGTTAAACGGTATCATTCACGCGAAATACGCCGATTTGGATATTGAGACGCTTAAAACCTTCTATCCAGACACAACAGAGCCCCTTGATAAGTTGCTGCGCAGCATAGTGGGCATGGATGCAAAGTACATTGAGCAAAGCTTTACTGCATTGTTGCAAAAGCATCGTATGCCACCGCAGGCAATGCGGGTAATTGACATGCTAGTTGGCCATATCGCCCGCAGTGGCGGCATAAAAATGGCAGATTTAGACCAGGCGCCTTACAACAAAATTTATGAGGGCATTTTAGGCACTTCGGAAGAAGAGGTATTCTCGCTACTAAAAACCTTAGAACTGCCTATGCCATTGACTAAAGACCAAATGGCGGCCAGACAACAAACCGTACTTTAACAGCTGCATTTAAATAAGAGATTTTATGATCACTGGTAAATTAAAAAGCGATATCAACAAATTATGGGAAGAATTTTGGACTGGTGGCATTGCTAACCCATTGACGGTGATTGAGCAAATTACCTTTTTAATGTACGCCCGTTTATTAGATCTACACGAACAGCGCGATGAAAAACGCGCCAAGCTACGTGGTATTGCATTTAAGCGTCGCTTTAACGACGACCAACAACATATTCGCTGGCATCGGTTAATTCATCAAGACAAAGACACTATGCTAAAGCTGGTGCGGGATGAAGTGTTCCCGCACTTTAAATCAGCGTCGGGTGAGGGCTCGCTATTTGCCGAGTTTATGAAAGATGCTCAGTGCATGATCCAAAAACCGACGTTGATGGAATCCGCTGTCGAGATGATCAATAAGTTGCCACTAGAAGATAGCGACACCAAAGGCGACTTGTACGAGTACCTGCTAAGCAAGCTAACCACAGCGGGCATTAATGGCCAGTTCCGTACACCACGGCATATTATCCGCGCTATGGTCGAAATGTTGGATCCAAAGGTTGACGATCGCATTGTCGACCCTAGCTGCGGTACTGCTGGTTTCTTAACGGTTGCCTATGAGTACCTGGTAGAAAAGTATACCTCGCCAGAGGGGATACATTTTGAAACCATAATTAATGAGAATGGTGAACAGCAGCAGGTCAAAATTTATAGTGGCGACCGGTTGGTTGAACATCGTGACCATGTAAATACCGACATGTTCCACGGCTTTGACTTCGATACTACCATGCTGCGTATCGCTGCAATGAACCTGGTGATGCACGGCGTGACTGAACCCGACGTACATTACCAGGATACGTTAAGCGGCAGCTTCACCGAGCGCTTCCCAACCCAGAGTAAAGATGCGTACACCATGTGTATTGCTAACCCGCCGTTTAAAGGTTCGTTGGATGAAGAAGACGTAGACCCAGCAATCTTACGCATGGTTAAAACCAAGAAAACCGAGCTATTGTTTGTTGCGCAAATACTACGTTTACTGAAAAATGGCGGCAAAACAGCGATTATCGTGCCAGATGGTGTGCTATTTGGCTCGTCAAACGCGCACCAGCAACTACGTCAGCACATTGTTGAAAATAACGAGCTGCAAGCAGTCGTGTCATTGCCCTCTGGTGTATTCAAACCTTATGCCGGTGTGTCTACCGCCATCTTGTTTATCACCAAAGGCTCACGCACCGACCACGTCTGGTTTTACGATGTACAAGCCGACGGCTTTAGCCTGGACGATAAGCGCACACCAATAAAAGACAACGACTTGCCAGCGTTAGTGGCCGGGTATAAAGCGCGGGATAAAGCCATTGCCGACACCGAGCAAAACGATCGCGCGCAAAAGGCCTTTTGGGTAAGCAAAGCCGAAATTGCCGCTAATAAGTACGACTTATCCATAAACCGCTATAAGCAAGTGGTATATGCGGAACAGAAGTATGATGATCCCAAAGTGATCCTAAATAAGCTGGTTGCGCTGGAAAACGATATTCTGGCGGATTTAAAAGCGCTGGAGGCCATGCTGTGAGTTGGCCGATGGTGAGGATTGGAGAGCTTTGCTCATTGATGACTGGTGGAACGCCTAAAACAACTGAGCCACAATACTATGACAACGGTGATGTTCCTTGGATAGTCTCTGGCGATATCCACAAAGGTGAAATATACGAGTGTGAAAAAAGGATAACTCAACTTGCTGTTGAGAATAGCAACGCACGTTATCTTCCGAAGGATAGCGTACTGATAGCACTAAATGGACAAGGTAAAACTCGGGGTACAGTAGCACTACTTCGCATAGATGGCGCAACATGTAATCAGTCAATTGTGTCTATCAATCCGAATAACCCTGAACAACTATCTTCCGAGTACCTGTTTTATTATTTAAAGTCGCAATACCAGCAGATTAGGAACATTACTGGTGATAAAGATCGCGCTGGTTTAAATATGCCTCTTATCAGAGCTATTGAAATCCCGCTCCCACCACTAGCCGAGCAAAAACGTATTGCCGCGATACTGGACAAAGCCGACGCCATCCGCCGCAAACGCCAACAGGCCATCCAACTCGCCGACGACTTCCTCCGTGCCGTGTTTTTGGAGATGTTTGGCGATCCGGTGACTAATCCGAAAGGGTTTCCTGTTGGAACGATTCGTGAGCTTGTTGAAACGGCAAATTACGGATCTTCAGCAAAAGCATCTGAGGAAATTGCCGATTATCCGATGCTTCGTATGGGCAATATCACATACGAAGGTGCGCTAGATATGACAGATTTAAAATATATTAACCTTAGTGAGTCCGATAAGCCTAAATATTTGGTGTCAAAAAGTGACCTGTTATTTAACAGGACAAACAGTAAAGAATTAGTTGGTAAAACCGCAGTGTATGATCTGGATGAGCCAGCAGCCTTCGCCGGATACTTAATAAGGGTACGAACTAACGCAGCAGGAAACACTTATTACCTCTCAGCATATTTAAACTCTACTCACGGTAAAGCAACATTGCAGAACATGTGCAAAAGTATCGTAGGGATGGCAAATATCAATGCTCAGGAAATGCAGAACATCCCCATTATGCTGCCGCCAGTAGGGCTGCAAGATAAGTTTCGAGATATCGTTGTTTCTGCAAAGGAAAAGGTTAAAGTACATGAATTTGCTTTGAGGGAATTAGTGACTTTGTTTGACTCGTTGAGTCAAAAAGCCTTCGCAGGAAAACTTTAGAAAGGATATCGTTATATGAGTAAAAGCTCATTCAAGGTCGATACACGTTTAGCTTATTTACTAAGCGAAAACTACCGCTCGCCGGAAAAAGCGTTAAAGGAATTAATTGATAATGCATGGGATGCTGAAGCTACTCGTGTTGACATAATGATTCCTGAACCTCTGAGCGGTGATGCTGTTATCGTTGAAGATAATGGTTCAGGTATGACTTTGAATGAGTTGGAGAGCGAATATTTGAATGTTGCTCGAAATCGACGTGACCGTAGCGGTGATCTAACTCCTACATTGAAGCGCAAAGTTAAAGGCCGTAAAGGAATTGGTAAGTTTGCGGGTTTAATGTTTGCGACATCGATGAAATTAGAAACTTGGACCAGAGGAAAACTTTCAAAGTTTTGCCTTGATAAAATGCTTCTTGAAAGTTACCAAGCACTCCCTGAAATGCCTTTGGAAATAACTGAAGCAAGTATTAGTCAGTCACTTAATGGGACACGGATCAGTCTTTCCGAACTGAATCAGACGCAACGGTTCCCCAACGAGCATGAGTTAAAACAGATTTTATTTGCGGACTATGGACGAGAAGATGGATTCAATATTGTTATTAATGGCAAGTCATTAGATGTTGATGATCTGCAAGGTCAATACAATGAGCACTCTATTAATTTTAAAGGTAGCCAAGTTAAGTTTCGCTGCACCATAAGTGATCAGAAACGTAAAATTCGGAAGCCTGGCATAATTGTTCGGATTGATGGCAAGGTTGTAGGTGATCCGAGCTTTTTCGGCTTAGAGAAAGTTGATGATATTCCCCGGAAGTTAATGGAAAAGTGCTATGGCGAGGTAGAGCTCACTGACTGCTCCGATGATGTAACTGCCGATTGGGGCTCAATCATTGAGGGAAGTGCAACCGAAAGAGAGCTTATTGCTACGATTCAACCTTTACTGCTTGAACAACTAAAAACAGTGTTTGGCCAAGAAATACACCTTGCTCAGGCGAGGTTACGCAAAGCGGCTAAAGACAGAATCTCAAAACTTCCCGAAAACCGAAGACAATTTGCTGACCAAGCGATCAAGAAGATACTAGACCGTTTTTATCAGGAACCCGAACACAAGCTCGAGCCAATTGTAAATGTTTTATTAGATGCCTTAGAGCGTAACGATTATCGCGTTGTACTGGAACACATAAATGACGCTAAACATTCGGAGGTTGGTCGTTTTGCAGAAGCATTAGCAGAGTTTGGCTTTGTGGAATTGGCGTTAGTAGCTGAGCAGGCAGTAAACCGGTTACGCTTCCTGGACTATCTTGAAGAAATCTGCGCGAAAAAAGAAACGCTCGAAGTTCATGTTCACAAAGCTATTGAGAAAAACCTTTGGCTTTTTGGCGTGCAATATAGTTTATTCAGTTCAAATATCACCCTAAAAAAACAGATAGAAAACTATTTAGAGCGAAAATACGTTGGTGATCGGGCTGATAAACGGCCAGATCTGTTTCTTACAGAAAACTTGAACGGTGAACGCTTGTTGATTGAATTTAAACGTCCCAGTCATTCGTTAAAGTTCGAGGATTATCAGCAAGCAACAGGCTATAGGAATGATTTTCATCAAAATGGTATCGACAAACAGATAAGTGTGATTTTAATAGGCGGGAGCTTAGGTAATGATTTACCGATTCAAGAAAGACGAGAGCCTAACGTATTGATTATGACCTTTCCAGATTTAATTTCAGCTGCGCGTCGCCAATATCAATGGCTACTCAATGATAAGAGAGACTTTTAGTTATTAACTCTTTGCTGATCTTGAGGCAAAAGTATAGCTATAGAGATAAAACACCGAGAACATATGCAGATAAAATCCATCACCATCCAAAACTTTAAAGGTATCCGTCGAAAAGCGGTGATCCCTTTGGCTCCGGTGACTATGTTGTTTGGCGCGAACAGTTCGGGCAAAAGCAGTATTTTGCATGCTCTGTTGTACCTTTATGAGCTGCTGGTAAATAAAAACGTTGATCCTGAATACTCCAGTGTTACTGGCGAGCATGTTTACCTTGGTGGTTTTTCCGAGCTGATAAACGGTAAAGATCTATCCAAAGTGATGACACTTGGCGTGTCTTTTGGCCTTGATGCCAGCATGGATTTTTTCAATACTTTTATGACGGAGTCTGACGAAAACGTTGCTGACGGCTTTGTGCATGATGTCAGTGCGCCGGTGTTTGAATATGCAATTGAAATGGATATTGCCTTTAGCGAGCTTGATAACAGGGCTTTTGTCAGAGAAACCAGAGTAGCGATTAATAATCATCCATTTTGCGTGTTTACCGCAACAGCGGGTAAGAAAGCCATTGTTGTAAATGTCATTAATCCTTCAACGATTTTGTTAAGTGACAATGATGAAATTAACGGGGTTATGCCATTTCAGGGTGTAGAGCCGTTTGAGCTGAATTTGCCTTACAAGGCTTTATTGGCATTTGAACAGCGTATTGATTTATCAGATGCGCCAGTAGACTGGGCTGAAGTTTGTAATGACAAGCCATTAGCTGGAAGGGTTGTAACGGAATGCGCGCTTGCAGATGTGGTTTTAGCGCCTCTACGGCATTTCTCGAAACGGTTGCAGCAGCTAATTCACATAGGGCCGCTAAGGGTTATTCCAAACCGCAGCTTTGTGGCAAAACGCACCATGGAAAAAACTCGATGGTTTGACGGCCAGGCAGGGTGGGATACGTTTTACTTTGGAAGTGCAGTTTTGCAAAACGAAGTAAACCAGTGGTTCGGTAAAGATCATTTTAATTCAGACTATCAATTTATCAGATCAAAAGATGGCTATGGCGTAGCTTTAACTGATATGAGAAATGAAACCGCTTTGTTGCCTTCGCAGGTGGGCGCAGGTATCTCTCAAGTGTTCCCGTTCGTCGTTGCCGCTATGAAGACTGATCTTGGCATTGTCAGTATTGAACAGCCAGAGTTGCACCTACACCCTGCGTGGCAGGTTGAATTAGCCGACCTGATGCTTACGCAAACCAATCAATACAGCGCAGACAAGCTGTTCTTTGTTGAAACTCATAGTGAGCATATGGTGTTGCGGTTGCTAAGGCGGGTGAGAGAGTCAAAAGTAACGCCTGAATACATCAGCATCATTTACATGAATACTGACGAGAGCGGAAGTAATCCAATTAAACTGGATGTGACATCAGATGGCGATTTTGCCGAAGAGTGGCCAAATGGTTTCTTCGATGAACGTGACGAGGAGCTATTCTGATGTATCGGGAAGTTGCGTTCGATCCGCAATGCCTTGCTCAGTACGAGTATTACGCATTATTAAAGCGGGATATTGGTTTTGAAACTGGCAGATATGTTGTCGCGCCAATGAAAGAATGGATTAGGGAAGCTTTTGCTGCTGCCAAAAATTCGACAGAACTTGCCCCTATCAAACGACAGTCTGTTAAGCAGTTTCTGAACAAAATGCTCAAAGAGCATGGTTCAGGTAAAATGTTGCTTCCAAAATACCGCCCAATAGTAGACTCATCCGATTGGTGTAATTGGTATCACGCACAAGAGCAGTTCCAAGAGTTTGATGTCGTGGTTTCTGAGCGGATTGGTGCTGCGTTAAATCACGAGCACATTCTTGAAAACCATCATAACTGGTATATCCCGCCCACGATCAGAATTGAGAAGCAAGTTTCATCAATACTTACCGTCATAGGTGGACTAATGCGATTTGGTGGCGCGATTACTATAATTGACCAATATTTTAGGCTCGCAACCAATGACGTTTTACATGCCATATTTGATGTTTTAAATTCGGATAAATCAATAACCAGCCTGACTTTAGTTACAAGTGTAACCACATCAAATCCCCAAGGTATATTCGATAGAGAATATAGGCTCCGTTATCAGGTGATACCGAAGTTAAAACTTGTCGTTGTACCAGAACGTTTTTTTCATGATCGGTACGTGATGTCTAATTATGGTGCTCTGAAATCAGGCCAGGGGTTTGCCGATGGTGTGGCTATGGGAGCGCAGTCAGATAAACTGAATATTGGCTTGTGCGGGTATGTTGAATATTCAGAAACGCTCGGAGATTTAAAGGCATTAATCGATGATGGTAGAGCTACAGTTTATGAACTTTGGAATGGTATTCCTTGAAGCTCTCATTTTCTGCCACCAACGCACTTACCAAATGGCTTAAAACCGACCTACCGCGTTTGCCTGCTGAGCCAGGCCAACAGGTTGGGGTGAATACCGTTACCAGCACCTGTGAGCAGATGTGTTGGCAGTTACATATTATTGAAAACCGCTACGGCAGTTGGCATAAAACTATTATTGCCTCCGAAGCCAATAGCCGTTTTACACTGTTTATTCCGGTAGACTTGCTAATGAGCGTTGAAGAGCTAACAGAGCGCTTGCAAATGGAATGGCAGTGGGTGTTGGCTGAAACCTTGCGCTTGTCACACATATTGCCGCGCAGTGATATTGCACTGCTTTTAAGCAGGCTTAGCGAAATCACATTTGAACCACAGTGGGTGAAAAACACCGACCGCAGTGTAAACGGCCATGTAACTGATGCCGGGCTTTGGGTAACCCAAACTCTGGCTGATAGACGACAAGATGCACTTTCGCCTGAGCTGGCGCTGGAGTTAGCAGTTTACCTGAATACTCAACCGAAACGGGTGAATAAAGCTAAGGGGAAAGTGGTGCCCGTGCTGGCGTTATTGGACTATTGCATGACACTTACCGGTGGGGCTGCACCTTTTGCAGCAGAACCCCCGGACACCAACGCGTCAAACCCTGGTAATTCGTCAAATGTCATTTATCTAAAACCTCGCAAGCACTAGCTGAACCCAACCTCTGCAGCAGTTTTTATTAGCTCCCGTCATCCCAACTGTTTAGGAAGTCTGCCAGCACATCGCCATGACATGCTGATGGTTTACAAAAACAACCTAGTCGCTTGCCTGCCAGTTTATATACCTCTTGTTTGTCTATATGTGGGAATTTTTCATACTCAAAGTCATATTGAAATTTTCGGATAACTTCATCTCGGTCATCCCCTTCCTCAAACATAGAGTAGGGATTGCCCCAGTAAGAGCCCCGTCCAATATATTCATATTTGTCGCTGTTTTGTTGGCCTTTAAATTCGGTTTCACGAGTTATGTTTATTACCCTGGTTAGCTTTATATTTATTAGCCTAAGAGGTATGTCTTTTGCTTTTAATTGCTGCAGCTCAGCAGCGAACTCTTCACCGTCATCAAAAATGATGGCATGAGTGATGCCTGGGAAATCGTCAATTTCGTCAATCTGTTGCATGCATACCCTGGCACTGTTATCTCCAAAATAGCTTTTAATAAGTGTATTCTGGTCGTGTAGAAATAAGACAGATTCAGGTGTTTTCTCTGAAATAATTCGGTCCAATTTCCTCGTGAATTTTGACGGAACATTAAACAGCTTTGGATAAAAAATAAATAAATTCATAAGTTTAATACAGGTGAGTGACTGACATGTTCAGATTTGTTGTTTTATTTAAATAATCGACAACAATCCGTCTATGACAGAAATGGGGTTCATGTTCACTGCATAACAAGCAACTATTGTTGAGTTCGCCAGAGGTAAACTCACGCTCAATTCTTCTTGCAGACATAAGGTCAAAAAATTCATCTTCATAATGTTGCCAGCTAATGGAGCCATTTTTATAACTATCCAGCAAAAATTTCGTTGGTGCTAGGCTGGGTGCATGTAAGTATTCGGCATTGCAAAGCTCTTTAAGGAAGAACTTTAAATCGTCTTTTTTCGCAAAGCCTGCCAATTGCGAAATGTTATTTAATCGCACATCAATTAGCCGCTCGACTTTCGAATCTCGGATAAGATCAAAAAATGTCTTAGCATTTTTTTTAGTAAAACCAATCGTATAGATGTTCATGTCTAATCCTAATAAATTGCGGCGGCAATTTTATAACAGTAACCATGATGCTCTTCACCCAGGCTAATACAGAGAATACCCATTAGTTTCCGCTTTTCCTTAAAAATAGTATCAAACTGCGGATCTGTTGCTGGTAAGTCATATGCTATACCGTTGTACTTAAAGCTTACGCGGCGCTTTTTGTCTACGGCGTAATAGAGCTGAAGCTCCTGTGTTTGAACCAGAAACAATGATTGGTGTGGTTTATACAAATTTTGAACAATAGCTTGATACGAGACTCTTGAGTCGCCACCCCAAATCGAAATAGGGTTATCCAGGAACCTGGGCAAATCCTGCTGGTATATCTTAAAATCCTGCTGCCATAGTTCATTAGCTGCGATTAGATAATTTTCTGGCTGATGTATTAAAGGCTTTGCGGTTATAAATTCTATGGTGACTTTTTGCAAAGTTTTGACTGCAAAAATGCCATGTGGATTTCTGCACTTCAGCTGGTCGAATGATAAAGCCTCACCAGTAGTATCAGCAACTGGTCTGATCCATTGGCCTGTTGCAAGACATTTTCCTGCAACACAGCGTTTTTTATGTTTAATTGAGTTGGCTAAAATAACGATTTTTTTTGCAGGCATAATAGGCTCCTTTATTGATATCTATGCCTACTAGTTCAGCTTGTGTGCCATATTTAGCGAATTTTTCATGTTATTGATTTAAAATAACTTATTTGAAGATATCTTTTGCGCTTGTCATTTTTAATGAAGAATAAATTACTTTTTTGTAATTTTATTTACGGTTTAAGGATGGAGTTTTGCTGTTAGATTTATAGGTAGCTAATCAACAATTTAACTTGATTAGAGTGCGTTTATTGGGTACAAATTGAGCTCACTAATGAGTAGTGTGCTTTAAACAAAGGATTGTAGTTGTGGTTGTAGAGTCTCCTCGCGTCGTATCGAGTTCTGTCACTTCTAAAGTTTCTCAAAGTCGTAAAATTAGTTATTCAACTGCATGCAGTTTTATTCTGCTTGAGTCTCGCGATATCGCATTTTTCAATTTCGCTTACAAACTGCCTTTAAGTACAAAAGATTACGAAGAAGTAGACTTTATTACTAATTCGAAATGGCGATTAATCATTAAATTATTGAAATATAACAATAAAGTTATTTGGTCTGTTTTCTGCAATCTTTGCTCTGTCAATCAGAATGAGGAGCGCAGGATGAGTAGCCAAAAGCAATACAAACAGATGCCTTGTCAACCAGCAATCAGCTCACATGCTCAGCAACGCATGGACTTAAGAGGCATGAGTGAGCGTGATATTGAATTAGTGTTGAAGTTTGGGCGCAAAATTCATTCCCGCAGAACTGTCTTTCATGTGATTGGCCGCAAAGAAATTAAAAAGTATGCAGGTGAGTGCCCGGAGTTAAAAGAACTTGACGGGCTGCATGTGCTGACGGTGCCACAGAAAGGCACTGTTCTAACGGCTTATCGCAACCATGATTTGCGTCATATCCGGCCAAGCAAAAGAAAGCATAAGCATTTGCACTAATTAGTTAAAAGTTGAATTTAAAGTTTAAGCATTTAGATAAGGAATTATGTTGTATGGGAATTAACGAATTTGTTGCCAAAACGGCTCGGCCATTACCAGTGATTATTCTGGCCGATGTGAGTGGAAGCATGGGCGCAGATGGCAAGATCGAAGCTTTAAATCAGGCGTTAAAAGATATGATTGAAAGCTTCGCCCAAGAAGGCAGGATGAATGCAGAAATTCAACTTGGTTTGATAACTTTTGGTGAAAGCGTTACACAGCATTTGCCGTTATCGCCAGCGCACAGTATTAAAGCATTTAGCCGGCTTGACGCAGGAGGCCGAACGCCAATGGGGGCTGCGTTTGATCTGGTTACAGCGCTGTTAGAAGACAAGGAATTGATACCATCACGAGCATACCGACCTGTGGTTATTTTAGTGTCTGACGGTCATCCTACCGATGAAATAAGACGACCGTTTGAACGACTTACTTCTGGTGAACGTTCACAAAAAGCAACTCGGCTGGCTTTAGCTATTGGCTCAGATGCTGATCTCAATTTTCTCCAAGAATTTACCAATGACATAGAAGCGCCATTATTTAAGGCAAATGATGCGCGTGACATTCGCAATTTTTTCCGGGCTGTTACCATGAGTGTGTGCGCGCGTTCGCGAAGTGTGAAGCCTAATGAATCGGTAAAAATTGAATACCTACCAGGGGACGATGACGATCTACTTGAACTAGGTTTTTAGCTCGTGAAGGCGCGTTTTTATCAGTGTTCTGTGACTGGGCCTGCTCATATCCGTGACAGTTTACCAAATCAAGATTACCAGTCAGCCAGATGCTGGAAACAGCGTTGGGCTGCCGTTGTTTGTGACGGTATGGGCTCTCGTCCCAAGTCAGATATTGGGGCGCGAGAGGCCGCGAAGGCAGCCGTGTTGAGCGTGCAAAATCACGATTTTAATGCTGATGATAGAACTATAGTCCAGGCACTTTATTTGGGCTGGTTAGCAAAATTAAAGTCTTTGAATGTCGAACCGACCGATGCAGTCACAACGTGCATATTAGTTTGGGGCATGGCAGATGGACGCTTTCGGTATGCTCATTTAGGCGATGGCATGATCGCTTCGCCCACCTCAGTACTTTCCAACGCCAAGACGACAGGTTTTAGCAATGAAACCACAGGGCTGGGTCTTTCCCGGCATTTATCGGATTGGCGTTTTGGTTCTGGTTATCTTCAAGAACACAGAGATGGTCTGTTATTGATGACTGATGGCATCAGTGAAGATTTGTTAGATCCTATTGCTTTTAGCCAGTGTTTAACGGATGGACTCGTCAAGAAAAGCCGGCGGCTGGGTAATCTCTGGCTAAAGCGTCAACTAATAAACTGGCCAACCCCTGGGCACAGTGATGACAAAACAGTGATAGCGGTATGCCTACCGCAAGGACGTATCAATGAGTGAACAACCGGTATTAACAAAGGATAAAGCCAAAGCGTCTTCAAAAAGGCGAGTTGTACAGGACCAATATGGTGCTGAGTATGACTGTACGGAGCTTTTAGGTGAGGGCGGGCAAGGCAAGGTGTGGAAGACAAATCATCAGAACACTTTAGTTAAAACCTTCTATAAGAAAGATAAAGTCAAACAAGAGCAATGGTTTAATCATATCCAGTGGGTTCTGCGCCAGGATTTGGATGGTCTCGCAATCGCGGCGCCCAAGGCATTGATTACTAAACCAGTGCCTGGTTATGTAATGGAGTTGATGGATGGCCTCCATTCCTTGAACAGTGAAATGGAGCAAAGTTTTGTTGCCTTAGTAGAAGGTAAAGGTCTCTATGGTTTCCTGCAAACAGGTGGTTTAAAAAGGCGTTTACAACTTTTGGCCCAACTTGCCGACACTCTGTCTCGACTTCATGCGCGCGGAATGGCGTATGGCGACCTATCACCAAATAACATCTTTGTTTCTGAAAACGTTAATGATGCGCGGGTATGGCTCATTGATTGCGACAATATTTGTATTAGTGAACGTGCCAGTTCTATGCACCTCTACTCACCGGGTTTTGGAGCGCCAGAGGTAGTAAGGGGCGAATCGGGTGTGAATAGTCTTACCGATGCTTGGTCATTTGCGGTTATTGCCTACCAAGTGCTGACGATGCAACACCCGTTAATAGGCGTGATGGTAGAAGACGGAGAACCTGAATTACAGGAACGAGCTTATCGTGGTGAATTACCTTGGGTTGGTGACAGTTCTAATGATTGTAATGCTTCCAGCGGCGGGATCCCGTTGGAGATGGTAGCAACGAAAAAACTACACACTTTATTCAAGCGATGCTTTGAGCAAGGTAAAAATTGTTCATGGGAACGTCCAACTATAACTGAATGGCGCAGCAGCATTGATGAAGCCATATCGCAGCTATTAGATTGTCATAATCCCAAATGCCGCAGTACCTTTAACCGAAATAGTGCTTGTCCATTTTGTAAAACCGAAGCAGACCCGACAGATTCAGTGTTGTTAACCGCACTTGTGTACACTACCGACCCTAATCTAGAACAAAAATATTTGAAAACGGGTTTGGGCCAAGTAGTTAATTTAAATGAGGTAATGACACTTAAGCGAGTACCAGCAGGCACACAACTATATCGAGAATCAGGTGAGGTAGGGCAAATTCGTTTTGACGAAAATGGCTTAGCTTTAAAAGTTACTTCGGGTAACAAAATAATCTTGCTAGTCGATGGTAAAGAACAGGAAATTACGAGAGGGGTATTACTGAGTCCTGATATCAAACAAGGCAAATCCTACTTTATACATTTGACTCCACCCATGCCTTCGGATGATGTCACGACTCACCCGGTGTGGGCATTTCGTTGGTAAGGTGATGATATGAAGTTAAAGGATTTTCGCTATTTTGACAAAGAACTCCATTGCGTTTACTTCATTGACGATAATGCCGCAGCGTTGAACTGGGAAGTAGGGTATGTAGTTCAAGTTATAAATGACAGTGGCAACTTAGTAATTGCTCAACATGGTCAGGTTGCTCTGGTAAATCCAAAAGATTTGAAAACTGCCGATTTGGCTGCAGCTCAACCAGGGTTGTGGCGTCTGGCTCAGAAAGGCTCGGATCATCTGCATCTTGAATATGTTGGCTTTACAACCAGGCTACCTCTGGATCTAAAAATTGCTGTCGATTCATATATATCGACGCAACTTCATCAGGAGCAATTGATAACCAGTAATAGCATCATCGAGGCAACGGCTTGGCTTAAGCAAGCATTTGTTCTTGAACTGGAAGAGCCGTTATTAATTGCTCAATATTACCGGCAACAATCTCATTTAGATTTTAAGGTGATCGGCAAAGAGCATGCGTTGTCTGTTGTAAATGAACAGGGCGTTTGGAAAGCGAAGAGGCTGACTAAACTACGTCGACAATCTGATAATTTTATAGCAATTGTTGGCAACGTGGATTTTGTTGATGGTACCTCGGCTTCCCTATTAAAAGCGGGAGCAATAGACTTATTAGAACAACACATTAACGATGCCGGGAGCTATCTAAGTCTTTGGGAGTCTTACAGCCAGCTTCAGTGGGAGCAGGCCACAAGAACTGCCAAAGCGTTGGGCTATGTTAATTACTCCGAACCGAAGCATACTGGTGGTGAAACACCCCGATTTAGGTTGCACTTGAGTCATGGCCAATCAGATGCATTTGCAGAAAGAATAAATAGTCTGAAAAAGAGTGATGATCTGAGCATTCAAGATCTGACCTTTGAGATTTCCGAGGAAGCTCCTGAGTGGCTTACAGATATATCAGGCTCGTTTAAAAAGTCACCAGATGGGCGTCGGCCGCTGTTAGCAAATAATCTTAAGTTTTTTCCTAGCTATATTGAAGTTGATTTAAGTCAGCCTTTTCTGCCACGCAAAGGTGTTATGTTTCTTTCTATTCAAGGGGATAAAACTGCAAACGACCGACGGGAACGAGCGTATACCGCAATAAAAACGCACCACAATCCTATGCCACAACTACGTATGATTTTTGAGGGCTTAGAGCCACCTATTGAACGAAAATCAAAATTAAGGGCGATTTCGCCAAAAGCAAAACAACGCTTTAAAGGTGAGCCGACGATTCGTCAGAGAAAGGCTCTGGAGATTGCTCTTAACACGCCTGATGTCGCACTGATTATTGGCCCCCCCGGTACTGGGAAAACGCAGGTGATTGCGGCGCTCCAACAACGTATCGCTGAGGAATTTTCCTCCGGAGAGTCGTTGAGTCATCAGGTGTTGCTGACAAGCTTTCAGCATGATGCCGTTGATAATGTTATTGAACGCTCTGGGGTGTTTGGGCTGCCGGCTATTAAAGTTGGTGGCAGACGGTTTGGTAACGATAGTTCTGAAATAATGGTGACAAAGTGGCGCTTGAATAAATTACTTGAGCTAAAGCCTGCGCTGGAAATAGAAATGCGCTCCTGGCCAGTGTTTGTCCAATTTGAAAAAATCAAAAAAGCGATGCTGCAGCTAAGAATTGCAAGAGAGCCTAGTGTCAGAAAAGTGATTTCAAATGAAATTCAAGAACTGCTGAACGAGTTTTCTCAGCTACATGGTATGTATTTGTCTCAGGAAACGAGCGACGCATGGCTGAGCACCTATGACAAACTCAATAAAAATTCGTCATTTAATTTATCAAATAGTGTTCGCCGACAGTTGCTGCAAAAGGTTCGTGGAATTCGTAGTGAGATTATTGCGTTTAATGACGACGGCTTTGAACGATTACAAGATTTTATAAGCTTTTTTGAGAGTCTAGCCGACTTGAGCGCTGCTCCCTTGCTCAGTCAATTTAAGCATCTTTATACGGAATTGAATGATGTAAAAGTACCATCAGAAAATCAGCTTCAGCAGCTGAGCGAGTTAAAACAGCAGATGATAGATTTGGTGCGTCCTGACTACAGACCATTCTTACTCCGCTCATACACATCCGAAGCAGATTGCAACACATTAGACATGCTTGAGCGGGAACTATATCAATCAATTGCGAACTCAAGAACCCTGGGGCCACTCCTGGCTAGGTATGATTATGTCAAAGCTTTGGAGGAGCGGGCGTTAGATGTTGAGGAGAGTATTAAAGATTACGTTACGGTAATAGGTGCAACTTGTCAGCAATCAGACAGCGAATACATGACAAGCATAAAAGACAACTCTGAGCGTCTTGGCATTTCATTTAACACAGTGATTGTCGATGAGGCTGCCAGAGCTGCGCCACTGGACCTGATGATCCCTATGTCAATGGCAAAGTCTCGTATTGTGTTGGTCGGCGATCATCTACAGCTTCCTCACATGCTAGAACCTCGAGTGGAAAAGGAACTTCAAGAACAGCAGGAACTGGATTTGGTTAGGAGTGAGCTGTTACGTATCAGTTTGTTCGAGTATCTGCATAGACAATTTGAGAAGATGCATGAAAAAGGTGGACCTGAGCGTGTTGTGATGCTGGACACACAGTTCCGCATGCATCCAGAGCTTGGTAGCTTTGTCAGTAAAGAGTTTTATGAGCGGCGAGGCTTCGAACCAATTAAGTCTGGTTTAGAGTCAGGAGATTTCGAGCACCAGATAGATGACTATAAAGGTTGCCACTCAGCATGGATTGATGTTCCAAAAAGTCAGGGGCTTGAGAAACGCAATAATGGTAGCCGACTGAGAACAGCTGAAGCGAAACGGTGTGCCGCTGAGGCTTTTAGAATCCTCAGTGATCACCCTGATTTGAGTGTTGGTGTAATCACGTTCTATAGCGCTCAACGTGATGCAATTTATCAGGAACTAGAAGCCTTGGGTTGTACAACACCCTCAGATGATGGCTGGCAAATAGCTGGAGAATTTCGTTTAACCCAAACCGGGAACGAGCGTCTTCGAGTTGGCTCTGTCGACGCTTTCCAAGGTAAGGAGTTTGACGTTGTCATTCTCTCCGTTGTTAGAACTTGGGATTCTGAAATCGACATGACTGAAGAAGAGTTAAATAAAAAGCTTGGTTTTTTGCGGCTTGCAAATCGTATTAACGTTGCAATGAGTCGCCAGAAAAAATTGCTTATTGTGGTGGGAGATAAAGAGCTGGGCACCATAAGCAGTGGCAATTTTGAGGATGGAATGCCCTTGCTTCCAGGTTTTCCGGCATTTTATAAACTTTGTGAGGGACCACATGGCAAAGTTTTCTGATGAATTTATCTGTTTCGTCAAACAAGCGCCTGTCAATGATCGGCGGGCAGTTAGACCGGTACTTTTACCAGTTTATGTATGGCAGGTGTATGGGCCAGATTTAAAAACAAAGCGCGCGAACGTTTTTGAAAAGGCTTTGTTATCACAACTGTCTATGGGCCGAGGAAAGGGGATTGATTACCAGCGGGTCGAGGAGCTTGCAAGGTGGCATGGTTTAGAGCCTGAGCTTGTTAGCTTTATTATTAATCAACAGTTGATACCCAAAGGCTGGATTGATGCAAAGACCGGGACGCTCACCAAAGACGGCATTGATTTGCTGAACAATGATGTTTCCGGAGCTAGCAGCTTAAAAACCGGTTATGTTTTTCAGGATGCTGTGAAAGGAAGCTTTTTACCAAGGTACAGTAATTCGCTTGAAATGATTGAGCCTGTTTCAGATTCAAATACTCAACCTGAGTTTTCGATGTCTAAATCTGCAACTAGATTATGGCAGCCGATGATACTGCCAGATCGGGTAAGGCCATTTGAACCAAATCGTGAAACGCTTAAAAGTATCATGTCTTCAACCCAGGCGGCACAGCGTAACGCGCGTTCAATGGGCTCAAAAGAAGAATTTGAGTCCATTTATCAGATGGATGTATTGAAGTTATCTGATAAAGAACCTTTTGCGGCATTCTTATGGGTTTGGGTGTATTCAGATGTCGGATTAGAAGAGCTTTGGGGAGTGTCGGATCCTTTTGGTCTTCATCATGATGTGCTTTGGATGCGGGAAAAAATTCGTGATTTATGTTTATCTGTGCCAAAACTTTCAAAGGAAGTTGCGAGCCTTATAGGAGGCAAAACTGAAGCCGAGTTTTCTTCGCTAGAGGATGCAGCAGCCGCTCGTGAGGAGCAGGTAAAATTAGAAGTTTTAGCGGAGTTTAATAGAGCAGATTTAGTTGATGGTTTGATTGGTTTACTTAACGGTTGGACAAGCCGGAAACTGGATGTTGAAACCTCAGAAGCTGAAAACAGATTTCATGATTATCGTGATCTGATTACTCAAAGTTCAGGGGTTATCGAGCATTGTCTCCGTTATTGTTTGCAAAAGTTTCCGCTAAAAAACCTTTATATATTTCCAAGAACGATTGAAAAATCAGATGTTGAAAAGCTTTTTTGGGCAACCTCACCATTTTTGACAAAGGCTCAGGTGCATGAAGCTATTCAGGTCAAACCGACAAGCCTTTTTAGTACCGCAAGGAATAAACAAGGCTCATTCCGTTTATGTATGGCGGTATGTTTAATGTCGATGCCCGATTACCCGAATCACCCGCTTAGACACTTCGTTATGAAGGAATCACATTTTCTGGCTACCTACCAGCTATCACATTGGCGTGACAGCGCAGCACATGTGGATAGCAGCGCTGACAATTCCAAAAAGAAAGCATTAGAAGCTGCAGCAATAACTACCTATTTTTTAAATATATTTTTCGAAGGATTGGAACGTGGTTAAACGTAATAAACAAGCTGGTATTCCGGCATCATTTATGACACCGAAATCACCAAAAACTGCTTTAGCCGAAAAGATTGAAGCTGTTACCGGCGAGAGACCGGACAATGCAGTTTTAAATGTGTTAGAAAAAGAGCAAACTGAAAAGTTAAACCAACTAGTGGATCAACTCACTGAATCAAAAAAACAATATGAAGCAGAGCGTCAAGAGATTGCACAAATCAAAGCACAGACTGAGATCTTAAAGGGCACGCTAGAGGCTGAAAAATCAAAATTAGACGCTTTAATTGCAGAACAAAAAAAAAGCAGTAAAGAGAGCGAAGAAATTCGGGCAAATTTGCTGTTAAAAGAGAAAGATATTCTAAAAAAAACCGAAGAACTTTTAGCCCGGGAAGCTGACGCTGAAGCTGGTTTTGTTATTCAGCACGGCCAATCACTTTTATTGTTAACAGCGGAGCTGTCTAAAGTTCGCTCAGAGCATATGCAGTCATTAGCCGTTAGTCAAAACCAATTTTTGCAAACCTTTAATGAGGTTGATGAACAACGTAAAGCATTGTTTGAGGAACTTCGTGCAGAATATCAAAATATTCAAAATACCAAGGCAGAGCTTGAAAGAGTCAAAGCTGAGCTTATTGAGCGAAAAGCTGAACTTTCGGCGAAAGAGTCAGTAATTGAGACGACAGTCGAAACAAAAAAAAACCAACTTGAACAGCAATATGGCCAGCAAATTACATCGTTAGAATCTGAAATTGCTCGTTTAATTAGTTACCGAAAGCGAGACGAAGCTAATTTGCTTGATTTAAAGAATCGTTTAATGGATTTCTCTGAATTAGAGAGAGTTCTTAAGCAAAAAGGAATGGATTCAGCTGAAGAGCTTTTACTTCATGTCGAAAAAATTGAATCAACTTTAAGAGAGTATCGTCAAAAACTGTCTGGACGACCTGCTGAAGATTTAGAAGATGAAGTTGAGTATCTGAAAGATTTTAATCGTTCTTTAGAAGAACAACTTCGAGATGCAAAACAAGCGCTGCAAGAAGCCAATGCTGAACGTCATCAAAGAGCGATCGGTATTATGGAGCGCGAAAACTTGATGATGAAGAATCGTGTGCTTCAGCAACATAATGACGCTATTTCGTTAGCCACTGAGCAGCTAAAGCAAGAAATTGATGAGCTAAAAGATAGGCAACAAGGGCAGGCTGTTTTCCCAGCGTTAACTCGAATGGACACGCTATATACTGAAAGCCCGTCAACTCAACCTGTTGGATCACTGACTGAATTTGTTGACGAGCTTCAGTCAAGGATTTTTCAAAGTGACCGTAATAACCCCCTGTATTTTGATAAAGATACACTTCAGTTATTCTTGGGTGGCTTGGCGATGAGTCAGTTGCATATTTTTCAAGGAATTTCCGGTACTGGAAAAACTACCTTAGCGAAAGCATTTGCAAGTGCAGTTGGAGGACATTGTACTGTGGTGCCTGTTCAGGCTGGTTGGCGTGATCGGGATGATCTTGTAGGCCACTACAATGCCTTTGAGAAACGATATTACGAAAAAGAGTGCTTACAGGCTTTGTACCGTGCCCAGACGCCAACATATCAAGACCGTTTAAATATCATTCTCCTCGACGAAATGAACCTTTCACGGCCAGAACAATATTTTGCTGAGTTTCTTTCAGCGCTGGAGTTATCTGGTGAGGATAGACAAGTTGTATTGATGGAAGATTCCCCGGCAAAAACACCTCGGTATTTGAGAGAGGGCCGCAAGATACCTGTCGCAGATAACGTGTGGTTCATCGGTACCGCCAACCATGATGAAACTACCTTTGAATTTGCTGATAAAACCCAAGACAGAAGCTTTGTTTTGGAATTAGGTCGAAATGGTATGCAGCAATTGCCAAACACCCTGAAGCGATCTGTCATTTATAGCTTTTCATCACTTCAAACTTGCTTTCAAAATGCCATCAGCGAACATCGTGCTGATGTTGATAAGATTTTCAATACGCTTTACACGCATGAAGTTACTAATGTTTTGGCTAAAAGGTTTGGGATTGGCTGGGGTAATCGATTAGAACGGCAGGCCAGAAAATTTTTACCGGTAGTTGTCGCATCTGGTGGCTCTATGAGCAAAGCCTTAGATCACCTTTTATCCGTAAGAATTTTCCGGAACGGCAAGGTCACTGGTCGCTATGATACCAAGCCAGAACATTTATCCGAATTGCAAGAACAGCTAAGCGATGTGTGGGATAAATTATTTAAAGCAGACATTGCGGTTAGGTGTGAAGAACGAATTGAGCATGAATTAGAGCGAAAGGAAATTGCTTGATGCTGCGCCTTCTTGATTGTATTACCGGTGATACTTTTGAGTGTAATACTTCTGTACCAATAGATTCGGGGCGCTTTGCGCTCCTTGAAAAAGCCTCTTTGGGAACATTTGGTATATGGCCTGAAGGTACACTTTTAATAGACGACGGAAGAGGGCAAATAGTAGTAAACAATATTTTGCTTCGGTTTAATACGGAAAAAACTGACAGCATGTTGTTGGCCAAAAGGCAGTTAGCGTTTGATGCACTTGAAAACATTAAATTAAGAGTGGATAAGCTTGATATTGACCAGCTGGTATCGCCGGTTATACCAGCTGAAATAGCAAAAAGCTTGGAGCCAACTGAGTTACAGATAGCATTGAACAGAGTGCTTAGTTTGGGACATTTACATACTATTGCTAAGGCCCCGCGTATTACTATGCGCTATGACGAAGAGCTTTTACCTGTATCCAGGGTAAAGCGCACGGCAAATAATTATCAGCGACATTTAGCCGCCCACTCCGAGTGTTGGCAACAGCGAACGTTTATCGGGATTGTACCAAGTAAGCTTAGAGCAAAGATTAGTGAGGATGAAGTTCACATCTATGAGAATCGTGTATTTGCCAGGCTGCTCGATCATCTGGAACGATTTCTAAGAACTATTATTGCTCAGGTTAACCAACTGAACGAAGCCATGCGTCAGGGACTAGACCTAGAGGGAAGTTCATCTCTCCATCGCAGTCTTAGGCATTCTGTTTGTGAGACGTGGGGGGAGTCTTTTAAGGATAACGAAGCTGAGCAATTAAAACAGTACTCGGAACATCAATTAATCTGTTTGGAAGAACAATTAAGAAAAATTCTTCAGTTAAAGCAGAGCGAAACTTATCGTAGCATTCCAAGGGATGCGGTGGTTTCTTTAGCGTTAAAAAACACCAATATTTTACACAACGATCCGCACTACATCCAAGTTCGTCAGCTTTGGGAATTGTGGGTAAAAGAAATTGCGTTTGTTTCCAGGGACTACCTGCAAATCTTTAAAAAGTCGCAACTCCATGTTGAGTGCTATCAAGATTTTATTGGTTTACTTCTTCTTCGTTCGCATAAAAAATTAGGGTGGACGATATCTAACCGGTCAGAAAAGAGCTGGGTGTTAACTCATCCATGTGGCATTGAAGGGCAACTTAATTTTCGAGATGGAAATTGGCATTTATTATGTCAAAGCGCCGGTTTTAACAAAAAACTCTTGTTTATCCCTTTGATTAACGTTTCTCAAGACATTAAAGCTGTTAGCGGGCGCATTTTGTGCTGTTTGAATTGGAAAGGCGATGTAGAGGGTATTATAAATTGTTCTCCAGAGGATCTGTTTTCTGAAGAGTCGATGATTGTGACCGTTCAGAGATGGTGGATGAACACTATTGCGATAGAGTACGGAGAGGTAGCTTCAAACTTACCCAAAGCGATTTTAGAGCAGTGGCCCAAATTGCATTCTCCAGGAGTGTTTTATGCCCAAGTTAACGACGGTTTCGATATCTACGCGTGGATTAATAGCTTTCACTTGGCACCAACAAATAAAGCTGCTGTTTTGAGGCGATACTTTGCAGCAGAAGCTTTGAAATTTTGCCCATGTTGTGGGGTTAAAACAAGAGAAGCAAATATACTCCCTCGAAGCGGAAAAGGATTTAAAGCTAGCTGTGAATTATGTTCGGCAATTTGGCAAATTCGCTCAAACGGCTCTTTATGGGTCTTTGAGATTGTCAGCAAGCAAGAAAGAGAGAAATCTGGTCGATGGCATCAAACAGTTAACTTAGTGACGTAAATTTATATTCTAGGACTACTAGTAACCATTTAATGAGTATTAAGGATTACCATCACTTCTAAAAAAGGTAATAAAACTTACTTTTTTGTTTTTTTATTACCCTTTCTAGGGGGTTAAAATAGTGATTTAAAGTCAAGCTATTGATTTTGTTTGATAAAGTATTATGGCATAACTCCTGAATTACCTCTTGTGACTAACATTTCACAGGAGACACAAGATGGGTTACGAAGTAGATTTTTTAGGTGTCGGTAGCGAGTCAAAAAGCGGTGACGCGATAGCGATTCGGTTTGGTAATTTGCATGGCCGCCGTGACGAACAAACCGTGGTAATCATTGATGGTGGTTTTAGCGATACCGGTACGGCACTGGTTGAGCATATCCGCACATATTTTGGTACTGATAGCGTTGACTTGGTTATCAGCTCTCACCCGGATCAAGACCATATTAATGGCCTCGAGGTTGTACTTAACGAGCTCGAGGTAAAAGAGCTATGGTTACATCAGCCCTGGCTACACAACCATAAGCTGGCGGAAGAGTTTTCTGATGGTCGCTTAACCGACTCCAGCCTGGGTGAGCGTTTAAAACAAAATTTAGAGCGTGCCTGGTCACTGTCCAAATTGGCAAAGCGCAAGGGTATTCTTCTAAAAGAGCCCTTTACCGGTCTGATGGATAGAACGGGTTCGGTTAAGGTGCTAGGGCCAAGCCAGTCTTATTACGAGTCACTTATTCCTGATTTCGATGGAATGCCTTTGCGCGCCGCAGCAAACGCTGTCGCGAATGAGAGCTGGCTCGATAAATTCTTGAAGTCGGTGAAGACTTTCTGTGCTAGCTGGGGCGAAGACCATATTTCAGATGATGGTAAGACGTCAGCTAAAAATAACTCCAGCGTTATTACTCAGCTTATAGTCGATGGTAAACGTCTGGTCTTTACCGCTGATGCTGGCATTCAAGCGTTAGAATATGCAGCAGATGAGATTGATGGTTGCCTCTCGGGCGCTATGCTCTCCCTTATCCAAATCCCGCATCATGGTAGCCGCCGCAATGTCGGCCCTACAGTGTTAAACCGTCTTATTGGTAGCCCGGTGGCAGAAGGTTTACAACGCGGTGTGACCGCGATCGCCTCAACCGCCAAAGCCAGTGAGCCAAAGCACCCTCGTAAAGCAGTATTGAATGCGTTTTCTCATCGTGGTGCACGAGTATTAGTAACACGCGGCCAGGGAATAATGCATTACCATAATTCTCCTGGTCGCGCAGGGTGGTCTTCACTGACAGCTGAGCCATATCACTTCTCGTATGAAGAGGAGGTGTAAGCATGGCCTGGATATCACTAAAAACTCAAAACATGCCGACCTTAGCACTGGTGATGATTGCGCAGGTTGCAGTAGCGTATGGCCTGTCAAACCCTAACTTTGACTGGGCTGGCTTGAACCTGTTCTCGCCGGATACAGTGATAGTGACGTTAATAATCGTGTTTGCTGGCCTGTTTAGTAGTTTGCTGCCGGCTTCGGTTAAGCATCAATTAGTGTACTTGCGTTTGCATAATGTGTTGCCAGGCCATCGCTTTTTGCATCTGGCAGCGCACGACCCTCGTATTGATTTGCTTGCACTGCAACACAAAGTTATGCCGCTGATGCCACTAAATGCTGATGAGCATGTGCAGAACCGAGTGTGGTATCAACATATTTATCAGCCGTTAAAGCAAGCACCGCTTGTAAAAGATGCGCATAAAGGCTTTTTGCTCTGGCGTGACAGTATGGTGGTGTCATTAGTTATTGCTGTAATGCTGGCATTCGGATTCGTCGCTTTACCTGTAGTAGCTGTTGCTTTCTCACCTTATTCACTTTTAGTGCCGTTGTTGTTTGCTATGTCCAGTGCGCTTGCTGCTCATCACCATGGAAAAAGAATGGTGACTAATGCTGTTGTCACCTGGCTGATGCAGCCACGTTCTAATCAGAAATAGCGAACTGAAGGAGAGCGAGTTATGGCATTTTTAGTGAATCAAAAATTTGAAGCTAAAGCGGTTCTGATCTCGAATTTGCTGGATGGTACACGGTTGGTATTTTCACAAGGCAGGTTTGATAGTTGGTGCATTTATCATTTGCGTAATGGTTTTGCCCATGCCATCCGCGATGAGGATGTATTTTCCTTGATGCAAAAATATACCACGACATTACAACGATTTGGGTTATATCGAGATTTTCTAACTGTGTTCAAATTAGTGACAAATGACATTAATTATGGTGTAGTCAATAACATAACTCGTATGGCAAAACAGTATGAAGAGCCTAATGAGGTGCAGTTTATTCTGACGTTTCTTTACGCAGGTATGGTTGCAGAAGAAAATAAGCAGAAAGCCATTTTAAAAAAATATATTAAACGGCTTGGTGTGCACCAGGTACTTATAGAGTGCATGCCCGCCAGGATGGCAGCAAATTACTCACGGCAGAAAAAATTCCGGGAGTTACAACTCGAGTGTGAGGCAAGGGGCTTTTATAGCCAGGATATTGCATTGAAGTTAAGCGCATAAAAGGATTTAGTGGTTATGATGCAGAATATACAGACTGTTTTAAATGCAGCGATTACCCCCTCTGATTTTATTAGCACGCTGCTTAAAAAAAGGGGATTGATCTCTCCCTCTGGGCAACCTCTTTTTTCGTATCAAATCTCACACGAAGAATATTTGTCGCTGCGCGAAGTGACAAAACGCTTTTATCCCAAAACATCACTAACTGCCTCGCACCATAGCCATTGGGCCGCTTGCTTCGTGTTGTTTTGTTCTGAGTGGTACAGGAGAGAATATCAGACAGCGGATGGATGGCAATGGTCTCCAATATGGCAAGAACTGGGGTTACAGCTTGATCAAAATGACCTTCGTCAGATCGTGCCCATGGGCCTTGAGCTATTTTGGAAGAGACCCGTTCGCCGTTTTGAGGTATCAGGAACCAGGACTTTTTTAGGCTCAGTATTTATTGAGGGGGGCTTGCCTTTCCAGTTGATACGTCAGTCTGATAATAAGTTCGGTTCGCTAGTATGGCGGGTACTGAAAAACTATTTTCGTGTTGAATTATTGGGGATCGAATTAACGGAGTTAATTAAGCAGAACGTTACGTATTTGCCTTCTGTTTTCTCAGAATCTGAGAGCATTGAACTTATTGCCAGCGTGATTAGAAATCTGATGCGACTAGCAAATAAAGTCGATCTTAATAACTTGGAGCAAAAGCCTTCAGAGCAATTAGATAAATTAATACCAAATTGGCGCGAACAGTTCCCGATACCTTTGGATGACGAGACGGGCCGTGAGTTGCTTAACAATTGGCTTGAACAGGCGAGTAGTGCCAGTCAGTCAATAAAAAATGTTCAAACGAAGCTAACGTGCGATCACGTCATTGATATCGACACGCTCAAGATCAAAACAAAGATCACATTTCCTAAAAGCCTCAGTTTTAATATCGAACGATCACAAGTTAGCTCAACCCGGCTCGAGCTTGGACTGGATGAAGGCACTAAAAAGTCTGCTCAATTGGGTAGCGTCTATGCCCTGTTTGATGGGCGGGTATGTAAAGTCAGGCCAAGAGTAAAAAGCATCGTGGTTAGTCGGGGAAATCCGCACACACCACTATTTGTTGAACTCACAGAGTCAGGAATATGCCGGGATAGACAGGAAATATCAGCATCAGCTTTCCCAATAGGTGAGACTCCTATTGGTTTTGAAGAAATTAACAATAGCTTGAGCTACTGCGGACAATCTAGCTTTAGTGTGAAAGCCAAATCGATCTATGTACTTGTCTCGGCAACAGCTAGGTTGGAGTCGTTGAGCGGTGTAGTGGATTTAGAAAAAACGTTATCGTATCAGGGCACATTACTTCATTGGTACAAGGTGTTTGGTGAAGTTCGGGTACAAGACAATGGTAACCGTTACCGTATTTGTACTAACTCAACTTATAACAGCAGTGGTGCGTTCGAATTATCTGGCCAAGAGCTTCAATGGGAAACTAGGCCCACCCGAGTTTACAAAGGCTTGCCCAAAGTAATATTGCCAGACGCTGACAGTCAAACAGCGACCAACATGTTTGAATTTATCAACGACAAGCCTAAACATGCATTAAAGAATCACGAGAAATATGGCATTCATACTTTTAGCCTGAAAAATGCAGAAGGTGATGTACTTTTAAGAAGAAAATTAGGTGTATTGCCGGATGATTTGATGCTCAACTTTCACTCCACTGCACAGGGAGTTGAATTACACATTTTTACCAAGACAACGATCTTCGTTGAGGTTGTGGTAGAGGGGGCGCAGTGTGAACATAGTAAACAAGAGCACACACACATTTATTTTCTGCGTGTTGGACTGAAGCCACCGTCAACTATAAGACTGTCCATTTCTGCCAATCTTGGTAGTGACCCAATTGAAATAACGTTGCCATTTCCAGCTGCTGGCGTGTTTGGTTTTGATAGCAAAGGGGATGAACTTGGCACATCGCTTACCGTGCCTCAACTCTTGGGTTCTAAAGTTTTGCTCTACTCTGCTAAAGACTATATCGAGACCTTTACTTTGTCTGTAGCACTGAAACCAATTTGTCGTAATTCGCCGAGGTTCGAATCGAAAATTAAAGTTGGGAATCGACCAGTATCTATTAGCTTATATAGCTTTAAAGAGCGAATCATGGAACTTTTTGCTTTAAGTGCGCTGGATGATGGCATAGATGTAGAGGTTGAAATTGAAATTCGAAATGGCGTTAATGCAAAGAAATATAATGTCAGAAAATATATCACTGAGCTTGAAATAGATACGACCCAAAATATCGTTTCGTTTGTTGACACTAGTGCTATCGATACATTTAATGAGCAACCGCAAGCTATTAGAATAGCTGAACCTGAGCGGCATAGTGAGTACCTTCCTGCTAAAAAGCTGGGTGACATTGTAGTGGATCGATATGAACTGCTGCCGGCAATGTTTAAAGGCGATGTCTGGCTTATTATTCCTGGAGTGGGCAATGATCTCGCATTTAGACCACGGTTAGTAAATTTAAACGGTGAGCAGGAAAAGTATGCAGCCCAACGAATTGATACGCTTCAGTCAGCAGTAAGGGCTTATCACCCAATGTCCAACCCAGATGTCATTGGTTTGGTGATGTCAGATATGGCTGACAATATTGAACACCGAAGCTGGGGGTATTTGCGGGCGCTCTGGAAAGAGACTAAACACCTGCCATTATCAACATTTCAGGTTTGGCATGAGATTGCTAAAAATGAGCGAGCCTTAACCGTGGCATTGTTTGTCTTTGAAATGAACGAAGAGTTCATTCAAAAACTGGATATCGAGCTGCCGATTTTCTGGGAGATGATCAACATAGATAGTTGGAAACAGGCGATAAAACAGTATCGGTTATTTATCGGTCGTTTTTTGCCAGATCCTAAAATAATCACTTCTCGGCTAGATGAGTTGTTTTTAAACTTAACTAGTTGTGTTTCCTCTTTTCCTGCGCCATTTGCCCACTTTTTAATTCACAACCGTTTTGAAAATAAATTGAGCATTACGCAGGCTGAGTTCGCGTTCAAACAATGTTGGTTGCAGGATTTAAAACGGACGAATTCAGAACTTGAGCCTAACGATTGGCCTATTCTTCTTAATGGAGCACTAAAAAAGGCCATTTCTAATTGTGAGGTCAATGGTTTGCTGGATTGCGAATACCATCAATCCTCTGTTGTTTACTACCCCGCAATATCAGCCGCTGTTGCCGCTGGCATTATGCGGATTGAAGACTATGTTCGGCTTGACCCTAATGCTATTTATGAAATGAAAAAAATTCGGGAATTCGATCGCGATTGGTTTGGCGCTGCTTACAGCTATTTCGTCAGCCTTTACGAAAAAATGAATAAAGAGAACGAAGCATGAAATATTTCACGAGCCTTGTTGAACAATCAATCAATCGTGCCAGAGAATCTACTTTGGGTGTATTAGGTATTACCAATCCAAATCTTAGAAAGTATCTGCAACAGCAGATGTCGAAAGAATGTGGCGCACCAGATTCTTTCTTGGCGGATCCAGTTTTGGAACACACATTCGGATGGGAGCAGGCAAAAGAACATACGCTGAATTCATTAATTGACACAGGCTTACTCAGTTCACCGCTTGTGAATTCATTAGATCAGCAAAAAGTGAAAAGTGTAGATGGTAAAGAGATTAAAAACAGATATCGCTTTGCCAGCCATTTTTCTCCGTATACACACCAATTAATAAGTTGGCAGACGTTACTGGCAGAACAGCCCAAGTCAGTGATTGTTACTAGTGGCACCGGCTCAGGAAAAACTGAATGTTTTATGGTACCTGTTCTGGAGGACTTGTATCGCGAATATACTCAATCTAATGCAAAGCTTGTTGGTGTTAGAGCGATTTTCCTTTATCCATTAAACGCACTGATTAGCTCGCAACGTGAGAGGTTAAATGCCTGGACACAAGCATTTGATACAAATATTCGATATTGCTTATACAATGGCAATACGCCTGAGAAAATGCGGAGAGTTCGAGATAAACAGAAAGAGCGACCAAATGAAATTTTGTCGCGGGAGTTAATGAGAGAGGAGCCTGCACCGATACTTGTCACAAATGGCACCATGCTCGAATACATGCTGGTTAGAAATATAGACTCCACTATTATCGAAGCATCCAGAAAACAAAAGTCATTAAGATGGATTGTACTAGACGAAGCTCATTCTTATGTGGGCTCTCAAGCTGCTGAGTTGTCGATGCAACTACGTCGTGTGGTTCAAGCTTTCGGTGTTGAATCCAAAGATGTTCGTTTTGTTGCCACCTCGGCAACCATCGCAGACGAGAATGCCAATCAGCAATTAAAAACATATCTGGCAAATTTGGCAAACGTTTCCGAAGAGCAAATTGTGGTAATTGATGGCACAAGAGCTGTGCCTTCACTGCCTTCTTTGACCAGTAAAAAGTACTCCTTAAAGCAGCTGGTGGCTGTTGATAGTGGTTTGGAGGTTTCAAAAGAGCGATTTCAGATGCTGTGTGAGTCGCCGATAGCACGCGAGATAAGACATAAATTCGTGAGCAATAAACAACGAGCTATAAAGTTATCTGCATTACGACAACATTTGAAAGAATGTTTCCCAAGCGAATCCTTCTCGACTTCAGAAATGCTTGAATGGATTGATTTATTAACAGGAACCAAGGCTGAGGAAAATCAGGAAGCATTTTTAAAAGTTAGGGCACATTTTTTCCAGTCGATGCTGAACGGCTTATGGAGTTGTATTGATCCAAAATGTAAAGAAAAAGTGGAGACGACACTCGAGGACAATTGGCCCTTCGGTGTGGTATACACGCGCCAACGTAGTCGCTGTAATTGCGGAGCACCAGTGTGTGAGGTGGGCTTGTGTGACGATTGCAATTCACCTCATCTCCTTGCTATCGAAAAAAACGATAAGACTTTAGCCCAGCGCGATATTTTTGTCTCCGATGAATTCTCATTATTGCTTGATACGGATGAAGTTGGTAATGAGGATGATGGTACTGGTTCCAAAAGTATAAAAACGACGTTCCCCGTTACTCTTCGCGCTTTGCCTGATAAGGCTGGCGAATATAAACCTGTTGAGATTGATAAAGAGACCGCATCAATTGGTACTGCATCCGACCCTATTCATTTATATCTATTTGAAGACTATGAAAATGAGTGTGGCTGTTGCGGTTACAAAGGTGTGCAAGGACGTAAGGCTATTCGCAGAGCAATTTTAGGTTCGCCTTTTTATGTCGCCAATGCGGTGCCTACGATTTTAGAGTATTGCCCTGACCATCAGCCTGATGAAGATAATAAATTGTCTCCGGCAGAACTTCCTGGCCGAGGGCGTAAACTAATTACGTTTACTGATAGTCGTCAGGGCACAGCCAGGATGGCCGTCCGTATGCAGCAAGAAGCTGAGCGTAGTCGCTTAAGAGGGCTGGTTTTTGAAGTTCTTCAGAATCGTCAGCTCGAAACTGAGGCAACTAACAAACCAACGATATCTACTGAGGATATTGACCGTAAGACAGGGTATATCGAATACCTGAAATCTAGAGGGGATCATAAGGCTGCTGAGAAGGAGCAGCAAGAACTAGATAATTTGATGGGAATTGGTGGTAGCGGTCTTATTTCTGTTTCTTGGGCAGATATGACCGACGCGTTATCTGAAAAAACGGATATTAAGCATTCCATCCTCGCATACAATAAATATGCTAACCCGGAATTGTTTGATGACAGTTTAGGAGCAAAAAGTCTGGCTAAAATGCTGTTGATTAGAGAGTTTGCAAGAAGACCCAAAAGGCAAAACAGCTTAGAGACACAAGGGATTATTAAGCTTAACTACACTGGCTTGGAACAAGTAACCGCTTTACCTGAGCGTTGGAAAAGCTATGGTTTTTCCACGCAGGATTGGCAAGACTTTTTAAAAGTTAGCCTGGATTTCTTTATCAGAGAAAACTCCTGTGTAGTACTGGAACCTAAATTGCTGAAATGGGTTGGTCGTAGGTTTTATCCAAAGCGGTTGTTGAAGCCAGATTCTAATGAAGATACCAGTAAGCGGATTCAAAAGTGGCCTCAGGTTACAAGTCAAAATCAGAGTAGATTGGGTAAGCTGTTAATTAAAGCCGCTAATTTTGATGTGTCTGACAGCGCTGCAATTGATATTGTCAATGAATGGCTAAGAGCAGCATGGAGTGCACTTACGACAAGGCGAATTTTAGACAATGAGGGGAATCTGTTCTACTTGAACCCTGACAAGATCACCTTTTCTTTCTCGGATACCGGCTTTGTCTGTCCTCAAACTAACAAGCTCATAGATACGGTATTCAGGGGGTTAACACCATATTTACCACATGATTTATCTTCACCAAATGTACTGTGTGAGAAAGTAACGATACCGGCATTCTGGGCTTTTGATATTTCTCAAGAAGATTTCGCTCAGGGATTGATTAAAGTTCGCGAGCTGGTTGGTCAAGAAAAGGGTATCGAATCACTTAGAGAGAGAAGTTTATGGACAGATATTAACGACAGAACCGTAGAAAAAGGTTTTTATTACCGTACAGCGGAGCACTCCGCACAGCAATCGGCAGACAGGCTAAAAAAATATGAGGATGACTTCAAGCTAGGCAACGTTAACGTTTTAAATTGCTCAACCACTATGGAGATGGGGGTTGATATAGGCGGTATATCTGCGGTGGTCATGAATAATGTTCCTCCTCACCCTGCCAACTATCTGCAAAGGGCTGGTCGTGCAGGGCGTAGTAAAGAGTCCAGAGCTATTACGTATACATTGTGTAAAAGCAACCCTCATGACCGACATGCATTTGCAGATCCACTTTGGCCTTTTGTCACCAATATTCCTGCTCCACACATATCTCTTAATTCGGAGCGATTAGTTTATCGCCATGTAAATTCATTATTGCTCTCTGAGTTTTTGCAGCGCGTTATTGGACCAACGGAGAAAGAAAAGACTGCGCTGAATCTGCAGTGGTTCTTTGAACCCGAACCAGAGCGGAAATCAGTTTGCGAGCGGTTTAAAGCGTGGCTGGATATCTGTTTAAAAGATGTTGAGTTAAAGATTAGGGGCCTCGTAAAGGGCACTACTCTTGAGTCGTTTGAACCGTATCGGTTGATCAACAATACCAGGAAGCAGATAGAAGGTCTGGAATCGAAATGGATAGGGCAATTTAATGATTTGTCGGAAAAACTGAAAAAGGCAGCAAAAGATTCACCATTTGAGTATCGAATTGAAATGGAGCTTGGACGTCACCGCTCTGAATATTTGCTTAAAGAATTGGCTGCAACAACTTTCTTGCCTGGTTATGGATTTCCGACCGATGTGGTGACTTTAAATAACACAAATATCGTTGATTACAGACGAGCTAAACAAAATAAAGATAAACAGAAGGAAATCCGTGAAGACAATATTTCCCTGTTGCGAGATATGCCAAGCCGCAATCTGGCAATTGCTATAAGAGAGTATGCCCCTGGATCTCAGCTGGTCATTGACGGAAGGGTTTTTAAGTCTGCGGGTATATCTTTGAACTGGCGAAAGTTTGGTGAGCGGGGCGGCGAAAAGTTTGATTTGGCTTGGAAGTGTGGCAAGTGTGGACAAACTGGATTGACAGACACTATTGTCGATGAAAGCGACCTGGAGTGTGATGCTTGTGGCCACTTAATCTCACTTTCCTCCAGATCGGAAATTAAGAAAACTCTTCAACCAACAGGGTTTGTGACAGACTTTTTTGATGAGCCGACTAATGATATCAGCTCTCAGAAATATGTACCCGTGCAACCGGCGTGGCTGGCTGTTGCCGGGCAATGTCAAACGCTTCCGAATCCATTAGTTGGACGCATGCGAGTTGGAGATAATGCAAAACTATTCCAGCACTCTTCTGGCGAACACGGTACAGGCTATGCGGTTTGTTTAAGTTGTGGTAAAGCTGAATCCATGATGGATGATGGTGAATATCCAAAGACTCTCCAGCCAAACGAAAAACATCGGCCAATACTTTCTACGCCAAAATCAAAAGATGACAATCGTTTTGAGGAGGTGTGTGATGGAAATCTTCAAAAAGAAATTCACCTGGGTTGTTCCAGCTACACAGATGCGTTTGAACTGACATTACGCCATCCTGTATCTGGTGAATTCATCGCTAATACAGAAGACGGTAAAACTATAGCCCTGACGTTGGCGGTGGCTTTGCGTAATGCACTTGCAGAGATGCGAGGTATATCAACCGCTGAGATTGGTTATCTCGTGAAAGCTGCTGTTGATGAAGTATCAAATATGCCGACAATGGTTATTCAACTTTATGACACGCTCTCGGGTGGCGCGGGCTTTGCCTCAAGTGCAGCCAAGGATATTAATGCATTGCTGCATAAAATGTATGAAGAGCTAATCTGTCACGACAATTGCGATGAAGTTTGCTCTTCTTGCTTATTGGATTCAAACACTCGGCATGACGCGAACAATCTAAATAGGCATGTTGCGCTTAAATGGCTGGGAGAGGATTTTACTTTCTTCCTACACCTTCCGTCAGAATATCAATTTATATCTAATGGTGAATATTGCTATCACTCAATAAGGGAAGAAATTGCTCACAGGATAAGTAAAGGCGCAACCAAGGTTTGCATTTGGTTATCACAGAATCCAAATGAATGGGATCTAAACGCCAGACAAGTACATCGCTATGTAGAACAGATAGTTGAGTATTACGGTGTTTCATTATCTTTTGTGCTGCCTGCTACTAAGTTATCTAAACCTGTTCAGCAAATCTTAAAACGCTATCAGGAACTTGGTGTTCAACTCGTTACTACGTCAACGGTGGCAGAAAACGGTGGGTATTTGGCTGTAGCCGTTGGTAACGAAAAGGATATGTATGGCATAGCAGTGCAGAATGATATTCCATTAATTCCTGGCAGTAATTGGCTGGATAGCCCGTCTGATTGCATGGTTGTATCGGCAAAGCTTGTTAGTGCGCCAATTTGGACTGGTGTCGACACATCGGATTGGTATCAAGTTAAAGCCAGTGAAAGAATTGAGATTAAAGCAGAACTTAATGGTCCTATCAAACAATTTGGTAATAAGCTGTGGGACGTCATCGGCACAAAGTACCCAATTATTACCCGAAAAATAGCTGAGATAGGTATTGAGTCTTTAGATTATACCGACAGGTATATCCAATCTCCCTGGAGCATTATTCTACTTGGTGAAGTAATGCGTAGTTTAGGCAGTTTACAGGCACCTTCTTTTACTATTAACTCTTTGTTTAACCCAAAAGATAAAACCGGATGGCGGTTGCATGATGACTGGGATTGTGAAGATGAATTTCAAAAAGTAGTTGATATCTGGTTTGAGCAAGGTGTTTCCTTGCCTGTGAATTTATCTATTCATAAGGACAGAGGGGCGGTTCCGCATCGCCGGGAATTGCTTTTGACGTTTAAAGATGGAGAGCAGTACTCAATTGCTTTCGATCAAGGCGTGGGGTATTGGTCTCATGATGTTAGTAGAGAGCTATATCGGTTTAATTTTACAGATATTAAAGAGCAACTTGAGCAAATGATTAAAGTCTGGAGCACTGGTCACGTCAAGAACAGCGCTGATTGGCCTTCTGTTCTCTATCTGAACAAACTATGATGTTCTTAAGTTGGCTAGCCGCTCAATCGGCTAGCCATAGTTTTAATTCATGACATGGGATATCGACAACTAAGTCGAGATTCTGAGTTAGTGATATAGCTAGCATCCATATATGCCTTTTAAACCCTCTCAAACAGATCCTCAACTTTGCAGTTAAATAACTCGCAGAGTTTATCTATTGTCTCAAAATCAACTCGCTGAGCTGTCTCTTTATAAAGAAGGGTTATTGTATTCCTGTTTAAACCAGTCTCGCGTGCTACGTCCACAATCTTCAACTTGTGCTCGCCCATAAGTCTGGCCAAGTGACATCTAATCAATTTTTGCTGCCCCTGATAACAAAAAGTCATTTAAAATGACAAAAAAACCTTGTGAATGTCATTTTGTGATGCTAAATTTCATTTAGAATGGCATTTTATGCTTTCAAATGTCATTCTGATACTTAGGGTAACTCACCTAAAGGGGTAATTCTATGAAAAATTTGTCTGAAGTGATGTTTGAAAATGAGGGCATTGCGCCAGTGCAAGGTCCTCTGGAGACTTGTATGCGCAATACACCACCAGATTTTGACGACATTCCGTCCACAATTCGCGCTGAAATTTTGCGCAAACGATTTCTAGGACAAACCCGAAGTATTACGTTGAGTCTCATGACGAGTTTGCGCATTAACCCGCTTGAGCGGCGTTTGGTACCAATTTGTGGCAAGGGAGACGAGTCTGACAACACTGAAGCTGTTTTGTACTGGGTTCGACGCTATTCATGTTGTGCAAGTTGCATCCGCAGCTTGAGTTTTTATGAAACGCAAAAAGACTTCCTGCGATTTCTGATTAATAAAACTGGCCAGGAGTATGTTGAATGAATACTGATTACTTACCTTTGCAGCGCTTGCAGCATTTCTTCTTTGAACGAGACACTGCAATCGGATTGCTTTATCTGTTTGGTGAGTTAGAGCTCACGGATAAACGGCGTTGCCTGATAAAAGTTGGGCCAGTCCTTCAGGTCGACAATCTTTGTGCACAGGTTTTAACGCCATTTGGGATCTACGTGTTGGGTGAGTTAATCACAACTAATGATGAGAAACTCATGTATAGGCAAATTTTTTCTTCACAGATTAAAAATATTTTACATGCAAATTTGGTTTCTGCGCCGCTATCTATGTTGATGCATTAGCCCCACTTTGGGTAATGAAACTGTGCTGTATCAAAACAATATTGTTGTGATTGTAGTTTTTAAAGTTGTCTATCACTATGTTTTTAATGATTTTTGTAGTTTGACTCGTCAGTTTTTGAATGCTAGTACTTTCTGACGTTTTAAGGATGGGGAACGGAATGTTGTCTATTAAAGACTCGACATTGAAAAAGTATAACCAGTGGATCTTAGATATCAATCAAGGATCTTATCGGCCGTTTCTTACTGTGCGTGCAGTAAACAAATTTGGTCGCCGGCACTGGTTATGGTGCGACAAACAACAGCGGGAGGTTCATCTCTTATCTGATGCAGAAAGACGTGCTTATGAAATTATGATGTCGCGCCCTGGAACAGTCGCCGTGATGGAGCAATATGCTCTTGATGTTGATGAAACCATCTCAATTGCTAAGGAGTTTGGTTATGTTCATCCGCGAAACTACAAAACGAAGCAGATAACAGTGATGACAACGGATTTTATTGTTATTACGCAAAATATTGTCAGTAATGAAAGTTCGTTGTGCTCAACTGCCTACACATTCAAGTACAGCTCAGATCTTTATACTGATAACACTTGCACGGAGTTTCTCCCGTCTGCTACTCGTACGATTCAGAAATTGGAAATAGAGCTAGAGTACTGGAATCGTCGGGGTATCCAGTACCGGATTATTACTGAGTTGAATGCGACTAAAGAACATGCTTGGAATCTTCAGTTTTGCAAAATTGGCCTTAAACAACCGGTCGAAAAAGAACAGGCAATAGCGTTTTCCGCCGTATTCTATGGAGTTTGGCAAAATCATCGCTATATGCATTTGTCAGAATTACTTCATTACAGCGCAGTAGCATTGAATGTTGAGCAGTCTGTTGCGGAGCAACTGTTCTTTTTTTGCGTTTTACACAATTTGGTTAAGCTGGTGCACTCCAGCAAATTACAGCAGTATCGACCGATTGAGCTGGAGTAATGCTATATGCCTTACATCGGAAGTGGTTACTTTAGCGATACTAAGTCATACAGACTGTGTGCCCTCAGCCAGTCAGGCGAATATGTTGCACTGTCTGATATGTCGAGGATGGAAAAGGGGAACTTTCAAAAGCCAATTATATTCACGCTTGATGAGTTAGATACTTTTTGTCGTGTAAATAATTTGACTGAGCGGGAGTATGAGTTGCCAGCTGAGCTCAGTTTTTCTGACAAGGCGCTGGTATCAAAAGGTCGCACTAATTGGCTAAAGAGGCGAGATGCAAACTGGTTAATGCTAAGCCCTCTCACCGCACCATGCTTGATTGAACAGTATCTTTTCGCTGATGGAATAAGCCTGCTAATATCAGAACAGGTTCACAACGGCGGCTGGGCTAATAAATCAGCATATTATAGAGCGCTAAATCGATTTATCGCATTAGGTATGACAAAGAATGCGCTGCTACCGGTTGGATTTAAAAATAGCGGCAGTAATAGCCCTACATTTAAAACTTTGGCAGACGTTAAGGCCAAACGGGGACGTAAATCAATATTACCCGTTGAGCGAACGCGAGGTGTTTGCGAAGCCGACAAGCGAAACATTCATGCTGTTATTAAAAAGTTTAAAGCCGTTGGTAAAAAATTTTCATTGCAGGCGGCATATCAATTATTTGATGTTACGTATCAACGAACAGAAATGCTGCGTGAACTTGACGATGGAAGTGCGCAAAAAATAATTGTCCCGTTTGCGAAAAAAGATTGTTTGAGTTACGACCAGTTTTACTACCATTTTCGAAAACTAGTCGATGCCGAAACGTTAGCTAAGATCCAACATGGTCATCTTAAATATGCCAAAGATATTGCACCAAGAACTGGATCGGCTCGTGATGGAATAGTGGGTGCGACACATCGCTATGAAGTCGATGCTACAGTTTTGGATTTATATGTCTCTTACCCCTATAAAGCAGGACTGGCTGTAGGACGTCCGGTACTTTATTTAGTTGTTGATGTGTATTCATCGATGATTGTTGGTATGTACTTGGGCTTCTCCGGTCCAGATTGGTCTGGTGTTGCTCAGGCGCTTGCAAACGCTTGTCTTGATAAAGTTGAATTTGCGCGCCGATATGGAGTAGACATCTCCGAACATGATTGGCCTGCCCATCATATTCCCAGGGAAATTACGATTGACAATGGTCGTGAATATAAGGACTGCGTAATTTCTAGTGCGCTAAAGAGTCTGTTAGGTATTTCTGCTGTCAATCTTGCGGCGGCTTATCGGGGCGATTGCAAAGGAACGGTTGAACGGTCATTCGGGGTTTTAAATGACAGCTTAATTCATCATTTATCCGGTTCGATTTTCAAGCAGCAAGATCGGACAGAAAGCCACCCTTCTAATGCTGCTACTTATACTTACCAACAAGTCGTTGGCATTCTTATCAGAGAAATTATTTATCAAAATAAGTCAGCTAATCGTTTGCAAAAGCTTGGTTTTAAAGCCGCGATAGATGGTTGTGGTATAACGCCTGAAGCGATTTATTTGCATAGTTTACTCAATGATATGACCGGGGGCCGGCCGACGACAGCCAAAGATCAAGCGAGAGTATATTGGGCTTTTCTACCCGAGGAGGAGGCGACGGTAACGGATCATGGAATTAGCTTTGGCGGTCTGGAGTACATTGCCGATCACCCTACTATTATGGGGATGTTTAGTACTGCCACGAAAAAGCGTTTCAAAATCCCGATTAAACGGTTGAAAGACTTTGTGAACTGCCTTTGGTATCAAGATAATAGCGGTGAGTTTATCAGACTGGATTTAAAAAATGTTAATAACGACAACCGCTTTTTAGATCTGCCATGGGAAATTGTCGAGCACCGGTTGTTTGAAGAAAAAGTAATTGAATATGGAGCGCAAGAGGATGGGCGTTATCTTCGTGCTGAGCGTGATAGCAAATTAGAGGAAATATTAGCTAACACTGATTGTAAATCAGTACTCCACGTCGGTAAAACGTCTACCCGAAAATCAATTCAGCCGGGTATGAAGCAGCGAAAAGTAGAGCAGCATAAACAGATACGTATCGCGGAAGGTGCTGAGATAACTAGAGCGCTAACGCATAACAAGCAGTTTTCCAATGACATTCCATCCGAAATTGATTTGTATGATCTTGATAATGAACTATTTAGTTAAGGGAAACGATATGGATGCAGTATACAAATCGACACCATACAAGGACGGGCAAGGGAACCCTTTAGTGGAAGCGCTACATTTTCTTCTCGAGCCGGAATTTCAAGCAAAAGCGGTGTCTGAATGTTCTGATTGGTGCCCACCGGATTTCTGGCAATTGCCCAAAATTGTCCGGCTAGCTAGTTTAGCTGGTTTAAACAGGATCCATGTGCCTGCGTTGCAGCAGGAACAATTGTATGAAAAGGTCGTCAGCCAATTATTTGATTCGTATTGCACACGGAGTCCGTTAACTGCTGAGTCAAATAGGCTTAAATATGCACTTGCTGTCGGGTTAAAAGAGCGAAAAGTAGTAGCAAGGAGTGCTATGACAACAGCGCCAACAATGGTTGTGGATGGACCTTCCGGTGCTGGAAAAACAAGCACAATTTTAAAAGTTTTAAATGCCATACCACAAGTTATTGTTCACCGCGATTATGCTGGTGTGCCTTACCAGCAGTCGCAGTTAGTTTGGATATCAATTGATTTGCCCGCAACCCCCAGTATTAAAGCGTTAGCGCTGAGTTTTTTTCGAGCCGTGGATAATGCTTTAGGGACGGACTATTATGAAAAGTGGTCCAATAGAAATCGGGACAGTGTCGATCAGCATATTACAGGGATGCAATTAGTTGCCCAAACTCATGAACTCGGGTTAATACACATTGATGAAATGCAGTTTATGGTGAGCTATGCCCAGAGCAAAGACAAGCCCTCAATGGTAGTACTCGAAGCAATTTTTAACAAACTCGGTATCCCGATGTTGTTAAGCATGACTACCGCTGGTCTCGATTTATTTCGCGCAGACTACTCTGCAAACGGCCGTGCAGATTTTACTATCGCCAGGCGGATGTTAAATGACCGAAGATTAGAGTTTTTTCCCGTCAAGAGACACAGCGAACAATTCATACGGTTTGTAAACGCACTGTTTCCTGAAACGGCGTTATTAAACTGTACCGCGCTATCACCAGAATTTATCGATCAGTTTCATTACCTGAGTTGTGGATTGCCGGCAATTATGTCTCGTCTAGCAAGCCAGCACCATGAATTCTTGATCCAGTTAGTTGAGAAAAAAGGGCGGAACTCAATGCGCACTGATGATGTAAAACTGCTGTTGTCGGTGTACAAAAATCAATTCACATTCATCGATCCTGCATTGAGTAGCTTAAGGCTTGGGCTAGTGAATGAATTCGAGAAACGAGCGTCTGCAACGACAATTCAAAGATCGGCTCCTCTTAAAAAGAAGGTCGCCCCAAAGGAGACTGTTGTAGTTTCAAATAGCATGTTTTCACCTATCAAAAGCGATAACAAGGATAGTCGAGCAACGTCCACCCTCAAGACAGGGGAAATTTAGTATGTATTGGTCTTTTAAACCAACGCTATTGCCAGACGAGCACATGTTATCTGGTGTTGTGAGGATGTTACTTTTGATGGGGCAAAAAAGCTTGCAGTCTGCTCAAGGGCAACTATTGGGTCGCACTGTACCGTTAAGCAATTCCGTTATTGTTCATTCGGCGATGAAACATTATCTGGACGATGCGACAACTAAACCCGACAGGCAAAAATTATTACTAAGGCACTCTCTTTTGGGCTACTACAGCCATGGGCTGCCATACAGAGCTGTAAGGGCCGCCTTGGATGACACCATGCGTGATATAACAACACCGCGAATTCCGCAATTAACTAAGTTAAAGTTTGCTGGTGTTTGGCGATATTGCCCGTTATGTGCAGAGAGTGATTTGTTGCAATATGGCACGCCATACTGGCGGACGAGTCATCAGATCCCCTCATCAATTACCTGCAATCATCATCCAGAAACTCTCTTGATTAGTGGCTGTGAATACTGTGGTTCCGGTATTAAAGATTTAATTGAGCAACCGCTACCGGTTGTTGGCTCGTGCCCTCATTGCAACGCTAGTCTGGAAGCCAAAAACTTCAATCACAATGATGTAACAAAGTGGGTTCAGATACAGGGCTTAAAATTATTATATGAAACAGATGATTTGATCCGGCTTCGATTTAGCCATGCCATGAAATACGGCGTTGCCTTTAGGGCCAGCGTTAAAGGTATTTCTGGCTGGCAGCGTATTGATGCTGCTGAGCGTCGTTTTGATGCATGGCTGCGTGAAAATACTTTGGGAATTTACTTCACACCGGATGTCATGGAAAGCGACGATAGAGTTAAACGACTCTATAGCGCGATCCGTTACGCTGAATCTGTTCCTCCGGTCTGTCACTTGCTGGCGTATCAATTTCTGGGGATAAGCGATTTTAGTCAGTTGGAGTTGGAAGATGACAAGATTTCACCTGTCGCTACAGCCGAATGAAACCTTATACAGTGTGTTAAGTCGCATAGCGATAAGCATGGGTTACCCAACCGCAGGTATCGCACTTCAATTGCTTTTTGGCTCTAAGAACAAGCAATTGTCCTCAGCTTTTATTTCTGTCATTCCCCAGTTATCTGAGCTTACCGGGATTGATCGGCGCACTTTGACAGAGTATCACACGGTACTGCCTTTGTTCCGCTCCTTTGTGCCAAAAGAACGGTATCAAGTTGCTTTGGTGGAGCTTGCCGATGGGCGTAACGCCACACTAGATAAATTGCTATCTACATCGGCCAATGGCATGAAACTCTCGGGCGAAATGCGTTATTGCCCTTTGTGCTGTAAAGAGCAAACGCAAAGGTATGGTTATCCGTACTGGTATATTCACCATCAATTACCAGGAGTATATGTTTGTCTTAAACATCAACAGGTTTTGATTGCAGTAAAGGTAATTCGTAAAAAGTTAGCGCTACCTGGAGATACTAATATTTTGCACTATGCAAAACGGGATTTGCTGTTGAAGTTGGCGACATTCGCAACCGACGCTTGGAAAATGCCACTGGTTAACTACTGTGCAAAACGTTATCGCCATTGTATCCGAGAGAGATTAGACAGGTCCGGGTATGGTACTGAGCAAGGACGTATCCGGCAGGAAAAATGGCAACGTGAATTTACAGCGAATTGGACAGCATACAGTTATATTCCAGACATAGCTGAACTGTTGGAAAACGAAGCTGGTTTGTACCTGCAATCATTTTTCTACAATGAAGTTAAGGTGTTATCTCCTTTAAAAAATTTATTGGTGTTGGCGTGCCTGTTTGATAGCTGGCAAGACTTCAAAGAGTTTTACCGGTTGTTTGATGAGCAGAAAAATGAAGAGCAAGAATCGCCAGTTATTACAGATAAAGCGGTGAGAGTTCCTCACTATATTCCTGATCAACACGGCAGCCTGAGAAGCTTTGCAAAGCGTATTAATTGCTCAGTTATCACGGCCAAAAAAATTGCGCTGCAACAAGGTGTACAGATTGATCGCCGGCCGCAGCTATTGTTTGGTGCAGAGCGAGACATGATAAAACAGTTGCTTAAAGACGGCCTCTCAACAGCAGCAATTGCCGCAAAAATTGCCTGTAGCGTGGCATCGGTAGAGCAAATATTGACACAAAACCCCGATATCGTTGCCCTCCGTAAGAATTTGCGTTTAAAAAATACCCGACAAAAACACCGCACGACTATTCGGCTGTTACTTAATAACCACTCAGGCTGGCGCCGTAGTGACGTGCAAAATGAGGCAAGGGCCGCATATACCTGGCTATATAAGCATGATTCGGATTGGCTGTATCAGCAGTTGCCAGCAGAAACTCCGCGACAGCAGCGGTGGTCGCATTGACGAGTTATGAACTGGTTAATAAAAAATAATTGTAAATTTAGATGAGTTTATTTGACAAAATAAATTCATAATCTAATCTAAATTCGGTCCAGAGAGTTGTAAGATTGTTCATCGTTGTTGGATTGTTGAAACGGAAAGTTTTAACAACACGTGAGGAATGTTACTGCTCGCTGATCTTGTCAAGTTGTTTATCACCGATCCCCTCGTTGTCGTCTTGAATTCTTTCTATTTAGAACTGCGAACCTAATCGATATTGGGGGCATACATGGCTGAGCACATTCTAATTTGGGTTGGATCTTCATTATTTTTTTTGGTTTTTATTGCGTTTCTTGGTCTCAACATTAACAAGAGGCTACTAGGTATTCTGATTGATTCCCGTGGAAAAATGAGTTTGTCTCGTCTCCAGTTATTTCTTTGGACAATGTTGTTCGTCCCTTCAATATTTACTGTCGGAATTGCTCATGATTCTATGAATATTTTGCTATCACCAGAGCTGTGGGCCTTAATGGGGATTAGCTTAGGGTCTGCTACCGGTTCAATAATGATAAAAGGAGTTAAAAGTGCTCAAGAACCAGCGGTAGATTATTTGAATTTAGCTAACTTCTCTAAAAGTAGGACTGGTCTACTGCAAACAAATTCGGAGAGCACTCAAGCAAAATTTGTAGATATGTTCAAAGGAGAAGAAATTTCTGATTTCGATTACATGGACATTTCAAAAGTACAAATGTTCTTTTTTACTATTGCTGCATGGATGGGATATGTTGGTGTTCTTTATACACATCCGTTTACTGAAATTAATGGTCAGATTGCTTTTCCCGCCCTCTCTGCTGGAATAGTGACGCTCATTGGAATTAGTCACACAGGTTATTTGACCGTTAAGGCTTCAGACAAAACACCCAAAAGTCAACTCTGACTGCTTAGAGCTGGATAGTATGGATGAAATTGAACCCGACGTTTATGTTGCAGGATAAGAAGAATGATAAGGAATTGGTCAGGGTGATTACAAAGTAGCAACTAATTTAGGCTTATTTTAATTCTATTGGTTTACGTCATGTAAGCAACTGCTGTTATTTGTTTTATAAATTAGCACTATAACTCTGACCCGTGTGGGGAGGCGAAATGTCGTCATTGGTATATGGTGGCTTTGATTTACGTATTGGCGACCGTGATCGTGAGTCGGGCGTGTCTGGTTCTAAGCATCGTTATGGCGGTAAGGACGTAGACCCCACTCAGCTGCCGCATCCTGACCCCGGTCACGTCAAACGGCTCCAAATGGATCTAAAGACATTCGGATTCGCTATCGTGGGGGAGCCTGATGGTGTTTTCGGTACAAAAACGGAATTCGCGGTTCGCGAGTTCCAAGTTTATGCGCGGCTGCGCCAGGTGGCGTATCAGACGTCGATTTACGATCCCGATACGATCTACGCCGATACACTAGTATCCAAAAGCAATCAGAACCCCTATACGGGGCCGGTGACGGGCAGTGCCAATGCCGAAACACGCGCCCGGTTAGAATTATGGGGCGATATGAAATACCGCTGTCCTGTCGTGATCGAAGCATGGCGGATACATGGCGGGCAGATGGTCGAGTGCATTGAGCAGAACCTTTGGCATTCAAAGGATCTTCGTGATAGCAAGTTGAGAATGTTCGCCCGGGACTTTAGCGGGCGCTATGGAGGAACGTGGCCGCCTGTGCCGGACGGCAAAAACGACCGGGCGGTTGTTGGCGAATACACCGGCAGCAAGACCAGCCGTTACGTCGGCGGTCCTATATCGATGGCGCCGAGGCATGTCTGGCCATCGGCAGAAATTCTTCCAGGCAACATCGTCGGTAAGGCTTGGGCAGATATGTCCGCAGCCGAGCGTTCGACGTTCCGGGTCATCCGGACGATTTCTGAGGCTGAGGCGAGTGGGTATTTCGATAGCGTCAATGCCTGGGACACTGCCGTGTTGTCCCTTGGGTGCTACCATCACACGATCCTCCTTCTTGCATATAACAAAGAAAAAAAGAAATGGATACTCGACAAAGGGGAATTCGGCGCGAATCTAGTTTATATCAAGAAGAAATTTCCTGGGGCTTATGAGCGTTTCGCGGCCCAATGCGGCATCCATGTCGACGAGGATTGGGACCGCGACCGAACGAAGATATACGTCAAGGGTTTGCGAAAATACGAAGCTTGGGTGCGCGTGAAGGATCAAGACGACAACTGGATCGACACAAAGGACTTGAAGTACGCGGAGTACTTTAGGAGTTGGCACTGGTTCTACCGTGCACAGATGGCGATGCGCACTGACGCGGATTTACAAAAATCGTTCTGGCTCATGACTCGCATCAGAATCCGTGACGTTCTTGATACGCCATGGCCGAAGGATGACAAGTTTGAGCTTCGTTTCAATAAAGGGAGCGTCGATCGGGCTGCGACTATTGGCGATGTATTCAAGTCGGAATTAGCGACCGCGCTGATTATGCGTTGGCACGTCAACCGCCCGGCGCCCGTAGTAAGCAAGGGCGGAACATTTCTGAAAAAAATTCTTACTATTGCCAAGATTACTGAGAAAAACACTGCGAAGTGGACCGACAAGGATGAGACAAAGCTGATCAGTGCGATCATAAAGCTTCTCGAAACCGATCGGAGAGCGGGTCCAATTCAACTCTTTAAGGATTTTACAAAGATTGACGGATGGCCGAGTACGCTTGGCTCGTTGCACGGGTCGAAAGGGCGGTCCGCCCTGCGTCATAACGTCGACAAGAATGGAATGGCTCCGTTGGGGCGGCAAAGGATCGGCAACGGTGCATTCCAACTCGATACTGAGGGATTGTGACATGAAGCTTGTATCTCTGCGTATGATACTAACTTTATTGTGCATAGCTGCTACCGGAGGCTGCAGTATCGGCCATTTAAACGAAGTGGTGTTGCTGGCGCATGGCCCGGCGCCAGATGTATGCGAGTTATTTGAAAGTGATTCCGCGTATGGCAGAACGAATATGCAGCCCATGTTTAAGCCTGTGGGAAACGAATTGGTCTCATGTTCGTCGCAAAAAAATAAGAACTACTATCCAGCCTTGAGGCTACATTTTGGTGACAGGGTTAATCTTCATCAACTGACATTTGGGCAAGCGACATACAACTACATCAGTGTCTTTGACATTCGCCCACCCATTGATTTGGCTCTTACGTTTGTATTGCGCACTATCGGTGATGATGGGGCTTTAGCAGACGAAGAAGAAATTTTTTTGCATGCCATTCAGTCGGTTGCTCGAGCCGAAAATTATGGGGATACAAATGGCTCAGATGGGGCTACGACCATGGCTATTGCTGAAAAGTTTTCCGATCCTGATGTCAGACGGTCTTTGTGGAACAAAATGCCTGATGCACTACGCCTAGTTAACGTAGAACAGTACGATGAAAATAAAAAAGATCGGACGCGCTGGCAGTTAACAATAAATATGAAAGCACTGTGCAGCGTTTTTCCAGACCGCAATTTGTTCGAAAAGGCTTACGGCTCGATTGCGGCTGTTTGCGAGGACGATGTTTTCCGCCCTATCGATTTCGGGCAACGGGGCTTTCGGCATCCAGCGTATGCGGCAGCGTTCTTTGAATCAGGCGAAGCAGAGAGTAGAACTTACTACGATACTATCCCGGTCTCTGGCACATTCAGTTTCGTCGCCGTAGAAGCCCGCGGCGCTTCAATGCGGACCCCCGGTAGCCCCGAACAGAATTGGAGTTTGAAGGAATGGCAGGCTGCGGGAATATGCAGGTTTGACTCTATTCCCTCCGAAGTTGCTGTGATCCGGCGTTTGAAATTGAAAGGAGTCGGGCTGGTCGACTGGATAAGGATAATCTATGGCGACGTCGCCAAACCGCTAGTAACACACAAAGTTCAAATTGCTAATAATTTACCTACAGATCAGTCAGGACCACGTCGCCATCTAACGAAAGTGCGTGGCGGCTATCCATATCGTATAGATGCAGATGATCTCGATAAATTGCACCTGAGCGATATCACTGAGATCGAATGGGGTAGGGAGCCTGACGATGGAGCGTGGCTGGCTCGAAAATGGTCTGAATCCATAACTTCGCAGTGCGAACTGTGACGAGGGAGCTAAGGGCATGAACAGCACACTAAACCTTTTTGGAATTCCGCTGCTCTTCGATGATAACGGGTTGAAATACGACTCGCTAACTTACGAAGATCGGACATACGCCTGCATGGTTGAAGGTAAATTTAAGAACGCCGAAAGGACGCTGTTCGAATTAAGTGTCGACGGTGAACTCCCGAACGGTCGGTTAAAGTTACATCAGCAATTTAAGTGTACCGTAAACTCGGGTGTCGTTTACTTATTAGCGACTGCTGCAAAAATGATAGTGCCTTCCGCTGTGCTTCACCTCGACATTGAGTACCTGCGGACAAATATTTCTGTTGAACCAGACTCGAGTGGACGATTTGGAGTCGTCGTAATTGATGGGGCAAGTCCCGTAAAAAGTTATCTGTTGGAAGGCGGGTACAACGATGGCATCGAGACTGTCTCCTTGTTGAAGGACTCTTGGCGGTCGACCTCTATTGTGTTTGATATTCCGTTCGCTGCAATGCGTGCGATGCCGTCCAATACATCTGTCCGTTTCACCGATTTGATGGTGTCATCGAGCCGAGCACGAATTGAGAAGAAACAACAACTACCTGTTCGCGAGATCACTATTATCGGCGAAAATCTGAAGATCTATGCGTCGTCTTCCACTGGAGCACTGATGTTGCATCCAGACATTCTTGACACGAGGCGAGTTCGGCCCGTGGTCGGAGACAACGATTTCCTGTATCAATATGCCTTGGTAAACGGTCAGTTGACATGGTCGACTAGATTTGGTCACGAGAATGAAGATACCAGGCTTCGTTGGGTCGCAATAGATAGTGACGCCGATCCTGGCATGGTAGTGTTCCGTCACATTGATGAACACGGTAACCCGATAATGCTTGTGCCGCGTAATTCATCGGAAGGATTTCGCATTGGATATCGTAACGGTCTAATGTTCGATGTAGAGCGGAGTAAAAATGCGATTGACTGGGAACTCACCAACCGCGGTGCTTGCGTAGTGTTAGACCAGGATGAAAACGGAGCACGCATTCCCCTTGACTGTGAGTTGCGCGGCATGGACCCACTCGTATTGTATGGCCGCCCGCGCAAGACGGAGCCGGACGAAAACGATGACCCCTTCGACGACCCATACTGGTTAACCGGCGGCAAGGTGATATACGCCAGCCGCGTACCGGTGGAGCTGCACGGGCTTCTTAAGGGAACATACATGTGCTGCCCCCCGGACGTTGCGCAGGATGCCTGGGACCGCGGGCTGACGGGGCATGCAGCGCAGATCGTCGTCAACCCGGTCGAAGGCTTGAACCAGCAGGAAATCTTCCACAAGAGCGAAATCCTCCTAAAGCCGTCGTCGAATTGGGACGTCGCCGCCGAGATTGAGGAACGGCGCGTCTACAACGGAATTGCGCCAACCTTTGGAACCCCCGAGATACTGAAGCGGGTGGCCAAATCGACCAAACAGGTTGCAGTCCGTCTGCCATTGATTGACACCGCCTACGCGCTCGCCAACCTTGCCGGCGTTGGTCGGGGAAATACCGAAGGTGACAAACTCGGCGACGCTCCGATCTTGCGCGAAGGAGTCAAGTGGCTGAACGAGCTCGACGGCCAGTTCAGTCGAATGGAAATCTACGCTGCACCGGAATTGAAGGCGAATACCCATGTGAGTGGGCGCGGGCTTGTTCCGGCAGCAGCACAGCCGTTCGAAACGGTGATTACCTTGCCGCCGACTACTGCATGCAGCATCCTCGCAACCAGATTGCCTGGCCCTACAATGCTCGCGAATGTGATCTACAATCACGGCGGCGTCGTCGAGAATACGGCAGTCACAGTCTTGCGCCGGTTCGAATCGGCGTTTCACTACGGCGGTAATCGCGACCCTCAGTCCCAGAGCGATGTCATCGCCGTTCAAAACCGCATCGACACTTTGCTCAACCCAATACGGAACAACTTTTTCGAGAAGTTCCTAGACCCGGAAGGACTGAACTCGCTTACAAAAGAAGCCGTCATCGCGCTTAAACGGTATCTGGGTAAAGATCGTCCGTACACTGAGGATGGGGAAGGCGATGCACCGGATGCTTTTTTCAGCGACATGCTGGGGCGTACAATAGAACTGTTGGAAAATGAGGTACCGATATGGGGGATAGATGATGATGAACTCGACTTCCTTCGCACGTACTTGAATACGATTGACGCGCAGGAGTTTGAGGATTTTTGGCGCGCTCGTATCGACGAAGACTTCCTTACAAAAGGGTTCTTCGACTTCGTTTTCGCGCCGCCAGACGGCCAGACTTTCCGCCGCGCGGTTTCGGCGATCTATCCCGAACTCAAAGGCCTGAAGGACCCCACGAAATACAAGAATTTCGTCGCTGAGGAGTTGAAGGTGCACGTCGATGTGCTCCGCGAGCACGTGCTGCCCTTCACGTCTGTCGAGCTAGAGCATTTTCAGAAGCTGCTCAGCGGTTTCCCAATCACGTTCGAAGAAGGTGTTGACGCCTTGCAATTGCTCGCTCGCAATATCTGGGAAGAGCATCAGGACGAAGTAATGGATTCCCTGCGCCGCGAGTTCGGTCCATATCTAACCGACGACGTGTATGCGGCGCTGCTGGAGCGGACGGATCAGGCCGCGCAGTTCCTTGACATCCTGAAAGAGGTGAGCGGGCTTTTCGAAAAACTGAAGAACCTTGGCGACCTAAAGACCTTTAAGCCTGAATATCTTTTCTTCACGAAAAGATTCAAAACGAAGCAACTTGGCGATCAGACGAATGCGGAGAAACTCTGGTCGCAAAAGTTCGATCTCTGCAGGCTAGGCGACTCCATCAAATGGAACTTCTTCTTAGACTCTGAGGCTTCCGTTCTAGTCAAACTAACTGAAAAGAAATCCCTTCCTGAGCTCCTGCGCTCTCTGGAGGCCGAATACAAAACGCTGGCCAAGCCCAATCCTCTCGGATTGCCTTCGATCCCGCCCGACGAGGACGTGCAGGGTAATAGCACACCGCTCGACCGTTTCATTGATATGTTGCATCCCGCCTTGAAGACCGCCGACTGGACGGGTGTTTTTGTGATATCGCCGACGGCGGACATCAGCGAGGACGTCATTCTCCGTGACCTCGCCGGGCTGGAATACATCCAAGCAGCGTATGCCGCGATCGGCGGCGCCCGGCCGCATGGTCACGGACAGCAAGGCCCAGCCATAGATGTTATCGCGTCGATTTTTAACGAAGAGCCTAAACCGAAGGGTTCGAAAGGGTCAACGGAGAACCGAGGCGACCTTGACTTCGCGCTCGTCAAATTCGACGTGACTATCAAGAATACGAAGGTCGAGGAAGGCGAGATCGTCTTTCGGTTGGACCCTCAGACCCTTTGGGGGCGCACATGGCGCGACGACGAGTCTGACGACGAGGAAAAGAAGAAGCTGCGCCGTATGTTCGTCCGGGGCTCTATTCCAAAGGAGGAAAAAGCCTCCGGCGAGGAGAAAGCGCCGCCGTCATTCGAATTTGCTGCTTGGTTCGATCCGCCGAAGACGATCGACATCGACGTCGCGTTCATCAAGTCGTTTACCCTAAAATCTATTCGCGTTGGACGTCACAAGGGGCGCACGGCGATGGAAATAGACGGCAAGACGGACTTCCAGAAATACAGTGTTCCTGCCTTGGGAATCGAGATATTCGAGGGAGGAAACGGCAAAGTTGAGCCGCTGCAGCTGAGCGATTTCCGCATATTCCTGCCAGCTTTGACGGGGGGCAAGCAGATCGACTTTGGCGTGTTCCGCGATCTGGATTTCGACTTTCCGTCAATCAAGTTCGCGATCCCCAGGCCTCGAGGGCTCAATCTCTGGGGTATTGAGATCGTCCCAAAAGGGCTTGGTTTCTTCCGACGTTCGATGGAGAAGGGTTTTAGGGATCTGGAGGCCGGGTACAATTGGCTGGACGGTCTTAAGCTTGGTGGAGCCACCGACGGCTTGTCCGTCCCACTGATCGAGTTCTCGGTTGACTTCGGCAAGCTGCCGGAGTTCGGTGGCAGCAACCTTAAGGGCCTCAAGTTTCAATTGGCGCTGGCGATTGGCTGGCAGGACAACAGCCCCCAGTGGACTGCTCTAGGTCTCTCGGGACTGGATGCGAAGGACATTACGATCGATCTGTTCCGACTACTCACCCTCAAGATCGGCGATTTCAAGCTCGACCGCTTCAAGGTCGAGGATCCGACCGGGACCCACGAACCGGCAGTCGACGCAGGCGGCATTCTGGCAAAGGACGTCGAACTGAAACTGCTCAACTGGTCACCGCTACCGGAAGATAGCGAACTGAGCATGCTCTTCTTCCAGCCCGACAGTCGCACCAAGCAGGACAAGGCTGGGTTGGTGTATTACGGAATCAAGGACCGCGATCAGGTCAATGATGACTTCCTGAAGATTTTCTGGGTTCTTATTGGGCACAACCTAGCCCTTGATCCAAAGGTTCTGAATTTCCTGATGTTCGAGAACAGCGATGGCGATTACACATCGATTATGGATGACATTGTGCCGCGCGATGCACGCGGTGAGCGTGGCAAGATCATCAAGGCCAAGGTACTAAGCGAAGAGAGCTGGCTTGCGGGCGTTTCCTTCGGTCTTGGCGACATCCTCGACGAATGCAGCTTCGTCCTGCACGACAAACACTATTATGGCATTCGCCTCAGCGCGTTTTGGGTGGAGTCTATTTTCGGCCAGCGCACGATCGAGCTTGCCTATATTCCGGGCACCGTACCGCAGTCGGATCGATTCCGGACCAATCTTCGATTGCCCTTCCTGGATATGTTCGGGCTCATGCGCTCTGGTGAGTTCGCATTGGAGTGGGCGCCGAATTGGGACTACCTGATAGATGTCGGCTTTCCTTGGAAGACCAAGAACGGCGCCAACTGGTTCCGGTCTTTCGCGGCTGGCCAGGGCGTCGAGGCTAAGATCGGATTCTATTTCGACAAGCGGACCGAGCTGGTGCCGACCGGCGCCAAGACACTAACTATCTCGGCTGGCATGGGGTATTACGTCGGGTACTACTGGGGCAGCGGCAACGGCACGGCCTATGTGAGAGCGGGAATCGGCGTGTTCGCGATACTCGAAGGCAAGGTCACGTTTGAAAACAGCTCGGGAGGCAATCCGTTGCGTGGTGCCGTCGTCCGTCTCGAAGTGACCGGCGTCATCGGAATCTTCGCCTATGGCGAAGGTGGCATTGATGTTTGGATCCTGAGTGCGCGTTTCCGGGTCGCTGCGATCGCCGCAATCGAAGCCCAGATTCTCCTGCAGCGCGGTTCGCCCACATCGCTCAACTACACGGCTTATTTGTACGCTTACTACTCAGGGTCCGTGCGTGTGGGATCCGGGCCATTCAAATGGACGTTCAGAGTCAGTGGCCGGATCGGCACTGAAGTCACTGGCAAACTGTTGTTGAATTAGGAGTCATACAATGTCCGGGGGAAAACTCTATATCCACTTCGACACATTCTATCCGTCGGCCTACAAACCGAATCAACCGGTCGATGGTGCTGAAACTTATGAATCCGAACGCCGATACATTTATGTGGTGGCGAACGCGTATTGGTTACCGCCTGAAGAGGACGGTGATCCAGGTGGTTTAGCAGACTATTTCCAGTGGACCGGAGCCAAGCTCGACGAGCATGGCCAGGTCGTTCTGCTTGATGAAAATGTTTTCACGACCATGGACGTGGCCAGTCAACAACGCATGGTGCCTGTGCCGTTCCCGCCGATGACCGACCTTCGGTTCGGAGCTACTTGGGCGCCGCAATACAGCGGCATCGGATCCGTCATCGTTTCAGGCGCGTTGGGGCGTTACACGGTTGCACCTTCGGATCCCGATCCTACCGACCCACTGCAGTTGCCTGCCGACATGTGGCCTGTTTTCGCTGTTGCCAACTTCAGCGTTCCGACCGCGCAACGGTGGATGGATATGACACCGCCGCAGTGGACCGACGTCATCGAATGGTGCTGCGCCATCATTCCGCGGTTGAACGAAAAGTCCGACCAGCTGACCGGATTCGAGAAGAAGGCCTACGAACTTTACAAAGAAGATGCCGTGCTCAACCCGCCACAGGAAAGTGTACCGGAGGCGCGCGATATCCGGGATCCGAACAGCGACGATGTACTGCATCGTCAGTGGCGTGAAAAACTGCGACCGAAGGATTGGGACGAGCAAACGGACGACGTTCCACTCGCTGGGCTGATATTCGAAACGCTGGTCGGTGGTGGGAGCATGCTGAAGTTCGTGGGAACAGCGCCTAAATTCCTCGTCGACCCGGCGAAATTGGCGAACAGGCCAGAACTCGTGCTCTCGAATGCATTTCTAGAAGGCTCGCACGACGCCGGCAAGGAGTTGACGGGTATGAGCTACCATCGCCGGCTCTGGGAAAGCATGAAAGCGATAGTTGGGAAACCTTTTGCCGAAGGTGAGGCAGAGGATATTCGCGAAGGGCGTATAAAAGGCGAGCAAACCGCCTCGCAGGCGCTCGGACAATTGTTCGGGTATGGAGAGCGACTGCGCTGGAAAAAGCCGTCACAACCGGAAGGGGCCGCTCGGTTCATGGTTCCACAAGAAAAAAGCGAGCGGATAGCGAATCTGACGTCGAAGGGCGGGCCGTTGCATCACATTGCCTCCGGTCCGCAAAAGAAGATTGACGACTGGTTCGGGACGAATGCCCATTCGTTGCTCGGACAGGTCTTTAGAATCGGTCCACTCGCCGATGATCCTGAAAGCGGTGAGCTCAAGGTCGATGAATTACATGTAACGGAACTCTCCGTTGGGGCCGGTATCGACCTCGCGGCGGCGCGAACGCAACTCGCTGGTGTGCTTCGCGATCACATTAATGACGCAAACGAAGCTTTATCGCAGACATTCGCGGTGCGGCTCGAGCGGGATCGGGACAATCCGAATGGCCTGGTTTTCTATGCGCCGAAAATGGCACTCGGAGCTCCTTCGAAACTGACCTCGCCTGACGGTGGACTGATATTCGAACCTCCTGGCGTGCTGTTGGATTCGGTCGATCCGACACCGCGCGTCGACATGCCTGCGGCGAAAGATCCAAAAACATTCGGACAGAAAAACAACCTGTTGATCTTCAACCCAGCGCGTACCGCGTTTAGAAGTTCGGAATTATATCGACCGAAAATTCTGACTGATGATTATTGTCACTACTTCAGGGTCAAGTTGGAGGTTAACAAGGAACTCTTGCCATACGCCGATGAGACTGTTTTGCGGCTCACGCTACAAAACAAACTCGAGCCTGAAGAGTGGAGTTTCATAGCACCCATTTTCGAAAGCCTTGCCAAACCGGGATCTGACCCATATTGGACCCAGCGGGCGCCGGCGGTTTGGGTTGCGATTGACCTTGCCGAAGGTCCTGGCGAGGGAGTTGCGAAAACGGAGCGCGAGTTTTTTGAGGCGGGAGCCGTCCTTTCGATGGTTTCGACTAAGGACTTGCACGGCCGCAACGAAAAGATAGAGTTACTTTTACGCGATCCTGATGACCGAATTATGAGTTGTTTGAAGCGAGCGGCCAATGCCGCAAACAAACGCGGCAAAGAGGATCTACGCTGCTATTTGGCCGAATTTGTCGTGAATGTGTCCTTCGACGTTGACGGAGAATATGCGAACCTTTGGCAGTGGACAGGCGCCAATCCGACAGACACGCTCCCGCTGTTCATGCTAAACGGCGCGTTCACGAGCCGTGTCAGCCGCTCCGTCGAGCGATTAACGGAGAGGTTCCAGACTACTCTATCCCCGTCGCCTTGGGCAATCGGCAACGTTGGTGAGCGCATCGACGATCATTTTGGCAATTTCAACAAACTGCGATTGGCGCTGTTAGACCCCACCGTCGATGGCGCCAAACCGAAATTTCTGAATTACCCGGATGCGTTGGCGAACCTGATCACGCAGGCGGAAGCGCAAAGCCAGTATCCCGGCGAATTGGTTCGTAGCATCGACTGGGCGGAGCCGCCCAAGCCTAACGGACCGCACTACACCTACCTGGTTCCGCACATTTTCGCGCAGGAGATCGGTGAGGATCCGATGGAAAATGAAAAAATGCGGTTTGAAGGTTACCGTGATGCCGGCCGGGTGTGGCAGCTCACAGGCAATGTCGAGCATCAGTATTCCTATCGGTTTCCGTTCATTGCTGGCAATGGCGGTGATGATGACGGGACCCTGCGGCTGCAGCTCACGACGGACATCCGGCATCCGAGCGAACTCAGCCGGCGAGGAGTAGAAGGTGTTGTCGATGATTATAATGAGCGCAAGCAAAGCAAAGAACTTAGAAACCTGATTGCCTTCGATCATCGCCCTGGAAGCCCCGCTGAAGATGAATTGATTTCCATCTTTTTCCCTAGAAACGCGCTCAGGACGATGTTAAGGGCGTATGACAATGCAGAGCAGAATAATTCCAAAGGTGCGGTTCGCCCCGCGCAATTGCGTGAGCTCTACGAAAGTCTGCTGGATTTCCGTTTTGCCCTGCGTGCGCAAAGCGGGGATACCGATCTGACCGCAGGCGATCTGACCCTGTTGCTGGAGCGTTGGAACTTCGACAACGATAATCCCGTGGTCAGCGAGGCAGAGATTTTCGGTTTGAGCCCATATCCGAGCATCTCCGCCAATATGTTATGCGTTGAGACGGGTACCTTGTCTCTTAGGCAGCTTAAAGATATGAGCAAGACTGCGTTGGATACGTTGGATACTCTCTTGGATGGGACATTTAAGAACTTTGTCGACACACTCAGATCGCATGCGGCGCTCCCTGATCTACCAGAGTTCAAAAACGACGCGCCGTGGTTGCAACTAGATATTCCTATCGACCGCAGCGACACGACGCCCTGGAAATGGGAAGGTCAAAGCACGGCGTCGTTGTACGAGGATACCAACGCTATCCGCGTTGGGCTAACCATCAAACGACCCGCGTGGGCAGTGGCAGACGATACTTACGGCAAGGGATCGTTCTTTGGCATGACCTCTTACCAGACGGATATTTCCAGGGCCCCGGCGCTTCAGGGCGAGAGCTTTGAAAACGACGGTCTGCGTGAGCGCGCCAAGGCGGAATTGGCCGAGTATTTTGATCGCGACGCGGCGGAATTGTCGCCGCTGCACAGTAAGTTCATGTGGCTCCCGTCCTTGGATATCGACCCCAAGTCGAATCCCGTAATGCCGGTCGACAGCCCGTCTGATCCGGACAAATACGACCCGCAGCGGTACAAGCGGTTGTTCGGCGAAGTCCTACCGGTTCTGAATTTTCCGACTGGATCACGGCGTGACGTTCGCGAGGTCGTGAATGTTTATTATGTACCACACGCCTTCATTCCCTTGCAGGCGCACCCGTCAATGCGAGAAGCAAAAACCACTACTGAGTTTGCGCAGTTTCTGGTTCGCGCTATAGGCGAGATAGCCTCGAGCACTCTACCTTCCGAAATCGGCTTGGTGGATGAAGTAATCGATCCTGCCACGGCGCTTCTGCTCCGGACCACTTGCCGAGAATTGCTCGAGGACGATGGCGGCATCGCGGACAGTATTGCCAAGCTCGTTACGTTTGTAGATGACAGGGCGACGATATCGCAAAGCTGGGACGACCCAAACATCGATCCGGATACGCTAACGCGTCGGCAGGCTGAAAAGATACTCTTCAATCAAGTGTATAAAATACTCGACGACCGCGACACGCTGATCAAGGGAACGCTTCGTGCAATGCTGACCCGGGAGCCGAACCTGTTCGAATCGGCCAAGGGCTTCGGCATAGGACTATTCGACGACGTCACGTTCTCGGAACGCCTATACGACATTCAATTGCGAAAGGAAATAAGGCGCATCAACAGTGGCGGCGCCAATATGATGGTCGGGCCAACTCAAGACACTGATCGGATGTCATTCGCGCAATTTCTTGGCGAAGGCCGTGAACGCTTCTTCATCGATGTACTTGATGACAAGAGCTACGACAACGAGTTTAAGATTGACCAGAATACTTACGAAACTCGGGTCAGCTACGACGACGAATGGCAGGATGTCGACCATAGTCAGGCCGATCGTGACGGGCGGCGCGTGGAGATTGTGCGTGATCTCACGCGTATCAAGACCCGGGGGGGCGCGCTCGGTCGCACCGCCGAAGACCACATCGAACAAGATCACCAATTCAAGACCGCCAACGATCAGGTCCCGCGAAACGTCGAACTTAACGTCGTTCACTACAATCCGGAATGGCGCATTCGAGACGAAAAAAATAATGTGTCGGATTTGCTTTACATCCTTCCTTCCCGCTGGTTACCACCCATGCCGGTGACGCTTCAGCCAAAGCAAGATAGCGGCTCTGACAGTAATGGCGGGGTAAATGATGACAAAAGTCTCTGGCGGTCGGTCATCATGCGTGACTGGGCAAAGCCGCCCACCGGTCATTTGGAGAAAGAGTTCGAAAACGAGGCCAAGAGGGTGTTGGATCGCAAGGCCGAGGTCAGCCTGCCCTCGACTGGTAATGACGGCGGAAAGCGTAAGGCTACGCGATTGGAAGAGTCGATCCAAATCGCCGACGGCAAGGACGCCGAAGGATGGCATCACATAGAGAGCTATCTGAGCCACTACTACTTTATCATCGATGCAGACGAGGAGGGGCGTGGGGCCGATCCGCTGTTCTCGAACGATGCAATCGAAATTTTCACCGAAGTGGCCGACAAACCCTTCAAAAAGACTCCGCGCGACATAAAATCGGAGCACGCGAAGCCAGTTTCAGAATTGCACAAGTGGTTCCTCTACAGCCGTCGGCTTAAACATGGTACGAGCGAGACACTTTCCAACGACGAACAGCAGAAGGATATGAAGCTCGCCGACGTCGTTAGAGAACTCAAACTATGGATCAAAGATTTCGCTTCTCCAGATGCCTTCCCGTTCACTGAAGGCTTGTCTCTGTTGCGCGGACGGACGAAAGCTTCCGCGGAAAACCGGGGCTCTCTCAACGACATCACGGACGACGGCGATCGGTACGCCACTTGGTCACGATATTGGTTCAGTGGCGGCGCATGGAAGTTGGAACACAAGCAATCCGAAGGTGGTCCAGACAACGATATAGGCAACGTCGTTGCGGCGGAGATCTTTACCTTCGATGATCAGGACCCGAAGGACGCGAACCAGCAGTACGTCTTACGCGTCACCGTGCTGGACGAACCCTGGAAATTTACCCGGGCTCGTATTCGAGTGCGGCGGAATTTCCGCGATGTCGACGGCAATAACGATCCCGACATCAATCCGATTTTTGTCTTGACGAGTCCTTTGTCGGAATGGAGCGACTATGGGCTTCAACCGCTCGAAATTGGTCCAGCAGATTTCAAGTACTGGTCCATTCCAGAAGAGGTGTCGCGGTTGCTTGTGGTACCTGATGCTCAGAATGGCGTGCCATCACTTAATCAGTGGTACAACGCGAATATGTCGGACGTGAAGTCCTTCGGCCCACTCGTCAGGACTGCAACAATAGATACGAAGTTCACTGTTCAGCAGTCGGGATGCACGAAGACCTACAACTATTGGAACATTTATGAGATGTCCAAAGCGGTGCGCGAGGTCGGCGGAACGGTTGAGTACCCAGTAAAACAACGGTCCCTCCGGGTTGGGACTAACGGCGGCCTTATGGGTGGTGTCGATGAATTAGAATGGAATGTAGCTAGACAGTTCCTGAATCCGGTCGATGGCGCGACTTTGGAGAATCTGGCAACGGTCATCAAAAAGTCGGAAACGCCTGGAACTGAGTTGATCATGCGCGTTACCTGGAACATGGGTGGCCAGGACGAACCAATCCTAACAGTCACCTGGCCGGTTAAATTTGTTCAAAACTAGACGTACGGATTAAACGAATGAGAAGTAATCAATGTTAATTCGAGGATGATGACCTCTATGTCAGGTAATTACAAATTTGTGTCTTGGTGTCGTATGTTTAAGCGTTCGAACCTTGCTCAAATTGGATGTTAAGGAATTCACATGGATAACTATGAAATTAGTTCCGGCTTAGCGGTCGTGGCTATTATAGAACTTGTCAAATGGTTGAAAATGCCTTAACTCAACAGTTCAAGGATTAGGACCTTGGAAGGTAAATGGTATGGTGCTGTAGTCCAACCATCGCCGACTGATTCAAGCAATGTTGAGTACAAGATTATGCTTGATTTAAAGGTCTCATGGAGACGAGTCCAAGGGACACTTGAAGTCGAAACTTCTGCTATCGTTAATATCAAGCGACCCGTTAATATTCATTCACTCAAAGGCATTTTCCGTTTCTCAAAATACTTCCAAGGCTCTTATTCTAGCGAAATTGACGGGAAAGTTCACTTTGGACGTTTTTTTAGCTCTTGCTGACGAGGTAAGCATTTTGGCAGGTGGGGTTGCCGGAAATGGGAAAACCAGTGGCAGAATAATCATTGGAACTGTAAAGGTAGAAAAACGTTTAAATCATGAATATTTTACAACTATGATCACGTTAAAATTCTAATTATTCGTTCATTCCTGAGTTTATCAACTAGTCACAAACTTATTTAAAAGTTAATTCCGGCCTTTAGAATAAAAATGGCAATTTGTCACAAACTTAATTAAAAATAGTGTTGCTTAACTTGTTGACTTTATTGGATGGCGAGTCACAAACTTAATTACACGCTGACAAATTTTTATGTAATAACAACTAAAACCCCGGCCACCGTGCCGGGGTTTTTTATCAGCTGGTTTTGAGAATAGCCGGCCTTAAAAATCTGCCAACACTTATTTGTATAAATAATGTGAATTAAAAGTTTTAATTACGACGCTGATAGGGCAGAATTTCCTATCATGTTTATCTGCCAGAGTCTTCGTATGCAATTTCGCCTATTTGTAGTTACAACCTCCTTGTTTAGTGCGCTGGTAAGCTGTGCTGCATTGGGTACTGCAGAGCAAAATGCCAGAGTGCCGCTGGATCGTCTGCAAGCGCTAAACAACGGCAACCCTGTTACACCTTTACCGCCTGCATTTTCAGCGCAGGCAGCAAAAGGTATCGCTAATGATCAGCTTGCCATGTATCTGGCCGGTGTTATCGACAGTGGTGAAGGGCAAAGCTGGTGCGTAGCTGCATCTAATTTGCCACCGCATGAGGTTAATCAGCAGCTGTTGACAGAGCTACAACGTGATTTGGAACAGAAGAAATTTGCCGCGACAGCTAACTCCGCAGTATTGCTGGCCAGCAAGCTGAAAATTTTATTTCCTTGTAACTAACGTAAGTAGGGATGCGTTATGTCAGTTATCAAATACCAAGCTGTTGCCGATGCGTATGAAAAATACAATGCTTATGGCACCAGCGAACTTTATCAATTACTTGGCTGGGATGATCTAATCGGCCGGCCGGAGTGGGCCAATACCTGCGCGTTACCTAACCTGCAGCCGTAGTTGTTATTTCACCGCTGATGAAGTGCGTTTTTGACAGCTAAACTAGAGCGTATTCTCACGCGCTCTTTGACCTTGATTGTTCCCGAGCGTCGTTATGCCGCCTTCCCGGCACCCTTCGTTGCAGAGAACAAGTTCTGGCCAACGGTTACCCGTATCGACGACGTATACGGTGACCGTAACCTGATTTGCTCATGCCCAAGCCCGGAAGCGTATCGGTAAGCGTTTAGCGTTTATCGCTTAAATTGGCAATTGCAGAGCATATTTTTTAGGGCTATGCTTATGTCATTGCTGGTAATGACATCATATAAGCTATCATTTTATGAAAGTTGTGGTAGATACCAATGTGCTGATCGCGGCTTTACTAGGCGGGAAAGGGCCTAATAGAGCAGTTATACGACATTGTTTAACGGGTAGGTTGCTGCCACAGTTAGCTGCCGCGTTGTATTTTGAATATGAAGATGTGTTTGAGCGACAGACTGTATTAACGCTATGTAAGTTGAACAGTGAGCAACGACAGCTGTTTTTAGATGCCTTTTTATCTGTGTGCCAGTGGAATCAGCTTTATTTTCGCTGGCGTCCTAATTTGCGGGATGAAGGTGATAATCACTTGGTTGAACTCGCTGTAGCAAGTAATGCCAAATATTTGATAACGAACAACGTCAAAGATTTTCGTTTTGCTGAGTTACGCTTTCCGGCTTTAGAAGTGATTAAGCCTGAACAGATTTTGGAGGTACTAAGATGACAACGCTTACAATCAGAATGCCGGACGACAAAGCCAGCAGGCTTAAAGCACTGGCGCAAAGCCGCAATATCAGTGTTAACAAACTTATAGAAGAACTGTCTACCATTGCACTGACTGAATATGACGCGCAAGTCAGGTTTGAAGTACGTGCAGCCCGAGCTAACGCAACTCAGGGGTTAGCGCTGCTTGATGAATTAGAAAAGCTGGAACTGGCTGATTAAGTGCTAAGCGGTTATTTAGTAAATAATTCCCAATAGAACCACAGGGCTAAACTATGACCAACTCTGCCTTATCGGGTGCTTTTATTTCTATTCTGCTGGTGCTCAGTGTGTTTTGGTATTTAGCATTTTCTCACTCAGAGCACACTGTAGTGGATACACCGCAACCCGGGATGGATTATGCTTCATGTGGTCGGGGCATGAATGCTGATGTTGTATACCTTAGTACTGAGGGGCTATATCGTTATCATGGCGCAGTCTACGATGCTGCAGAACTACTACAACATATACGCAGGCATTTTGGAGTAAACAGTATTAATGAAGTTATTGTGGTGGCATCGTCAGAAACTGAAGTAGATAGAGTGCTGTATGTATCAGGTCTGATACAGCAACATTTTCCTCAGCTTCGTCTGAGTTGGCGACGGCAGGAAACCGGAGTATCAGCATCAACAAGCTGATGTCAGTTTAGTTGCAATTAACCCGTCTGATATGTTGCCTGAGCCATCACCTGCTGCAGTACCGCAATAATAATATCGATATCTTGCTGGCTGGTGCGCCAGTTGCTAAATGCGGCACGGATACCTTTTTGGCCCAGCCAAACGCCGGGAGTCATAAACACCTGGCCAGTTTCATTAATGCGTTTAAGGATCTGATCTACCTCAGAGTCTGCTACCTTAGGTTTGAATATCACCACATTTAATTTGCACGGGGTTAATAGCTCAAAGTGTGGCGAGGTTGCTATCCAGTTAGCCAACGCGGCAGCTTGACGACAGTTTTCTGCTACCAGGGTCTGATAACCTTGCCGGCCATACGCCTTTAAGCTCATCCATACCGGTAATGCCCTAAATCGCCGTGAGTTTTCAATACTCCAGTCCATTAAAGATTGGGTTGCGACGTTGGTAGCCAGATAGGGTGCTGTGACTGAACAGGTTTGCTGCAAATAATGGCTATGCCGGGTATAAAAAATGCCGCAGTCGTACGGCACATTAAGCCATTTATGTCCGTCGCTGGTAATGGAGTCAGCCAATTCTATGCCGTCGGTTAGATGCTGATGTTCTGGCAGTAAACGCGAGAACAAGCCAAAAGCACCGTCAACATGCATCCAGGCATTATGCTGCTTGCACAGTGTGGCGATTGCTTGCAGATCATCAAAGTCGGTACCGGTTACTGTGCCGGCGCTTGCCAGCACAATTTTACCCGGGCTGGAACTGGCAGCCAGTGCCATTTTCAGCGAGGCAACGTCCATCGCTTCTGAGCCGGGCAGGCAGTTTATCTGGGTAAGTTGCTCCCGGCCAAGCCCTGCCAAACTGAGCGCTTTGAACGAACTGGCATGCGCTGTAGCGGCAAACACTTCGATGTTGGCCTGCGCTAATCCCTGACAAGCAATATCGATACCTTGTTGTAGGCCGGCGAATTGGCGACCGCACAGTATGCCCAACAGGTTGGAAGCGGTAGCCCCTGTGGTTAGTAAGCCCTCGAAGTGATCAGGTAACTTAAACAATGAACGCAACCACTGCATAACTTGCAGCTCAACCGCAGTGCTAATGGAGTCGCCGGGTTTAGATACATTTTGGTCAGTTGCGGCAACCAACCAGTCAGCCAGCATGGCAGCAGGGGTGCTGCCTCCCGTGACAAAACCCAGATAGCGAGGGCCGGCAGACGCGCTTAAGTAAGGGGCAATAGTACGGGTAAAATGCTCAAATGCTACTAAGGTACCCATGCTAGCTTGTGGCAGCGGGTCTGCTGCCAGCTTAGGATCGCCCAAAACGGCTACGCTTCGCTGCGGTAGCGTTTGCAAAAAAGTGTGGCACCAGGCGGTGATCTCTGTGCTGAGTTTTGTTAGTTGCTGGAAATCTTCGCTGAGTTGGTTCATATGCAGGCTCCGGATAAAAAGTACCGTTGTAGTATCCGGTGCGGGCAAAAAAGAATACAGTACCAACTTTTATGTAAAAAAAGAGCACAGTATGGCGTTTCGTTACCGGGAGTTGGCTGAGGTATTGATACAACAGATCCAGTCTGGTTATTTGTTGCCCGGGCAGCGTTTGCCATCTATTCGCGCAATGAGCCAGCAACGTGCGCTGAGCATTACTACGGTTAAGCGCTGTTACGAATTGCTTGAGGCGCAAGGCTATTTGCTGTGTAGGGCACAAACGGGTTTTTATGTGCGCGAGCGGCCGGTTCGTCAGCTAGAACCAGAATTTCCGGTATTTGATCACGCCAGTCAGCAGGTTGATAATCTGGTATTGATTGCTGAAATACAGCAGTCAGCAATGAATGAAGATCGCGTGCAGCTGGGCACTGTGCAGCTGGCGTCAGCGCTTATTCCGGTTGCCGCCTTACAACGCAGCTTGGTTCGGGCAAACCGGCGCGCTCAGGCGCGGGCGTTGGCGTACAGCCCATCTGTTGGTGAACCTGTGCTGTTGCAGGCATTAAGTGCGCATTTTCAGCAGGATGGCATTAGCTGTGCCCAGCAAGACATGATTGTTACTAACGGTTGTATGGAAGCGTTAAGTCTTGCTGTCAGTGTTGTCACTGAACCTGGTGATACTTTGGCCCTGCCATCACCTTGCTACAGCGGTCAGTTACAACTGTTGGCGAGTATGGGGCGGCGAGTGGCAGAAATTCCCTCTACCGCCAAAGGTTTTGATTTGGGTCGGCTGGAGCAGTTGATGGCTAGCAAGGCGGTCAGTGCTTGCCTGGTTAGCAGTTCGTTTCAAAATCCGTTGGGCTATTGCCTGTCCGTGGCGGATAAGCAGCATATAGCTGAGCTGGCCAGGCGTTATCAATGCCCGGTAATTGAAGATGACGTATTTGGCGAGTGTGGTTATGCCAGGCAACGACCGCTGCCAATAAAATCCTGGAGTACGGAGGGTTGGGTTATCTGGTGTGGTTCGGTGTCTAAGACGTTGGCGCCTGGCTATCGTATTGGCTGGTGTGCCGGTGGGCGTTTTTATCTGCAACTTAGGCAAGCGCTGTTAGCCCGGCGTTTAGCGGTCAATACGCCATTGCAGTTGGCATTGGCTGATTTCATTTTAAGCGGAGAGTATCGCCGTCATCTGAACCAGTTGCGGATACAACTTGCCGATCAAGTTAATCGGTTATGTGACAGTTTACAGCAGCACATGGCGGAGCAAGGCCGATTTACCCGGCCTGACGGGGGCTATGCCATTTGGGTGCAGCTGCCAGAAAACTGTGATGCTATGCAGCTATATCAGATGATGAAAGCGCAGGGCGTTAACCTGGTGCCGGGTGTGGTATTTAGCGCACGTAATTTTTATGCGAATGCAATACGTCTAAGCGCAGGCAATCCCTGGAGTGAAGAATTGGAGCAAGCGGTAGCTCTTATTGCAAATACGGTTAAAGCCTTATCGAGGTATTTGTAGTGCTGGATGGCATGACGGTAATGCGTGGGACGTTGAAATTGTCGATTATCACTAATGGGGGAGTTATGTTTAAAAACGGCATGCGCGCAGTACACCCTGGTGAAGTATTGCGTGAAGATTATTTGTTACCACTAAATATGAGTGCCAATGTTTTAGCGCAGGCGCTACGGGTAACACCGGCACGGATCAATGAAATAGTGCTTTAAAAACGCGGTGTTACTGCTGACACGGCACTGCGTCTGGCTCGCTATTTTGGCGGCGATGCCCAAAGCTGGCTTAATCTGCAGGCGATATACGACCTTAAACTGGCTGAGCAACGAAGTGGTGAGCAAAGTAGCAAAGATATTTCACCTTATGCAGCTTTAACTTGAACATAGCTCTGCCAGATAGCGTTGGATCTTGTCGATAAATAGCCGTTATTTTAAGTTCATTATTTACATCAATGAGTTGTATTAGCTGTGGCTGTGTCTTTGGGGAGTGTTGCCAACAGAAATATCAATGAACCTGACAGATGCCAGCTTACAAGCTCGTTATTGGGCCTTCGCGCTATAAGCCTCAGTTCCCCACAGCGGCACGGTTGACAGGCTGTGCTTAAAGCTGCCGGAGGTTTCTTTGGTGGAGTAAGACAAATACATCAGAGTTTGATTTTCAGCATCGAAAATACGGCGGATCTTCATGGTTTTAAAGAAGATGCTTTTTGATTTGCTAAACAGCACCTCACCGTTTTTGCTTTTGTCTATTTGAGCAATCATTGCGGCGGTGATAGGGCCGGTCTGGCGACAGGCGATAGAACTGTCAGACGGGTCAGAGAAATCCAGATTAGCTTCGATACTGGAGACATGACAGGTAACGCCGGTTACTACCGGATCGTTAACGGCATCAAGCTTGATGTCCTTGGTGGTAAACAGTCCCAGCGATACATCACCCACTTCATTTTTGTCACAAGCTGCCAGCATTAGCAGCAATAATACACAGTAAACAGCGCGCATAGTGGGGCCTCCTTTGGTTAATTATTGCCATACTTTAGCGATAGCCATACTGGCACGTTGGCAGTCGGAAAAAAAGCAAAACTGCGGCAAAGCATTTTATCAGCCTTATCAAGCGGCCTCAGTGGCGCAGCCTTTAACAATTCAGCCAATCGGGTAACCAGGGTAGTTCTTGGTTTGCAATGACGATAATCAATAAACAGCTATACCTCTGAGCGTTGGCAAACACAAAGCAGCCTGGTTGTTTATGCCGGCCAGCTTATGTCGGCCAGCGAACAGACCAAAAAGTGGCAGTAATGTAGAACACTTGATGACACAGTAACCAGCATATAGAGGCGCTTTACTATGCAAACTGATCTTATAAAGGTAACCGGTATGAGCTGTGGCGGCTGCGCCACTAAGGTAACCCAAGCCTTGCAGGCTGTAAGCGGCGTTAGTGATGTAACGGTGACGTTCTCTGCCGGAGTGGCAGAGGTGCGTTACGACGAGATGCAAACCTCAGCCGAAAAATTAAAAGCGGCCGTAAAGGGCGCGGGCTATGGCGTGGATAAGGCTAACACTGCGGACATTGAACAGCCCAAAGGCGGCAGTTGTGGCTAACCAGTATCTGACAGAGATCACTAATCTATTCTCTGCTAAAGGGAGGGTAGGTTGATAACGGAAATGGGAGAGTATAATGACTGAACAGCAACAAGGCTCTGCACAAGGTGTTGTGCACGGCGTTCATCATCAACGCAATGATACTGTAAAAGACCCCGTTTGTGGTATGGCAGTTGACCCACAAGCGGCGAAGTATCGCAGCGAACTTCACAGTAAAACCTGGTATTTTTGCTCAGCACGCTGCCAGTCAACGTTCGAGGCAGACCCTGAACAATTCCTCAATCCAGAGGATAAGCCGGCAGAGTCTCTGCCCTCCGGCACAACCTATACCTGCCCGATGCACCCGGAAATTCGCCAGCAAAAGCCCGGTGATTGCCCAATTTGCGGTATGGCGTTGGAACCCGAAGAGGTGAGTTTGCAAGACGGCCCATCTGCAGAGCTGCAGGATATGACCCGCCGGTTCTGGATTGGCCTGGTGTTAACCCTGCCGGTATTTATGCTGGAAATGGGCGGTCATTTAATTAGCCTCGACCATCTCGTATCGCCGCAGCTGTCTAATTGGGTCCAATTGGTGCTGGCCAGCCCCGTAGTGCTTTGGTGTGGTTGGCCTTTCTTTGTCAGGGGTTGGAAGTCTGTGGTTAGCCGTAACCTGAACATGTTTACCTTAATCGCAATCGGTACCGGCGTATCGCTGCTTTATAGTTTGGTCGCGACGCTGGCGCCGCAGGTATTTCCCGCTACGTTTCGTTTGGCAGACAGCTCAGTGGCGGTTTATTTCGAAGCGGCGGCAGTGATTGTAGTGTTGGTGTTGCTGGGGCAGGTGCTGGAGCTGCGGGCCAGAGAGAAAACCTCAGGCGCTATTAAAGCGCTGCTTGGGCTATCTCCGGCCAGCGCGCGCAGAATAGACGAGCAAGGGTCGGAAACTGACGTCGCCCTTGAGCAGGTAAAAGTTGGCGATAGGTTAAGAGTGCGCCCGGGTGACAAAATTCCGTTAGACGGTGAGGTGCTTGAAGGTCGCTCAAGTGTCGATGAATCTTTGGTCACCGGCGAGCCGTTGGCCGTTAAAAAAGAAGTGGGTGCCCTGGTAATAGGTGGCAGCATTAACCAGCAGGGTAGCTTTATTATGCGTGCCGACAAAGTGGGTCGCGATACCATGTTATCCCGCATTGTGCAGATGGTAGCCAGTGCCCAGCGCAGTCGTGCGCCTATTCAGGCTCTGGCAGATAAAGTGGCGGGATGGTTTGTGCCGGTTGTTATCATTATTGCCCTGATTGCCTTTGTCACCTGGTCGCTGTTGGGGCCACCGCCTGCGATCACCTATGGTCTTATTGCCGCGGTCAGTGTGCTGATTATTGCTTGTCCTTGTGCCTTGGGTTTAGCCACACCCATGTCGATTATGGTAGGTATAGGGCGGGGCGCGCAAAGCGGGGTGCTGATCCGTGACGCTGAGGCGCTGGAGCGGATGGAAAAGGTAGACACCGTGGTAGTGGATAAAACCGGCACATTAACAGAAGGCAAGCCCCAGTTAACTAAACTGGTGCCCGCCGAAGGCTTTACCGAACAGCGTTTAATGCTGTTAGCCGCTGGACTGGAAAAACACAGCGAGCACCCGTTGGCTCAGGCGATCCTTGAAAAAGCAAAAGACATGAATTTGACCCTGCCAGAGGCAACAGACTTTGATTCGCCTAATGGTAAAGGGGTAAGCGGCAACATAAATGGCCAGCGGGTATTGCTGGGTAACCGTTTATTGATGCAGGCAGAAAACGTCGTCACCACTGGCTTTGATGATGAAGCCGAGCAGCTGCGTACGGATGGCGCTACGGTTATTTTCGCTGCAGTGGCTGGCAAAGTGGCCGGTGTGCTGGCCATAGCAGATCCGATTAAAACAACCACTGCAGCGGCTATTGCTGCGCTGCAAAAGGATGGCATCCGGGTGGTGATGCTAACAGGCGATAACCGTACGTCAGCAAACGCAGTGGCAAGCAAACTTCATATCGATGAGGTTGAAGCTGAAGTGCTGCCGGAAGATAAAGGCAAGGTTATTCAGCGGCTGAAAGACGAAGGGCGGGTGGTGTTAATGGCCGGTGATGGCGTTAATGATGCGCCGGCGCTGGCAACGGCCGATGTCGGTGTGGCAATGGGAACCGGCACCGATGTCGCTATTGAAAGTGCCGGTATTACTTTGCTACGGGGCAATTTGATGGGTATTGTTGAAGCCCGGACCTTGTCTGTGGCAACTATGCGTAACATCCGGCAGAATTTGTTTTTTGCGTTTTTCTACAACACAGCTGGCATACCCGTTGCCGCCGGCGTGCTGTATCCCTTTGTCGGCCTATTGCTATCGCCAATTATTGCCGCCGCCGCTATGTCGTTGTCTTCAGTCAGCGTCATTGTTAACGCGCTGCGTTTACGGGTCATAAAGCTGGCGCCGGACAGCAAGTAAGAGCATATTTTTAGTCACCCCCGTTGGGTGAAGCACGGATTTTAGTGGTAGAAACGGCCAGCAATGTTTGATAGGTTTTTAAGTTTATGACGCTAGACATACGGTTAATGACGCCGGCAGATTTAGCGGCGGTAGTTGCACTGCAAGACTGCTGCTACAGCGATGCCTTGTATGAAAGCCCCGCACTGTTAAGCCAGCGCTGGTGGCAGTGCAGGGCTCGGTGCCGTATTGGCAACGCCATGGTTTTGTTGTGGTTAACGAACTATCGGATAGTGCGATAAGTGCGCTGGCCGGTTATCATGGCGAGCAGGCGTGTTATATGCAATTAACTCAGATCACACAGGAAGCCTGATGTTACAAATCAATGCTACAGCAAGACTTCATTTTTCGCTGCTGTCTGAGCAAGACGCACAGTTGTTGTTTGAAGTAGACCAGGATGCAGAGGTAATGCGCTATCTGAACGGCGGTACGCTGACCAGCATGCAGAGCATTGTGGATGTGTTTGTGCCGCGGATGCTGCAGTACCGCAACCCGGCGTTGGGTTATGGTATCTGGCAGGTGCGGCGCAGTGATGACAATGTTTATTTGGGCTGGGTATTAATACGACCAATGGGTTTTAATACCGCCAACCCCAGCACAGATGACATTGAACTTGGCTGGCGCTTTAAGCGTGAGTATTGGGGCATGGGCTACGCCAGTGAAGCGGCAACAGCGGTGGCTGAGGCGGTGCTGTCGCAAAACCCTAAGGTGCAATTTATATCGGCGATAGCCATGCCGGATAATGCCGGTTCTATTGGTGTAATGCGCAAACTGGGTATGCAGTTTGTAAAACGCTTTTTGCATCGCGATGCGCTGGGCGATGTCGATGCGGTATTGTACCGCAGGAGCGTTAATGCGGCTGTCGCAACAGAGTAAGCTGGCTCAGGCAGTTGCTATAAGTAAAAAAAGCGCTGTAGCTTGTCAGCGTACAGCGCTTTTGTCTGTCGGGTCGGTGTTAACGGTCCAGGTTCATAACCTTGGTCCAGGCGTTGATAAAGTCGTCAACAAACTTTTTCTTTGAAGTATCAAAAGCATAAACTTCAGCTACCGCACGCAGTTCAGAGTTTGAGCCGAAGATCAGATCAACAGAGGTGGCACTCCATTTTTTGCTGCCTGTTTTACGGTCAAAGCCTTCGTATACACCTTCAGTGGCAGACTTTTTCCATACCGTAGACATGTCCAGCAGGTTGACAAAAAAGTCATTGTTCAGTGTGCCTGGCTTAGCTGTGAGCACGCCGTGTTTAGCGCCCTGATAGTTAGCATCCAACGCGCGCAAGCCGCCGACTAATACCGTCATTTCCGGTACAGTCAGATCTAGCTGATCGGCTTTGTCTATCAACATCTCAGTAGGTGATTTATAGCTAGCGGTAGCATCAAAGTAATTTCTGAAGCCGTCAGCAGTCAGTTCAAGCAGGCTAAATGAGTTAACATCGGTCATCTCCTGGCTTGCGTCACCACGGCCGGGTTTAAACGGTACTGTGATACTGTAACCCGCATCTTTAGCGGCCTGTTCTATTGCAGCTGCGCCGCCCAATACAATCAGATCGGCCAGTGAAACTTTACGTTTGCCTTTATTAAAGTCTGCTTGCACTTTGCTTAGCGCTGCTATTACTTTAGCGGTTTCAGCCGGGTTATTTACCGTCCAGTCTTTTTGGGGGGCCAGTGCAATACGGGCACCGTTAGCACCACCACGCATATCTGCATGACGGTAGCTAGCTGCTGCCCCCCATGCTACACGCACCAACTCTGGTACTGTTAAGCCTGTTTTTAAGATGCTGGCTTTTAGTGACTTTACATCTTTGTCATTAATGTTCGATTGGGTTTTTGCATCAATAGGATCTTGCCAAATCAGGATGTCTTTCGGTACTTCTTTACCCAAAAAGTTACGTGGTGGTCCCATATCGCGGTGTGTCAGTTTATACCAGGCTTTGGCAAAGGCTAAACGATACGCTTCCGGATCTGCCAGGAAGCGCTCGGCGATTTTGCGGTACTCTGGGTCAAACTTCAGCGCTAAATCGGCTGTGGTCATTACCGGCGGGTTAAACTTACCTTTAACGTGAGCATCCGGCACGATTTTATGTAGCGATTCATCGGTTGGGATCCACTGAATGGCACCGGCAGGGCTACGGGTTTGTTTCCATTCAAAGTTAAGCAGGTTGCTTAAGTACAATGACGTCCATTGAGTGGGTGCTTGTGTCCAGGCGCCTTCCAGGCCACTGGTAATGGTATCTTCTGAATGGCCTTTACCGCATTTGTTTTTCCAGCCCAGGCCTTGCTCTTCAATACCGGCTGCAGCAGGCTCCGGCCCCATGCAATCTGCGGGTTTGCGCGCACCGTGCATTTTGCCGAAGGTATGGCCACCGGCAATGAGCGCCAGGGTTTCTTCATCGTTCATTGCCATGCGTTCAAAAGCAACGCGAATATTTTTCGCAGAGCCCATTGGGTCCGGTACGCCTTTGGGGCCTTCCGGATTCACGTAAATCAGGCCCATGTGCGTAGCGCCCAACGGTCGTTGCAGCTTACCGTTGTTGTCTTCACGGTCACTGGCCAGCATTTCTACTTCCGGCCCCCAGTACACCATATCCGGTTCCCAGTCGTCGGCGCGGCCACCGGCAAAACCGTAGGTTTTAAAGCCCATGTTTTCCAGCGCAACGTTACCGGCCAGTACCATTAAATCTGACCATGACAGTGCTTCACCGTATTTCTGTTTAACTGGCCACAATAAGCGGCGGGCTTTGTCCAGGTTACCGTTATCAGGCCAGCTGTTCAGCGGCTCAAAGCGTTGTTGGCCACCGCCAGCACCGCCACGGCCATCCAGGGTTCGGTAAGTACCAGCGCTGTGCCAGGTCATCCGGATAAAGAACGGACCATAGTTACCAAAGTCAGCCGGCCACCAGTCTTGTGATTCGGTGAGTAGCGCATTGATATCTTTTTTTACGTTGTCCAAATTAAGCGTGTTAAAGGCATCGGCGTAACTGAAGTTAGGGCCGTAAGGGTTAGAGCGCTCATCGTGGTCACGCAGTGAAGAGAGATCTAGCTGCTGTGGCCACCAAAACTGGTTGTTTCGCACGGCCCCCAGCTGGGCACTACCCTGGCCGGTTGCACCGGCTGGCTTAGTCATTGTTTTGTCACTGGCAAAAACGGCGCCGGATACCAGCAACATACTAATAAGGCTGGCTAAGGCTTTTCTGTGAATGGTTCGATGTTTCATTGTTTGGTTCCTTTAGGTTAACGTTTTGTTGCGATGAAAGGCAACGTACTGATATCAATTAAACCGGTTAGCGTTTAGCTTTGAACCCAAGCTGCTGCCTAACCGTTTTGTGTAGCGGACGTTACAGTGCATTGCCCGCTTCGGAAAACAACAACAAAAATAGTATAGTAAGAATCTGATTGTTTTATGCGAATTAAAGCGATTGCCTTAATCTATATTATCGATATGTGACAAATGGCTGCCGTAAATAGCCACCAATACGTGCGCTTTAATACATAGTGTCGCCGCGTTAAATGCATTCAGTTTCATATGCGGAAATAGCAGCAATTAACAGTTTTTGTACTGGTGGCTCAGCCTTGTTTTAAGTCAGGATAGGGCTTTACTTTGCTATCAAAGGTTTTTGTATGTTAAAGCTAAACAGCCTGCGCACTGCGTTGAGCTTTGCTACCTTGCTGCTTATCGGTGAAGCGCAAGCGCAAAACCCGCTGGATTTTGGTTTATTAATTAATGGCAAACCCATTCGTACGGCAGACCCGTCAGCTCATGTCTGGCAGGATGGCCGCTTATATCTGTATACCTCGCATGATGAAGAGTGCCAGGCCGATTTTCATATGAAAGACTGGCATGTGTTCTCCAGCGATAACCTGACCGACTGGACTGCACATGGCGCCGTACTATCGGTTAGTGAGCTGAGCTGGGCGGATGACTATGCCTGGGCACCCGATGCAGCCTATAAAAACGGTAAGTATTACTTAGTGTTTCCGGCTGGTACCGGGATAAAAGACAGAGTAAACCCGAAAAATAGCACTAAATGGATGGGTATTGGCGTGGCCGAAAGCAACTCACCCGCCGGCCCGTTTACCGATGTAATAGGCGGGCCGCTGTGGCGTACGCCCTATGCTAATGACCCTGCGCTATTTATTGACGATGACGGCACGGCTTATCTGTATTTTCATGGTATTGATTTTGACTACCGCGTAGTAAAAATGCGCGACGATATGCGTGGTATTGCAGGTGACTTTATCAAAATGGACATGGGCGGCTACGAGCCGAAAATGGAAGGGCCCTGGGTGTTTAAGCGCGATGGTATTTATTACTTTACTATGCCCGAAAATAACCGCGTGCTGACCTACTATACGGCGACCAGCCCACTTGGCCCCTGGACCTACCGTGGTGAATTTATGGCGCAAGAACATCAAAGCAATAATCACCATTCGATAGTGCAATTTAATGGCCAGTGGTTGCTGTTTTACCATCGCTGGCTTGACACTGCTGCGTCAGGTTGCGAAAAAAGGCAGCGTCATGTGGCGGCAGAATACCTGCAGTTCAATGCCGATAGCAGTATTAGGCCGGTGCAAAGAACTGTCACAGGTGTGGGGCAAATTGCGCCACGCTAATTGCACATTGCTGTATACCAGTTGTAGCCAAGACGCTTAATGTGCTGCCAGTCTTCGTTATCTGTGTAGTGTTAACTGTTGCTTGCCCGGCAAACAAATTTGGTTGCTAAATGGTGATCAGGTATATTAGCTGCTGAGCACATTATATTGACTAAGCAGCAGGTAGTTGAATTGACTGCACCTTTACCTGAACACCTGACGCCAGGCCCAAGTGATTTATGGTTTTTACCGCTTGGGGGATGTGGCGAAATAGGCATGAACCTTAACCTGTATGGCCATGATGGTCGCTGGTTGATGGTCGATTGCGGTGTGACATTTTATAACCCATTGCAGCCAACACCCAGCCCTATAACAGCAGAAGTACAAGCCGCCGATCCGGCGTTTATCACTCAGCGTCGTGAGCAGCTTTGCGGCATTATTATTACCCATGCTCATGAAGACCATATTGGTGCCTTGCCATTTTTATGGCCGCGCTTTAATTGCCCGGTATACTGTACGCCTTTTAGCGCTGAAATTTTGCGCCGTAAACTGGCCCGTAGTGGCCGCTCGCAAGACATGCCAATCATTGAAATTGCGCCAGGTGGCACCTGCAATATAGGGCCATTTTTAATTAACTGGCTTAATATTACCCATTCGATACCCGAGCCGCAGGCGCTGTTAATTAGCACGGCTGCCGGTAAGGTGTTTCACACTGCTGATTGGAAAATGGATGCCGCACCCATTACTGGCAGGGCGTTTAAAGCGCCGGTGTTTAAACGGCTGGCAGCGCAGGGGATAACGGCGATGGTGTGTGATTCTACCAACGCGTTAAAGAGCGGTTTTTCACTATCAGAAACTGCCTGCTATCAGGCGCTATATGAAGTGATTTGCCAGGAACAACAACGTGTAGTGGTAAGTGGCTTTAGCAGTAATATCGGCCGGTTAATCAGTCTTGGCCGCATTGCCCAGCGCACTGGCCGGTATCTGGCGTTGTTTGGTCGGGCGATGGAAAACATGGTTGGCGCTGCCCGTGCCTGCGGTTACTGGCCAGACGATATTCCACTTATAGAACCTGCGCATGTTGGCTATTTACCGGCAGGTGAAGTATTAGTAGCCGCCACCGGCAGTCAGGGAGAGCCCAAAGCCGCACTCAACCGCATGGCAGAGCAGCGCCATCCGCATTTACTGCTGCAGGAAAACGATTTGGTGCTGTTTAGCGCCACACTGATCCCTGGCAACGAAATGTTAGTCAGTCGCTTGTTGGATAAACTTAAGCTGATCAAGGTGCGTACCTTACAGCCGGCTGACAGTTTATTGCCTATTCACGTATCTGGCCATCCGAATCAGGGCGAGCTGGATTTACTCTACCGTTACGTTAAACCGGCCATCGCCATACCGGTGCATGGCGAAGCGGCGCATATACAGGCAAATGCCGCTGTTGCGCGTGCGGCAGGTGTGCCACAGCAATTAACCGGGCAAAATGGCGATATTTTTGTGCTGGCACCAAAGGCACGCATCTGGCCGCAGGCTGTTGTTAGCGGTCGTATTGCCGCAGAGCACTAACGCCGGCTCGGTTATCGCCTTTTTACACAGGCAAACAGGGCGTTACCGGCGGCGTTGTCCCAAGGCGTTATTATGTCGTAGTCGTGCGCCAGTATGTGCACGTCAAAGTACGGCAACAGCAGCGCTTGCAGTTCATTAAAGCTGATGGCGACCATAGCATGCTGATCGCGCCATATTTGCGTATCATTGCCGCGGGTTTTGCTAATACTTAGCTTCAGTGCTTGTTGCTCGCCATCGCCGCTGTAGTGCCAGCCTGATTCAAACTGAAAAAAACTGTCGTCGTGTACGGTGCTGTGGCGCACGCTGCTGTTATTACATATGGTGGCTTTATCTACCGCATTAAAACAAAACACGCCACCGGGTGTTAACGCGGCGTGGGCGCTGGCAATACATTGCGCCAACAGGGCAAGACTCTGGTTGTAATGAATAGAGTATAAAAAACAGCTGATTAAATCGACCGGCTTATCCAGCGTAAAGCCAGCCATATTTTGCAGGATAAAATGAGCTTGTGGGCAGCGCGCTTTGGCTAAATCCAGCATAGGTTGGTTGATATCCAGCCCGCTGCACTGGTAACCGTAATCAATAAAATGGCGGATGTGCGGCCCGGTGCCGCAGGCTAAATCGAGGTGGTTGTTGCCGCCATTACCCAGCAACTGATGCAGACGGTGCACGGTATTGCTTTGTGCCGGATAATTGATGTCGCAGCACATTAAATCGTAGTAGCCGGATAAATCGGTGTATAACGCATTGGACGACATCATCGCTGCATACTGCCTGGGCGAAAATAGGGTGGCGCATTTTATAGCAGTTGCAGCATTTTGCGAAGCAGGATTATTAAGCGGGAACCACTATGCTGCTGTGGCAGCATGGTGCTAAAAGCGCTGCTGTAAATAAGCGATGATAGCGGCCGATTCATACAGCCACTTAACCTCGCCACAGGTACTTTCAATGCGCAGGCAAGGTACTTTTACCTTACCGCCGCCTTGTTCAAGTTCGTCACGGTATGGCTGATGATGCTGTGCATCACGTTTGGTAATATTAAGCCCCAGCCTTGCCATTTCTTTGCGCACCTTTATACAAAACGGGCAAGCCGCGAATTGATACAGTGCCAGTTGTTGGCATTCGGTGTCTACCCGTTGTTGCTCAGCCTGGCTGCGCGCTATGGCTTTTGGCGTAGTGAGTTTTTCTGCCAGTAACATAAAAGGGGTTAAGATAAAGCGAATCAGGCGGAAAAATAAACGGATAAACAAGCGCATAAACTACTCTGTTGGTTAAATTTTTATCGGCTAACACAGCAAAACGGCGTTAGTGTAACATTGCTATTGCAGTTATGCCTATGCTGCAGCGAGCCATAATTACCTAACCGCAGCTTTTCACCGCAGCGGATCTACGAACATTAAGTGTTAGCGTCTGGCGAAATATCAACGTGTCTTTGGCGTGAGGAGAGCATAGCTATACAGCCTACACAATATATGATTAATTAAGGTAACTTAAAGCGATCTTGTTTTTATTTATTGTTAATATTGATATTTATTAATGTGGCTTTATCCGTTAAAATTCGTCTGAATATTTAACATGCACCCAGGATATTACTTTGCCAAAGCCCTATTTGCCCACGTTATTGCTAAGCGCAGCAGTTTTTGCTGCACTGTTAACCTCAGGTTGTGTAAGTACAGCGAACGACAACCCAGCAAACACTACGACAGCTGATACCAGCCAACGTGCCAGTACAATATTTAGCTCAAGGCTGCAGGCGGCAGATGGCGTACAGACAACGTTGATAGCAGAAAACAGTGTTAAAGTCGCCTTTAATGGCAACAATATGTTTTCTCATGACGGCACTGGCATCAGTGCTCAGGCGCAGCAGCAGTTAGCACAGGTTGCTGCTGCGTTAAATAATATTCCTTATACTAATGCACTGGTGTTGGAGCACACTGATAGTTCTGGCCAACTGGCCTACAACAATAAATTGTCGCAACAGCGTGCCGAACAGGTAAGGGCCGTTTTGATACAGCAAGGTGTCGCTGTGCAGCAGGTAGCAGCCGAAGGCCGCGGACCAGCAGAGCCGATCGCTGATAACAAAACAGCTCAGGGCAGGGCGGCTAACCGCCGTGTTGAGTTGATAATAACATTTGAATAAAAGCCAACGTTAAGCGGGTAAACAAGGCGGGATTACCCCGCCTTGTTGCTTTGTAATGCGGTACTTTGTCTTAATATTGTTGCGGCGGTGTGTTTGTGAAATAACCTCTGTTACTCTATCGCCCTGACGATAAAGCAGGATCACTATTATGCAATTTAGTAAACTGGGCGCAGCTAATATCGATGTATCCCGTGTTTGTTTAGGCACTATGACCTGGGGCTGTCAAAACAGCCAGGCTGATGCTGACGCGCAGCTGGATTATGCACTGGCTCAGGGTGTTAATTTTATTGATACCGCTGAAATGTACGCTATACCGCCTGCTGCTGACACGTACGGAGCTACTGAGCGTATCATCGGAAATTGGTTAAGCCGCAACCGCACCCAGCGCAACAATATTGTGCTGGCATCAAAAATGGCTGGCAGCGGCCTCTCTTACATCCGTGGTGGCGGCGATATGACGCCGGCAACCTTGCTACAAGCGGTAGATGACTCGTTAGTGCGGCTGCAAACCGACTATATCGATTTATACCAGTTACACTGGCCTAACCGCGTATCGCCACATTTTGGTAAACACAGTGTCGGCCGTATTGGCTTCTCGCACGTTGATAGTGAGCAACAAACTGCACAAATGCTTGGCTTGCTGCAGGCACTTGATAGCTGCGTAAAGGCCGGTAAGGTCCGTTTTTGTGGTTTGTCCAACGAAACACCGTGGGGCATTAGCCAATACCTTCGCCTGAGCGCAGAGCATAATCTGCCGCGCATGGTGTCAATTCAAAATGAATTTAGCCTGTTGCATACAAAAGACTGGCCCTATTTGATTGAGCAATGCGTGCACGAAAACGTTGCTTATTTGCCGTGGTCACCGCTGGCAACCGGCGCATTAAGCGGTAAATACCTTGATGGAGCCAGGCCAAAAGGCGCGCGCTGGAGCATGTTGCAACGCCATGGTTTGTTTCGTGATACACCACAGTCGCAACAGGCCATAGCGGCTTTTACTGAGTTAGCACTAAGCCATCATGTTAGTGCTACGGGTTTGGCACTGGCTTGGGTTAATCAGGTAGATGGCGTAACGTCGACGATTATCGGCGCCACCGATATGACGCAGCTACAGCAAAATATCGCTGCCTTTTCAAAGCCATTAACCGCTGAGCTTAAGGAGGATATAGCGGCGTTTTTACAACAGCATCCATCACCTTTTTAGTCGGTAACAATATCGTTGCTTCGCGCCGCTGGAGGAGGCGCGCCTATCAGGTTTTTCTGCTGCTTTAGTACTCGTTTATGAAGAATCACTTGTACTGCCTGGCATAAAAGCCGGCCAGACTGCTGCAAAATAAGCCTGAAACGACAGCAAGCACTAGCCTATACCAGTGGCGATGTGCAGGAAAGCACCTGTCATAATAAAGAAACCTAACTGCAGACAAACCGTCAAAAAAGTACCTAATTAATGTAACTTAGAGTGTTTACTTTACTCCATCACTTTGATGTAGGTATAAAAAATGACGTATAACACTCCTAATAATTTCAAGAAAAGTACTTTAAGCGCGCTTATTTTAGCGTGTTTGGCCAATCAGGCTGTTGCTGATACCGCTAGCCTGGCCACAGAAGCCGATGTTGAACGAATTACCGTCACCACGCAAAAACGGGTACAAGCGATTAAGGATGTTCCGGTTACAGTGTCAGCCTTCACTGGCGAAATGCTAGAACAACTGGGTATTCAGGACTTGGATGTGCTGTCAGAAATTACTCCCGGCTTAATTATCCAAGAACAAAGCCCGAATAATCCCGGCTTTGTAATACGCGGTATCACCTCTGACAGTGGCTCAGCGCAGACGGCACCCCGCGTTTCTGTATATTACAATGGTACCGATATCTCCCGCTCACGCGGTTCGTATTTTGAACTGTTTGATATTGAACGGGTAGAAGTGGTAAAAGGCCCGCAAGCCACCTTATTTGGTACTGCGGCGTCAGTGGGCGCACTGAGCGTCACTACCAATAAACCGCAAGAAGAATTTGAATCCGCCATCAGTTTAGGCTTTGGTAATTTTGCGGCTAAAAATGCGCAAGGTTTTTTAACGGGCGGCACACAGCAAGTACAAGGCCGTTTAGCCTTTACCTATCGGGAGCGAGATGGCTATGTGAAAAATATCGCGGCCAATCAGCCAGACTTACACGGCATTGATCGGGTGGGTATTCGCCCATCTCTACGTTTCATGCCTCACGACGATCTAACCATTGATCTGGTGTATAACTACGAAAAAAATAACGATAGCGGTACCGCGTTTAAAAGCCGCCGCTTTGCGCCAACCGGTGGTGACACCAGCCCCTATAGTTTTGTCGAAGCCTCGGGTAGCCCTGTTGCCGCCCAGGTATTTGGCAAAAGTGATTTAGGTATTGAGCGCACTGTAAAAGATCTTAACCTCACGCTGAATTGGGAGCTAAGTGAGCAGTGGCAACTTACCAGCATCAGTGCCAAACGTAGTTTTGATTCTTTAGAAGTGTTTGATGCTGATGGTACCCAAGCATGGTTCTTAGAATTTGCCGAAGATGCAACCGGTGATCAGGTTAGTCAAGAGCTACGCTTAAACTATAATAGCGATAAACTAAACAGCTTCTTTGGCGTCAGCTATTTCGATGAAGAAGGCTCACAGCGCGTACCCTTTAGCACCGAAGAATCGATTTATCTTAATTGTATTGGTCAGCTTGCCGCATTAAACGTGCCTTGTATCAATCCAGATGGCAGTGTTACGGTATTAACGCCATTGCTTACGCAAGGCCAAGCTCAGATTTTACCGTATTCAGGCGTATTCCAAAACTTTGGTGAAAATACCGCTTATTCCGCTTTCGCCGATGTTAGCTATGCCTTCACTGACAAATTAGAAGTCAGCGCAGGCTTACGTTATGTCACGGAAGATAAAACCAGCCGTTATGCGTCAAACTTCCCTAATGCGGTGCTTGCGGGAGCCCCATTGCTACCTGTTGCCTCAACGGGTGGTGAGATTTTTAGCGCTGATGGCAGCTTTAGTAGCTGGTTACCGCGTTTTAACGCTCTTTATCGCTTTAATCCTAATGTGAATGTCTATGCTACGGTGTCTAAAGGCCGTCGCTCAGAAGTAGTAGATGTCGGTTCAGCAAACAGCAGCAATGGCACCATTCCAAGTATCACCGAGATCCCCGCTGAAACTATCTGGAACTACGAAGCCGGTGTTAAAGGCAATACGGAAAATAATCGCTTACGCTACGCCGTCTCGATGTTCTATCAGGATTATCAAAACTTCCAAGTGACCCTGCAAGATGATGCAGGTAACTTCTATACGGATAATGCCGGTAATGCTAAAAACATCGGTATCGAAGCTGAATTTAAGGTAGCTGTTAGCGACGAGCTAGAGTGGTTTAGTAATCTGGCCTGGATTGATGCCAAAATTGATGATAACAGCAGTAATGGCGATCTGGCCGGCAACCGCTTCCGCTTGCAGCCAGAATATACGCTCGGTACAGGCTTAATGTACTCGCGCGATTTAACGGCGGCGTACCGTCTGAATAGCTCAGTAATGTATACCTTCCGCAGTGATATCTTTTTTGAAGAAGATAATACGCCGGTTGCGGGTTTTGACATTAGCCAAGCTGCGGTGCAGTTAACCAGCCTGCGGATTGGCTTAGAGAATACCCAGCAAAACTGGTCGGTTACCCTCTCTGCCAGCAACCTGTTCGATAAGGCATACTTGGTGGATGCAGGTAACACGGGTGGCGCCTTCGGCTATCCAAGCTTTGTTCCTGGCGCACCACGTTTCATTGGCATTGAGTTCCGCAAAAGCTTTATGTAATTAATCTTATGCGCTGCGCACTCTCTAAGAGGGTGCGCTTTTTCTTTTTCAGCGTTTAAAATAGGTATTCTATGCGTTTATCCACTTTAGCCACCTTTCTGCTCACCAGCTGTTTATTTAGCCAAACACTCGCAGCAGAGCAACTTTATCAATCCCAGCCAACTGCCGCCTTACCCAGTTTAGCCAATAGCGGCAGCCATGCGGTGGGCGTAACGACCCTGACTATTGTCAATCCCGCCCAACTAGAACCACTAACGCAACAAATCGAAGATCGGCATTTGACCTTAGAGATCTGGTATCCAGCAGGCATTATTCCGGCAGACAGTCCCGCAGCTACCTATGAGAACGTCACCAAAAGCCACCGCCCGTTTCAGATCCAAGGCGTGGCTTTTCGTGATGTGCCAGCCGCCCAAGATCAGCGCTATCCGCTGGTGGTGCTGTCACACGGCTATACCGGCTATCGCACCCTGATGTATTATCTGGGTGAACATCTGGCCTCACATGGTTATGTGGTAGCCGCAATTGGTCATCCGCATTCAACCAATGCCGAGATTGATCAAAAAAATGCGCCATTTCGCGGTTTTTTAAATACGCTATTTCATCGCTCGCGCGATCAGCAATTTGTGTTGTCTTACTTTAAACAGCAGCCTGAGGCGCTCTCTGGCATTATTGACAGCCAAGCCGCGGCGGTGATTGGCTATTCCATGGGCGGTTATGGCGCCATTAATACTGTCGGTGGCTGTTTTAATTTTACGCCAGAAGGCATAAGTGCGCTGACCGGCCGACAAGATGCCGCCACTCAGCAAGCGTTACAGCAAGCACTCAACAGCTGTGCCGGTGGTCAGTATCAAAATGTGCAGGTCGATCCCGCCTGGAAAGCGGCAATTGCTATCGCACCTTGGGGCGGGCAACATCGCTTATTTAACGCCGATGCCTTAGCCAATATTCAAGTTCCTATGCTTTATACCGCTGGTGATCAAGACGATGTGTCGGGTTACGAGGGCATGCAATGGTTATACGAGCAAACCGGTAGCCCAGCGAAATATCTGCTTACTTTCCATCACGCCAGACATAATATCGCGCCGCATCCCGCCCCGGGCATTGCCCGTGAAACGCTGGTCGACTTTTCGCACTACCATGAGCCCGGTTGGTCTATTACGAATATTAACAACATTAACCGGCATTTTGCGCTAGCGATGCTCGATTGCCATGTGAAAGCCAAAGCCGGGCAATGTGCCTTTTTAGCGTTAAGTCCTACGCCAAGTGCAGGTAAAGCCAACGCGACGCAGCCAAGCGGTTGGGTAGGCTTTCCGGCACGGTTTGATACAGGTCTATCCTGGCGATATCAGCGTGCAGTAAGTCAATAATCGCTTAATGAAAAGCTGACTTAATGTCGCAACCGATGAATGTAAAAAAGTTGCTGTCGTTAAATGCTGAATGTAGTACAGTGACGCCGTTCAGTGTTTAACGTCAAATAAGCAGAAATCTACTTAATGCCGTATTCGTTTATAACAGCCAGCCGTAATTTGCGTAAAGTGAGTATCACTTTACTGCTTTTTATTCAGCTGTTATGTGCGTTGGCCAGTGCGTTTAATCTGGCGCCGGTGGCAGGCGAAACTGATATCCATCATGCTGGTTATAACCTTCTCGTGCCTGACCACGCTGAAGTGGCGGCTAGTAGTTTGGCTGCTGACGATGCCCATCAGCATGGCTGCGACCACTGCAGCCATTGCCATGCCAGCCATACGGGCTTGTTTAAAGCTGCCGTCGCGGTGGCGGTAGAACCGGATGTTCAGCCGGATTTCTATCTTAGCCATATACCGTTATTGGCCCAATCTGGTATTTACCGTCCTCCAATCGCCTGATTTTATTGTTGATTTATTTTTAGTCTGTCAATAATCAGGAATTATCTATGTATTGCATTTTTATAGGCAAACGCTTATCAGCGCTTGTCTTGCTGGTGTTATGGCTAGCAGCACTAAACACCACTGCGTTAAACGCTACTGAATTAGCCGCAAAACCGGACATACTTACGCTACAAGATGCGGCTAAACGGCTACTACAACAACATCCTCAATTGCAGGTATTTGACTGGCGTATACAAGCTGCTGCCGGTCAGCAGCAGTTGTCGGCCTTGAAACCGGGCTATGAGCTTGCTGTCAGCGCAGAAAACCTGCTGGGCAGCGGCGAGCTGGCCGGCGTGAAAAATCTCGAGCTGACCGTGGCCTTATCGTCAGTGCTGGAGCTGGGTGATAAACGTCAGGCCCGTATGGCTGCCGTGGGCGCTGAGCAGCAATTACTGCTGGCGCAGCGTCAGGCCGCGAGTTTGGATCTGCTTGGCGAGCTAACCCAGCGCTTTATCAGTGTACTGACTTTACAGCAAAAGCAGCAACTGGCCGACGATGCCATTGTCATTAGCGAGCAGGCGTTGCAAATGGTAAGCCTGCGGGTACAAAGCGGCGCAGCGCCACCAGCCGAGCAGTTACGTGCCAAAGTGCTGCTGCATCAGGTGCAGTTGCAGCGGGGGCTATTGCAAGCCGAGCTGGACAGCAGCAAGCTGGCACTGGCCAGCTTGTGGGGCGCGCAACAGGCTAACTTTAGTGTGGTGGCGGGTGACTTATTTGCGCTTAGCGAGAGTGCCGATTTTAATCGCCTGTATCAGCAACTGCTGAGTACCCCTCAACTGGCAGTATTTGCTGCCCGCCAGCGCGTGCAACAAGCCAGACTGGAGCGGGTACAAAGCCAGTCGGCCGCCGATGTGCGCTGGCAACTGGGACTGATGCGCTCGCAGCAAAGCGGCGATGTTGGCTTGCAGGCACAGTTCTCGCTGCCGTTGTTTAGCGCTCAGCGCAATCAGGGCGCGCTCAGCAGTGCCCAGGCAGAGCTGGAGGCTGAGCGCGGCAATGGCCAGTACGAGCTGTTACAACTGCGTGCCCGCCTGTATCAAGCCTGGCAAAGCCACCGTTATAGCGCCATGGCGGTAAGGGATCTGCAGCGTGATATTGTGCCGGCACTGCAACAGGCGCTGCAGCAAACCCAAGCAGCTTACCAGCGCGGCCGCTATGGTTACAGCGAGTGGTTGTCGGCGTGGCAGGCCTTGCTGGACGCCCGCTTGCAACTGGTCGATGGGGCCAGCACGGCGCTTAGTAATCAGGCAGTTATTGAACAGCTATCCGGTATGGCTTTTGGCGTACCGTCTTTTTCTTCCCCGGCTTTTTCTCAGCCCGTTATTTCTGCAGCAGGGACATCACAATGAATAACCGTATGATCATTATCACCGTTTTATTTTTACTGCTAAACGCCAATGCGCAGGCCGGGCCAGGGCATTCGCACGAGAAAGCATCGCAGCTTAAAGCAACAGCGTCGCCCAGCGCTGCCAATGAGCATGCTCATAGCGAGACCGTAACAATAAGTGCCGCTATGGCACAGCGCGCCGGGCTTAGTGTGGCGTCGGCAAGTGCCGGGCGTATTGAACGTCATTTGCCACTTTATGGCGAATTGAGGTTGCCACCGGCGCAACAGGCGCAGGTAAGAGCACGCTTTCCCGGTGTTATCACTGAAATAACGGTTGCTATTGGCGATGACGTAAAGCAAGGCCAGGTGCTGGCATACATTGAGTCTAACGACAGTTTGCAGCGCTACCCTCTGCTGGCACCCATTGCCGGGACGGTGGTACAACAGCTTGCCAGCCAGGGTGAATACAGCGCTGGTGAGCCGATACTTCTGCTGGCGGATGCCACAATGTTATGGGCTGAGCTAAAGGTGTTTCCGGCTATGCTCAATGACGTTAAACCCGGCTTACCGGTACATATCGACAGCCGCGCCGGGCGTATTGATGGCAGTCTGCTGCATATTGTACCCGCCGCGAATAAACCCTATGTGCTGGCAAGAGTGCCGCTGGATAATCGCACCGGTCGCTTCGCCCCCGGCGAGCGTATCAGTGCTTTGGTAGATGCCGAGATTATTACTGTGCCGCTGGTGGTAGATAATCTGGCGCTACAGCAATTTGAAGGTAAACCTGTAGTGTTTGTCCGTGAAGCAGAGCGCTATGAGCCACGGGTTCTGACACTGGGGCGCACTGATGGTCGCTACACTGAAGTGTTGGCCGGGCTTACGGTCGGCGAGCTTTACGTAAGCGCGAACAGCTATCTGGTAAAAGCCGAGCTGGAGAAATCCGCTGCTGAGCACAGCCATTAGGAGCACACCATGATTAATGCTTTAGTGCGCTTTGCTGTGATGCGCCGTTATCTGATGCTTAGCCTGATTATATTGTTGGTGGGCGCCGGATTTTACAGTTATCAGCGGTTGCCAATAGATGCCGTACCTGACATTACTAATGTGCAGGTACAAATAAACACCGCAGCAGATGGTTATTCACCGCTTGAGGTCGAGCAGCGTATTACCTTTGTCGTCGAAACGGCGCTGTTCGGCTTGCCACAACTGCAATACAGTCGCTCGTTGTCACGCTACGGCTTGTCGCAGGTTACCGTGGTATTTGACGAAGGTAGCGATATTTACTTTGTCCGCAACCTGATTAGCCAACGCCTGGCCAGTATTACTGCTACTTTGCCACAAGGTGTAGAGCCGCAGTTGGGGCCGGTTGCTACCGGGCTGGGCGAAATTGTCACCTATAGCCTGTCGTTGAAAAGCGGGGCTACAGATGCCGTGGGCCAGCCGCTTGACAGCATGTTTTTGCGCGAAGTACAGGATTGGATTGTCAAGCCACAGCTTGCTCAGCTCGATGGTGTTGCAGAAATCAACACCATTGGCGGCCACGATAAGCAGTTCCATGTGCTGCCTGCGCCGGAAAAAATGCTGGCGTTTGGCATCAACATGGTGCAGCTGGCCGAGGCACTGCGAAGCCACAATGCCAACCGTGGCGCCGGTTTTATTGAACATAATGGACAGCAATTGCTGGTGCGTTCTGAAGGGCAGCTTGGCAGTATCAGCGATATAGAGCAGGTTGTGGTGGCGCTGCAGGGCAACGTACCGGTGCGGGTAGCTGATGTCGCCGAAGTTGCACTGGGTAAAGCGTTACGTAGCGGGGCGGCCGGATTAAATGGCGAAGAAACCGTGCTGGGTACGGTAATGATGCTGCAGGGAGGAAACTCACGTACTGTTGCGGCTAACGCTGCAGCAAAACTGCAGCAGATTGCAGCCACACTGCCACAGGGCGTTGTGCTGCAAACATTGTACGATCGTACAACATTAGTAGATAAAACCATTGCCACCGTACAAAAAAACTTGCTCGAAGGCGCTTTACTGGTGCTGCTGGTGTTGTTTTTACTATTAGGTAATGTGCGTGCCGCGCTGATCACTGCTGCAGTGATCCCACTAGCGATGCTTGCAACGCTTAGCGGGATGGTAAGCAAGGGTGTATCAGCGAATCTGATGAGTCTTGGGGCGCTGGATTTTGGCCTGATCGTCGATGGTACCGTCATCATCGTCGAAAACTGCATGCGTCGTTTAGGGTTAGCACAGCAGCAACAAGGCGCTGTTTTAGCCTTGCGCCAACGATTAGCCGTGGTACACAGTGCGACAATGGAAGTGATTAAACCCAGCTTATTTGGTGTCGCTATTATTACCGTGGTGTACTTGCCGTTGTTTGCCTTAACTGGTGTTGAAGGCAAAATGTTTCACCCGATGGCGGCTACCGTGGTGATGGCGCTGCTGGCGGCGATGCTAATATCCGTTACGCTGGTACCGGCGGCGGTGGCGGTGTTTATGTCAGGTAGTATCAAACTGCACGAAAGCCCGATAATATGTGCGGCTAAGGTCGTGTACCGACCCTTGTTGCAGCGGGTGTTGCAGCTGCGTGTGTTGGTGCTTAGTGTTGCCGGCGCGCTGGTAGCATGTTGTTTGTGGCTTGCCACTACGCTGGGCAGCGAGTTTGTGCCGCAACTGGACGAGGGCGACATTGCTTTGCATGCGATGCGGGTAACCGGCACCAGCTTAACGCAATCGGTACAAATGCAGCAGCAATTAGAGCGGCAGCTGCTGCAGTTTGCTGAGGTAGCGCACGTTTTTAGTAAAACAGGGACGGCAGAAATTGCAACCGACGCTATGCCGCCGAATGTCAGCGACAATATCGTGATGTTAAAACCGCGCCATAGCTGGCCTGATCCGGATAAAACTAAGGCTGAGTTAGTCGCGCAAATGCAAACGGCGCTGCAGCAGCTGCCGGGTAACAATTACGAGTTTACCCAGCCAATCCAAATGCGCTTTAACGAGCTTATTTCAGGTGTTCGTGCTGATGTGGCGGTTAAAGTTTTTGGTGATGACCTCGATACGCTGCTGCAACTGGCCAACAGCATAGCGCAGCAAGCCTCGGTAGTGGCCGGCAGTGCTGACGTTACCGTAGAGCAGGTATCCGGTTTACCGGTATTAACAGTTAATCCTAAGCTAACTGAATTGGCGCGCTATGGCGTCAGTATTGCTGAGTTTCAACAGCTACTTAGTATGGCTATCGGTGGTGAAGAGGTTGGTTTAATTTATCAGGGCGATCGGCGTTTCCCACTGGTGTTGCGCTTGCCTGAGACAGTGCGTACTGATATTGCTAATCTGGCTTACTTGCCGGTACCGACACCTGACGGTGGCTATGTGCCGTTGCAAGAAGTTGCAACAATCGCTTTGCAGCAGATGCCTGCACAAATCAGCCGCGAAAATGGCAAAAGGCGGGTGGTGGTGTCGGTTAATGTGCGCCAGCGTGATTTAGGCAGCTTTGTTGCAGAGTTAACACAGCGAATTGATGCCGGCGTAAGCATACCCGCCGGTTACTGGCTGGATTACGGTGGTAGTTTTGAGCAGCTAAGCTCTGCCAGTCAGCGTTTGGCGCTGGTGGTGCCGGTTACGCTGCTGCTGATTATCATTTTACTGCTACTGGCATTTAATTCGCTAAAAGATGCGCTGATTATTTTTAGCGGTGTACCGCTGGCACTTACCGGTGGGGTGCTGGCGTTGTGGTTGCGGGATATGCCGTTGTCGGTATCGGCTGCAGTTGGTTTTATCGCCTTATCCGGGGTGGCGGTACTCAACGGCTTAGTGCTGCTGGCCTTTATTCGTCAGCTGTGGCACGAAAAAGGCGATTTGCTGTACGCGGTAACAGAGGGCGCCATTACCCGGCTGCGGCCGGTATTGATGACCGCGCTGGTAGCCAGTTTGGGGTTTGTGCCAATGGCACTTAATACCGGCACTGGTGCAGAGGTACAGCGGCCACTGGCGACAGTGGTTATTGGCGGTATTATCTCGGCCACACTGCTGACATTGCTGGTGCTACCCGTGCTGTACCAATGGTTGCATAGTAATGATAAGGCGCAGCCGGCTGACGCTGCCTGAGCTATTGGCGGCTTGATGTCACGCCGGTTTTTTTATGTAAATAATACCGCCGTACCACGGCGGGTGCTTTTTACACAAATAATACCGCCGTACCGCGGCGGTAAAGGGGCCACGCCAGTGTCAGGCCGCGCAGCAACATAAATACGCACAGCGCCAGCCACAGTGCATGGTTGCCTAAGCTATAGGCCAGGGCGTAACACAGTACAAAACCGGCAAAGCTTAGCAGCATGCCGTTGCGCATGGCCCGCCCCTGGGTAGCGCCAATATAAATACCATCCAGCAAATAGCTCCACACTGCCAGTAAGGGCAAGGTTATAAGCCACGGCAGGTAGTCGTTGGCAGTTTGCTGGACCGGCTCAATAGAGGTAAGCAGAGTAATTAGTGCTGGGCCGCACAGGTAAAAAAACAAACTAAACAACAGTGCTAATATCAGGCCCCACTGTGCCAAAATAACAAATAGATCCTGCAATTCGCTGTGATCTTTAGCGCCAACGGCTTTACCGGTGCAGGCTTCAGCAGCATAAGCAAAGCCATCTAAAGCATAAGACACCAGCAATAAAAAACTGATTAACACTGCGTTAGCCGCCACCACATTATCGCCAAGGCTGGCGCCCCGAAAAGCAAAAAAGGCAAAAACCAGTTGCAGGCACAGGCTTCGGATAAAAATATCGCGGTTAAGTGCAAATAAGCGGCTATAGTCGCTTAGTTGTTTAAGCACGCTGATACCAAGCGGGCCAAGCTGATATTGCTGCCACAGGCGGCGGGCTAAATAAAGCCCAAGCACTAAGGTGCTGTAATCGGCCACAACCGACGCTGCCGCCACACCCGCGACCAACCAGCCAAAACCCAGTACAAACACCACATCCAGCACAATATTCAGGCTTTGGTTAACCAGCAATAGCCACATGGGGTAGCGGGCATTGTGCAGGCCTAAAAACCAGCCCAGCAACACCATATTCAGCAGCGTTGCCGGCGCACTCCAGATGCGAATATCAAAGTAAATACCACCTTGTGTCAGTACCTCAGTGCTGGCAGCGCTTATTTGCTGCACTAACGGCCAAACAGCGCTGTGCAGCAGTAGCAGCAATATCGCCAGTGCCAACGCCACGCTGGCACCTTGCAGCAGGCTGTGGCGTATTGCCTGCGTGTTATCTGCGCCAAACGCCTGCGCGGTTAAGCCGGTGGTGCTCATGCGCAAAAAGCCCAACAACATAAACAGCAGGCTAATCACGCTGCTGCCAAGCGCCACTCCGCCTAAATACCAGGCATGGTCAAGATGACCCACCACGGCGGTGTCCACCAATGACAGTAGTGGAATAGTCAGGTTAGAGGCAATCATCGGCAGGGCAATTAACAACACCTGCTTTTGTTTCGGCCGGAAAAAGTTTAGCAAAGCGCGTGTATCATCAAGCAGTTATCAGTGTTTGGCATGTTAGCACATTATCCTGCCGTTACTCAGGCAACGGTCATTTTGTCTGGCAGTACCGCACCCGCCGGGCCCGATAATTTAACGGCGCAGCTGTCTAAGCATGGACATACTAAATGTTCTGTCTGAAGTTGAAAACCCACAGCAAGGCCCAATTAAATTCTGCAACCGTTAAAAATAAGGGAATAACGTGGAAATTAGTTTGCGCGAAGTAACAAAGGATAACTGGTTAGATGTTATTAACCTGCAAATAAGCCAGCAGCAACAAGACTATGTTGCGCAAAATGCGGAGTCGATAGCCGAATCACACTTTTACGAACATTACGTAAACCGCGCCATTTATCGCGGCGAAGAGGTGGTGGGGTTTTTACAGTATTACCAAGAGCTGGAAGAAGGCTTGCCGGATGAGTTTTATATCGCCCAATTTATGGTCGACCTGAAACTGCAGGGGCAGGGCATAGGTACTGAAGCCACCCGGTTGGCTATAGCAGAAATAAGCCAAATACCGCAGTGCAAAATTATCTCTATTTTGTATATGCCGGGCCATGATGCCATGCGCGATTTTTACGCCCGCTTTGGCTTTGTGGTTACCGAAGAAGATGAAAACGACGGTGTCGTGATGGAGCTTAAAGTACGAGACTAAAAGCCATTACCGCAGATTAACGCTTTTAAGCTGTAGACGTTAAATCGTGGCTATCGCAAATACTCAGCGGCAAGCGCTCGCTAACGCTGAGCCATATCCGCGCTTTATCCAAGCGCTTTGATATACCAGCGGCGAAGTTTGTTTGATATCGTCGCTGCGCATTTAGACGGCAGGTATGAGTGAAAAGCAGGGAATGCGTTTAATTTTGTTCTGACCCTAAAATTTTTGTTCTGACCCTAAAATTTATTCAGCCTCTTATTGCCCAGCGGTTTCCAACTCATGGCGTGCGGCCGTTGCCAGAAAATGGCTGCGATCACGGTATTTGTCCGGCGAGGTTTTTACTTTATTGTCTATTCGGCTGATTAAGGTGTCAGGTATGCTGATGTTAATCCGCTTGGGCTTACCTTCAAATGCCGACATATCGACATGTACCAACAGCCAGGCATCGCAAAAGGCATAGTCGGCTAATTTCTGATAGGCCAGTACACCGGCATCTCTAATATCCTGTACCGGCAAACCTTGTTCCTGCATCTGCTCCAGCAGCATAGTAATGGCTTCTGTAACCATCGGTGCTATATCTTCCTGACAATCTGCAGCGCTATAGCAACTGAAATTATCAGTGCACAGCGCAGGCACTACCAAGCCGAAAGCTTCACCGTTTTTGGGCTCTTCTATACCGACTGAAAAATACATACATCACCTCGCAGATGCAACAAGCTAAATACCTGCCGACTTCTTAATGGATTTAACTGTACCTATTGGCAGCGAACCTTTAGGGTGAGGCACAGCAAAGGTTTTTCCGGTAATGGGGGAGTACCAAATCTGGTGGCTGCCTTTACCCTGGCGTTTTAGCTCACAACCGGCTGCTGAGAGCTCCTTTATCAGATCCGTTGATTTCATTGCACCTCCCAACCTTGGAATAAGTATACACACAGATACACACACGGCAATGTGCAAAGTGATTTTCAGCCTCAGGAAGGCGAAAAATCGCTGGTATCGCAAATTTTAAGCGGCAAGCGTTCGCTAACGCTGTGCCATATCCGCGCCATATCAAAGCGGTTTGGTATACCAGCGGCGATGTTTGTTTGATAGCTTTACAGTAATAGTCAAACGACAGGTATGAAAAAAGCGGACTTAAAGTTTGGTTGAAGGGCGGGCTTTAGCCCGTCCCGGTTAGCGAAGCGAACGGTTTGAACCAGTTGTTAGAGGAATGCTCACGAGAACCATAACTTAAATACTGCTCCTGCAAGTGCTATTGCTATGCCAACAACAATTTTGGCGGCATGTTCTCTCCACCATGGCTCTGTCTTTTGATTGTTGTCAAAGGGTGATTTTGAATGCTGAATAAGTGAGTACATATCGCAATCTGAGTAATGCTCTGATGTTACATGTGCGTATAACCATCTAGGGTCTACTATTGGGACGTTCTCCCGCTTCAGGAAGGAATGCATTGCATCTCTATCAATTTCATCTGTGTGAAAGCCAATTCCAGTACAAAATAAACCAAAACGCTGATAGGTGATTTCAGGGCAGAAGTTTGAAATAAGAGATAATTTCTCACCTCCAATAAATGCAGAGGTAGCCTGTCCGTGTTAATGTCTTCGCTTTTATATAACAGCGAACGTCTTGTACAGGGCTTCTAAGGCTAATTCTGAAGTGGCGTTTACTGCGCCAATAACTTAAGTAGCCGCTCTTTACGGGCCAGGTAAACGTTATAGCCGTCATACTCTTGCCCTGATAAAGCAAGCGCTTTGTTGACTTGTGCGAGTGACTCTTCGTACTTCCCACTTTGCTCGTAGCCATAAGCTAGGCCATTGTAGGTGTCGGGTTTTTCCGGATAAAGCGTTATGCCGTATTTAAACAGTTTGATCGCTTCTTCAAGATCACCGTTATTAACGAAGTGGTAACCCAACTCCCGAACTACCCATTCCGGCGGCGGAGTCTGTTCGCCATATTGCTTTGATAGCCGGTTGTAATAATCTGAAATGGAGCGGGTTTCGCCGGTATAGGCTTGTATTGGCATTCGCAGCGGTAAAAACAGATTGTGATAGGCATTAAAAATGCCAGCGGTTGATGTTAAGCCATGTGATACGGTGTCGAACTTATCACTGATAAAGGTTAAGCCCTTGGGCGTGTTGGACGATATGAAGTTTTGCAAATCGTCGTAGCGCTCTCTCATAAAGCCGCTTTCTTCACCGATGTTCATATATAAATAGTTGTCTAAGGTTTTTGTTTTAGCCATAAACGCTTTAGTGCTTTTTGCCGTTGCGCCATGATTCCACCAAACGGCGGCACTGTAAGCTAAATGTGCCTGAAAAAGTTCTGGGTTGGTTTGCAGGGCATACAGGGCGAATACGCCGCCTGCGGAGGCACCCGCAATGACTTTAAAGTTATGAGTACGGTATTTATTATCCACGAAAGGGATAAGTTCGTTTTCTATAAAACTTAAGAACTTTGGCGCGCCGCCGCCAATGCCAAGCGGGCCCTGTGGTTCTTGATTGATTGTTGGAAATAAATCTCTCTGCCTGTCGGTATTTTCAATTGCAACAATAATAACTTCAGGCGCAGCGTTTGCTTCTTGCAGTCTCTCTAAAACCGCAGTAATAAGCGGGATGTTGCCTTTACCATCAAGCCGATAGATAACAGGATACTTTTTGTTGGGCGTAGACTCATAACTCTTAGGAAGTTGCACGGTGACCGTTCTGCTCTCGTTGAGCACATTAGAGTGAAGTGTGTCTGTCAGTAGTTTGTACTCTCCACCCGAACCTGATGCCTGCTGAGCAAAAACAGATGAAGCAATAACGGAGCAAACTATAAACAAAGTTATTCTTTTAGTGATATTGCTTTTTACCATTATGTATTCACCTATTTCACTATTTTTCATGAAGTTAACATACAGGCATGTGATTAGCAATCATAGCGTACCTTCTTTGGGGGCAAGGCGGCTTTGCTGTGCTTGCCCTAAACCAACTGCTGATACCGCTGCAAAAAATCGACAAAGGCGGTCACCCGTGCCGGGCGAAAACGCCCTGGCGGGTATACCGCGTAAATACCGGCTTGCGCTAAGCTCCAGTCGGGCAGTAGCCGGACGAGTTGGCCGCTGTTAACTAACTCGCGCGCGCTGTAGTCGGGCAGTATGCCAAGGCCGGCGCTGGCCAGCATGAGTGCCGTAATGGTATGGGTAGAGCTGGTTTTAAGCGGTGCCTGCAAATACTGCTCAACCTGCTGTTTTGCCCCGGTATGTCGGTTAGTGTGGCTAAAAGTCCACTGCTGCGGCTGGCTTAACGGCGTAAAAGCAATAAAGGCATGGCTGGCCAGGTCTTGCGGTTGCTGGGGTGTGCCGGCTTTTTCCAGATAAGCCGGCGCGGCCAGCAGCCATTGTTCAAAGCTGCCGAGTTTTCTGGCGTGCTGGCCCGAGTCTTTTAACCAACCGGCGCGGATGCTTAAATCGATACCTTCTTTAATGAGATCTTTAACCTGATCGCTGCTGCGAAACTCCACCTCTAAGGTAGGATGCAGCGCCATAAAGGCTACCACGGCGGGCGCCAGGATGCGGTTGGTGTAATCTTCTGGTGCGCTTAATACCAGCTTACCCTGTAATACTTTATCGCTGCTTTGTAATTGCTGTAAGGCGTGTTGCAGCTCGTCCAGTAGCGGCAGGCAATCGCGCAGTAACTGTTCGCCGGCGCGGGTTAAGCTGAGCTGGCGCGTGGTGCGGCGAAACAGCGCGACCCCTAATTGCTGCTCCAGCGCTTTTAACTGCAGGCTAATGGTAGTTTTACTGCAGCTCAGTTGCTCGGCAGCAGCGGTAAAGCTGCCGGCCTGTGCCAGGCGCTGCACCAGTTGCAGGCTATTTAAATCTGCTTGATTAGGCATGATTGTTTTAATTTATTAAACAGTGATTTTAATATTAATCTATTTTTCTGTGTTAATCGAGCCGCCATAATGTCGTCACATTAATTGTTCAGATAGCAACTTGTGAGGAAAATAGTATGGAATTAGTCATTTTAGGCGCATCAGGTTTTATCGGCTCGGCCATTACTGCCGAAGCATTGGCGCGCGGCCATAAGGTAACGGCGGTGGTAAGCCGGCCAGAGCGGCTGGCGGCAACAGCGGGTTTAAGCGTGTTAGGGCTTGATATTAACGACACTGCAGCGTTAACCAAGCTGCTTAGTGACAAAGCTGTGGTGATCAGTGCCTTTAGCGGCCACGCGCAGCAAGATGTAAAGGGCTATTACTTAAAGACGTTTAACTCGGTATTGAATGCGGCAACTGCAGCTCAAGTAGGCCGTTTGCTGGTGGTAGGCGGTGCCGCAACCTTACTGCTGGCTGATGGTAGCCGTTTATTGGATAGCCCCGGCTTCCCGGCAGAATACCGTGCTACTGCTGAAGGCGCGGCAGAAGTGTTACAGCAACTGCGTGGGCAAAACGCGCTTAACTGGAGCTTTTTATCACCGGCGGCAGAGATTTTCCCGGGCGACAAAACCGGCAACTTTCGGCTGGGGTTAGATAATTTACTTACCGACAGTGCAGGTAAAAGCCGCATATCTAACGGCGATTATGCTGCAGCTATGCTGGATGAAGCAGAGCAACCGCAGCATTTGAATAAACGCTTTAGCGTGGCGTATTAATAAGACCGTAAAATCACAGCACGCCAGGCAAAGCAGGTTATGCCAGGCGTTCGCGACGCCTGGCAGGTTTAAAGCGTTGCCATAGCAGAACCAAACCGCTTAGCGTAAACAGCAAGGACGCTGCTGCGGTGGTAATAAGCAGCGGGTTATTAAAGTTGCTGTGCTCCTGATAATCCATAATATGCAGCATCCAGAAAAAGTCGAACACACGCCAGCCGCTGGTTCTTACCCGTTGCACGAGGCCGGTTGCCGGGTCCAGATAAAAATGGGTGTTATCGGCATCGTTAAATTGCACCATCCATAGCGGCGGGTTCAGGCTTTTAACTTCCTGAGGCAGTTGCTGTAATAACTGTACCTTTTGCAATTGGCCTTGCCCAAGATATTGCGCCACTGCCAGTTGCCGGATTTCAGGTTCTGCTAATGCTGATACCGGTTTGCCGGTAGTGGCTGAATATCTGTAGTGTTGATCATCATCTGCTACCAGGTACACCGGGCTTGCGCTAAGTTGCTGGTCGCTAATATGTAGTTGCTGGCTGAGGCTTAAGCTGGCGTTCGCACTATGGTGTTTAAGTATGCTCGCCGGCGCTACAGATGCTGTATGCCAGGTTACGGTGCTACTGAAACGTAAATGCTCCCCCCGTACTTGCTCAATGGGCATAACCGCCATCACGAGGCCACTTAAAAACCAGAATATAATCTGGAGAACCAAGATTAAACCCAGCCAATTGTGCAACCAGCGGCAAGCTTTGATCATAAATACCACTCGACTACATAAAGTTAAAACGGATACCGGCATTTACCGAGCGGCCGGCACCTTTCAGTTGGCTAAAGCCGTTGCTGTTGTCCTGGCGGTATTCAGCGATATTGACGCCGCCAAGTGGCAGCTCATAGTCTTTATCCAGCAGGTTGCTGATGCCAAAACGCAGTGTTAGCTGATTATGTTGCCATTGGCTATTCAGATCCAATAAGGCGTAGCTGGCGGTTGGGTTTTCCAGCCGGCGACTGTCCAGACGGCTTTTGCCATCCTGCCATTGCCATTTTAGTGCAGTTTGCAGCTTACCCAGCTGATGTTGCAGCTGAACTGACGTATTAAATGGCCTTTGCTGGTAAAGGGGCTCGTTACTATTGTCGCGAGTAGCCCGGTTTACTTTGGCCTCTGCTTGCAACTGCCACTGACCCAAACGGGCGTCTGATGCTAACAGCCATTGGCCACTGGCTTCAACGCCATACAAGGTGGCGTCTAAATTAACAAACTGCAGCCGGTGGCGCAGGTTGTCGCCGGTATTAAAGCTGTCGGCGATGTTCACGTCGATAAAATCCGTTACCTTGGTATAAAATGGCCGCAGTTGCAGCATGGTGTTATCACTGCTGTAAAGATAAGCCACACTCACTGTGCGGGCGGTTTCGGGCTTCAGGTTAATATCGCCAATATAGCCGTTACCATCGCCAAACCAGCCAATCATGCTGATGGCCATTTGGCCCTGGCCCCAGCTGTAACGTTCATACAGGTTGGGGGCGCGGTTTTTCTGTGCCAGACCAAACTGCAGTTGCTGCGCATCATCCAACTGATAACTGGCCAAAAAAGTGAGATCTGCCAGCGTATCGCGCTGCTTACGGTCCTGCTGGTTAAAAGCCTGCGCGGCTACTGCATCGGCGGCCATCATGCCCATCATCATATTGCTGTAGGCCTGCACAGTACCTGTATTAGTGCTAACCTGCTCCAGCCGTACGCCATAGTTAAGCAGCAATTTTGCCGTTAATTGCTGGTTAAGTTCAGCAAAAATCGCCAGACGCTGGCGTTTGCCATCATTAATATTGATGTAATCGTTCGGGCCCATCATCATCGAGCCAGGCACTGCTGGCCAGATATCGTTTAAATGAAACTGATAAAACTCGTGGCCGACTTTTAGCGTACTGCCGCTTGATAGCGCAGTTTGCCAGTGCAGTTGATAACTGTAATCGTCACTGTCGGTCAACATCGGCATGGTGCCGGGCTTTTCTGCGGTAAAAAAGCCCATTTCGTGCTTAATGCCTTGCCAGTTTACCCGCGCCAGCAAGTCTCCATCAGCCAGAGGGCGCTTGTATTGCAGCGTGGCACCAAAGCTCTGGTTTTCTGTCATGTCCATATACTGGTTGGCAAAGCCCTGAAACGGAATGTACTGATGGCTAAGTTTAACCGCCAACTGCTCTTCGCCATCCTGCCAGGCGCCAACCAACTGATGGTTTTGCGCGCGGTACAAGGTGTCAGGTACCTTATCGTCGTTACCGTCGCGATAGCTGTTGGCATCGCTATAGGCGCCATCGTACTTCAGGCTGAATTGTTTGCTGGAAAACTCCGTGCCGCCACTGATATTAACTGCGTCGCCATTACTCTGATAACGGCTGCCAAGGTAACTTTGTTGGTGAGACAGGCCGGCGCTGTCGGTAAAGGTTGGATTGATGCTGCTGACGCTAATGACTCCGGCGATATTATCGCCAGCCATACTCACCGGGGAAATACCGGCGACTACTGTGACAGCATTTATCTGATTGGCGGAAATATACGACAGCGGCGGGTTCATTTCATTGGCACAGGCTGCGCCGATATCGCTACCGTCAATTAATACTTTAATGCGGTTGCCCATCATGCCGTTTAACAGCGGCAAGGCTGAAACCCCGCCCGCGGCAGAGAAATCAACGCCTTTTGCGCGCAATAACTGCTCGCTGTCGCTCTGGTTGGTTTGCCAGTTTAGCCCTTTTACTTCAATCACTTCAATCACTTCAAGCTCAGCACTGCTCGCCTGCGACAGCGCGCTGCAAGAGGTTAACAGTAACAGACTAAGGGCAGAATAGCGTAATGCAGGGCATTGGCGGCACGACATGGCGGGGGGCGTGGATAACATAAAGCAGTCCTTAACAAAAAAGTCAGGCTGCTAGTGTAATAAATTCAAACTATTATACGGGTGTGACATATTGTCGCAGCAAGTCGGGTTAACCTGCTGCCGTTACCAGGTAATACAGCAGCAGATGGCTGATACAAACCACCAACGTCAGCCGGTTGCGCAGAGCGCGATACTGGACGGGGTATTGCCGGTTAACGCCGCTGCGGTATTCTGCCAGACGCAATAACACAAACAAGCAGGCTTGGGCAGGTAAAAAGTATTCGCCGGCCAGCAGAAGTGCAATGATGCTGAGTACCGGAAAGGTCACGGCAAGCACGGCCAGCCGGTTTATTTTTGCTGTTGTCGCGCTGTTGCTGTGCAGCACAGGCCACAGTACACCTGCCATAAAACCTAATATCAATGCACTGTATAGCTGATACAGCTGCATAATATCGACGCTGCTAAGCCAGAGTTGTTGGCTGTACAGCAGCGGCAGAGCAATAAAGGGGATTAGGCCTGCGTAGCCAAGGCGGTTTATCAGCGTCATTCTGGTGCCTCCAATAGCAGTGCCAGGCGCTCTGGCTCGGTTAATATGCCTACCAACACTGTGCGCCGGCGCAGTTTACTCATGCGCTCGCCAGTATCGAGCAGCGCAGCTAAAAACAGTTCGGGTTGGTCGATACACTCTAAAATACTGTGCCAGTGTATGTAGCCGCTGTGTTTTAACTGGCCAGCCTCATAGCGGCGCTCCAGCGTGTGGCGTATATCCGTTATACGCCAGGGCTCGGCCAGCAGTTTATCGGCCATGGCGCGGTGCAGGTGCAATATGTGTTTATCTGTGGCCGCAGCAGGTTTGCTGACACTGCGCCTGCGCATTGTGGGTCGTGGCATAGTGCTTTATCTTAAATGGCGCAGTCGCCGCCTGAGCAGTTATTGCGTTTAGCCGCCCAGTAAGTATAGGCTTTTTTTGCCAACCAATAGCAGGGCGGCAGGCGTAAAAACGCTACCAGCCAGCTGTGCCCGGCCAGCTGCCAGTAGTGCAGCGTCGCGTCTATACCAATTAAAAAATGGTCATCTTGCCATAAATGAATTTGCTGCATCATGGCGGCTTTACTGACATCCGCAAAGCCGGTAAAGCCCTCTGCGCTGATATCTACCAGCTCAAGATGTGGCTTCAGTTTAGGCCCCAGCCAGTTTATCTCGCGCCGGCATAAGGCACAGCTGCCGTCATAAAACAATTTTTGCATTACATACTCATAAAAAAGCCCACTGCCAGCTATTACGCGGCTCGTGGGCTTTAGATCAAGCTTGTTTAGTCTACTTTAACAGCTCATCTACCGTACCCTGCGCCAGTGGGTGGTAGCCGGGGCGGGCTTTTTCATACACTGCACGGGCAAAAGCCAGGCCTTCAGGCGTAGTGGCCAGTTGCTTATAAAGCGGAATAATCAGCTTACGCCGGCCAATACCAATCAAATAGTGCTCCAGTGGTACGGCAATTTCCTGATAACCGGTTTTCAGTGCCAGTAAATACCAAGCGTGAGCAATTTCGCTGTTGGTTGACAGGGTTAAATTAAAGGTGCTGTCCAGTTTGGCCAGTTGCTCCGGCGTGATAGACAGCGGCAGGTTATTAATAAAATACAGCCACTCGTGCACTGTCCAGCTGTCGGTAGGCAGGCTGCTAAGTTCGCTGTTGCCATTAAGCCAGCTGTTGGCATGTTGCTGTACCTGGTTAAACGCATCAGATTGCGGATCCGGCGCAGTGGCCGGTAAGCCTGGCTGATAAATCCAGTTGTTGGCTTCATCTAATGACACAATCCCTGGGTATTTTTGCAATAAGTTGGCCGTTAGGTACTTAATAAAACGTTCGGTATCAATGCTTTGGAAGGCATGATCATCAAAGTATTGCCGGACAAAGGTGTCAAATTTATCGCGGCCGAATTTTTGCTCCAGAAACATTAAAAACAGCTGGCCCTTAGTGTAGGGTACGCCGCTGAACGCGTCGTCCGGATCACGGCCGTGTAAGTCGATATGTAAAATGCTGTCGTTGGCCGGTAACTCAGTCAGTTCATCTTTTAAGCCCTGTACCGACAAGGCTTGTTCCATCACGGCGCGGTCAACGCCGAACACTTGCTCCATAATGCGGTTTTCCACATAGGAGGTAAAACCTTCATTCAGCCACAAATCGCGCCAGCTGGCGTTGGTGACCAGGTTGCCCGACCAGGAGTGTGCCAGCTCGTGGGCAATTAAATTTACCAGGCTGCCGTCACCCGCTACAACGGTGGGGGTAATAAAGCTCAGCACCGGGTTTTCCATACCGCCAAACGGGAAACTGGGCGGTAAGATCAGCAAATCATAACGGCCCCAGCGGTAGTCGCCGTACAGCTGTTCGGTGGCGTCAATCATCGCCTGGGTGCTGGCAAATTCTTCCGCCGAGGCATTAAGAATATAAGGCTCGGCATAGACACCGGTTTGCTCACTCATGGCTTTAAACTGTATATCGCCGGCGGCGATGGCAATTAAATAGGCCGGAATAGCTTGTGGCATAACAAATTGGTAATCACCGTCGCGAATCATGCCAGGTTCATTATTGGCGCTCATAATAGCCAGAACATCGTCACGGCTTTGAATGCGTGCCGTGTAGGTCATGCGCACGGCCGGGGTGTCCTGAATCGGGATCCAGCTGCGGGCATGAATAGCCTGGTTTTGGCTAAACATAAAGGGCGTGGTTTTACCGGCGGTTTGTTCGGGCGTTAACCACTGCAGGCCGGAGGCTTTATCGGTAGAGCTGTAGTAAATACGCAGTGTTTGCGCCTGAAACGCCGGGCTTACCGTGAGTTTGCTGCCCAGCACGGCATCGCGCTCAGCTAAGGTAAAAGGCACTTTTTGCCATTGGCCGTCGGCCCTTTTGGCGTAAATACGCTCTATCAGCAGATCGCGGGTGTCCAGATACACCGTGTTATCTGTGCTGTTTAGCCAGTTAAGTTGCAAATCGGCAAAGCCGGTTAAGGCTTTTTGCTCAAAGTTAACCGCTAAGTCCAGGTGCAGGTGCTTTACCGTTACGGCATCAAAGTTGGCATAGCTGTAAGCATCGGTTGCAGCCAAAACATGACTGCTACACAGCAGCGCAGCACCCAGGGTGAGCAAACGTAAAGACATGGTGTTTCCTTAAAATCAACAGATGGCTGAGTGTAAAGGCAAACTCCGGCCAAATACAACTCTACAAATAGTAACAACTTAATGCGTAAAGCTTTGCTGTAATGCTTATTAAACACAACACGAGGTTTATATGAAACTGACCACACTTACTACTGCGCTGCTGTTAACCTTTAGCGGCGTTGCCCAGGCCAGCCCGCTGCCGGATTTTCCGTTTATTACTGTTACCGGTGAAGCCAAACTGGACGTAGCACCGGACAAAGCCCGAATTCATTTTGTCATCCGCCACACCGCGGCCAAAGCCGATGCGGCCACAGAGGCGGTGTACAAACAGGGCCGTGATTTAATGCAGTTTCTGGCGTCGCAGGGCATAACCGAAGCCGACATTGACGCCGCCCAGGTAAATAAAGAAGCACTGTACAAAGACTACAACGACAGAACCATTACCGGCTATGAAGCCAGCCAACCCATCAGCGTAACGCTGGATCAGCTGGGTAACTACGTGGCGGTGATGGATTATCTGTTTAAGCAGCCGCAGATTTTTTCTATTCAGGGCAGTTTCGACAGCAGTCAACGCGAACAGCACGAGCTTAAACTAAGCGAGCAGGCCGGCGCCGATGCCCGCCGCCGTGCTAATCATCTGGCTGGCGCTCAGGGCGTAAAAATCAGCAGTGTGTTTGCCATCAGCGAAACCGCAGGCTGGGGCAGTTTAGCTGGTGATTTTGGTTTTAGCGGCGGCGCAGTAAGCTACGGTGCACTGCGTAAAAGTGCCGAAATGGCCGACAGCAGCGGTAACCTGGTGCTGCCACGACATATTACGCTGCAAAAATCGGTGCATGTGATTTATAAAATTAAGCCGTGAAAAACCGGGCTAAACCCAGTCTGATCTTGAGATCCGACTGGGCTTTGGTTATGTTGGCACTATTATAAATTAGCCAGACATGTAGTAGCCAACTCTGATGAAGTCCGATTTTTCTGCCATTAAACTTACTGAATACAGCCACGGCGCTGGTTGCGGCTGTAAAATTTCACCGCAATTACTCGATAGCATCCTCAAAACCAACATCAATTTTACAGATACTAATTTGTTAGTGGGCAATACCAGCAAAGACGATGCTGCGGCTTATGACTTGGGTGATGGCAGCGCGTTGTTAAGCACCACTGACTTTTTTATGCCGATTTGTGACGATGCGTTTGATTTTGGCCGTATCGCCGCCACTAATGCTATTAGTGATATTTATGCCATGGGTGGGCAGCCACTTATGGCCATTGCCATTTTAGGCTGGCCGGTAACGAAATTACCGCCGGAGTTAGCGCAGCAAGTACTTGAGGGCGCGCGGCATAGTTGCAAAGAGGCGGGCATAGTGCTGGCAGGTGGCCACAGTATTGATGCGCCCGAGCCGATTTTTGGCCTGGCGGTCAGTGGTCGGGTTGCCATTGCACAGTTAAAACGCAATGACACTGCCAAAGCCGGCGACCGGCTGTATTTAACTAAACCATTGGGCGTAGGTATTTTAACCACGGCGCAAAAGCAAAAAAAGCTCAAACCAGAGCATGCCACACTGGCGCGCGATAGTATGGTGCAGCTAAACCGTATCGGTGCTGATATTGCCAAACTGCCGGGTATTCATGCCATGACCGACGTTACCGGTTTTGGTCTGCTGGGGCATTTATTAGAGATGTGTGAGGGCAGTGGCGTCAATGCCGAGCTGGACAGCCATGCGGTGCCGGTATTGCCGCACGTGGCAGACTATATCGCCCAAGGCTGTATCCCCGGCGGCAGCGCGCGTAACTTTGCCAGTTATGGCGCTAAAATATCACCGCTTGGCAAAGAGCAACAGGCACTGCTGTGCGACCCGCAAACCAGTGGTGGTTTGTTGGTAGCGGTAAGCCCGGATGCAGAAGCGGCCTTTATCCATCTGGCAGTAGAATACGATTTAACCCTGCAGCCAATAGGCGAGTTGCACGCGCATAAAAAAGGCCATCGCATCCGTGTGCGCTAAAGGCATTTGCTATGGGCAGTGATTTACCGCTGCTGGATAACTACCAGCAGATCCTGCAACTGCAGCTACCGCTACTGGATTTACGCGCACCGCTGGAGTTTAGCCGAGGTGCCTTTACTAATAGCTGTAATCTGCCGCTGATGAGTGACGCCGAGCGTGCCGCTGTGGGTACCTGCTATAAACAGCAGGGGCAGCAAGCTGCTATAGCACTGGGGCATCAGCTTGTGCAGGGCGAAGTGAAACAAAGCAGGGTTCAGAGTTGGGTTGCCTTTGCCAAAGCTAACCCGCAGGGCATGTTGTACTGTGCCCGTGGCGGTCTGCGCTCACAAATCGCCCAGCAATGGCTCAGTGACGCCGGTGTGGTGTACCACAGAGTAAAGGGCGGCTTTAAAGCACTGCGTCAGTCGGCAATCAACGTTATTGAGCAGGCGGCAACGCAGCCGTTGTTATTGCTGGCAGGCCCTACCGGTAGCGGTAAAACGCGATTGCTTAAGCAGTTAGAGGCGGTGGATTTAGAAGCGCTGGCAAATCATCGTGGCTCGGCATTTGGCCGCAAACTGGCACCGCAGCCCAGCCAAATTCGCTTTGAAAACGATTTAGCTGGCGCTTTGCTGCACCGCCAGGCCAATGCAACACGTTATCTGCTGCTGGAAGATGAAAGCCTGCTGATTGGCCAGCGTAATATCCCGCATCTGCTCTATCAGGCCATGCAGCAAAGCCCGCTGCTGTTGTTGCAAGAGCCGCAAAGTGAGCGCATAGAAGTGATATTGCAAGACTATATTGTTGAGCTGCACTTTGAGGCTACAACGGCACAGGGCGAGCAGGGCTTTGCGGTGTTTAGCAATATGCTGCAACAGGGTATGGCACGTATTGCCAGGCGCTTGGGTGGCGCATTGTACAGTGAATTAGCCGCTATGCTGAATCAGGCATTAGCTGTACAGCAGCACAGCGGTGATATCAATCTGCACCGGCTTTGGATAGCGCGCTTACTGAGTGACTACTATGATCCGATGTATCAGTATCAGCTGAATAAACGCGGACAAGCGGTGTTAATGCAAGGCAGTGCCAGTGAACTTAAGCAGTGGTGGCAACAACAGTTAATGAATACCTAATACCATAGCTTTAGTGCAGCGGCGCACTGCAGTTTACGCTGCAATAGCGCCAGGCTGCGCTGCTGATTGGCCGAGCTGTCGTTTAACCAGCAAATAAATACCGACACAAACAGGCTGGTTAATGCCAGCTCCTGGCCAATACGTGCCATGCCACTGGCGCTTAAACCGGCTGCTTCACGCAGCCATTGCACGGTGCGGCTAATGCGCAACACTCCAGCCAGCTGCAAGTGAATATGGCCCGGCTCCAGCTTATATAGCAGCATCTGGCCGCTAAGTTTATGGTACGGCGCCAGCGCTGCCAGCCAGTGTTGTGTTGCCTGCTGTAACCGTGCGCTGGCGGGCAGCTCTTTACTTATTTGTGCGCTAAGCAGCGCCATATCAGCACGGTCAAACCAGGCGTCGACTAACTCATCTTTAGTGCGAAAATGGCGGTAAATATCCGCCAGGCTAATGTGCATAGCTAAGGCGACTTGTTGTAATGTCAGCCGCTCCCAACTGGTTTTCGCTGCCAGTTGCAGTGCCTTGTCGAGAATTTGCTGTTGCATGGGGGCTACCTTGTATCTGCTGCAGATACTAAGTATAGGTATCTCTGCGTAAACGGCTGGTAAAGCGGTGTAAAACCGCTATAGTCATGCGATTAAGAGTGAAGTATTACAATGGATTAGCCAATGGTGATGTATGCTGAATGTCGCGCAGTTAATGACGCTGAAACCGGTAAGTGTTTCGCCCGATGATAGCCTGGCGGTGGTAAAGCAGATTTTTGATCATGTAAAGTTTCACCATGTGCTGGTGGTGGAACACGGCATATTGCTTGGCGTATTGTCTGACCGCGATCTGTTTAAAGCCCTTAGCCCGCATATCGGCACTGCAGCTGAAACCGTGCGGGATTTGGCGACATTAAATAAAAAAGTACACCAGGTTATGCGGCGCAAGCCAGTAACGCTGCAACCGCAGGCTAAGGTAATGAATGCGATTCAGTTGTTTAACAGCGAAGGGGTATCCTGCATTCCGGTGGTAGACAGCAACAACCGGCCGCAGGGTATTATCAGCTGGCGCGATATTATCCGCGCGCTGGACCGCACCGACAAGCGTACTGCGTCATAACCCTTTTACAGCTTTCCCGCCGCCTGGCAGAGAATAACGCATAATGCGGCCAAATACCGTGCTGTATTGGCGCACAAAGCTACCGGTATTGTATGGAATGCCGTATTTAGCGGCGATGGCCTGCACCTGTTTAGCCATTGCAGGGTAGTGCCGTGCCGGGATATCCGGATACAGATGGTGCTCTATCTGGCAGCTTAAATGGCCGGTTAAAATATGCAGCCAGGTTGGGCCGGTAAAATTAGACGAGCCCAGCATTTGGCGGTAGTACCATTGGCCACGGCTTTCGCCCTCGCACTCTGCAGCATTAAAGGCATACACCTCTTTGGTAAAGTGGCCGCAAAATATCACTGTTGATGTCCATAAATTGCGGATTAAATTTGCCAGTAAATTGCCGCACAATACCCACAACCACATAGGTCCGGCGATAAGCGGGAAAAATACATAGTCTTTAGCCAACTGGCGGGCACCCTTGCCAAAGAATGCTTTTTTCAGTTCGCTGTCGCTAACCTGCGTGTGGCGATCGGTCTTCTTTTTACCGGCAAAAACGCGCTGCGCTGCCAGTTCGTGATACGACACGCCCCATTGGAATAACATACTTAGCAACAGGTAAGTACCACCTTGCCACAGGTTACGCAGCCGCCAGCGAAAATCGTTACTTAAACGCAGCAGGCCGTAACCAAAGTCGCGGTCTTTACCTATGATATTGGTGTAAGTGTGGTGCTCAAAATTATGCGTGCGCTGCCAGGAGCCGGCATCACAAGCAATATCCCATTCGTAGCGTTTGGAATGCAGCACCGGGTCGTTCATCCAGTCGTATTGACCGTGCAGCACATTGTGGCCTATTTCCATATTGTCGAGAATTTTGGCCAGTGCCAACAACAATACGCCAGCAAGCCAAAGCCAGGGCGTAATAAAGCCCAGCACCATCAATACACGGCCACTAAGAGCGCTTAAACGCTGCACCAGCAATACCCGGCGGATATAACACGCATCGGCGTCGCCCAGATGCTGTTGTACCTGTTGTTTTACGTTGTCCAGCTCTTGTTCGAGTGCAGCAAATTGTTCTGTCGAAAGTGTCATCAATAATCCTGTTATAGCTTAATCACTAATTCAGTTACCGGTTGGCTGATACACAGCTGAATTTGTTCGGCGCCGTGGCCGCTTAACGCACCGCTGCGTATGTCACGCACCTGGCCGGATACTTTGTCGCAGACACATTGAAAACACACGCCCATACGACAGCCAAAGCGCGGCGCCAGATCATGTTGTTCGGCACTTTGCAGCAGGCTGAGTTGGCTGCTTAGCGTTACCGCCGTGCTGATGCCGGCGCGGATAAAATTAGCGTTTAGCAGCAGATCTGTTGTACTGCCTGAGGCCGGGGGCAGGGCTAAACCAAATTGCTCTTGCTGAATATTGGCATTATTTACGCCATGTTGGCTTAGTGTATTGCGCAGCTGCTGCATAAAGGTGTGCGGGCCACAGAGGTAAAACTGTTTATTGCGGATATCGGCGCAAAGTTGCTGCTGCAAGGTTTCTGCAGGCTCAGTGCGGCTATCCGACAGCAACAGGGTAAACAGTGGCTGCTTATCAGCCAGCTGCTTTAGCTCTTTGAGTAAGGCAGCGTTTTCTGCACCGCGTACCCGGTAATGCAGGGTTGCCGACGCTAACCAGTGGCGCTGGCTTAACAGCATAGCAGCAATGGGGGTAATGCCGGAGCCGGCAGCGATAAATACTGCAGGCATAGCAGGTTGATGCCAGTGAAAATCACCCTGCGCTGTGCTGATATTTAACACAGCGCCGTTTTGCAGCTGATTTAACAGCGGAGTAAATTCACCAAGGTTATTGATTTTGCAGCACAGTTCAATGTGCCGCTGGCTTTGCCACAGGCTAAGCGGCGAACAAATGCTGAACGGCCGGCTGATATAACGGCCATTATGATAAAGGGATAGCAGCAGATGCTGGCCCGGCACGAAGCCAGGCCAACGGCCGGATACCTGAAACGTCAGCTGCAGCATATCCGCCGTTTGCCATTGCTTCGCCAGTAAATGAGCCCGGTATTGGCCCGGTACAAAGCCCGGCCATAAGCGCTGCAACAGCGGTAGAAAATACAGCGTTAAGGAGGGCTGGTTACCCAGCATTAAACAAAAACTACGCCAGAGGCGGGCAAATAATGACTTCACTACAGCTTCACACGATCAGTTAATTTCGGCGTACAGTTGTACACTAAAATATCTGGTTTGGCCAGTTTGTTTGTTGTTTCACTGTGCTGGTATCTATTATGTTTATGAATATAAATGATTTAATTTTTATGGCTTATTTGCAAATGTCCTGCATTTCAGTGAACAGCTGTACATTTTGTGTTGTGCCTGTTGCTACTCAGCCTGTTCGAGAATAACCGGCCCGGTGCCTTCAGCGCCCAATACATCGTCCGGGTTATACAGCGGGCATTTGCTCATGCTCAGGCAACCGCAGCCGATACAGCCGGTAAGGTAATCACGCAGCTTTTGCAGGTAGGCAATACGGGCATCGAGCATTTTCTGCCAGTTGCTGGATAACAGCTGCCAATCTTCCAAGGTAGGCGTGCGGCTATCAGGCAGGGACAAAAACGCCTGTTTTACTTCTTCCAGGCTAATACCAACTTTTTGCGCGGCTTTAATCACCGAAATGCGCCGCAGTACTTCCGGCTTATACCGGCGCTGATTACCGTCATTGCGCCAGCTTTTGATCAGGCCCTTTTGCTCGTAAAAATGCAGAGTGCTTATCTTAACACCGCAGCGTTTAGCTACGCGGCCGACACTCCATGTCGCTTCTGTTGTCTTGCCCGCTTCTGTCCAGCGGATTGTTTTTGGCATTGTCTGCTCCGGTATTTTTTAATTCAATGGCAAAAAAGTGCTTTACCTTAACTTAGGTTAAGGTTTTAACCTGCCGGTCGACTTAATGCAAGGAGATAACTTATGTATTTAGAACAGGTTAATTCGATAGTTATTGATATATCAGCCGGGCGTAATTTCGCCGCTTTCGCGCAGCAGGAGGTAGTATGAAAATTCTTACTTTTGCTGCCAGTAATAATCCGCAGTCTATTAATCAGCAACCGGCGCTCAGTGTGGCTATGCACAGCAAGGCCGCTTAACTGCGGCTTGTTTAAACCAGCTAATTGAGCAAGATAGCTTGATAAAGCTGGCAATGATATGGAGGATTTAGTGATAAAAGTCGCAATAGTATTTCACTCCGCCAGCGGCACCACAAGACAACTGGCAGCAGCGGTGGCGGACGGTGCAGCTAAGGTGCAGGGTGTTACTGTAATACAAACCGAAATTGCTGGTAGTGATATTGTCGAGGGGCGGTTTTGTAACAGCAGTTTGGTTGAGCAACTAGACAGCGCCGATGCCATGGTGTTTGGTTCACCAACATATATGGGTTGCGTATCGGCACAATTTAAAGCTTTTGCCGATGCCAGTAGCGAGTGCTGGGAGCAACAGCGCTGGGCCAATAAAATTGCTGCCGGTTTTACCATTGGCAGCAATGTTAGTGGTGATCAGCTTAATACGCTGCAATATTTGCAAATTTTTGCCAATCAGCATGGCATGTTGTGGGCGGGGTTGGATATTCCCGGTAACCACCATGCAGCCGGGTTAAACCGGCTGGGTGCGCAATCTGGTCTTATCGCCCATTCCGCAGATGGGGTGTTGCACGAAACAGATTTACATACAGCACATTATTTAGGCCAGCGCGTGGCGCAGCTTAGCAAAAGGTTTGTCGCGTAAGCTTATCCTGGCCTCTTTGCATAAAAAAACCGCTTTCTGGCAGCGGTTTTTTTATTAAATTTATTAAGTTACAAGCCGAGCTTTGTCGGCATAGCCGGGGCTTTGCTGTGATCTTGTGGCGGGCTGGCATTGAGCTCGTTTAGCGTATGTTCGATAGCACGTTCCAGCTGCACATCAATGCCTTTGTTTACTGCGATAGGGTCCAGTTCTACCTCGATATCCGGCGCTACGCCTTCGTTTTCTACCCGCCATTCACCATCAGGGGTGTAAAAGCGGAAGAACGGCACCACATGAAAGCCGCCATCTATCATATCCGGGTTAGCCGAAATACCAATTAAGCCACCCCAGGTGCGGGTACCAATGGTTTTGCCTAACCCCAGGCGCTTAAAGGCCCACGGCAGGAAGTCGCCGCCTGAACCGGCATCCTGGTCTATCAGCATGGTTTTCGGGCCGTAAATTCCGGCGCCAGGCGTGGTAAACGTCAGGCCATCACGGTCTTTCCAGCCGGATAAAAACGGCCGGCCAAGAATTTCGGTAATGTAGTTTGCCGCCTGGCCGCCGCCGTTGCGGCGCTCGTCAATAATTACTGCGCTTTTGTCGGTTTGGGCGAAGAACATGCGGTTAAAGAAGTAAAAGCCACCGTCAGCGGTATTGGGCAGGTACACATAAGCCACTTTGCCGTCAGTTTTTTCTGCAACTAACTGACGATTGTGTTCTACCCAGTGCCATAGCCTCAGCTGATTTTCGTTGGCTATCGGCTCTACGGTAATATTGCGCCGGTTCAGGCCTTTGGCGTTGTCGGCAAGACTTAGCACCACTTGTTTGCCCAGGGTATTGTCTAACAGGGCGAACACGTTATCGTCAGCACGCAGTTCGCGGCCATTGATTGCCAGCAGGTAATCACCGGCTTTGGCGCTGGCGCCCGGTACATTTAATGGTGCTTGTAAAAACGGGCTCCAGCGGTCGCCCTGATATACCGTTTTAAACTGATATTTACCGTTGCTGATAGCAAAATCGGCACCTAACAGGCCGGCTTTACTACTACTTTCCTGATGCACATCACCACCGCCGATACGGTTATGGCCGACCTGCAGCTCGGCAATCATATCAACTAAAACGTCGTTTAGATCTTCGCGGCGCTGCACATGTTTAAGCATTGGCTGATACTTGCTATAAATAGCCTGCCAGTTTATGCCGTGCATATTGGCATCGTAAAAGTACTCTTGTTGCATACGCCAGGCATCATTAAATATTTGCTGCCACTCTGTCGCCGGGTCAACAAAGCTGCGCACGTCGGCCAGGCTTACGGCTTTGGCTTCTGGCTTGGTTTTGGCATCGCCCACCTGCAGGGTATTGGGCATACTTACCAATAACAGCTTTTTGCCATCGTTACTCAGGTGGTAACTTGCCAGGCTGTCTTTAACCTGTTCTGCTTTTTTCTCTTTAAAGTCATAGCGATATAAAGTGCCGTTGTTCTGGCCATTGCTACCTGGCGGTTCATTGCTGGCGCCAGGTTGGCTGCGCTCGATATAAAACAGGGCACCGTCATCAGCGACGCTTAAGCTGTCGTAGTTACGCTCGGCCAGTGGCAAAGCAATAATGCGATTTTGCAGTCCATTCAGGTCTATTTTTACTGGCTTCGCACCAGGTTTATCTGTGTCTTTATCTTTCTTCGCGGTTTTTTCTTCGGTCTTTTTCAGCGGTTCATCACCGGTTTCCGGTAACAACGGCGACTTGCCATCGCTTGCCAGCACGTAAGCATAAATGGCTTTGCGTACCGGCCGCTCACGGGTGGATAAATCCAGCCCAACCTGCGACGGACCGGTATTTACCGACGCAGTAAAGTACAGATAATCCTGGGTAAACACCGGATCGTCAGCGTGGCTCATACCATCGGTAATTTGTGTGGCTTTGCCAGCATTAAAATCAAACAACTTAATTTGGCTAAAATAGTTAGCGCCCGACACGGTATAGGCTAAGTAACGGCTATCCGTTGAGAACGACAGGCTAAAATCACCGCGCCGCTCTGAGCTGTCGATTTTTTGGCTGCGTTTGGTTTTAAGGTTAAACACATACAGATTTAAATGATTGTCGTGATAGGCCAGTAAATTGCCGTCGGGTGAAAAGCTCAGCAGGTTAAAATAGCCGGTGTCTGATAAGGCAAAGCTTTCGCCTGCGTTTAAACCATCTTGTGTCTGCAGCACCAGCTGATGTCTATTGCCAGCGTCAGAGATATAAGCCACTTGGCTGCCGTCCGGGCTCCACAGACCATCAAATTCGCGCACGCCGCTGCTGCGCGTCAGGTTGCGCGTACTGCCATCTTCTACCGGTACGGTAAAGACTTCACCCCGGGCCGATACTACCAGGCGTTGACCACTGCTGGATAGGCGCGCGCTGGTCAAGGTTTTGCTGGCATCTTTCCACTGTGGCCGCTTTTGCACGGAGGTGGTGTTAATATTCACCGTGATTGGCGTGCTTTGGCCGCTGCTAACATCAAAGTGGTGCAGATAGCCGCCAGCTTCATACACTATGCTCTTTCCGTGGCCTGCGGCGCTGCGCAGGTCCCAATCGGTATTGTTGGTTAGCTGTGTTACTTGTTTATCGGTGTAGCGGAACAGGTTTACCGCTTTGTTATCGCGGTCGGACAAGAAATACACGTTGTCGCCAAGCCAAAACGGGTTAAATTCATTGGCATTTGGGTGAGGGATTTTTTCCAGCTGTTGTTTTTCCAGATCAATGATCCACACTGGTGGTGTCATGCCGCCGCGGTGCAGGCGCCAGCCACTGGCCCCGCTGTGAGCCATGTTATTTGGCCGATACGCTAACTTTTTGCCATCGCTGTGTAAATCGCCTTCAAAGGCGACTGCCTGCATTAATTTGTCCGGGAAGCCGCCGCTCATACTCACTTTATATAGCTGGTTACTGCGGCTGTTGGCAATTTCGCGATTAGAGGCAAAAATGACGTTTTTGCCATCTGCAGTCCAGCCATTTACAGTATCTACACTTGGATGAAAGGTAAGCCTTGTGGCTGCACCGCCGATTACCGGCATCACATAAACATCGGTGTTATTATCGTATGCGGCAGAAAAGGCCAGCCATTGTCCATCAGGCGAGAATTTTGGTGCAAACTCACTGGCCGGATGCGTGGTAAGTTGACGTGGGTTTTGGCCATCTTTATCGCTAAGCCAAATATCGCCGCCATAAACAAAGGCTAAATGCTCTGCCGAGATATCCGGCTGGCGCAGTAAGCGGCTGCCGTCGCTGGCCATAGCAGAGCTGCTCGCCAGCGCACAAAACAGCGCAAGGTAACGTGGTTTAAACATAAGATATCCTTGTTGTTGTGGTTCTAGATAGGCAATCAGTAAAGCACATAGCAAGGGCTGGGCAAAATATCCGCTTGTAACAGTTGATGTCTGGCTGGAATCTTTTGCTAATGATATGGTCAGACAATCAACGTAAAAACAGAGGCAGAATCATGAACACCAAAGGTTTATTAGATCAGTTGTTTAGACAGGGTTCAGAGTTGTTATCGGGTAAAACGACGGCGCAGTCTGCCAGTGCCGGTGGTGGCGTAGGCGGTTTTTTATCCGGCAAAGGCGGCGCTGCGCTTGGCGGTGGTGCTTTAGGCTTGCTGCTTGGTAGTAAAAGCGGCCGCAAAATGGGCGGCAAAATATTAACTTACGGTGGTTTAGCGGCGCTGGGTGTGGTGGCGTACAAAGCGTATAGCAACTGGCAGCAACAGCAAGGCGGTACGGTGCAGCCCGCGCAGCCGCAAACGCTGGATCGGATACCAGCACCGCAGGCCGAGCAGCACTGCTATGGCGTGTTACGTGCGATTATCGGTGCCGCTAAAGCCGACGGCCATATTGACGATCGTGAGCGTGAATTGATTGACAACGAAGTTGCCCGGCTGACGTCAGACGGAGCTTTGCTGCAATGGTTTGATGCCGAGTTAAAAAAACCGCTGGACCCGGCTGATATTGCCAGCAGTGCAACGACACCAGAGATGGCTGCTGAAATGTATCTGGCCAGCATCCTGGTAGCAGATGAACAAAGCTTTATGGAAAAAGCCTATCTAACAGAATTGGCAGAGCAACTTAAGCTGGCGCCGGGGTTAAAGGCTGAATTAGAGCAGCAGGCGAAGCAGGCTGTTGCGGCAGCCTGACGGTAAGGCGTTTTTTTTGGCTGCCGCTTGAACTTAATCGCATAAGCGCCCATTATGCCGCTATACAGCCCGATGATGTGGCTGCAACGGTAAATAAGAGGTGTTATGCGCTGGTTTAGCGGCATAGCGATACTATTATATTTGTGCTTATTGTGTACGCCGCAAGCCTTTGCCGTGCACGACCCTCGCTTGTCACCGCTGGCTGATGCCGAGTTACTGGCGGTTTCGCCAACGCTACAACACTACCTCAATAATACCGCTGAACAAGCTGACTCTGACCCACCGCTACTGCCTGCTGCTGTAGACATTGTGACTCCGATGGGCAACACTACAGTAGTTTCAGTGAGCAACTGTGGTAGCCGCTCCAGCTTTTTCTCGGTAATTCAACCACGTGCACCTCCGGTACTTTCTTCGCACTAACTCTCTTTAGCAGCTTTGCTGCTGGTGTTTGTTGTCTGCAGGCTATGGCCATTGCCTGTCTGTATATGTGAAGGAACAATTATGCTTAATAAAAACCCGGCCTGGCGCTACGTTGTCGCGCTTGGCATGCTGCTGCTTGCGTTGTTGTACGCGCTGCCGAATATTTACCCACAAGACCCGGCCCTGAATATCAGTGCTAAAGCCGGTGCAGTGATAACAGAACACACCCGCGCTGAGTTGGAGCAACATTTTAGCCGTGCTGGTTTACCGGCTAAAACGGTGTCGCTGCAAAATAATCAGCTATTGGTCCGGTTTACCAGCCCTGAGCAACAGCTACGCGGTCGCGAGATTGCCGCTGTAGAGCTTGGAGATAACTATGTTACTGCGCTTAATCTGCTACCTGCCACGCCGGCCTGGTTAGAGGCTTTGGGCGCAACACCCATGAATTTAGGTCTGGATTTGCGTGGTGGTGTGCATTTTCTATTAGCGGTAGATATGCAGGCGGCGCTAGACAAACAACTTAATGACATGGAGCAGAGCTTTCGCAGTGATTTACGTAGCGACAACATTCGCTATCGCAGTGTGCAGGCTGATTTACAACAACAAATTGTGCGTGTTGAACTGCGCGCTGAGCTGGATTTAGCCACTGCTGAGCGGGCGTTAAAGCAACGTGACAGCGAGCTGGTATTCAGCGCTGACAAAGCCAGCTTAACGCTGCAGGTAGCGATGAGTGAGGCCAGAAAAAAGCAGATCCGTGAATACGCTATGACGCAAAACCTAACCATCATACGCAGCAGGGTAAATGCGTTGGGCGTGGCCGAGCCATTAGTGCAGCGCCAGGGCAGCGAGCGCATTGTGGTGCAACTGCCAGGGGTGCAGGATACCGCAAAAGCCAAAGAAATTTTGGCTACTACCGCATCGCTGGAATTTCGCCTGGTGGACGAAGATGCTGATCTGACTGGCGCATTGCTCGGCAGAGTACCAGCCAATACTGAATTGTTCTACAGTGCCGATGGCCGTCCGGTGCTGCTGGAAAAGCGCATTGTGTTGACCGGAGATCATATTAGCGGTGCCAGTGCCGGTTATGATGAAAATGGCCAGCCGCAGGTCAATATTAAACTGGATGCCCAAGGTGGTAGCAAGTTATCGGCATCCAGTAAAGATGCGGTGGGCCGGCGTATGGCATCGATGTTTATTGAGTATAAAGCCAGCACAGAACTGGCCGCAGATGGTACACCAGTGCTGGTGAAGCAACAGCAAGTGATTAACGATGCCACTATCCAGATGCGGCTGGGACGCGATTTTGTTATCAGCGGGCTTGGCACACCGGCGCAAGCACAACATTTGGCCAGCTTATTGCGTGCCGGCGCGCTGGTAACACCGGTACAGATCATTGAAGAGCGCAGCATAGGACCAAGCTTGGGCCAGGAAAACATTACACTTGGCTTAACGGCTATTGCCTGGGGCATGGCAGCTGTACTGCTGTTTATGTTGGTGTATTACAAGGCCTTTGGCATGGTAGCCAACATTGCACTGCTGGTTAATCTGGTGTTTATCATCTGCTTGCTGTCGCTGATCCCGGGAGCCACCCTGACGTTACCCGGCCTGGCGGGCATAGTGCTTACCGTGGGCATGGCGGTAGATGCCAATGTACTGATATTTGAACGTATTCGCGAGGAGCTTGCCGAGGGACGCTCGGTGCAGCAAGCAATACACCTGGGCTATGACCGAGCGTTTGCCACCATAGCCGATGCTAACATCACCACCTTACTGGTAGCGCTGATCCTGTTTGGTGTTGGCACCGGCCCGGTTAAAGGCTTCGCCGTAACATTGGCTATTGGCATTATCACCTCAATTTTTACTGCTGTGGTCGGCACCCGTCTACTGGTTAATTTATGTTGGGGTGGCCGCCGTTTGCAGTCACTGCCACTTTAAGGAGCGCGTTATGCAAGTATTTAAATTTTCTGCTCCGCTAAGCTTTATGCGCTACAAAGGCTGGGCAGTAGCCTTATCTGTGCTGTTACTGCTGGGCTCGTTGCTGTCTTTGGCTACCAAGGGGATAAACTGGGGGCTGGATTTTACCGGCGGCACTGTTATTGAAGTCGGTTTTGAGCAGGCCGCTGATTTAGTGGCCGTGCGCCAAACTTTGGATAGCGCGGGTTATGGCGATGCGGTGGTGCAGCTATTTGGTACCAGCCGTGATGTGATGATCCGCATACCGCTGCGCCCGGCTATTGACCAAGCTAGCCTGGGCGATAGTGTGGTAACGGCCCTGAACACATTACAAACTGCGCCGGTAACTAAGCGCCGCTTAGAATTTGTTGGCCCCAGTGTAGGCGAAGAGTTAAAACAGGATGGCGGCCTGGCCATGTTGGTGGCCTTGCTGGGCATACTGGCGTATGTGGCCATGCGCTTTGAGTGGCGGCTGTCGGTGGGCGCTGTGGCGGCGTTGGCGCATGACGTTATATTAACGCTGGGGCTGTTTTCCGTATTGCAGCTGGAATTTGATCTAACCGTATTGGCGGCAATACTGGCGCTGATTGGTTACTCGATTAACGATACCATAGTGGTGTTTGACCGCATTCGGGAGAGTTTTCGCAAATTGCGTGATGCTTCGGTAGCCGAAACGATTAACGAAGCGATAACCTCAACCCTAAACCGTACGGTAATAACATCACTGACAACAGTGTTGGTGCTGGTAGTGCTGTTTTACATGGGCGGTGCGCTAATTCATGGTTTTGCTACTGCATTGTTATTTGGTATTGCGGTAGGCACGTACTCGTCAGTGTATGTCGCCAGCGCGCTGGCGCAAATACTGGGCATTAGTCGTGCAGATATGTTGCCGGTAGTTGTTAGTGATGATGAAACAGCTGAGAAGCCTGTTTAGCAGCAACTGGCAGAGGACATTGTTGAGCAGCACCGGCGTGAGTATCTGTATACGCACGTAGCTTTGTTATAACTACTGCTTGATCTACCGGCGCTGCCTTATGTTAAGGTAGCGCCATGCTTCCATGTTAACCACTTCTAATGACAACAAAAACCTTCAGTTTTGGTCCGGCAACCTTAGTCACCGCCGCTTTTATTGGCCCCGGCACGGTCATTACCGCATCATTGGCCGGCGCTAACTATGGTTATGCACTGTTATGGGCGCTGCTGTTTTCCGTACTTGCTACTATGGTGTTGCAGGAAATGGCCGCCAGGCTGGGTATTGTCACCGGCCGTGGTTTGGGAGAGAACCTGCGTACGCTGGTGAGTGCGCCGCTGCTGCGTTGGCCGCTGTTACTGTTGGTTATTGCGGCTATTGTTGTAGGTAACAGCGCTTATCAGGCCGGCAATATCAGCGGGGCAGCTCTGGGTGCTGCTGCATTATTTGGTGATATTAAGCTGCTGCAGCCTGGGCAACTTTTAAGTACGGTTAATCTGTGGCCGCTTGTGTTTGGTGCTGTTGCTGCAACAGTGTTGTGGTTTGGCCAATACAAATGGATTGAGCGATGCCTGATTGTACTGGTGCTGCTGATGAGCCTGGCGTTTATTGGTACTATGCTGCTTACTAAACCCGATTTGCTGGCGCTGCTTCGCGGCGCTGTTTGGCCACAGCTGCCGGATGGTGCCATGTTGACGGTTGTAGCCCTGATTGGTACTACCGTGGTGCCGTATTCTTTGTTTTTGCATGCCGCCAGTGCGGCGCAAAAATGGCCGAAAAGCCAAATTGATACTGCAGCAGCGCTTAGCGCCTCACGTGCAGACATCGCTGTGGCTATTCCGCTTGGCGGCATTATCTCCATTGCGATAGTGTCTACGGCTGCGGCGGCTTTTTTTGGCAGCAACCAGCAGTTAGAGAATGTCTCGCAACTGGCGCAAAGTCTAACACCGTTATTTGGCAGCGCTGCTACCTGGTGCCTTGCCTTGGGGCTAGTGGCGGCCGGATTATCCTCTGCGATAACGGCTCCGCTGGCAGCAGCCTATGCGCTGGCGGGGATTATGGGCAAGCCTATTGATCTTAATCAGGTTTTATTTCGTGTCACCTGGCTGACTATTATCATCATTGGCGTACTGTTATCCTCGCTTGGCATTCGGCCGCTAAGTGTGATCTGGTTTGCGCAGGTAGCCAACGGCATTTTACTGCCACTGATTTGTTTGTGTTTGCTATTAGCCATGAATCACAGCGTACTGGCAGCTTATAAAAACAGCCGCTGGCAGAATGTGCTCGGCGTAGCAGTGCTGCTAATTAGCCTGTTACTGAGTGGCCGTAGCCTGGCACTGGCTTTTGCCTTAATTTAAGCTGTTAACAGTACAAAGCATGCTGATATTTCGCCGGTGCCAGTGGCGTAGTGGCACTGAGCCAGGCATAGCGGTGTTTGTGCAGTGCTATTCCAACCTGGCCAATACGCTCACTACAACTGCGGCGGCCCAGTATTGGCCACTGCTGTTTACCACCCGCCAGCCAGTCTGCGTGGCTTAGTACGTCGAGCTTGGTGGCAAAGTAGCTGTTTAAAGTTCCCACATCGCGCCAGTAATGCGGCAGGCTTTGTTCGCCTGGCAATGTGTTGTTGCTAAAATCATATACGCAGGCCCGGCCAGTGTTTATAAGCTGCGGTATAATATGGCAGCCAAAATCGACATGTTGGCCAGGTGTTATGCTATTAAGTGCTTGCTCCAGTGCTTTGGTGCTAAACAAATAATTGCCCATAGACACCAGGGCATATCCGGGGCGCTTTGGTATTTGCGGCACCTCGCTTTGTGGCTTTTCAATAAAACCCTGAATACAATTATTAGCATCGACAATAAACACACCAAACTGGCGTGCTTGCTCAACCGGCACTGCAACTGCTGCTACGGTTAAATCTGCCTGTTGCTGCTGGTGAAACTGCAGCATCTGACGATAATCCATTTTATAGATGTGGTCGGCGCTGAGCACGGCGACATGTTCTGGCTGATAATCACGGATTATATTGAGCTCGCGAGCTACTGCCCCTGCAGTACCGATATTCAGCGTCGCAGGCGCCTGGCAGCACGTTAAACTGCCATGTTGTTTAAAGCGTGCCAGCCAGTGCCGCTTTATATGGTTGTGTAAACGATGTGGCTGATACTGCGTTAATACCAGCAGATGATGGAAGCCTGAATGCAACAGATTGCTAAGAACGAAGTCAACAATACGGCGGCGAAACACAAAATTTAGTGCCGGTTTCGCTTGGTTTAACGTTAAGGGTTGCAACCGTTTACCGGCGCCACCCGCTAAAATAACACTCAGTACTGTACTCATGTTGTACCTCTACCAAGTAGGGAAGTAGGTCGTTAAATGTACAACAAGTGCAGATTTACGGTTTGATATGTATCAAATGAAAACTTGATATCGCTGTAGCGCCTGCTCAGGCGCTACAGCGAGTCAGGTTATTGGCCGATACGGGCACGAATTTCATTTACTAAGGGTGAGGCTTCAAAACCATTGCTACTTGCCCAGGCTGGGTAGTCAAACTCTGCCAGGGTTTTCGCTGGCATTTGTTTAACAATAAAGGTACCCGATTCATAGGCATCGCTGCGAATAGCAAATTGCAGCATATTTTCGTTATTGCATTTTACGCTGTCATAAATATTGCGCACGTTTAACTTGTTATCCGTTAGCATCTTGCGCAGCTGATTGCGGTTGTCATCTTTGATATAGCCACAGATGCTGGCGGCTAATTGATCATTAGCAATGGCAGGCATGCTCAGCAGCAGCGCCACGACAGGAACTAACAGTTTTTTCATAACCCCTCCACGGGTTTCTTTAGGATCGGCTGAAGTATAGCTGCAGTAAAGTAAACTGGCATTAGCAGGCTGAAAAATTCCTTTGAATATTTTCAGCAGCTTAGCATTTTTCTTCATCTAACAACGCTATACTGCGCAAGTATAAATATGCTGTGCAACAGACAATCAGGCCGGAGCCGCTATGACCACGCTGGAATATATATTACTGATGTTATTACTGGTCAGCGCCAGTGCGTTTTTTTCGGTATCAGAGATAGCATTGGCTGCATCACGTAAAATGCGTTTACGTTTACTGGCGTCAGAGGGTAACCTTAACGCAGAAAAAGTGTTGGCGCTGCAAGAACACCCGGGCAACTTTTTTACGGTTGTACAAATTGGTTTGAATGCGGTAGCCATTTTAGGCGGTATTTTGGGTGAGTCGGCGTTTACACCTTATTTTAATAGTTTGCTGGCGGTGTTTTTTACTGGCAGCTGGCTGCCGTCGTTAGCGTTTGCTATATCGGTATTTTTTGTCACCTCGCTGTTTATTCTGTTTGCCGATTTGATGCCAAAGCGGCTTGCGATGATTGCGCCTGAGACCATAGCGCTAAAAGTGGTCACACCAATGCTGTTTTTGATCACTTTTCTTAAACCCTTTGTCTGGCTGTTTAACGGTTTGGCTAATGTCTGCTTTAGCTTGTTTAAAGTACCTACCATGCGCAAAGACGATATTACGCCGGAAGATATTATCGCCATGATGGAGGCAGGTGCCCAGGCTGGCGTATTGCAGGAGCACGAGCATCAGTTACTGGAAAACGTGTTTGACATGGAATCCCGCACTGTAACGTCAGCGATGACGGCGCGCGAAAGCCTGATATTTTTCCCGTTAAATGAGTCACAAGACAATATTAAATCAAAGTTGGCTGAGCATCCGCATGCCAAGTTTCTGGTGGTTGATGGCGTGCTGGATAAGGTGGTGGGCTATGTTGATACCCGCGATATTTTGCTACAGGTGTTGCATGATCAGCCAATATCTCTGAAAAAAGAGGGCATAGTACGGGCGCCGCTAATTATTCCGGATACGCTGTCGTTATATGAGGTGCTGGAGCACTTTAAATCGGCAGGGGTCGATTTTGCCATTATCATGAACGAATACGCCTTGGTGGTGGGTATTATTACGCTAAAGGATGTAATGAGTATCGTAATGGGAGAGTTGGTAAGCTCTGAAGAGGATCAAATAGTAGCACGCGATGCTAATTCCTGGCTGGTTGAGGGCTTAACACCGCTACAGGATGTTATGCGGGTATTGGACATCAGTAGTTTTCCTGATGCGGAAAACTACGAAACCATCGCCGGTTTTATGATGTATACGCTGCGCAAAATTCCAAAGCGGACTGATTTTGTATTACACAGCGGCTATAAGTTCGAAGTGGTTGATATTGACAGCTATAAAATTGATCAGCTACTGGTCACCCGCATATCGGCAATTGAACCGGCAGATAAGCAGTAGCTTGACTGATAGTCGTTTTAAAAAGACTGTCAGCCGTTTTCTTTATTGTCATTGTCAGAGCTGTTATTGCCTGTGCTGACATTGTCGTCGGCTGGTGGGTTCGCCGCCAGTTCGAGCATTTTTTGCCGAAAGTTGGCCAAGCCCTGAGTCACTAAATCGTAGGTGCTGTTTACGCCGGTTTCTATGTCACCCTCGAAAACTTTAAGGCTTTTCAGAATATCTTTAGCGTCGCTAAAGCCTTTCTCCACTCCGGGCGTTATCAGCGCCATAAAATTGTCCAGAGTTTGCTCTTCTGTTTCAGCAGCGGCCAGTTCCTTATAACGGCTGTAAAACGCAGTGGCAAACGCGACAATGCGATCAGCCGTGGCTTCGGGTGAGGTGTCGATACCCGAGTCGTAGACTTTTTGCGCGGCATTTTCACCCAGTACCGGTGCTAATTCGGCGTTTATGCCCTCGAGAGCGGTTTTGTATAACAAGCTTAGGGTATCATTATTGCTGCGCAGCGATACCTGTTCATTGGCGCGCAGTATGGCAACATTTTGTGCTTGTTTTGCCTGGGCGGCGGCACTTTTGCCGCTGGTTTGGCCGGCAGTGGTATCGGTTTTAGCGGTATCTGCTTTTGTTGCACTATTGCCTTGCCTGGTATTGCCGACGGCAGCTGCATTGTTACCTGGTATTATGGCCATGAGTGAGCTCCTGAAATAGTCGCTTTAGTATAGTCTGTAGCAGGTTATCGGCGGTGCTTAGTTAAACTTTAGCTGTTTTTTGTTGCTCGTCTGGGCCGGCAAATCGTTTTATAATGGCGCCTTCCTTCGTCGTTGGGCTGCTGGCTTTGATTGATTATAAAACCGCTGCTTTTTATCGCTCTGCTTTTGCCTTATGTTTAGCGGCTGTGGTGGTATTTGCTAACTTACATCTGCTACAACCTTTGTTACCTCAGCTCAGTCGCGAGTTTGGCCTGACACCACTACAAGCCAGCTGGGCTTACACTGCGGGCACACTGTGTTTGGGCGTATCATTGCTGGTTTATGCGGCGTTGTCCGATGCCTGGGGCCGGAAAAATCTGCTTTTGCTTACCCTGACAGGTATGACACTAAGTACGCTGGCGCTGACTCAGGTAGACAGCTTTAGCGCCCTGGTATTCTGGCGGGCCGTGCAGGGTATATTTCTTGGCGGTTTACCGGCTATTGCCATTGCCTGGATGGGCGAAACCTATAGCAAGCCAGCCATGGTCGCGGCTGTCGGTTTTTATATCAGTGCTAATTCGTTAGGCGGGATCAGCGGCCGGCTAATGGCCGGCGCTCTGGCAGATCTTGGCCACTGGCAATGGGCATTTTGGCCGGTTGCGTTGCTCGGTGTATTAAGTTGTTACTTTATCTGGCGCTATTTGCCGGCGAGCAAGACCTTTGTTGCTAAACCATTTAGTTTGCGCCAGGCCTGCGTTGACAACTGGTTTCATCTGCGCCGGCCGCTGTTGTTGTTAACCTACCTTATTGGTGGGTTAAACTTTTTTATTTTCCTAAACCAGTACACCTATATTGGCTTTGTGCTGGCAGATGCCCCTTACAGCCTGTCCAGTTTTTGGATTGGCCTGTTGTTTATTACTTACTTTACAGGCACCTTCGGCTCAGCTATTTCCGGCCGCGTGGCGCAGCAGCTGCCCGTGCCACTAGGTATGGCGCTGGGTGTGATCATACTCATTTTGGGCACGTTAATAACGCTTAGCTCCAGTCTGTGGTTAATCGTGCTGGGGTTTTTTATCAATGCGTTTGGCTTTTTTCTTACCCATTCGCTGGCCAGTAGCTGGGTTAACCAATGCGCCAGCCGCGCCAAAGCCAGCGCCAGTGCATTGTATCTGGTGTTTTACTATGTTGGCGCCAGCAGCGGAGGCCTGTATTTGCAGCCGTTCTGGCAATGGCTCAACTGGCACGGCGTGGTAGTGGGGGCCTTGTTAATGTATGGCGTAACCTTGCTATTGTGTTTGTGGCTTTGGCTGCGCGTTAAGGCGCTGAAGGCCAGTCAGCTCTGATGGTGTTAGTGGCCGGTAGGCACCGCTGGGTAAGTCAGCCAATTGCAGTGTGCCCAGCGCCACACGTTTAAGCGATGTTACGCGATAGCCTAAGGTCTTACACATGTAGCGAATTTGCCGGTGTTGGCCCTCAGTCAGCACAATTTGAAATTGCGCAGCGCCACTGGCACTAACCTGGCAAGGCCTGGAGCTGTAACTTTTTGTTCCCAGTGTCCAGCTTACTCCTGCCGCCATTTGTTGCACAAAAGCGGTATTGATCGCTTTGTCGGTGTCGACGATATAGGTTTTGTTGTGATAGTGATCCGGGTGCATAAGCTGTTGGCTCAGGATGCCGTCATTAGTTAGCAGCAGCAAGCCGCTGGAGTCTTTATCCAACCGTCCTACGGCAAATAAACGCTGCGGTAACTGCATTAACACATGATAAAGGCTGGCCGGATCGTCCGGCCTGTTGTTGCAGTCTACGCCAATGGGTTTGTGATACAGCCAGTATTGTCGTTGTGCAGCTACCGGCAACGGCTGCTGGCCGATACTGATTTGATCAGTTTCACCAACCAGGTCGGTGTGCTTACCCGGCTTACCATTAATGCTGACAACGCCCGCGCTAATTAAGCGTTCTGCAGCGCGGCGCGAGCACCAGCCACAATGCGCTATCCACTTTGCCAGACGTTGCCTTGAGATCAGATTGATGTTATCTGCCATTAATATTCTAATTTCTGCCTGTTTCATTAAATTGTCTCCGGCATGTAACACAAATGACACAGGGTGCCCGCATACTTGCGCCTGTTCTACCTTCCTTCCTGGATTATATCTCACTAGTTAGTGACGGGAGCTTGCTCCCGTTTTTTCTTTTTTAAAAAAAATATCTGTGCTTTAAACCTTTGGCAGTACGCTATCGACTAATCAGTCAAACAATACAATAAAAGGCTATAGGGTTGATGGAGCTTGCAGCGGCAATCGATGCGGCGAAAGAGGGCGATAAGCTCGCCTTTAAAGTGCTGTATCAGCAGTTTATTGGCCGGGTGTATGCCATTTGTTTGCGGCTGTTGGCAAACCGGCAAAAAGCCGAAGAAGCCAGTCAGGATATTTTTTTAAAAGTCTGGCAGCAGTTACCAACGTTTCGCGGTGACAGCAGTTTTACCACCTGGCTGCACAGCATTGCCACCCGCACGGCGATAGATATCTGGCGTCAGGAAAAATATCTACGCCTGACCGACAGCAGCGATGAGCTGGAACTGACAGAACAAACGGTGCCCTGCCACAGTTTGCAGGCACCGTTAGAGCACGCCATAGTGCGCTTACCGCATCAGGCCAGAGCCGTATTTGTGTTGTTTGCCATCGAGGGGTATGGGCACCGTGAAATAGCTGCCATGTTGGGTATAGCCGAAGGCACGTCAAAGGCACAGTATCACCGGGCCAGACAATTATTACAGGAGTGGTTAGCCGATGAATGAATATCAGTTAGATGACGCTATCCGCAGTTTAAATAACAACATCGCGCCAGAGCGCGAGCTGTGGACCGATATTGTTAGCCGTCTGCCGGATCGCAGACCGGCCAGGCCGCCACTGGGTTACTGGGCCAGTGCAGCGGCGTTGCTGTTAGTGGGGCTGATTGGCTGGCAGTTGGCCATGTTGCCGGCAGGTTCGCAGCGCTCGGCAGCGATGCCGACGGCGGAGCTGGTGCTACTGCAGGTATATGAGCAACAAAAAAACCAGCAGTTGGCACAAATGGTTGCTGTTGCCGAGGGTTTCGATAACTGGCAGTTGCAACTGCAAATTTGGGATCAGGCCATCGCCCAGGTGCGCCAGGCCTTACAGTTTTATCCGGATGAACCGCAGCTGTTAGCGCAGTTGCAAAGCTTATATCAACAGCAGCTGTCGTATATTCAGCGGGCGACACTGCAACATCATTCAGTAATCAGTTAGGAGCAACACTATGAATAAATTAACAAAAACATGGGTAGTCAGTGTCGCAGCACTACTGCTGTTGCAGGTAATTCCTGTGGCATATGCCGACCAGCGCGACAGCGTAAACGAAAGCCGCGCCGTGGCCGCCAATGAAAAAATTTATATAGAGGTAATGAGCGGTGAGATAACCATTAAAGCCTCTGACAGCAACCAGTTTAAAATAAGCGGCAAACTTGATGAAAAGGCCACCGGCTATACGCTGGAATCAAAAGGCGGCTTTACCCGCTTTGAGATGACCATGCCACGTCAGGTGAATTATCGCGGCAGCGAGAAATCCAGTGGCGCTGATTTGCGTGTTGAGGTACCCAGTGGCAGTAGCATCGAGTTTAAAGGCGTAAACAGTGATGTAAGCCTGCAGGGTATTACCGGCGGCAGTAAAATCAGTACGGTAAACGGCAACATTGCTGCAGCCAACCTGTCAACCCTGGTACACTTAAACACCGTAAACGGCGAGATAGGCAGCAAAGACAACAGCGGCCAAATTGAACTGAGCTCGGTAAATGGCGAAATTATTGACGTTGGCTCATCCGGCCGGCTGAATTACAGTGTGGTAAATGGCAAAATTAAAGCCCGAACCAGCGCCGAAGAAGTGAGCGTAAGTACAGTAAATGGTGATGCCGAGTTAAAAATGACCAACACACAAGGTTTAAAACTGAGCACAGTAAATGGCGAAATTGAAGCCGAACTGGCCAATTCTGCCAACCCGCGCATCAGTGGTAGTAGTGTGAGCGGTGATATTGAGTTAAAACTGGATAGCAGTACCAGTGCCCGTTTCGATATTAAAGCCTCTGCCGGTGGTAGCATTAAAAACAAACTGAGCAATGATAAAGCCAGCAAAGCCAAATATGGCCCGGCGCGCAGCCTGCAATTTACCCTGGGCAGCGGTGATGGCAGTGTAGAGCTAAGCACCGTAAGCGGTGATGTCGAGCTGGATAAGCTGTAAGCGGGAAAATACCTATGGTATTTCTGTTAGCAAAAAGGCCGCGCAAGCGGCTTTTTTTGTAAGCGGTGCATTAATAATCAGATGAAGATTGTTGTTTTAGCAGTTTAGTGCGGCTTGCCTGGCTATTTATTGCGCTATCAGGCCGTAGTCTTTGTCCAGCACACTGATAATTTCTGCTTTAGGATCGGCAGACAAGGTTATTTTATGGCCAACCACTTTTTCTGCGATGCCTAAATAAGTGCGCGAGATATCCATCATCACCTCTGTCGGCAGTGCATTGTCGCGTGCCAAGGCTGCGCGCTCTGGCATGCGGTCTTTATTCAGCAGAATATCCGGCTCGGGGAAGTGGTTTAGCAGCCATTGCCTGAAGCCTTCTTTGGACTGCTCAACGATGTTGCCATTACGCCAGTTAGCGCCATCCCAAATGCGTGAGCTGTCTGGTGTGCCTACTTCATCCATATAAATCAGTTTGCTCTGGCCTTGTGCATCTTTGACATAGCCAAACTCAAATTTGGTATCAACAAACATCTGGTCCAGTTTCGCCAGCGCATCGCTTATTACGGCAAAACCTTGTTTTAACAGTTTTTCGTACAGGTCGATGTCGGATTTTTGCTCAAAGCCAAAGGCAGCGCTGTGGCGCTCGATGTCGGCGCGGGAAATATTAACGTCATCGGCTTCAGGTACGCCGTCCAATCCGGTCAGAATGCCTTTGGTCGATGGCGTAATTAAAATCTGTGGCAGCTTTTGATCTTTTTGCAAACCCTCAGGTAGGGTAATGCCGCAAAATTCGCGCTCGCCTTTACTGTAAGCGCGCCACATAGAGCCGGTAATATACTGCCGCGCGATAGCTTCAATTTTTAGCGGCCTGGCTTTTTGTACTATCCATACCAGCGGGTGCGGGATATCCAGAATATGGCTGTCGGCCAACCCATGCTGCTTAAACAGCGAAAACCAGTGGTTGGATATTGCATTTAGTGCGGCGCCTTTGCCGGGCACACCGTTTAAGCCGTGTTCGCCATGCCAGATGCAGTCAAAAGCTGAGATGCGGTCGCTTATTACCATAATGGCCAGCGGTGTATCAGCAGCAACCGGGTAGTTTTTTTCTCGGATAAGCCGGGCGCTGTCCGCTGCGGTTAACCAGTATACGCTGCGTACTTTGCCGGAGTGCACCGGTAGATCTGTACGAATAGGCAAGTCGTCATTGACTGCTAAAACCTGAGTTGCAAGAGTCATTTTCACTTCTTCTGAGGCTGGGAAAAAAGGCGGCATGAGTGTAGCAGAAACTGTTGCGTAACTGAATCAGTCTGCGCGCTGCAGCTGTTGTCTTATCGGGTAACTTACAAGTGTAATTAAGCGTAATTATCTGTTTTCATTAGTAAACTGCCATGGCTATCGCGGGCTGAAATCCTTACTCTGACGCCGGATTATTCTGGCTTTAGGATAGAGTGAATGAAAGCAACAGGTTTGACTTCGTGTGTGATATTGGCCTCGGCACTAGTGCTGAGTGCTTGTGGTGGCAGTAGCAGCAGTGATTCGGCAGCAGCCGCTAGTTATTTACAGTTTTATAATGGTGCGCCTGGCACCGGCAATTCGATACTCAGTGCCGGCGACACTAGTGCTGGCGCAGCAACCTATGGTGATGTGAGCTCAGTTGTCACGTTAAAACCTGACAGCTATACGCTGCAAGTTAAAGATGTTGCTAGCAGTACATCGCTGCTAAGTAAGGAACTGTCGCTGAGCGCAGACAACAAAGCGCTGTTTATTCTGACGCAGCAAGGCCAACAGTATGATTATCTAAACGTTAACGTTAGCCGTGCAGAACCAGAAGAGGGCAAGTTTAAGCTGCATCTGGTTAATTTATCTGCACAGAACACACAACTTGACGTATATATGGCGCAGGTTGGCAACGGCTTTAGCAGTGCCGAAAAGCTTGACAGTCTGAGCCAGAATGAAGTCAGTACTGAGGTTATTAGCAACGATATTGGCCAGTACCGCTTTTTTCTGACGGCTGCGGGCAGCCAGACACCCCTGTTTACCACTGAAGCGGTAAATTTTGCTTATCGCAATAGTTACGTGGTAATCGTGCGTGACAAGTTTGGCCCGATAGCTAACCAAATGTCACTGGACATTATTTTGAACTCGTCAACGGTTGCTGCCTACAACGATGTGGATGCTGCGGCGCAGTTTCGCGTGTACAACAGCCTGAGCACATCAGTAGCGCTGACATTGGACAATACCTCTGCTGGCAATGTTACTGCAGGGCAGCTAACGGCTTACAAAGCCAATGCTAAAGGTGACTTCAGTTTAACGGTGCATGACGACGACAACAATTTGCTGCTAAACAGTGCTTTGCTAAGTTTGGCTGCTGGTGAGAGCAAATCGGTGTTGTTGTATGGCAACGAACAAGGCGTAACTGAAGCCCTGGCAGTGACCGAAAAAGACAGCCCGCAGCAGAAAAGCCATGATCTGATAGTGGCGAACCTGGTACCTGATTTTGCCCGGTTGCAGTTTTATTTTGTTAAACAAAATGAAACCATTGCCAATGCCCGTTTTCATGTAAAGAACCTGGATTTTAAAAAGCAGCAATCGCTGACGTTGCCACAAGATTACTACGCCATTGCACTGGTACATGTTGCTGAAAATGGTAGTACAACCTTGTTGGATAAAACTGACTTGCTGCAGCTAACGCCGGGTAAGCATTATATGTTGTTGGCTGAGCAGGATGATACAGCGCCGTCAGGCTATAAGCTAACCCTGGCACATTAAAACGGTGTAAATGAAAAAGGCGATCAGATGATCGCCTTTTTAATGTCTGCAGCCGTTTAAAAGCGGTAGTTTGCCTGCACAGCAAGTAGCTGAGCTCTATTGCTGTAACGGCCTTGATAGCCGCTGTTGTACAGACGCTGGTCTTGCACATTGTATTCGTGCTCATCCACACTAACATCGCCGGTAAACAAGTAACCGTAGGCAAAATCCAGACTGAGTGTGTCACTCAGTTGCCAGTTTGCGCCAACAGTTAGCCATAGGCGGTCATCGGTAGGAATGCGTGCGGTTTTATGGCTTTGGCCTATCGGGTTTTCATCAAAGGCAACACCGGCTTTGAGTGTGAGCGCTGGTTGATAAATATAGGTAGCACCTACAGCGAAAGACCAGCTTTTATGCCAGTATTCCGGGATATAACCTATGTAGCCTTCGCTGTTTAAATTTGCCGGCCCCTGGGTGCTGAGCGAAATACTCGGTTTGGTATCATCGCTGATAATATCGATACTTTGAAACTTGCTCCATTGGGTCCAGGCTGCACTAAACTGCAACGATAACGCTGTTGTCAGCTGCTGATCCAGGCTAAATGCCGCAGTAGCTGGTGTAGTCAGGTCAAGCTTACTTTTTTCTGTCAATATAGCATTTGTTGCCAGCTTGCCAGTGCGGGCATCCAGCAGGGGCAGTTGTGGCATTCCGGGTACAGGCACCAAATAAGGCGCGCCATTTGCACTGGTCACCGGGGTGTTAGTAATAACAGAATCACCCTTAAGCGTATAGTTAACGGCTGAATGCCAGGTTAAGGCTAAACGGGTGCCTGCAATTGGCTCAGCGTACAGGCCCAGGGTATAACCAAAAGCAATGTCATAGCCTTCTACTTCGTAATGGCTGGCACAAATTGTATCGTTAAAAATGGCGCCCAGCAGAGGGCCTGCTTCACACAGGCCACTGTGATCTTTAAATTTGGATAAAGTACCTTCAGCATGGTTTAGCGAAATACCTATGCCGACAGACCATTGTTCGTTTAGTTTATATGCCAGTGCCGGTTGCAGGCTAACAACCTGTACCGCGGTTTCATCGGCAAAATAGCGGCCAACAAAATCATCGTCGTAGTTGGAAGACAAGCCAAAGGGCGCATAAAAGCCAATACCCCAGCTTAATTGTTCTGACACTTTATTGCTGTAAAACACAAAAGGTACCAGCTCGTTCAAACTATTTGCACCTTCTTCACGACCAATCACAGACTGACCGTTGGCACTTTGTGCGCTGGCATTGCGGTAGTTGGTTTTTGCGCTTATCAGGTTAAGGCCACCAGACAGTTGGCTGCCGTCAAGTTCAGTAAGAGCCGCGGGGTTTGAATATACCAGAGTGGCATCAGTAATTTGTGCACCACGCCCTGCATAGGCGTTACCCATACTACTGACTGACTGTTCAAATAATTTATAACCCTCAGCATGCGCTGACATGCTAGCAAGGCAGGAGAGAACGGCTAAAGACACGGCGGATTTTCTAATCATATACATACCCTGTTGAACGTAAAGGCGCCGATTATAGAGAGGTCAGACCTTAGAGTACATACTCTAGATCTTGTCCGCTTGTTGTTTGGCCGTTGCTGCAGTGGTTGTAATGACCAATAAATGGTTTTTTTGACTAACGATAATGACTATTTAGCACGGTTTAAAATAAAGTTTATGTTTTATGTCATTGAAAATATAGGTGAATTATTTATTTGGCTGGCTGGCATAGCAACTGCATTAGTGCCGTTAACTTGCTCAGTTTTTTGTTTTCTAAAGGATTAATAATGAAAACCCCACACAATTTTAAACTTACCGCCGCTGCAGCAATATTAGCCAGCATGTTACTAACCGGTTGTAATAACGCCAATAGTTCTACTGCTGCGACTACAACCGAGGCAATTGTTGCTATTCCGGTTGAAGCAGCATTAACCCGTCAGGGGCAAATCAGCAGCAGCTATCGCACCACTGCTACGCTGGAGGCGCGCGCAGAAGCTGAAGTGATCAGTAAAACCACCGGCATCGTGCAGCAAATACTGATAGAAGAGGGCGACAAAGTTGTTGCCGGCCAGTTGTTGGCCGTGTTGGACAATGAGCGTCAGCAATATAGTCTTAACAAAGAAAAAGCTGAATTAAACCGCCTGAGCAGCGAATTAAAACGCATGGAAGAGATGTACCAGCGCCAGCTGATTAGTGCCGATGTATTTGAAAAACTTAAATGGCAGTATGACTCGTTACAAGCTACGGTAAGCCTGGCTGAGTTGGCACTTAAAGAAACCGAAATTCGGGCACCTATCGACGGAGTGGTGTCACGCCGTTACGCCAAAGTAGGCCAATTGGTAAATCAGCATGCAACAAAATCGCTATTTCATCTGGTATCTAATCAGCAGCTAGAAGCCGTCGTGCATTTGCCTGAACAACAACTGGCGCAGGCTCGTGTCGGCCAGAATGCCATACTGCAATTTGCCGGTACAGCGCCGGTAAACGCCGAGTTAGTGCGGATCTCGCCAGTGGTAGATGCGTCCTCAGGTACCGTGCGGGCTGTACTGAAAGTGGCCAATGCGCAACAACAGTTAAAGCCTGGTATGTTTGCTCAGGTACAGCTGCAGTTTGATGTAAAAACCGATGCCTTGTTGCTACCCAAACGTGCTCTGATGAGCACTGACAATACGCAAACGGTATTCGTTATCGATACTGAGCAAAAAGTCAGCCGTAAGCAGGTGCATTTGGGTTATCAGGCAGATAACACAGTGGAAGTGTTGTCCGGTTTGGCACTGGGGGACCGGGTAGTGATTGCCGGCCAGTCAGCCCTTAAAGATGATGCTCTGGTAAACGTAGTGACAGAACGAGATTTTTAACAACCGGACTTTTCAGTAAGAAACGGCTTATCCTAAGCCAACCGTTGAAGCCCTGGACGGGCTGAGACGAGCCCCCAGGGATGGGTTCACGGCGTGTTGGTGTGGGTAAGCCGATTCTTACCTGCGCACTGAACTTAACATTACGACGACAATAATAACAACGCTCACAGGACATGACGCTATGAAGCTGGTCGATATCGCGGTAGCCCGCCCCGTTACTATCTGGATGTTTACCCTCGGTATTTTACTCTTCGGTCTGGTTGCCGCCGGCCGACTGGCGGTAAATTTACTGCCAGACTTATCTTACCCCTCGCTAACGGTGCGCACTGAGTTTATCGGTGCGGCACCGGCAGAAGTAGAACAACTGGTTAGTAAGCCGATTGAAGAAGCTGTAGGCATTGTTAAAGGTGTACGTAAGGTACAGTCGGTATCACGCTCGGGCCGCTCAGATGTGGTAATGGAGTTTGACTGGGGTACCGATATGGATTTAGCCGCACTGGAAGTGCGTGAAAAGCTGGATGTACTATTTTTGCCGTTGGAAATTGAAAAACCGCTATTACTGCGTTTTAACCCCAACCTTGACCCGATAGTGCGTTTAGCTCTAAGCCGGGAAAACGCCGGTGAAGCACTAAGCCCGGCGCAGTTAGTTAGCCTGCGTACCTTCGCCGAAGAAGATTTGCGCCGCGCGCTGGAGTCGTTATCCGGTGTGGCTGCTGTGCGGCCTGATGGTGGCTTAAGCCAGGAAATTCAAATTCTGGTGGACCCACAAAAGCTTAGCCAGTTGCAGCTGGATATCAGCCAGATCAGTAACCGTTTGCGCCAGGAAAACCTGAACCAGGCCGGTGGCCGGCTGGAAACGTCCAGTTATGACTATTTAGTACGTACCATTAATCAATTTGCCGACTTAAGCCAAATTGAAAACCTGTATATCGCCCAGGTCAACGGCAGCCAGGTGCGGCTTAAAGATGTAGCCGAAGTACGAGACAGCTTTGTTGACCGCCAGAGCATTACCTATATTGATGGCAAAGAAGCCATTGAAGTAGCCATTTATAAGGAAGGCGATGCCAATACGGTGCAGGTAGCAAAAACCCTTCTGGCACAGTTACCACAGCTGGAAAAAGCCTTGCCAGCCGGTTACCGGCTAACGCTGGTGTATGATCAGTCTGAATTTATTAAACAGGCCATCGACGATGTAAAATCTGCAGCGGTCGTTGGTGGCTTGCTGGCAATGCTGGTGCTGTATCTGTTTTTACGTAACGTATGGGCCACGCTGATTATTTCAATTTCTATCCCGGTATCTGTCATCGCCACTTTTAATTTGATGTACGGTCAGGGCATTACATTAAATATGATGAGCCTGGGCGGTATTGCGTTAGCGGTAGGTTTGCTGGTAGATAACGCCATTGTGGTGCTGGAGAACATTGCCCGGCATAAGGAGCAGGGTAAACCTGCCTTTGAAGCGGCTAAAGCCGGTACCAGTGAGGTGGCGATGGCTATTACGGCCTCTACGTTAACCACAGTAGCGGTGTTTTTTCCGTTAGTGTTTGTAGAGGGCATTGCCGGCCAGCTATTTCGCGATCAGGCACTAACAGTAACCTTTGCGTTGCTAGCCTCGTTAGTGGTTGCACTAACCCTTATTCCAACCATGGCTGCGCGTGAGCGTAGCGGCAAAGTGGCTAACGACGCACTAGTACCAGCCAGTTCTGCTGTTGAAGTTCGGCGCTGGCACTACTGGCCAACCTGGCCACTGCGGATGCTGGGTAAAGCACTGCGAGGTTTAGCGCTATTGCTGGTGACAGCTGCAACCCTATTGTTCCGTGTGCTTAGCCGTGGTTTAGCCTTACTGTTTAAACCGCTGCTCAATGCCGTACAGTGGTTGTTAAGCCATCTAGAGGCGGTGTACCGGCGCGCCCTAAGCGCTGCATTGCAACTAAAAGCGCTGACAATATGCCTGACGCTGCTGGCTGCAGCGGCCTGTTTTACCTTGTTACCACGTTTGGGGGCCGATGTAATTCCGGCCATGAGCCAGGGCGAGTTTTATGTGGAAGTGCAGTTGCCGGTAGGCAGCGCTATTGAACAAACCGATAAGGTGCTTACCACTCTGGCCGCACTTGCTAGTGAGCACACCGCAGTAAAACGCAGCTATGCCCAGGCTGGCACCGGCGCGCAGATGACAGTAGACCCAAGCATTGGCGGCAGCCACTGGGGCCGGTTGAATGTAGTATTACAACCAGGCAGCAGCCCGGAGCAAGAGCAGCAGGTGGTGGCCGCGCTACGGCAGCATTTGGCGCAGCAGCCTGATATCGCGGTAAAAATTGACCGGCCGCAACTGTTTAGCTTTAGTACACCGCTGGAGCTGGAGTTATCCGGCTATGAGCTGGCACAGCTGAAAACGGCTGCTGACAATCTGGTGTTAGCGCTGGAAGCTGATGCACGCTTTACCGATGTAAAAACCAGCTTACGGCCCGGTCAGCCGGAGATTACACTGTATTTTAATCATGGTTTGCTATCGCAACTGGGAATGAGTTCGCATGATGTAGCAAAACGCGTAGCGGCCTATGTTGGTGGCGAGCTGGCCGGGCAGTATTCAGTGAACGACCGTAAAGTGGATATTCGTGTGCGGCTAGCCGAGCAGTATCGCCAGTCAGAGCAGCAATTGGCACAGTTAATTATCAACCCGGGCAGCGACAAGCCGTTGCCGCTGTCAGCAGTGGCTGGGATTAAACGTGAAACCGGCCCGAGTGAAATTACCCGTATTGGCCAGCAGCGGGTGGCAGTGGTTAGCGCCAACCTGGCATTTGGCGATTTAGAACAAGCCACAAAAAGCGCGGCAGCTATTTTGGCGGCGCAAAGCTTGCCATATGGCGTAACGGCCGCGGTTGTGGGGCAAAGCGAAGAAATGCAGCGCGCCTATACGTCGCTGAGCATGGCGCTGCTGCTGGCGGTGTTTTTGGTGTACCTGGTCATGGCATCGCAGTTTGAAAACCTGCTGCAACCGCTGCTGATCCTGTTCACTGTGCCGCTGGCCGGTGCCGGTGCTATCCTGGGTTTGTGGTTAACCGACACCCGTTTATCAGTGATCGTGTTTATTGGTCTGATTATGCTGGCGGGTATTGTCGTCAACAACGCCATCGTGCTGATTGACCGTATAAATCAGCTACGCGCCGAGGGTATAGCCGTTAAACAGGCGATTATCGAAGCCGGCGCGAGCCGGTTACGCCCGGTATTGATGACGACATTAACTACCATACTAGGCTTGTTGCCGATGGCACTGGGCACCGGTGATGGCAGTGAAATTCGTGCCCCTATGGCGATAACAGTGATCTTTGGCCTGGCACTGGCCACGCTGCTGACCCTGCTGTTTATTCCGGTACTGTATGCGCTGGTAAGCCGCGACAAGGTGGTTAGCGTAGCCGCAGCGGAGGCCAGCGTATGAGCCAGCAACCGCTATGGTTAACCCGTTTTGCGCTGAGTCGGCCGGTGACAATTTGTATGTTGTTCTTGTCGATGTTGGTATTTGGCATTATTGCCAGCCGCATGCTGCCACTGGAAAAGTTTCCCGGCATTGATATACCGCAGATCTTTATTAACGTGCCTTACAACAACGCCACGCCCACCGAAATAGAGCGCCTTATTACCCGGCCACTAGAAGAAGCACTGGCTACCGTTACCGGCGTGAAGGAAATGCGCTCCTGGTCAAATGAAAACAGCAGTGAGGTATCACTGGAGTTTAACTGGGAAGAAAACATTAACAGCAAAAGCATTGAAGTGCGCGAGCGGCTGGACGGTATCCGCCATTTGTTGCCGGACGATGTCGAACGGGTGCTGGTGTTTCAGTTTAACACCAACGATATGCCGATATTTCAACTGCGCATTTCCAGCGAACGTGACCTTGCCATGGCCTACGATTTGCTAGAGCGGCAAATAAAACGGCCGTTGGAGCGCGTAGCAGGCGTATCAAAAGTGGAGCTGTATGGCGTAGAAAAACGCCAGGTAATTATCCGGCTAAACCCTGACAAAATGCGCGCGTTAAATATTGACGCGCAAAGTATTGTCCGCACCTTGCAAAGTAACAACTTTGCCATGACTGCCGGTGAGCTGCGCAACAGCGAAAACAGTATTTTGATCAAGCCGGTAGGTGAGTATCAGCAACTGGAAGAAATTGCTGCGCTGCCGCTGCGCCCCGGGCTTAGTTTGCGTGAGGTTGCCACCGTGCAACTGGAGTTGCCCAAGCGGGAAGATGGCCGCCACTTAGACCAAACCTATGCGGTGGGCATGAATGTATATAAAGAGTCAGGCGCCAATCTGGTTGCAGTGGCGCGTGCTGCGTTGGCGGTGGTAGAGGCGGCGGACAAGGATCCGGCATTTAACGGTATCAGCCTTTACATTATGGACGACATGGCCGATGGCGTTACCACCTCGCTTAGCGATTTACTTAGCGCTGGCGGTATCGGTGCCTTGCTGTCTTTTGCTGTGTTGTATCTGTTTTTACGTCATATCGGTACTACCATGGTGGTGGTACTGGCTGTGCCGGTGTCAATTTGTATCGCACTTGGCATCATGTATTTCCTGGATTACAGCCTGAATATCCTTAGCATGATGGGGCTAATGCTGGCCATTGGTATGCTGGTGGATAACGCAGTAGTGGTTACCGAGAGTATTTTTCGCGAGCGCGCCTTGGGCGGCGATGTAAAAGCAGCAACGGCACGTGGTGTGCGCCGGGTTAGCCTGGCGGTTGTCGCCGGCACAGCTACCACAGCCATTGTGTTTTTGCCTAATATTGTTGGTCAGAAAATGCAGCTGACCATCTTCTTAGAGCATGTGGCTATTGCTATCTGTTTATGTCTGGCCGTTAGTCTGCTAATGGCATTAACGCTGATCCCGCTATTAACTACCCATTTAACTATGCAGCCGGCACAGCAGCAACAGGCCGGTGCTGTTGAACGCGGCTACCGCAAAGCATTGAGCTGGGTAATGTATCACCCGCGCTGGTCGGCATTGTTTGCCTTATTGCTGCTGGTCAGCATTACGATACCGATGGCGGCAGTGTCCAGCGGTGATGAGGATAATGAAGACAGAGACCGCATTTTTGTTAATTACAATGTACAGGGTAATTATGCACTGGCTGAAATAGAAGCTGAAGTCAGCACTATGGAAGCTTACTTATATGCTAATAAAGACAGGTTTGATATCGAGTCGGTATATAGCTATTACCGTTCGGGGCACGCCAGCTCGACCATTATTTTAAAACCACAGCTTAGCCAAACAATGGCGGCGTTAAAAGAAGCTATCCGTAAAGATTGGCCGGCATTGGTACGTTCTAAACCGTCTTTTGGCTGGGGCAACAATGGCGGAATGCAGGTGCATCTGCTGGGTAGCTCTACTGAAGTACTGTTAAAGCTGGCTGCCGACATAGAACCGATGTTGTCATCTATTGCCGGGTTGGAAGATGTCAGCTCAGAAATTGCCCGTGGCCAGCAAGAATTGCAAATTCGTTTGCAGCTGGAACAACTACAACGCCACGGGTTAACCGCGCAGCAAGTTGCCGGCGCAGTGGCATTGGCGCTGCGGGGGACTAATTTGCGAACTTACCGCAGCCTGGAGCAGGGCGAGCTGCTAATGCGGGTGCTGTACGATGAAAAAGTCAGCCATTCTGAAGCTGAACTGGCCGCACTGCCTATTTTGAATAAAGATGGCGTGGTGATAAGCCTGCAGCAACTAGCCACGCTGACATTTGCGCCCAGATTGGATCAGATCCGTCGCTTTGACCGGCAAACCGGCATTGCTATCCGGATGAACCTGGCCAAAGACTATAAAATGGACACCGCACGTGCAGACATCAAAAAAGTGCTTGATCAGCTGGCGCTGCCGGCCGGTTATCGCTGGTCGTTTCAGGGCAGTTTCCAGCGCCAGGACGAGTCCCAACAGGTGATGCTGGTGAATATGCTATTGGCAGTGGCGATGATTTATATCGTGATGGCAGCGCTATTTGAATCTTTATTACTACCCACTGCGGTAATTGGCTCGCTATTGTTTTCCTTGGTGGGCGTATTTTGGACCTTTATGTTTACGGGCACCACTATGGGTATTATGGGCATGATAGGTATGCTGGTGTTAATGGGCATAGTGGTAAACAACGGTATAGTGCTGGTAGATCGCATTAACCAGGACCGGCAACAGCAACCGGATACCAGTCTGCGTGAATTGATTATCCATGCCAGTGAATCGCGGCTGCGGCCAATTCTGATGACGGTGTCGACTACCGTGCTGGGTTTACTGCCGCTGGCAATGGGCGGCACGCAAATTGGCGGTGACGGCCCAAGTTATGCGCCGATGGCCATTGCTATTATTGGTGGCCTGCTGTTTTCCACGCTAACCAGCCTGGTGCTGGTGCCGCTGACCTACTGGGGCCTGGTTAACCTGACCGCCGGCTGGGCCAGCTGGCGCGGGCATGCTAAACGTTGGGCTGATAAAGTCTGGGCCTGAGGACAATTCTGCCCTGATTAGCGCTTTACAGTGCCAGGCAGACTGATTAGAATGCCCGCGTCCTTGAGGGAGTAATCTGCTGCGGTGATTGACCGTGGCGCTACGGTCAACATACTTGTGCCCCAATGCACATGGCCGATGCGTTCAGCGCCCGCTGAATTGATGAGACTTAAGACACTACAGGGGCCCACTGCGGGAGCCACTGCGGTGTCTTATGTTATGTTCCCGCTAAGGTGAGTTGTTGATGGAAGCGTTGTTATCCTCTTTTACTGCTGTCGCTATTGCTGAAATTGGCGATAAAACCCAACTGTTGTCGTTATTTCTAGCCGCAAGGTTTCGTGCCAAAGGCGCTATTATTGCCGGTATTTTGGTCGCTACTTTGCTTAATCACGCAGCGTCAGCCTGGCTAGGCGTGTGGGTGGCGCAGTTTATTCCGGCTAACTGGCATAACTGGTTGCTTGGTGGGTCTTTTATTGCGGTGGCGCTGTGGTTGCTTATTCCGGATAAAGACGACAGCGAAGATACCGGCGTATTGCGTTATGGCGCCTTTGCCGCCAGCTGCATATTGTTTTTCCTGGCCGAAATTGGCGATAAAACCCAAATTGCTACGGTGTTACTGGCCGCCAGTTTTGAAGACGCAGTCTGGTATGTGATCTGGGGCACTACGCTGGGCATGTTGGCGGCAAATGTACCAGTGGTGTATGCCGGAACTTGGTTATTGCAACGGATACCGTTGAATATCGCGCGCTATTGCGCCTGTGCCGTGTTTATGGTGATTGGCGTGCTGATTGTTTTTTCCGGGCCCGGCCTTTAACTACTAACGCCGGTAATAAGTACCGGTCTGTAAATAATGCAGGCCTGCTGCGCTGTGTCTGCTATTTTGTTACAGTTTTTGTCATCATTTTATCAGTGTGCTGTTGTAGAATAGTGAGCCTTGCCTTGGTTCTGATCTTATTACGCCGTGACGCTGTAATGGGTTGGGGTTGTTCGTTTGGTTCGCAATACAGTACAAATACTATAAACGCCCTTGTCTAATATGCACTATCTGGTTGAATTTATGAATAAAATTAAAGCTTTTGTTATCGCAGTTATATTGTTGGCAGTAGTGTTTGCTGTATTGGCAGGGGTAAAGGGTAATCAAATTGTGATGATGATTGAATCGGGTGAGCAGTTTGTACCGCCGCCGGAGTCGGTCAGTACGACTGCAGTAGAGCAACAAAGCTGGAGTAATCATTTTACTGCAACCGGTACTGTACTTGCTGATGAAGGTATCACCATTTCAGCTGAGGTATCCGGTAAAGTTAAGCGTATCAGCTTTAAAAACGGTGCCTATGTTGAGGCCGGCACGGTGTTGTTAGAGCAAGAGTCCGGCAATGAACAGGCCCAGCTGCGCGCCGCATTGGCGCGGTTAACCTTAGCACAACAAAATTATCAGCGTCTGGTTGAGCTGCGCCGCGATAAAATTGCCAGCCAAAGCGAAATGGACGGCAGTAAACAACAGCTGGATTCGGCACAGGCCGAAGTTGACAGTTTACGCTCTACTTTAGATAAAAAAGTGTTGCGTGCGCCATTTTCCGGTCGTTTGGGTATTCGGGTGGTTGATGTTGGCGCCGACTTACAGCCCGGTACTGAGGTCGTGTCATTACAGGCCAGTAATGCGGTAAGAGTAAACTTCCCGGTGCCGCAGCATAAGTTGCCTGCGATGCGTATCGGCTTGCCGGTAAGCGTTAGTGTAAATGGTGATGCGGTACTGGTAAAAGGCGAAATTACCGCCATTGCACCACAGCTTAACAGTGCTACCCGTAATGCTGTGGTGCAATCGCTGTTGGATAACAACGCCAATGCCTTAGTGCCAGGCATGGCAGTAACGGTAACGGTGACATTAGAGCAGCCGTCAGATGTGTTAGTGGTGCCGGCAACCGCATTGATTTATGCACCTTATGGCGATACGGTCTTTGTCGTTGAAAAAGCCAAACAAGGCGAAGGCCTGGTTGCCAGGCAGCAGTTCGTCAGGCTGGGCGCGTCGCGCGGCGATTTTGTTGAAATTCTCGAAGGTGTTAAACAGGGTGACGAAGTGGTTACCTCAGGTGCGTTTAAATTGTTTAATGGTCAGAGTGTGGTTAAAACTGACAGCCCGGCGCCAAAATACAGCATAACCCCTACGCCGGCTGATGCCTGATATCGGTTAGTTTAAAAAAAACGTATTGAGATATTTATGAAATTCACCGATATTTTTATCAAAAAACCGGTATTGGCCATCGTCGTCAGCTTACTTATCTTGCTGGCAGGCTTTCAGTCGATGAGCAATATGACAGTGCGGCAGTATCCGCGCTCTGACATTGCCGTTATTAAAATTACCACCGTGTATGTCGGCGCCAATGCCGAGCTGGTGCGTGGTTTTATTACCACACCGATAGAGCGTGCTATAGCCTCAGCCGGCGGCATCGATTATATCGAGTCGCAAAGCACCATGGGCGTGTCGACAGTTACGGCGCACTTGCAGCTGAATTATGATCCGCTCAAAGCCATGACAGAAATCAGTGCTAAGGTGAATCAGGTGCGCGGCGAATTGCCGCCTGAGTCTGAGCTCCCAGCCATTGCGGTAGAAGCCGCCGATAGCCAGTTTGCTGCAGCCTATTTAAGTTTCTCTTCGGACATTTTGCAGCAAAACCAAATTACCGAGTTTTTAAGCCGCTCGGTACAACCGCGGCTAATTGCTATTGCCGGCGTACAAAAGGCCGACATCTTAGGCGGCCGTACTTTTGCTATGCGTATTTGGTTAAAACCAGAACAAATGGCGGCGCTTGGGGTAACAGCGTCTGATGTGCGCAAAGCACTGAGCGATAATAACGTGCAGGCCGCTATCGGCCAGACGCGCGGCGCCTACACTCAGGTAAATTTACGCGCCAATACCGATATGAAAAGCGCTGATGAGTTTAAGCGTATTGTGCTGCGTCAGAGTGACGATGGCGTAGTGCGGCTGGCTGACGTTGCCGATGTTGAACTGGGCGCTGATGATTACAATACCAACGTAAATTACTCCGGTGAAACGGCAGTGTTTATGGGCGTATTTGTCTCGCCCACGGCCAATTCACTGGACGTGATTAAAGCGGTAACAGAAGAGATGGCGCTGATCCAATCTGAGTTACCCTCCGGTCTTAGCGGTGAAGTGTCGTATGACGCGACTAAATATATTCAGGCCGCTATTGATGATGTGCTGAAAACCCTCGCCGAAACGCTGCTGATTATTGTCATTGTGATCTTTTTGTTCCTTGGCTTTAGCCGCTCAGTGTTGATCCCGTTGGTGGCCATTCCGTTGTCGCTGATTGGCGCGGTATTTATTATGAAGGTATTTGGCTTCTCGCTTAACTTGTTGACTTTATTGTCGATAGTACTGAGCGTGGGGTTGGTGGTAGATGATGCCATTGTAATGGTAGAGAACATTGAACGGCATATTCAGGATGGCTTAAAGCCGTTTAAAGCCGCTATTGTCGCCGCACGTGAGCTGGGTGGGCCTATTATTGCCATGACAGTTACCCTGGTGTCGGTGTATGTGCCGATTGGTTTGCAGGGTGGCTTAACCGGTACCTTGTTCCGCGAATTTGCCATTACGCTGGCTGGTGCGGTAACCATTTCGGCTATTGTTGCTATTACCTTATCGCCGATGATGGCGTCAAAAATGCTGAAACCACACAGCAGTTTAAAAGCGCCGCTGGATGGCATTTTTAACCGCTTTAAGCACTTTTATAGCCGGCAGTTAGATAAAAGCCTGAATAACCGCATTGGCGTTTATGTGTTCTGGATTGGTATCAGTGCGCTCTGTATACCGCTTTACAGCATGTCACCCAAAGAGCTGGCACCGGTAGAAGATCAGGGTGTTATCTTTGGTATTGTCGACTCACCGGCTAACTCGACGGTAGACCAATCGTCGTTTTATGCTAAGGCGGTCAACGAAGCCTTTATGTCGGTAGAAGAAACCGACTTCACCTTTCAAATCACCTTTCCAACCGGCGGTTTTGGTGGCATGGTCACCAAACCGTGGGATGAGCGCGAGCGCACGGTGTTTGACATGATGCCAGAAGTGCAGCAAAAGTTATCACAAATTGCCGGGGTGCGTATTTTACCCATTACACCGGCAGCACTGCCCGGCGGCGGCAATTTTCCGGTAGAGTTTGTCATTACCTCTACGGCAAATTCAAAAGAAATTTATGATTACGCGCTGCAACTGGAAAAGGTAATGCGGGAAAGCGGCACCTTTCCGTTTCAGCTTATCGATATGAAGGTCGACCAACCCGAATATTTACTGAACATAGACCGCGAAAAAGTCGCTGATTTAGGGCTGAATATGCGTGATGTGGTTAACGATTTAGGCACCTTACTAGGTGGCGGTTATGTTAACCGCTTTAATATGGCTGGGCAGAGTTACAAAGTGATCCCACAGGTAAAACGCAGCGAGCGTTTAACGCCGGACAGTTTGACCGATCTATACATCACCGGCCCCGGCGGTGAGATGATCCGTGTCGACCAAATCGCCAGCCTGAGCCACAGCACAGTGCCGCGCAGTATTAACCGCATGCAGCAGCTTAATGCAGTTAAAATCAGTGCCGTGACAATAAAACCGTTGGATGAAACGCTGCAGTATCTGGAAGCCGAAGCGAAAAAAATCCTGCCGGCCAGTTATTCCATTGATTACACCGGTGAATCGCGGCAGTTAAAGCGTGAAGGCAATACCTTTTTGCCTGCATTCCTGTTAGCTATTACCATGATTTTTCTGGTGTTAGCGGCGCAGTACAACAGCTTTCGCGACCCTATGGTGATTTTATTAGGCTCGGTGCCAATGGCGCTGTTCGGTGCTTTAGTGTTTACCTTCTTAAAAATACCGGCACCGATGCCGCACTTTACTGATGCCTTTACCAGCACGTTAAATATTTACTCGCAGGTGGGCCTGGTAACATTAATTGGCCTTATCGCCCGTAACGGTATCCTGGTGGTGGAATTTGCCAACAAGCTGCAAGAGCAGGGCAAAGCCAAGCTGGAAGCCATACGCGAAGCGTCAGTATTACGCTTGCGCCCGGTTATGATGACCAGCCTGGCCACCATTGCCGGCCATACACCGCTGATATTTGCTACCGGCGCCGGTGCCGGAGCGCGTAATTCTATCGGTATCGTACTGGTACTGGGTATGACCATCGGAACCTTGTTTACGCTGTTTGTATTGCCGTCGGTGTATATGCTGATTGCCAAAGATCACAGTAAAGACAAGTTAGCTGCAGAAGATGATATCGAGCCGGATACCGCGTCTGCATAAAGAATACTGATATCGCAAAAAGCCTGGTTTGTGCCAGGCTTTTGTTTATCCGCAACTTGCGTTTTACTTATCCGGCGCTAAATATTCCCGGTCATAAAAGGTGCGCAACCAGTGTGGCCGGTATATGGCCATTAAGGTTATTGCACTGCCGTTGAGCAAGGCTTCCGGAAACCAGATCAGCAACGACAACAGAGTGTAGTTATCAATGATAACACGCCAGCTGTAGCGGCCTTCCAGGCCAAACCAGAGTGACGTCAGGCCGATTTGCAGCACTATCGTCAGCGCTGCCGCGAGAAAACCGGCGACGAAAATGTACACAAACAGGTGCCGGCTTAAATAGCGATAACTGGCTAAAAATACGCCATAGCTAAACAGGCCGGGCAAGATAAAACCGCTAAGGGCAAACAGGCCGGCGTCTTGCCAGGGTAGTTTGCCAAAGCCAATCAGCATCAGCGTTGGCAGCAAACAAATCCAGCTGGCAATACGCCAGCCGTGACACAGCACCAGGCTGGTTAGCAGCAAAAAGTGCAGGCTCAAGCCATCTTTAATACCGGCCTGCACGCTCCAGAATAAGCTCAGCGCCACGGCAGAGGCAAAGACAAAATGCTGATAGCCGGGTTCATTACGCAGCTTCGGCAGTAATTCCCGCGGGTAGGCATACAACATCATCACCAAGGCCAACAGGGTACCGGCAATTTGCCAACTGGTCATAAGACACCATTTCGCTGCTCTGACATTGCGCTATTGTAACGATTGAGCCAGTTTCAGTCACGGCAGTAAAACGATGGTGAGTGGTATAAGTATAAAATAATCTCTGTTGATGCTTGCATGCATTGATTACATCTGTAATAGTAATTGTATTACAGATGTAATCAATGGGGCAACTTATGATTGAAATCAGCAATGCAGAGCTTAGTGTGATGCAGGTGCTATGGCAGCGTCAGCCGTTATCGGCCAATGACGTAGTGGCGGCACTGGGTAATGACAAAGACTGGCATGAAAAAACAGTAAAAACCTTATTAAACCGCCTGGTGGCTAAAGGTGCGCTGGGCTTTGATAAAGATGGCAGAGCCTATTTGTATTATCCGCTGGTGGCCCAACAGGATTATCAGCTTGAGCAAAGCCGCACATTTGTCGAGCGTTTGTTTGCTGGCCGGGTTGCTCCGCTGGTGGCGGGCTTTGCCAGCCAAAATCAGCTTAATGCTGATGACGTGCAGCAGTTAAAAAACCTGATTGCACAGTGGGAGCAGGAGCAGAAAAATGACTAGTTATCTGCTGCAACTGTCACTGCCTTTAACGCTATTGCTGCTGTTATTATTGCTGGCGCAGAAAGTGTTACTTAAACCCCTCGGTGCCCGCAGCGTTTATGCATTGTGGGCGGCGGTGCCGGTGTTTTTGTTGACCTCTATGTTGGTTTCCTTTTCACCGGTTGCGATTCACAGTGACGTGATAAAACGCTACCAGGTAGAGCTGCAACAGGTTTCCAGCGCTGTCAGTACGACAAATTGGTTGTTTTGGCTGTGGATGCTTGGTGTGGCGTTATGCAGCGGTTACTTACTGTTAAATTACTTCAATAGCAGGGCGCAGTATTTACGCGCGGCACCGCTACAGCTAACACCCGCAACACTGTATTGCCGCCAGGCCGACAATAACAGCGGCCCTTATATTGCCGGGCTTTTTGTACCGCGCATTTTATTGCCGCATGATTTCTTTACCCGCTTTGATGCTACCCAACAGCAGCTTATTTTGCAGCATGAGCTAACGCACTGGCGCCGTGGCGACTTACACCTGAATTACCTTGCACTACTGTTGCTGTGTTTATGCTGGTTTAACCCACTGTGCTGGCTGGCTTATAGCCGTTATCGTCAGGCGCAGGAGCTGGCGTGTGACGCCGTGGTAACACAACATGCCAGTAAGGCAGAAAGAATTGCTTATGGTTATGCCTTACTAAGCAGTACACAGCAGCCATCAGCAAACTGGTGGCCGCTTACTCACCACTATGGAGACTTTAACACTATGAAACAACGTATTATGCAGCTGCAGCGCCAGCAGGGGTTAAGCAAAACGGCGGTATTGCTGGTTTTGGCTTTAGTTACGTCAGTCACACTGATATTGCAGCAACCGGCAGTGGCCGGTGCAGACAAAGCCACTCAGCTTACTGCCGTATCACGGGTTGAACCGCGTTATTCAGTGCAAGCGGCACAGCAGGGGATCTCAGGGTATGTGCAGATCCAGTTTGATGTTGATGCACAAGGTAACGTAATCAATGCAGATGTTATTAAAGCGGTGCCTGAACAGGTATTTGCTAAAGAGGCGCTGTTTGCGGTGCAACAATGGAAATATACCGCCACAGGCCAGTTGCATAAGGCACAGCGGGTTCAGCTGGATTTCGAACTGGATGCACTAGCGCCTAGCGTAGAACGGCTAAGTGTTACGCCGCCAGCGCCGGCAAAAGGCTGATGTAGTGCAAGTGCAATAACGCAGCGTTAAAACTGCAGTGCCATGTATGGCGCTGCTTTATTGCATTTGTGAAACAGAGAGGACAACGATGACACCCGCTATAGATTTGGCGAAGCAGCAGGGTATAGCTTATACCGTGCATCAGTATCAGCATGATCCGGCAGCGGCATCCTATGGCCTTGAGGCAGCAGAAAAACTGGCGCTAAACCCGGCGCAGGTGTTTAAAACACTGGTGTTGCAGCTGGATGGCAAGCAACTGGCAGTGGCTGTGCTGCCGGTAAGTCAGCAGTTAAGTATGAAACTGGCGGCAAAGGCGTTGGGCGTAAAAAAAGCTGAAATGGCTAATGCAGCAGATGTAATGCGCAGTACCGGTTATGTTTTGGGTGGCGTTAGCCCGCTGGGACAGAAAAAACGGTTGCCAACGCTAATTGATAGTTCAGCAACGCCATTCAGCACTATTTACGTCAGTGCAGGCAAGCGCGGTCTGGAAATTGAGCTTGCGGCAGAGGATTTATGCCAGCTGTTACAGGCGCAGTTTGCCAAGATTTGCCTGTAGCGCTTGAAAACGGTTGCACTCAACGTTATTGGCGGTTAGCGTGTCGGCTTTAACCAACCGGATATTGCAATGAGCAGTGTGACCATTTTGGTCGATGTGCAAAACATCTATTACACCAGCCGCGAGGCCTTTGGCCGAAATTTTGATTACAACGCTTTTTGGCGTCAGGTTACTGCTGGCCGTACTGTAGTCAAAGCTATTGCCTATGCCATTGACCGGGGCGATGAGAAGCAGCGGCAGTTTCAGAATATTCTGCGCGCCATCGGCTTTAAGGTAAAACTTAAGCCCTTTATTCAGCGTGCTGACGGCAGTGCTAAAGGTGACTGGGATGTCGGTATAACGTTAGATGCAATTGAATACGGCCAGCACAGCAATGTACTGGTACTGGCCTCAGGCGATGGCGATTTCGGCCTGCTGGCAGACAAACTAACCACTAAATATAACACCGAAGTAGAAGTTTACGGTGTGGCAGGCTTAACCGCTCAGGCGCTGGTAAAAGCCGCCAGCCGTTTTATTGCGATTGACGAAGCCCTGCTGCTACCAAGGTAAATCGCGCTAACTCAACAGCCTGTTGCTGCGCTTAAGCCGGCGCTGGTTTGGTAGTATGGCAACATCAGGTTATTCGTAAATTACAAGCATGCCAATGAGGGAAAACGATGCTATCACGTAGCGTTATGGCGAAATGTCTGGAGCCATCCACAGAACACGATAAGCGCTATGTTTGGGTGGATATACTGTTAATTCTGCTGATTGGCCTGAATATTATAGCGTTGGTGTTGCAGTCAATAGAGCCGATTGACCGGTTGTATAACCGACATTTTTTCTATTTTGAACTGGTTTCTATCGGTATTTTTACGCTTGAATATGCCGCCAGGATTTGGAGCTGTGTTGATACCTTGCCATTTCAGCAACAAGCAGGTACTAACTTGCAAAAACGCTTACGTTATATGTGTTCGCCGCTGGCTATTATAGACTTACTGGCTATTTTACCGTTTTATCTTGGTTTCTTTTTTCACATCGATTTACGTTATTTGCGGGTGTTTCGTCTACTGCGCGTATTTAAACTCAGTCGCTACTCACGCGCCATGCAGCTGTTGCTAAACGTGTTTAAAGAAGAACGTTATTCGCTGTTTGCTGCGTTTTCGGTGTTGTTTATTATTATGCTGGTGGCGGCATGTGCTATGTATACTTTAGAAAAAGATGTGCAACCACAACACTTTAGCTCTATCCCACAGGCCATGTGGTGGTCGTTGGTTACTCTCACCACGGTGGGGTATGGTGATGTAACCCCGGTTACCGATTTGGGCCGCTTATTTGGCGGTTTAATTACTATTGTCGGTATTGGTATGGTAGCGCTGCCGGCGGGTATTCTGGCGTCGGGTTTTTCTGAGCAGTTATCCCGGCGGCGACAGTTTTTTCAACTGGCGCTGGAGCAGGCATTTAAAGATGGTAGAGTAATGGCTGATGCCGAGCCGGCGCTTAAACGTCTGCGTGCCGAGCTGGGGATCAGCCATACCGAGGCGGCGATTTTGCGTGAGTTGATGGAGAGGCGTTATCAGACGCTGCATCACAGTAGCGATGACAAATAAATGGCTAAGTTTTACACCTGTGCCTGCTGCAGTGGTCATTGCTGTTTAAGCCAAGAGTTGCTGAGCTTCTGGTTGGAGCGCCTGCAACATGCTGAACGTTTACTGCAGATCGCCGGGCGCTAACGATTATTACTTCGACTTATTTAACAACGCTTTTAAATCAGCAAAGGGGTTATGGGTCGCCGGCGCGACTTTTTGCTCAGTGGTGCCGCCGTACAGTATAAATTCGTGGAATTTATTGTGCTCGTTGTCGTGGCAATAAATACATAGTAACTCCCAGTTGCTGCCATCGGAGGGGTTATTGCTGTGGTTGTGATCAATATGATGCACGGTTAATTCGCGCAAATTGGAATGCACAAATTCACGGGCGCAGCGGCCGCACACCCAGGGGTACATCTTCAGCGCTTTATCGCGATAGCCTTGTTCCTGCTGCTGATAGGCCAGGGCGCCGCTGTTGGTTTTGCTCATAATGGTTCTGCTTTGCTGCGTGTTAACATTAAGGCCGATTTTAGCAGCCATAGCGGCTGAAGCAATGCTTGTTTAACTATTCTGCGCCCGGCATGCCATTAGCTGTCGTTGCGCAAACAAACGGATGTATTTATGTTAAGTGTTTCCCTGGGGCCGCTATCACTGCCCACTGCGGTATTGCTGTTGCTGTTAAGTAGTGTCTGCGGACTTATTGTCGCCCGTATTGTTGCAAGGCGCAGCGGCAATAGCGCTACAGACCCGTTGTTGCTGGTATTGCTTGGCGCTTTATTATTCGGCCGGTTAATCTTTGTTATCCGCTTTGCCGACAGTTATGACAGCCTGTGGCAGATGCTGGATTTTCGAGACCGCGGTATCGACATCGCCGCTACTGTATTGGCGGCGCTGGTATTACTGATGTTGCAGTTTAAACGCCATCCGCTACTAAAACGCGCTATGGCGGCTGGGGCCATCAGCACGGCTTTGAGTTTTTCGCTTGGCAGCGCCTGGTTACATTCGCAGCAACAACAGCAGGTACTGGCCGACATCCCCCTGGAGAGTTTATCGGGCTATCAGGTTGGGTTGGTGCAACTGGCACAGGGTAAACCTGTGGTGATGAATATCTGGGCCAGTTGGTGCCCGCCATGCCACCGCGAGATGCCGGCGCTGTTAAAAGCACAGCAGCAGTATGCCGATATCAGCGTTATTATGGTTAACCTGCAGGAAAATCGCGCTACCGTGCAGCAGTACTTGCGCCAACACCAGTTAGCTTTTGACAATGTGCTGCTGGATTACCGCGGTGATGTTGCCAGCTATTACGGTGCGCAGGGCGTGCCGGCTACCTTGTTTTTTTCTGCCGATGGCAGCCTGGCGGCAGCGCACTTTGGTGAGTTGTCGCATGCTATCTTGCTTCAGGGGATGGCCAAAGCCGGCAGGTGACATCTTTAAGCTGGCCACTCAATATTTTCTGGTGGCTTTTCTGTTAGCACTGAAACCCAGTGTTGCAGCGGCTTTGGTTTGGAGAAAAAGTAGCCTTGTACAACTTGAGCTCCTAGTGTCTTTAAAAAGCGACGCTGTGAGTCGGTCTCTACACCTTCTAAAATCAATGTTAGCTTAAGCGTCTTTGCCAGCTGCATTATGGATTGTACAAGCTGAGCTTGTCGCTGATCGCCGGGTAGGTGCAGTAAGAAGGTTTTGTCTAGTTTTATGGTACTAACCGGAAGTTTGCTTAAGGTACTTAAAGACGCCTGGCCAGTGCCAAAATCATCCAGCGCGATGTCGAAGCCAAGGCGGCTTAACACCTGCATTTTGTTAAATAGGGGTTGTTGATGCTGGACAATGCTGTTTTCTGTTAACTCAAGCTGTAGCATGTTCAGCAAAGGCGCTTGGTGCGTAGCCAGATCAATTAGCTGGTTGTAAAAGGCGTCACACAGTAGGTCTGAGCCGGTAAGATTAATTGCCACCGGATAGCGAATGTCTTGCGCCGTAAAGTGATTAATAATCTCTATCGCTTTTTTCAAAACAGCGGATGAGAGCTGCGAAATAAAACCATATTGCTCAGCCAATTCAACAAGATGGTTTGGTGCAATAAAGTTGCCTGCTGCATCTTGCCAGCGAAGCAGCGCTTCGAAACTGATAATTGTGCCATCAGGTGTTACTTTTGGTTGTAGCCAAAGCTGCAATGCATTTGCGACCAAGCCTTGCTTAAATTCATGCAATAAACGCAGCTGTTGGTTTTTCTGCTCTAATACATCGGCCTGGTAAAATGCCAGCGGTTTGGTATACGCATCGGCAGATTCCAGTGCCGCTTCGCACTGCTCAAGCATAAGTTCCGGTTGCGCAGTAACCTGGTTTGATACACTAATACCCAGCTCGTAGACAGGTTTAAAGTCGCCGTTGCTAAGCGCGAGTACTTTAGGCAACAGCCGGTGAATATTCGCTGTTTCTTCGCTAAATGAGGTACTGTGCTCTGGTAGTGGTAGCCACAATACAAACTTAACCCCACGTAATCTTGCCGCCAATGCTTGCTCGGGGATGCAATTACGGAACTCGCTGGCAAATGACGCTAACAGCTCGTCGCCGGCATGATAGCTATGTTGGTGGTTAAAGGCTTTTATGTTGCACAGCCTAACAATAATCATCAGGCTGCCAGCTTTACAAGTGGCGTATTGTTTTATTAATTGCAAAAAAAAGCGACATTCTGGTAGTGCAGTTAATTTGTCGTAGTTTCGCCACAAATTTTGTTTCTGTTTGTTGGAGGTGATTTTCTGGTGTAGTTGTTTTAGCTGTGTCAGATCATCCATTTGTACAAGATGATGTTGCTGCTCAGTGCGACACAGATGATTCAGCATGATATAGCCAGACGCAGAACCTTGTATCAGACATTCTGTCTCGTGGCCTAGCCAAAAATGCGCATTATCTGTGCCCTGTGGTGTTACCAGGGCGGCAATATTTTTTATACCTGTATGGTTACTGATCGTAATACCCAGAATCTGATCTGCTTTAGCATTTGCTTTTAAAATTTTGCCGTCATGGGTTAACAGCAACATTGCCTTACTTTGATGATCAAAAATATCCTCATACATGGTGTTACTTTGGCTTATAACGGTATTTTGTAGCTCAAGCGAGCGGGCATTACGCTTTAAGGTGCTAATAACCCGCATAACCGCCAGCGGGATACACAGGTTAAAAAATAAAAACAGTAAGCTATGCAAATAGATGGGTGTTGCTGGTAAAGTTATTGATATATCAAATAAATTTACCGGCCCCGTTCCCCATATCAAATAATAATAAGGGATAAAGTTAAGCAGCATTACAGCGATTGTCATGTTGCGTGAAAAAAACAACATGGCAATAATCGGAGCCGTATAAACAAAAATAACCCCGAGTTTTGACAACTCAAAATCGTCGATAAACAGCAGCATGCAAAACCCCGCGGCGAACACGGTTATCAATAGTAGGGTTTTGCTGAACTGCAGTAATTTGGACGAAAAATACAGCGCTAATAATAAGACCGTATAGAAACTTACAGTGATCCCGATAATGTACCAGGCTTTAACCTGGTAAGCTTGCCATGAGCTGTGTAAAACGATGACCAGCACCAACAGCAAGCCAGCACTTAGGATAATTCGTAAGGTACTTTGTTGCAGATGTTCTACCGAAGCAGAGTTGAGATCAGGCTCGGTTAACAGTAGTAAACGTTTAATACGGCTTAGCATAGGTTTTCCGTGTTAAAAGACTACAGAGCCATCCTTGCGGTGTTGTCTAAAGGTAACTTATTAAAATTATTAGTGTTCGGCTAGATGTTAACTTATTGCAGTATGATGCACAATGTTGCACAAATAAATACTTAGCCCGTGTAGTAAAAACATGTTAGCAACACTACCTGACACCAAAATGACAGTTCGTCTTTGCAGAGCTAAATTCATACTGCTCCGACGTTATGCGCTAAAGCCGCAAGCTCGCATATTGGTGAGACAAACTAAAAACTAAACCGGCCAGCAAACCAAGCAGAGGATCACTGTTATTAATTTTCTCACCAGATCTAACATAAAAACCCAGTTGGCTGTTGTATTACTGCTGGTTTTAGCCGCCCTATGGCTGGCAAACAGATATAGCAGCACAGCAGCTGTTGCAGCTGAAGGTGATAAACCGCAACCGCTGCAAGATAGCACTATAGCGCGTAAACCTGTAGAGAATGTAACTGCCGATCACGATCCGCTGAGCAACGCAAAGCTCGGTACAGCTACAGATAATGACGGCAAACTGGTGATTATGACAAGGCCAGACTGGGCGCTGGACAGCAATTTGCTGTCACACTTTAGTCGCTTAAATCACTCTGCACAGCAGGGCGATAGTGAAGCGGCCTATGTGTTGGGCATGAACCTGCGAAACTGTTATGTAGTGCCAGAAGACGCCGCCGCACTGGCTGAGCGGTTGCAACAAGCCTACCAGTTTAACGATAATGGCGAGGCAGCAGCACATATTTCTGAACGCTATGACTTTTGTTTGGGTGTTGATAAGCAACAGCGTAACCAGTTTTATGCTTATCTAGCCATGGCTGCCAGCAAGGGTTATGTGCCAGCACAAGAAGCGATAGCGATGATAACGCCAGAGCAGTATATGCTCGCGACAGGTTATGCCAGCCTCGAGCGTAATGGCTATGTCGCCAAACGTAGTGGCTTTATTCAACAGCAAGTCGACTTTTTATCTTCTGCTGCACAGCACGGCAGCCTTAAAGCGCTGATAAAGCTGTCGCAACTGCATCATGCACAAACTGTAGGGAAAGATGGCCGCTTACAAGCTTATGCGTTTAACCAGATGATTATGGAGCTAACCGACGACACCGAGTTGTACAACCGCTACAACTGGTTTCAGCAAAGGGGGCAGTCAGTATTTACGCCAGAGGAAATTGAGCAGGCAATGGCAATGTCAGAGCAGTGGTTAAGCATCATACAAGCCAATGGTACTTTGTACTTGCACAGCGACTAATAGCTGCTGGATGCGCCGCTTATGTCGTTTGCCTTTGCCGGTGAAACCCGCCATTCACTGCACGCTGCTTGATGGCGCAGTGCCGTTAAAACAGCACGGCCATTTTGCCGCTAAACCACAGCGCAGCGATTAATCCAGTGCAGCCCAGCGCGTTGATAGCAGTAAGCCATAGTTTACTTACCGGGCTGGCGCTGTGGCGGTTGATAGTGGCGAACAAGGCTGCTACGGCAATAATGTAGGTAGCAACAGGCAAAAACCAACCAGAGCTATAAGTGGCTGCCTGCATAAAAACAACCACGGCAAAAGTGGTTAGCACCAAATCGGTAGTTAAGGTTGGTTTTTTTGCTAAACGGTAAGCGTTATTGGTGTTGTTGTTTAACTGAGTCATAGTAGTGTCCTTTAGATTTTAATCAGTGTGTTTAACCAGCTTCATAACCAAGACACGGCAGCTAAGAGTAGTGTGACAAACTTTTTTAATTATTTTTTTGTCCATCAGGTTTGTATAGATAAAACAGCCGCAAGCCTGCACCTTGCAACCTAAAGGAACATTATGCGAATAACATTGTTAGTTGTTTTGTTACTTATGTCGTTTAACAGCAGCGCTAAAGACTGTGTTGTGTTGCTGCACGGCCTAGCCCGCAGCGCCAGTGCGATGGAGACTTTGCAGCAAGCGCTTGATGACGCCGGTTACCATAGCGTGAATGTTGATTATCCGTCGCGTGACTATAGCGTAGAAGCGCTGGCGCCGATGGCTATTACGCCGGCATTAGTGCAGTGCCGGGAAAAACAAAGCCGAGCTATTCATTTTGTTACCCATTCAATGGGCGGTATTTTGCTGCGCCAATATCTGCAGGATAACGTTATTACAGATTTAGGCCGCGTAGTGATGATGGGACCACCAAATCAGGGTAGCCAGGTGGTCGATAATTTAAAAGATGTACCGGGCTTTGAAGCATTTAACGGCCCGGCCGGTATGCAACTGGGCACCGGCAAGCACGACATACCCAAACAGCTGGGACCGGTCAGTTTTGAGCTGGGCGTTATTGCCGGTACCAGCTCTATTAACCTTATGTTATCTACCTTCTTGCCCAACCCGGATGATGGCAAGGTGTCGGTTGAAAATACCAAAGTACAAGGCATGTGCGCGTTGGTTACGGTAGCTGTATCGCATCCGTTTCTGATGAAACGGCAACAGGTCATTGACCAGGTGCTGCATTTTTTGCGCAGCGGCAGCTTTTTTGGCGACAGCGCACAGCAATTTGCTTGTCCGGCACAGTTAAAGACGAAGCTAAGTTGATTTAATTCTGTTACATGATTTTTGTCCCTTTAAATATAACAGCAAATAAAAGGTTTAATAATCTTGTTCGGTGGTTTTTGAGGGGGTGGGTAAAAGGCGAGACCTTATCCTGAATAAAGAGTAACTCGCTCCAGACTTACAACTTAAGTCACAGTATTTACAAAACGTTTGTAATTTAGTCCTGATTTTTATAACTATTTTCTTATCCCTCAAGTTTTTGCAAACATTTGCATCTCAGGACTTGAGCCTTAGCTCATTTAGCTTCTCAGCCAATTTAAGCTTTTTCTGGTTCTGATAATTTGATTTTTTACTGAACATGATGTTGACTGACGTATTGGTTAATAATTAACCAGAAAATAGTCATGTTTAGTAGGCGAAAAGGAGGACGTCATGGGTAACTTGCTTCGGCTTTTGGCAGGTATTATTTTAGGTATTTTCATTCCCGTATTCTTACTTTTTAATGTCATAGAGAATATCAATAATCTACAAAACTCTGTCAAAAACGACAACTCAGATAATATTATAAATTCATTTAGGGATGTCAAGCCATTGCTTAATACTGCCAATGATTACGCTTTATATTCTGTCATAATCGCTGAGCAAGCCAATCAGAAAACAATGATAAATAAACAAGTCATGAAGGTTGCAGTTATTCAGATAGGGTTTTCAGTTATATCAATAGGTTTGTTGTTTGTTGTATTGGGCTTTAATGATGGTGGGTTTGAAGCTTTTGGTTCAGGTGCAGGTTTTTCGTTTGATGTCAAAACAGGAGCTTCCGGGCTGGCGGCAATCATTATAGGCGCATCAATGTCAACGTTAGGTGGTGTCTTGAAAAATGAATACTGGACGGTAAAGCCTCCCGATTACATCGTTGAGTATTCAATGCCAGCAAGTGAAAGTATCCTGAAGAACTGCAAGAAAATTTTTATCAATCTCCCCAAAGACGACTTTCCGGAAAAGGTTTCTGTATGTGTACATGGTCAAACATTAAATTTACTTAAAAAGGAATATATAAATGATTAGATACTTTATTGCATCAATAGCAATTCTCCAATTCCTCTTTATGTCACATGTTAATGCAGACGAGAGTTGTAGCGAAGTAGAGATAAGTCTGGAAAATTTACAAGTGTTGGAAATTAGCCAATCTCAGATAATTAAAAGGGATGAAAAAATTTATGCCGTCGTATGCTTTATTATAAATGCTCCAATCAATATTGGCAGGGTTTCGGGTGGTGGTTGCGGTGGAAGTGGTAAATGCGGTGGTAACTTTTTGGTATTGGACAAATGGGTCTTTCCTATTAGAGATCCAGTTGATTATCCATCAAATGTAGAAGTATGGCATCGGTTTAGTCTAAATGAATTCAAAGGAAAAAGATTATCGATTGCAAAAAATGTCGAAATAGCTAAAGGGCTAATTTCTGAACGTGAAGAAGGTGAAATAATCATAATGGCACCTCAACTTGAAGTCGGTATCGACTCCTTTTTGAAAACAGAATTAGCCGACCCTAACATAAGGTTAGGTACAAGTCTCAATCCGGATACCATTAAGCATTTGAATGAAGCAGACAGCTTAAAACTCTTACTTGAAGACATGGATGGTGCAAAACTGATTAATATTCAGTCTCTTCCGGCTATAAATTACTGATAGTACACTTTATCAAAGTATTTAAGTAGGAGATCGAAGGAAGATATTGGTTAAACTGGATCTTTGAGTTCAGGCAAACGACAGCGTGCAGTTAATCGGTAACTAAAGCGAGCAAAACCTGCATAACTGCGCAGCATATTACTCTGATTAGTAGCTGTGTTAGTGAATAAGTATATTAGGTCTACACTGAACTCTGTTTTTGCGGACGAGGTGAAGTATGAGTATCTTTAACGATCTAAAGGATTCTCTGGCCGAAGCTATGAAGATTAAGCAAGGCCAGAAAACGACAAGCCGTGTGACCCTCTGTAAAGTGGCAGATGTTAAAACCCTGCGTGAAAGTTTAGCCATTACTCAGGCCCAGTTAGCCCAAGCGTTGAGTACCAGTGTTGATACGATAAAAAGCTGGGAGAGCAAGCGCTGCAATCCAACCGGCCTTGCAGCCAAAGTGCTGGCCACTATTCAGGATAACCCCGAGTTCTACCACCAATTGGCCGCGCATTAAGCTGGCTAGTACACCAAACTAATGCAGGGGCGCATTATTGCGCCCTTAACTTTTACAGTGGCTGTTAGTTATAGGCGCCGTTGGCATAATGTAACTCATAGCTGTGGCTGTAAATTTCCAGAATATTACCAAACGGGTCTTCCATATAAATCATGCGATACGGTTTCTCGCCAGGGTAGTAATAGCGCGGCGCTTTCATGCGCTTTTTGCCGCCGGCTGCAACAATGCGCTCTGCCAGGCCTTCAACATCCGGGTCTTGCACACAAAAGTGAAACACGCCGGTTTTCCAGTATTCAAAGTTGTTGTCGGGGTTTTGCTGATTGTTAAACTGGAACAACTCAACACCCACCCGGTCGCCGGTAGATAAGTGCGCAATGCGAAATTTCTGCCAACCTGCACCAAATACATCAGTGCACATCTGGCCGATGGCTGAATCATCTTCAATGATCTCGGTTGGCTGCATAATTAAATACCAACCCAGTACCCCGGTATAAAATTCTACCGCAGCTTCTAAATCCGGTACTGAAATACCAATATGCGAAAAGGTTCGTGGATACACCTTTGAATTATCTGCCATGGCTAAACTCCTGCTTTGTTAAGGTGTTGCTATGGTAGCTGGACAGGGTAGAAATAAAAAATTATGATTAGTTATAAAATTGATAACATGAATTTATAGATGCTAAATCCATTGTGGCTGCAAACCTTTGTTAGCCTGGTTGAAAGCGGCAGTTTTACCCGCACCGCAGAATTACGTTTTATGACTCAGCCAGGGGTAAGCCAGCACCTGAAAAAGCTGGAGCAAGCCTGTGACGCTGAGCTGTTGCTGCGCTTAGGCAAAGGGGTTGAGCTTACTGAGCAGGGCCGCAAGGTATATCAATATGCGCTGGCGTTGCAGCAACACGAGGATAAGCTGCTTGATAGCTTGAAGTTCGACTCACCATTCGAAGGGCATTGCAGCATTGCCTGTTCAGGCGCTTTGGCGCAGCGTATTTACCCTGCGGTGTTATTGCTGCAGTCGCAGCACCCGCGTTTGTGTATTGAGCTTGAAGTGGCACCGCAAAGCAGTATTTTGCAGGGTATAGCGCAATCCCATATTGACTTGGGTATCAGCACCAAGCGTGATGATAACGACAATTTCAGTTATCAAAGCTGCGGCAGCGAACCACTGGGTCTGATGTTGCCGGCAGATCGCGCTGATAATACTAATAGTGCTGATATTGTAAAAACGCTGCAATCACTGGGGTTAATTCAGCATCCGGACGCACTGCACTATCTGAACCTGTACTTCAGCCATTGTGGTGATGGCGCCCTGGCCTCGTGCGATCCGGCACTATTTAAACGCTCAGGGCGGATTAATCAGTTATCACAAATTTTACTGCCGGTAAGTATGGGGCTGGGTTTTACGGTACTGCCAGCCAGCACCTTACTGCAGTTTAGCGAGGCAGCAAAAGTGGCGATGTACCGGGCACCAAAGCCGGTGGTAGAGCCGTTATACTTTGTACAGTCGCGTCATCGCCAGTTAGCAGCCCGGTACGACACACTAAAAACAGCGATTTTGGCACGGTTAAGTAACTAGAAGTGCCGCGAGCAAAACCAACGTAAGGGCGCATTATTGCGCCCTTAGCTTTTGCAGCAAATAAAGCCTTGACCAAGTTTGGTTTTTCGGTAAATGTAACAACAAATTTAAGGTTAACTAACCTGTTCCGGTGCTAGCTGGAATAGCCAGGCAAACGGCAATATCTGGCACTGAGAGTTTGAGCCTGATAGTTCAGATAATTTTAGTTTTTTCAGATCCGGCGTTTTTTAAGGAAGTAATGTGTATACAGAATGGAAACCTAACAGCTGGATTGCCATATCTTTTGGCTTACTGTTTCAACCCTTTGTATTTTTATACGTAAACCGGCCACGCTATTTTTTCTTTTACATCGCTTTGACACTGGGCTGCATTTTTCTTACGCAGTATCCAATAGGCGCGGCACTATTTTCAGAAGGTGGCAAAGCGCAGTATTGGCCATACGCCATTACCATCGCTTGTGCCATACATGCCTATATCCTTAGCGCTAACTATGATGTTTCACAAAAAAGAAGCTGGTGGGCAAAATGGTGGACAACGTTGCTCTGTGTCATCGCGGTTTACTCGTCAGTGTTTGTTACCAAAACCTTCTTTTATGACGTGTACTCTATTCCCGCAGCATCAATGAGCCCGGCGTTAAATCCCAGAGATCATGTCGTTGTTAGTAAGCATGGTTTTGGTAACTATTCTTATGCTGGAATACCTGTGTTGCAAACTAAATCAACCGCGACAGTACAACGTGGTGACATAGTCGTGTTTAGAAAGCCCGAAAATGAAACAACAGATTTCATCAAGCGGGTAATAGCAGGTCCGGGAGATAAAATTTACTATCAACATAAACGCCTATATCTAACCAGAGCGTGCAATGGCTGCTCGGAATACGAGCTGATTGATAATGTGGAATTGGATAACGCAGCTGCGAGTGAGATTTCACAATATCAGGAGACGCTGGACGGGCAAAAGTATCAAATCCTGCAGAACACTGCTAAACCGGACTTTATACAACATTACTTCCGTCAACCGGGCATGCGCACTGGGGAATGGCTGGTTCCGGCCGGGCATTATTTTGTTATGGGGGATAATCGCGATAACAGTCTGGACAGCAGATATTGGGGCTTTGTGCCTGAGCAAAATATTGTCGGTAAAGCCGTGTATATTTTCTAACTAATTCAACGTAGGGGCGCATTATTGCGCCCTTAGCTTTTGCAGCAAATAAAGCCTTGACCCGTTTAGGTTTATAGCTAACTGTAATAGCATTATTTGTATGTAATTTAATCAGGTGAGAGTTTGCTCAATGAACATCCGTTCTGAACGGCTTGTGATGACGCCACTTACACAACAAGACTGGCCTCTGTTTCAGCTACTACACAAGACTCCCGACGTTATAGCGCAGTGTTTTGATGAACCAACAGACGCTGAGTTACAGCAGAAATTTCAGTCACGACTGCAGCCATGGCACAAAGACGCCAGCCACTGGCTATGTCTGGTTATGCGCCATCATGATACTGGTAAGGCTATTGGGGTTACCGGCATGGGAATGTCAGAGGGTAGGGCTGTAGTGGGGTATTTATTGCTGCCCGAGTTTCATGGTCAGGGTTTTGGCACTGAATCGCTACAAGCGCTTATTCAATGGGCCGCAGTGACACCGCGTATCAACCGCTTTAAAGCAGTGGTCACTGTAGGCAATGTGGCATCAGAGCGGGTATTGCAAAAAGCCGGGTTTAAGCTGGTAGCAAAGGAGCCAGATGCACATAGCATTGGCGGTAAACGCTATGCAGATCATATCTACCATTTTGACGCGGAATGATACTGCCAGCCTGCTAAACTAGATCTAGTTTATCAACGGAGCCTTGGTTCAGAAATGAAGACAAAACTGCTGGATTACGACGTAGCACAGCACCTGCGTACACCAGAGGAGATGGCGGCCTACCTTGAAGCCTCAATAGCCGAATGTGATGGTGATGCCAGCTTTGTTGCCAAAGCGCTGGGGGATATTGCCCGTGCCAAAGGCATGGCAACACTAGCGCGTGATACCGGCCTTGGTCGAGAGAGTTTATACAAAGCCCTATCGGCTGATGGCAATCCGCAACTAAGCACGGTATTAAAAGTCGCCAAAGCGCTTGGCTTGCAATTTAGCGTCAAGCCAGCGGCATAACGGCCATATCAAACCAACAGAAGGGCACAGTAATGCGCCCTTAGTTTTTGTAGCAAATAAAGCCTTGACCAAGTTCAGTTTTTCGGTAAATGTAACAGCAGATTTAAGGTTAGATAGCCGGTTCCATTGTAGCTGAAGTAGGCAAAAGACAAGACCTGCTCTTAGATTCTATAGCATAGGCCACGAATATGATTGAGTCATTACAAGCAGAAAATTATAAATCTTTTAGAAAAATAAATTTTGATATCAGTAATATCAATATCCTTTTAGGTGCAAATAGTTGTGGAAAAAGTTCTATCACGAATCTGTTATTAATGTTGTCGCAAACTGCGGATAATTACAATTCTTATGGTAGTCTGCTGAGGTTGAATGGAGGTAAGTCAAGTCTGGGAGAGCCAATAAATATTTTCCCTGATAAATGCATTGATAATGAAATAAAGATTGGCTGGGGGCTCACGGATGATTTTATTGAAAAGGGTTTGAAGCAGTTAAGATTAGTAGATGTGGTAGATGAACTCGATAGTTATTGTAGATTCATAGCATATACAGCAAGAAGGAAGAACAACAATGTTGATATGGATATTTATCGAAAAGCGATGGAGTATTTGGCTGTAGTATATAATAGCGCTATGTTTGAAAGCGATTCGCTGCTCAAGGATGGTATAGTTGATTCTTTTAAGGTCGGACTAAATAATGCGTTAAAAACGACTTTTAAATTTCATAATTCAGAAGATTTTGATAAATACAAATTTGAGAAAATAAAAACATCTAGATTAAATGATTTGATTGACGTTTTTACTATTCCTGAGAGCGTTCGTAAAGTTAAGTATATCGAATATTCAATATTATATAACTCAGCTCGGCAAGAGTGTGAGTTGAAGCGATTGAGTATATTTAACTCAAGTAAGAAGTTAGTGATTGGGGTGGTTGTATCTAAGTCTAAAAAGATTGAGTTATTGAGTGACATTTATTGTAAGTATTCTCTAGAAAGATCAAGGTTAGATATAGTTAGAGATATTGACTTAAATAACTTTACTTTATTAAGTGATGATTTTTCAGTTAAATGTAAAAACCCTTTTTCTAAGTATATTCGTTCATACATTGGTGGTGTCCTTAGGTTTTTTTCAAAAAGTATAGCAGGTAGTAATCTAAATCATGTAACTCCGCTACGGGCTTTTCCTCAGCGATATTATTTGCTTGAGAAATCCGCACAGCACAATGTTCTAAACTCTAATGATGGTTCTCAATTAGCTGAGATATTAAAAAATAATCCTATAGTTTTGGACAGAGTAAACGAATTGTTTAAAGACTTTGGAATTAAAATATCTACGGCAAAAACGAACGACATAATACATCGAATTACCGTGAAGCAAAACAATGTAACCGTGGAGTTAACGGATGTTGGTTTTGGTATTTCACAAGTTTTACCAATATTAGTTCAGGTCCTTCTTTGTCCGCCCCACTCACTAACTATAATAGAGCAGCCTGAAATTCATTTGCATCCCAAAATGCAAGCTTGGTTAACAAATGTTCTTGTTTCAATATCAGTTAAAGAAGATAAAAAGCTAATAATAGAAACTCACAGTGATATTATTATTAAAAGGCTTCAAATTTTGTTCTTAGATCCAAGTGTAGAATTTTCTAAAAATAACATAAACATATATCACTTAGATAGAAAAGATGATGGTATGACAGATATATCAAAAGTTAATTTTACTGCTGTTGGGGATATTTCTTGGCCTGATGGATTTATGGATCTGGAAATTGATGATGCAATAAAGTTTCAGAGGTTAAAGGTAGAAAAAATTAAGCATTTGAAAGAGGTTGATGATGTTTAATTTTAACTTGTACTGCTTCTGTCCTGATTTGATTTCAGAAAAGATATCGGAGCCAGAATTTTTTATTGATGTTCTTCTTCCTAGTACAGTTAATTCTCCTCACCATTTGTTATTGGATGATAGTGAACTGCTTTGGCTTGAGTACTTGGAGAGGGCAGGTAAAAACAAGAGTGCATTTGATAATTTGAATACGTGGAGGAAAAGTTTAGAAAGAAAGGGGAATAAAGTTCTTTTCTCAAAAGTTGATAAATCAATGCGCGTAGATGAAAATTTTCTTGCGGAAATCGCTATAAACGCTCCTTCTACATCTCGGCGGTATATTGTTACAAATAAAAATGATAATTTTTTACCTGATTTGCAACGATTAAAATCACAAAGCGTTCACCTTATATCTGAGTTTAACATTGTAAAATCATCTGAGTATGAATTTAATGGGGTTTCGTTTAATAAGCATGATTTTCTTGTTCATCTAATTCATGCAATCTCTTTTGTGGTTTATACGCGAAGGAACAAACTTGAGAACGAACACAATGATTATTTGCGAGATTTACTAAAATTTAAAGGGTACGAGGTACAAGACCAGCCGAGGTTAGGAAGTTCAGGCTCAGGAAAAGGCGTAGGAAATCTTGATCTTGTAATTACTCAAGGAATGAAGTGGCTAACAATAATCGAGCCATTGAGACTTACGTCTGTGGATAAAGGTAATATAACGTCCCACTGTGAAAAATTAATCTTCAACTACAATCCTTTAATGCTTGTTTCAACATATCTTGTCGTTTATTACATCGGAAATCCTTCGGGTTTTAAAGAGTTTTATGCAAAGTATTACAAATTTGTATCTGAACTTTCGCCATTAGAGTTTTCGTCTACAGTTGATTTCGAAAGTGTGTCGGATGTTAACTGTGATTACGATGCAGTTTTAGCGTTCACGCAGCATGGGAATATTAACGGTAGTAAATTTCAATGTAATCATGTTTGTGTATCTTTTTCGGAGTAATGGCATATCAATTGAGTAGGTTGAGTTTTTAGCCTCGCACAATTTGTGTATTTTTGCCAAGATGTGCAAGTTTATCTTGTTATTGGTATACAACTAAATTAGCTGTCTGTATAGGTAATGGACAGCTAATTATTTTGTGAATTCGCCTTTCCCCTTTACTCCTTGTATAATACGCGCCCTTGATACACTCTGGTGCTTAATTTATGTCCACTGTTGCTACTACCATTTCCCGCAAGTCTGCCCCTGTAGCACGCATGGCGCCTGAGCGCGACTTATTCAGCTACCCGAAATACTGGGCCGAGTGCTATGGCACGGCGCCGTTTTTACCTATGTCGCGCGCCGAGATGGATACGCTTGGCTGGGACAGCTGCGATGTTATTTTGGTAGTAGGCGATGCCTATGTAGACCATCCCAGCTTTGGTATGGCGGTAGTAGGGCGCATGTTAGAAGCCCAGGGCTATCGCGTTGGCCTTATTTGCCAGCCGGATTGGCACAGCAAAGACGACTTTATGCGCCTGGGCAAACCAAACCTGTTTTATGGCGTGTCGGCCGGTAACATGGACTCGATGATTAACCGCTACACCGCCGATAAAAAGCTGCGCCATGACGATGCGTATACCGCCGGTGATATTGGCGGCAAGCGGCCGGACAGGGCTGTAACCGTGTATACCCAGCGTTGTAAAGAAGCCTATAAAGATGTGCCGGTGATTATTGGCGGCATTGAGGCCAGTTTGCGCCGTATTGCGCACTATGATTACTGGTCAGAAAAAGTACGCCGTTCAGTAATCTTTGACGCCAAGGCTGATATTTTAATTTACGGTAACGCCGAGCGGCCGTTGATTGAAGTGGCGTATCGTATTGCCTCTGGTGTACCGGTAAGCGAGATACAGGATGTGCGCGGCACGGCGGTTATTCGTAAAGAGCCGCTGCCGGGCTGGCGTGGGGTGGATTCTACTGCGCTGGATAAAATCGGCAAAATTGACCCGGTGCCCAACCCTTATGGCGCCGATGATGTGGGTTGCAGCAGCTATTCTGAATTCGCCAAAGCCGGTATTGACCTGACCAAGCCTGCAGAAGTGGAAGCCAAGCCGATTTTAGTGCAGCCGCCACGGCAAAAACCTTGGGAGCAAACCTACGTTAAGCTGCCGGCGTTTGAACAGGTAAGCGTTAATAAGCCGCTGTATGCTCATGCCTCGCGGATATTACACCAGGAAACTAACCCCGGTTGTGCCCGGGCGATAATGCAGCGCCATGGCGATCGGCATATTTGGGTTAACCCGCCGGCCTTTCCGCTTTCTACCGAAGAGATGGATTTAGTCTTTGGCCTGCCGTATCAGCGCGTGCCGCACCCGGTGTATGGCAAAGAAAAGATCCCCGCCTACGAGATGATTAAAACCTCGGTCAATATTATGCGCGGCTGCTTTGGCGGCTGCTCGTTCTGCTCGATTACCGAGCATGAAGGCCGCATTATTCAAAGCCGCTCGAAAGAGTCGATTATGCAGGAGATCAAGGATATTCGCGACAAAGTACCTGGTTTTACCGGCGTGATATCCGATCTTGGCGGCCCGACGGCCAATATGTACCGCTTAAACTGTAAAAACCCCAAAGCCGAGCAAACTTGCCGTCGGCCCAGCTGTGTTTACCCCACCATCTGCGAGCACATGGACACCGACCAAAGCCCGACGGTAGAACTGTACCGCGAAGCCCGTACTTTACCCGGTATTAAAAAGGTACTGGTGGCCTCCGGCGTGCGTTATGACCTGGCGGTGGAAGATCCGAATTACGTGCGCGAGCTGGTGCAGCACCATGTTGGCGGCTATTTAAAAATAGCGCCGGAGCATACCGAGAATGGCCCGCTGTCGAAAATGATGAAGCCGGGCATGGGGGCTTACGATAAGTTTAAAGAAATGTTCGACCGCTTTAGTAAAGAAGCCGGTAAAGAGCAGTTTTTAATTCCGTACTTTATTGCTGCCCACCCGGGCACCACCGATCTGGACATGGTGAACCTGGCGCTATGGTTAAAAGAGCGTGATTTTAAGCTGGACCAGGTACAAAACTTTTACCCCAGCCCAATGGCGAACGCGACCACCATTTACCATACGGAAATGAACTCGCTGAAAAACATCAATAAAGCCAATGACGAAGTGGTAGCCGTACCGAAAGGCGAGCGGCAGCGCCGTTTGCATAAGGCGATACTGCGCTACCATGACCCTAAAGGCTGGCCGCAAATTCGCGAAGCGTTAATAAAGATGGGCTTAAAGCACTTAATTGGCCGCAGCAAAGGCTGTTTAGTGCCGGAAGAGGGCAAAGACGAGCAGTTTAGAAAGCCGCTTAAGGGCGGCCAACCGGCGCTTAGCCGCCATACCGGTTTAAACCCGGCAGCCAAAGCGATTGCCAAACAGGGTAAAAAGCCAGCGCATGGTAAAAAGCCGTTTAACGCCAGCGGTAAGCCTGCAGCCAAAAACGGCGCCGCTAACGCTAATGGCCAGAAGTCGCAGCGGTCTAAAGGCTAATGCAGCGGCTGTTTTTCAGCCTTAAATTCTCCGCAGGGCAGCAACAACAGTTGCTGCCTTATCAGCAGCAAGCACTGAATGTATGCCCGGGCGCTAAAGCTGTTGCTAGCGAAAACCTGCATTTAACGCTGTTTTTCTTAGGCCTGACAGATAGCGTACAGCAACAGCGACTGATTAGCGCTGCCGGGCAAATTAAACTCGCCCCGTTTAGCATCACGCTGGATACCTTAAGCTGTTTTATTAAGCCGAAAATACTGTATCTGGCACCGTCTCAGCTACCCGATGCGCTGTTGCAGTTACAGCTGCAAGTGGCAGAGTGTTGTAAGGCAGAGGGTTTTAGCGATATGCATGACAAGTACCGGCCGCATATTACTTTGGCTCGGCAGGCGTTATGTGCCGGGCAATTTCAGCAGCCGGTAACGCCACTAACACTTCACATCAGTGAGTTTGCCTTGTATCAGTCAGCGCAGTTTAACGGCCATTTACAGTACCGGCCACTTTATAATTTTTTACTGATATAACAACTATTTACCATCATAGGGTTAAGCGTTTTAAGGCAAACTGCTATAGTTCATCAGTGATTAATTTTCGCGGCTTATACTCGTTACAAACACCTTAACTACGCTACCTGATTAACAAGGATTGGTTATGCCTGCCTCTGCGTCATTTCTCAGCAAAATTTTCGGCTCGGTAAACTGGACGGCCCCCGGCTGGTTGCAGCAGCTGTGTCAGAGCGCCAAACAGCGCCCGGCTGGCTTTTGGGGCGGCCTGGCACTGGTGCTGGCCATTGTCGGCGCGGCCGGCGGCGGTTATTACTATTATCAGCAATTACCCAAACCGTTAAAAGTTATCGCGACAGTATACAGCCCGGACGTTGGGCATTATCAGGATGATGTAGAGCAACCCACGCCGCTGCGGTTGCAATTTAGCTATGATATCAGCGACCAGGCCGGGCGCATTGCGCCTGTGCCACAGCTTTCGGCGGCGCGGCTGGATTTAATTGGCGAAGTGCTTAGCAGCGGGGGCAGTATTAGCCCAGCGATTGCTGGCAAATGGTTGTGGCAGGATGACAATACCCTTACCTTTACACCAGCGCAGGCCTGGCCTGCGGCAACAGCGTATCAGCTGACACTGGATAACAGCATTTTTGCCGCTGATACTCTGCTGGCTAAACAACAATACCGTTTTGAGACAGCGCCGTTAACGGCTGCTATTAACCGGTTGCGGTTTTATCAGCATCCTACTGAACAAAGTACCCGGCAGGTAGTGGCGACGTTAAATTTCAGCCATCCGGTAGACAGCGACAGTGTGAAGAATTTGCTGTCGATGACGATGCGACCTGATGGCGGCGATGTACGCAGCAAAGGCAAAGCGCTGGAATTTAGTGTTACAACAGATAAAACCGGCCGCGAGGTGTATCTGCAGTCGGCAGCACTAACCTTACCAGAGCGCGAGCAATATTTAACCGTACAATTAAAAGCCGGGGTGCAGGCACAAACCGGCAACGGCAAAACCAGCCAAGATCACTCGCAGCAGCTGTTGGTGCCGGATAAAAGCAGCTTTTTAAAGGTGCAACAGTTACGCGCCGAAATTGTGTTTAGCCCAGAGCAGCAACCAGAGCAAATGTTGTTACTGGAATTAACCGACCGTATTAGCCGTGCCCAGCTACAACAAAACCTGAAACTGTACCTGCTGCCGAAGCACCCTAAACGCAATTCCAATTATTGGGCGCCGGGTGAGGTGACCAGTGCTGTGTTGCAGCAAGCGACGTTGTTAACGCCAGAGCTAATGCCTACCGCCGCGCCGGACGACAGTGCCTTTAGCCTTAAATTGGATGTACCGCCAGGCCACAGTGTGTTTGTTAGCCTGGCTAAGGGCTTGTTATCTGTCAGTGATTTTACGCTGGCAAATGAATACCGCAGTGTGGTGCAAGCGCCGCAGTATCCAAAACAGGCCAAACTGGTCGGTGAAGGTGCCTTGCTTAGCTTAAGTGGCGATAAAACCCTGCAGCTGTTAACGCGCGGGGTGACGGGCATAAAAGTGACACTGCATAAGCTATTGCCAGAGCATTTGAACCACTTTATCAGCCAAACCGGTGGCGATGTCAGCCAGCCATATTTTTACAATTATCAGTTTGATGAAAGCAATATCAGTACGGTGCATCAGCAAACCTTTAGCCTGGCACAAGCGCATCCAAAACATGCCAATTATCTGGCTTTACCATTACAACCGTACTTGCAGCAAGCCGGTATGGGGGTGTTTTTTATTAAAATAACCGAGTTTGATGCCAGATACCCGCAGCGACAAGGCACCGAGCTGGACAAGCGGGTCGTGCTGGTAACCGATTTGGGTTTGCTGGTAAAACATAATGCCGACACCTCGCAACAGGTTTTTGTCATGTCGGTTGCTGATGGCAAACCGGTAGCCGGGGCACAGGTAGCATTGCTGGGTAAAAACGGTGTGGCGGTGCAAAGCGGTACAACTGATGCACAGGGCAGTGTTGTGCTGGGCAAAACCACGTCGCTGCTGCGTGAGCGCCAGCCGGTAGTGTATCTGGTTAGCCGCCAGCGTGGCGCGATAACCGATAGTAGCTTTATTCCTTATAACAGATACAGCCGCCAGCTGGACTACTCAAAGTTTGATACCGATGGCCGTTATCAGGACGAGCACAGCGACAAAGCACTCAGTGCCTATATGTTCAGCGATCGCGGTATTTACCGCCCGGGCGAGCAGGTGCAACTGGCCGCTATTATCCGCAATAGTGATTTATCCCTGGCTGGCGCAGATTTACCGCTGAAAATTCAGGTTAATAGCCCGCGTGGTAATACCTTTTGGCAGCAAAATTTTAGTTTAACCGGCCGGGGCTTGCACAGTTTTAGCCTGGATACGGCAGTACAGAGTGAAACGGGTAATTACCATGCCTCTGTTAGCTTGCTCGACGCTAAAGGCAATGCCACCCGGCATTTGGGATCGGTTAGCTTTGTGCTGGAAGAATTTTTGCCGGATACGCTGAAAATAAACAGCCGCTTTAACCAAAGCGCCAAAGGGTGGTTGGCACCGGCAGATTTAAGTGCCCAGATCCAGCTGGATAATCTGTTTGGTACACCGGCGCAGCAACGCCGGGTTAGCGCCAGCTTAGAGCTTATCCCGGCAGACTTTAGCTTTGCGCAGTACCGCGATTACCGTTTTATTACGCCAAAGCAGGACGAGCAACGCAGCCGTGTGCGACAAAGCCTGGATGCGCAACAAACCGATGCTGACGGTAAAGCCAGTTTTAACCTGCCATTGGCGCAATACAGTGGTGGTACGTACCGGCTGGTAGTCAACAGTGAAGGCTTTGATGCTGGCGGCGGACGCAGTGTAAAAGCCCTAAGCACGGCCTGGCTGTCGCCATTGCCAGTATTGGTGGCGGTGAAAGCCGACGGGGAATTGGGTTATCTGAAACGGCAACAAAGCCGCAAGCTGGCGTTTATTGCCGTAGACAACAACCTAAACCAGGTGGCGCTGGCGGACATTAGCCTGAAACTGATAGAAAAACGCCCGCTGTCATCTTTGGTTAAACAGCAAGATGGCACCTTTGCTTATCAAAGCATAGTGCAGCAGGTTGAGCTAAGTAGCAGTACTTTTACGATTGACGCTACAGGTAGCGAATACACTGTGCCTACCGACAACGCCGGTGATTTTGAGCTGCAGCTGCATCACGATGGACAACGGTTAGGTAACCTGGCATTTAGTGTGGTTGGTGCAGGTAACAGCAGTGCCATGCTGGAGCAAAACGCGGCGTTAAGCGTAAAACTGGATAAAACCGATTACAGCGCGGGTGACTGGATCGAGCTGAGTATTACGGCACCCTATACCGGTACCGGTTTAATTACCATTGAAACTGACAAAGTGCATAACTTTAGCTGGTTTAGCAGTGATACCACCAGCAGCATCGCGCGTATTCAGCTGCCGGCCGACCTGGAGGGCAATGCCTATGTTAATGTGGCCTTTGTCCGTGCCAACGACTCGGATGCCTTGTTTGTCAGCCCACTTAGTTATGCTGTAGTGCCGTTTAATATTGATCGCAGCGCCCGCACACTGGCAATAACACTAACCGCGCCAGAGGAAGTCAGGCCCGGCAAACCTTTTACACTGGGTTATCGCACCGATAAACCGGCAGATTTATTGTTGTACGGGGTAGACGAAGGTATTTTGCAGGTTGCTGGCTACACATTGCCCGACCCGTTAGCGCATTACCTGCAAAAGAAAGCACTGCAGGTACGCAGCTTGCAAATGCTGGATCTTATTTTGCCCGAGTTTAGCGCCTTGCAGCGTCAACTGGCCGGTATTGGTGGCGACACGGAGCTTATGGCGCTGACGGCAGCACGAATGATGATGGATAAAAACCTCAACCCCTTTGCCCGCAAGGCTGAGCAGCCAGGCGTATTTTGGCTGGGTGTTGTAAAGGCAAATAGTCAGATGGGTAGCGCTGAAGTGACACTGCCTGAAAGCTTTAGTGGCAATATTAAACTGATGGCAGTGGCGGTGGCAGACAGTGCCCTGGCTGCCAGTAGCCGAGACGTGCGGGTGCGCGGGCCTTTTGTATTAACACCCGAGGTACTGCAAAGTGCAGCGCCGGGAGATGAGTTTGATATCAATGTCAGCGTTGCCAATGGTATTAAAGACTCGGGTACTGATGCACCGGTGCAGGTAAGCCTGCAGCTGCCCGCTGCGCTAACCGCAATTGGTGATGTTAGTATGCTGCTGAATATTAGCGAGGGCAGTGAGCAGAGCGCGCGTTTTAGGGTGAAAGCCGGCGCGGCACTGGGGGAGGCCACTATCCGCTTTACGGCCGGGTATCAACAGGGTGATATTGCTGAACAGGCCTCGCGCGACGTTAGCCTGAGTATTCGCCCGGCGACTGCCTATTTAACGACGCTAAATGCCGGTTACAGTAAAAGCGGTAACGCCGAAATATCGACCCGCTATCCGCTGCATAGCGAATTTGCCGAACTGAATGTGGCAGCGTCGGCCAGTCCGTTGGTATTGGTAGAGGGCTTTACCGACTATCTTGCGCGTTACCCGCATGGTTGTACCGAACAGGTGGTGTCGCAGGTGTTTCCGTGGGTTGGTCTGGTGCAACAGCCTTCATATCAGGCGCGTTGGCCAGAGCTAAGCGAAAAGTTTGCCGTGTTAATACAAAAGCTGGCGGAGCGCCAGCAAAGTGATGGTGGCTTTAGCTTTTGGCCTGGTGGTTACAACAGTGCTGATATTCCCAGCATTTATGCCATGCACTTTTTGCTCAGCGCCCGCGAGCAGGGCCTGGCTGTACCGGATTACCTGTACCGGCAGGGGCTTGAGTACCTGCGCAACACGGCACGCCAGAGCGGTGCAAACCTGTATCAGGCGCGCGCCCGGGCGACAGCAATTTATTTACTGACCCGCAGTGGTGAGGTCACGACTAATTATTTAACCGAGTTGCATGAGCGGCTGGAAAAACAGCATCAACAAGCCTGGCAGGGCGATATTACCGCCAGCTATATGGCAGCCAGCTACCAATTGCTGCAAAAGCCTGAGCTGGCGCGCGGTTTGGTTAACAATTACCGTATGGGTAAGGCATCAAAAATGCAAACTGCTTATCTGGCCCGCACCGGTACCCAGTTTGCCCCCTATGCTAACCCGGCATTTCAATCGCAGCTAAGTCAGGATGCGCAGCATCTGTACTTGCTGGCCAGCCACTTTGCTGACGACGCCCGTAAGCTGGCACCGCAAGATATATTGCGTCTGCTGCAACCGGTATTTGATAAGCAATACAATACCTATGCCACGGCTTACACCGTGCTGGCGCTGGCAGCTTATGATCAGTTGCTTACCCCGGCGCAACTTGCTGCACCGCAGTTCTATCAGCTTAATGCTGATAGCAGCAAAGCTGTGCTGGCACCGGCAGATAATCTTGCGGCATTACCCAAGCGCGAATTTAGTGTGCTGGCAGAGAAAATTCTACTGCAAAGCCAGCACCCACTGTTTTATGCCCTTAGCGAAGCAGGCTTTGCTGTCACACCACCAACAAAGGCTGTTGCACAGCAACTGGAAGTGACGCGGGATTATCTTAACCACGACGGCAAGCCGGTAACGGCGGCACGTCAGGGGGACGAGCTAACCGTGCGCTTGCGGGTGCGTAGCCTGAACAATAGCTGGCATGCCAATGTGGCGGTGGTAGATTTATTGCCGGCGGGCTTTAGTGTTATTCGCAGTTCAGTACCACGTGAGCAGCAAGGCTGGCGAGCTGATTATATCGATATCCGTGAGGACAGGCTGGTATATTACGCCACTTTTGGCCCGCAAATGACTGAGCTGCGTTATCAGGTTAAAGTTACTGCCGCCGGTGATTTCACCTTGCCGCTGGTGCAGGCTGAATCAATGTACGATAACAGTGTACGTGCCAGTACTGCGCCAGGCCGCTTTGTGGTGCAGGCTAAAAGCCAATAATGCGGCTTACTGCACTGCGCCGATTGTACAACAGCAAGCTGCTTTGGCTGGCCGTACTGCCGCTACTGCTAATGCTGCTGGCATTAGTGTTGCTTGCGTTTAGCCCAAAACCGGCGTTATACCCGGATTATCGCCAGGCCAGTGCTTATTTTGCTGCCGATGGCAGTTTGCTTAGCCTGCGCCTGGCAGATGATCAGCGCTACCGGTTAAAACTGCCGCTGAGTGATATTGCGCCAAAGCTTATTCAGGCAACGTTGTGGTATGAAGATCGGCGGTTTTACCAACATATTGGCGTTGATTTTACAGCAGTAGCCCGGGCATTTTGGCAAAGTGTACTGCAAGATGGCCGCCGGCAGGGCGCCTCCACTTTGACGATGCAGCTGGCGCGGCTGCGGTTTGGCCTCAATAGCAGTACCCTGGCTGGCAAACTGCAACAGGTGGCGTATGCGCTTTATCTGGAATGGCATTACGACAAAGACAGCTTGCTTGAAGCCTATTTTAACTATGCCCCTTATGGCGGCAATATTGAGGGCGTAGCGGCAGCCAGTTTGATTTACTTCGGTAAACAGGCCAGCGCGCTAACCTTGTCTGAAGCGCTGGCGCTGACATTAATCCCCCAAAACCCAAATCAGCGCAGCCCGCTAAGCCGCAAAGGCCAACAGCAACTGGAGCTGGCCCGCCAGCGTATAACCGCGCTGTGGTTAGCGCAACATGCACTGCCAGCAGATCTCGCCAGCTTACTTACTCTGCCATTACAATATAAAAACCGTGACGCTTTACCCTACAAGGTACCGCATCTGCTTAACCGGCTGCAGGCCGGGGGCGAGCGTGGTGGGCGGTTTTATACCAGTATTGATACTAGTTTGCAGCAACGCATAGAGCAGCAGGTAAACCGTTATCTTAACCGGTATCGCGATAAAGGTTTTGTTAATGCCAGTGTATTATTGGTTAAGCGCAGCAGCTTGCAAATAAATGCCTACCTGGGATCTGCCGATTTTAACAACGCGGCTATTGCCGGTCAGGTAGACGGTGTTAGCGCGTTGCGCTCGCCCGGTTCTGCGTTAAAGCCCTTTGTCTATGCGCTGGCGTTGCAGCAGGGGCATATTCATCCACAAAGCCTGCTTAGTGATTTACCGCGCCGTTATGGCAGTTTTAACCCGGAAAATTTTGATCGGCAGTTTGTCGGGCCACTCAGTGCCACCGAAGCATTAATTAACAGCCGTAATGTACCGGCGGTGCAACTGCAGGCTAAACTCAGCCAGCCGGATTTTTACAGCTGGTTAAAGCAGGCGCAGGTGCTTTTACCACAAAAAGCAGAACACTACGGCCTGGCGCTGGTGCTCGGCGGGATGGAAATTAGCATGCAGCAATTAGTGCAGCTGTATGCCATGCTGGGTAATGGTGGTAGCTGGCAGAGCCTGCAGTGGCAGGCTGAGCCGTCACCAGCAGCACCACAACCACTGTTAAGCGCAGAAGCGGCGTTTTTAACCCTGGATATGTTGCGCCAGCACCCGGCACCGCAGCCTGGCTTAATTAGCCACTTAACACAAAGTAGGCCGGTGGCATGGAAAACCGGCACCTCGTACGCTTTTCGCGATGCCTGGGCCATAGGTCTTAGCGGCGACTACGTGCTGGCGGTATGGCTGGGTAATTTTGACGGCAGCAGCAACCCTAATCTGGTGGGGCGCACCGCGGCCGGCCCGTTACTGTTTGAGCTGCTATCGTTATTGCAGCCGGATCTGCAGGCAGAGCAACAGTTGTTTACGCCCTCTGCAGTACTTAATGTCAAACAAGTGCCACTGTGCAGCCGCAGCGGTGACTTGCCAAACAAATATTGCCCGCAAACCCGGCCGGGTTGGTTTATTCCCGGCGTGTCGCCGGTTAAGTTGTCTGATGTGCACCGGGCGGTGCCGGTGTCTGTCGATTCCGGCTTGCGGGCCTGTCAGCACACGCCGCCGCATACCGAACTAAAGGTATTTGAATTCTGGCCATCAGATATTCAGCAGGCCTTTAGCCGGGCCGGCATTATGCTGCAACAGCCGCCTGCTATGGCCAATGGCTGCCTGCAGTATACACAGGGCCGGCCGCCGCTTATCCGCTTACCCCAACCCGGGCTGCAATATCAGTTGGATAGTCAGAATAAAACTTTGCCGCTGCTGGCCACGCTGGACGGTGCAGCAACAACCGCTTATTGGTTCGTTGATAACCGGTTTATCGGAGCCTCACAAGGCGGCGACCCGTTGTTGTGGCAGGCGCAGGCGGGGCAGTTTCGTATCAAAGTGGTGGATGACTCCGGCAATGTGGCAGATGTTATGACAGCAGTAGCAATAGCAAATTAGTAGCCCTTACAATTCTTTGTTGTCACAATTGAGTCGGTTTGTTAACATCGGTTTCCGCTTTGGGGGTTTATAAGGAAATACCATGCAAAATGCTGTAAGGGTTGTGCTGCTTTTCGTGGCACTGATAACGCAAGGTCAGGCTCTTGCTGCGGACAAGCCGCAGGATATGGTGGCACTGCTTAGCCAGAATCCAACCTATACCAATGTACAAATTTCACCGGATGGCCGCTTTATTTCAGCGGTTGTTAACATAGATAACAAATCCGCTCTGGCGATTATTGAGCGCAAAGATTTTAAGATGGTCAATGCTGTCCGCTTTCCCGGTCGGGAAGAAGTTGGGGGCTATTTTTGGGCTAATAACGAACGATTAGTGATTAAATTAGCTGAAAGCAAGCCCTGGAAGCAAGAACCATCATATTATGGTGAGTTGTTTGCAGTAAACTGGGATGGTTCCCGGTCGGCGTTGATTTACGGCTATCGTGCCGGTGAAATGCAAACTGGCTCGAATATCAAAAAGCGCGAAGCAACCCGCGGCTGGGCTGATGTTGTTAGTGTATTGCCGGGCAATGATAAGCAGATTTTAATTGCCAGTACGCCCTGGAGTGATGGCGGTGACAGATTAGCTGAGCTGATGCTGCTGGATATTTACAACGGCAGAATGCGTAAAGTTGGGCACTCACCAGCACCATACGCCTATTTTATTGCTGATCAGGATGGTGCTTTAAAGCTTGCGGTTGGTGTAGATAAAAACGATAACAAACAGGTGTTCCGCTATAACCCGAAAGATAAAGACTGGTCGGTTGTACCGCAATCAAGCTTTGGTAATAGTTTCACTGCTATTGGCCTGGATGAGACCGGAGACTCTGTCTATGTACTGGATAATTTACGTCAGGATAAAGCCGGTTTATTTAAACTGCGTTTAGCTGATTTTAGTTACCAGGAAATTTTTACCGATAAAAATGTCGATATTTCTGATTTTGAACACACTAAAAATGATAACCGCATTTTTGCCTTAAAACTGGACGACGGCTTGCCCAACTATGTGTTGCTATCAGACAAATATACCGAAGCACAGGTGTTTAAAGACTTGTTGGCGACCTTTCCCGGTAATGCGGTTACCATTACCAGTAAAACTGATAATGAACAGTTTTGGGTTGTGGCGGCCTATGCCGATAGCAATGCAGGCAGTTATTATATCTTTGATAAGAAAAACAATAGTTTAAGAAAGCTGTTTGATACGATGCCTGCACTGGCCAAAACTCAGCTGGCAACCACCCAGGCAGTGTCATTTACCTCGTTTGATGGCACTGAGATACACGGTTATTTTACTGCCGGTATCGGTAACAGTGCCAATAAACCGCTGATAGTAAATGTTCATGGCGGGCCTCACGGTATTCGTGATAGCTGGGGTTTTGATCGTGAAGTACAGTTGCTGGCAACGGCAGGTTATTCGGTGTTGCAATTAAATTACCGGGGTTCAGGCGGCTATGGCCTTAAGCACGAGTTAGCAGGATATCTGCAGTGGGGCGATGCGATACAGCAGGATATTATCGCCGGCACCCGCTGGGCTATTAGCACTGAAAAAGCCAAAGCGGGCAATATTTGTATTATGGGAGCCAGTTTTGGCGGTTATTCAGCGGTGCAATCGGCGGCATTAGCACCTGAGTTGTATCAATGTGTGGTAGCGGTTGCCGGTGTTTACGACTTAACCATTATGAAAGATGAAGGTGATATACCGAAGATGGCTTTTGGCGTGGCGTTTCTGGAAAAGGTGCTTGGTAAGGATGAGGCAGTACTGCGGCAGTTTTCACCGGTTAACCATGTGAGTAAATTGCAGGCCGAGGTATTTATTGCTCATGGTAAGCGTGACGAGCGTGCCCCGCTGGAACATGCCACCCGCTTAAAAGATGCCATGGATAAAGCCGGTAAAAAATACCAGTGGTTGCAGTTTAATGATGAAACCCATGGTTTTTACTCACCGGAAAACCGCAGTGTGTACTATCAGCAATTACTGGATTTTGTTGGCCAGCATTTAACGTTGTAAGGTTTTTATTGTAAAGTGAATACTGTAAGCCCGTTGTTATAACGGGCTTTTTTATTGCCGGTTTGCCGGTTATTTGCGTTAAAGCCCATTGTGCTGTAGCTCAATCAGCGTTAGGTTGAATTTTAACCGGATGTGAAAAGGCGACATAACAATGAAAAAAACACTACTATTCACCATATTAAGCTGTGTGCTCTGTGCAGCAGGTGCGTTGCAGGCAGAAACCACGGCTTTGGTTGGCGGCCGGCTGATTGATGGTTATGGCCACCAACCGCTGGCAAACAGCGTTATTTTAGTACGAGACGGCGTTATTGAACAGGTTGGCACAGTAGCAACGCTACCGGTGCCAGACGGTTACACTGTGGTGTCTACCGAAGGCATGGATGTGCTGCCCGGCCTGTGGGAAAACCATGCGCATTTAATGCTTAATGGTCATGCCAATTATGTGCATTGGGATAAGGCTTATATTAACCGGTTGTCGGATGAAATTATGCCGGCCAGTGCCTTGCAGCTGTTATTGGCCGGTATTACCAGCGCCCGTGATTTGGGCGCGCCGCTGGCAGATTCTATCAATGTGAAACAGCGTATCGAAAAGGGCGAAATCCCCGGCCCGCGTTTATTTGTCTCCGGCCCGTTTTTGCAGCACCGGGCTTACCCCGGCACGGAAGCGTTTCGCTGGAGCATTAAAGGCGTAAAAGATGCACAGCAAAAGGTAGATAAACTGGCGGCAGCCGGCGTGGATATTGTAAAGCTTATCGATCAGGACAAAATGACGCTGGAAGAAGCGCAGGCCATTGTAACTCAGGCGCATAAGCACGGCCTTAAAGTGGTAGCTCATGCGCACCGGCCGGACGAAATTCGCCGTGGCCTGAGTATCGGCGTAGATAACTTTGAACATACCGGCCTGACTACAGCACCGGCTTTTCCTGATGATGTCATGAACTTGCTAAAAGAGCGTACCGCTACCGGCCGGGTAGCCGGTGGCCCGCTGTTTTGGACACCGACGGTTGAAGGCTTATGGAATTATGATCTGACAGTGGCCAACCCTGAACACCTGGATGCCAATTGCTGGCAGCGCGGCTTAAAACCGGACACTATCGCCGATATTAAACAGTCGCTGAAACAGCCGGGTAAGCTGGCGTATATGCAGCTTACACCGCTGCGCAAACCAACACTTAAACACAAAATTGCCCAGTTGCGTGAGGCTGGCGTGGTGTTTTTAGTTGGCACCGACAGCGGTATTCCGACCAAATTTCATTGTCAAAGCACCTGGAATGAACTAGCCGTTTGGGTGGATGTAATGGGTATCTCACCGATGGATACCATTCGGGCTGCGACTTACTGGCCTGCAGTGATGATGGGCGTATCAGACAAGTTGGGTACGGTAAGTGAAGGCAAGTACGCTGATATTATTGCTGTTAAAGGCGATGTGCTGCGTTACATTAATAAGCTGTCTGATGTAAGCCTGGTAATGAAACATGGCAAAATTTACCGCCAGGATGGTCTGGTAGTCGAAAGCGCCTTGTAACTGGCGCTTGTTGTACTTGGTGATGCTGCGCTGAACCGGTAAACTAGGCGCAGCTGTTACCGGGGGATTTATGTATTGCCAGTATTTTGAAACCAGCCGCTGTCAATCTTGTCAGTGGCTTGATAAAAGTTATCCGCAGCAACTGGCAGATAAACAGCAACATTTAGCCGCATTACTACAGCCTTTTGTCCCGGAACAGCTGCTTGCACCGATGGCATCTGTTGAGGCAGGTTTTCGCTACAAAGCCAAAATGGTAGCGCTGGGCACGCTAGACGAACCGCTGCTGGGCATTATTAATGCACAAGGCGAAGCGGTCGATTTAGCTGACTGCCCATTGTATCCGCCGGCGTTTGTGTCGGCCTTTGCGCTATGCAAGGCCTTTATCCAACGCGCCAAGTTAGTCCCTTACGATGTTAGCGTCCGGCGCGGCGAGCTGAAGTTTATTTTGCTTAGCCAAAGCCGGCACAGTGGCCGTTTTATGCTGCGTTTTGTGCTGCGCTCAAAAAACTGCCTGGCATCGATTGAAAAACACTTACCCTGGTTATTGTCACAGTGGCCAGAGCTGGAGGTGTGCTCAGTAAACCTGCAACCTAAAGCAGCCGCGCTGCTGGAGGGCGAAGAAGAAATTGTCCTGACAGAGCAAACACTGTTAGCCGAGCAGCTAAACCAGGTGCCGCTGTATTTAACGCCGCAAAGCTTTTTTCAAACTCAGCCGGTGATGGCCGCCGCGCTCTACCAAACGGCAGCCGATTGGGCTGTGCAGTTGCAACAGCGACAGGGTGACTTCAGCCAGATTTGGGATCTGTTTTGCGGTGTCGGCGGCTTTGGTTTGCACCTGACTAAACCAACACAACAGCTAACCGGCATTGAAATTGCGCCTGCTGCCATTGCCAGCGCCCGGCGCTCTGCAGCGCAGTTGGGGTTAAACAAGGTGCAGTTTCAGGCGCTGGACTCGGCCGCATTTGCCGCTGCCGCAGCACAGGCACCGGATTTACTGGTCGTTAACCCGCCGCGGCGGGGGTTGGGGGAGACACTGTGCCGGGATATACAACGCTTAGCGCCGCACTGGTTAATTTACTCCAGCTGTAACGCCCAAACGCTGGCGCAAGACCTTGCGGTACTAGCAGATTATAAGCTTTTGAAAGTGCAGCTGTTTGATATGTTCGCCCACAGCAATCATTATGAGGTACTAACACTGCTGCAAAGACGGGTTTAATCCGCGCAGTTGCATCCTGCATATCTCAGTATATACTGTATTAATATGCAGTATTATTGGGTGTATTATGTCGGCATTACTTCAACAATTAGCCAGACGCCAGCTGCTATGGCATGGCAACAGCCAGCAGGCAGCCTATCAGGCGGTAACATCTGGCTACCCGCAGCTGGATCAACAACTGGCCGGCGGCTTTCCATCTACCGGCCTTATCGATATTCAAACCGATACCGGTATCGGCGAGCTAAGGCTGCTGCTGCCCTATTTGCAGCAACAACAACAGCGCAGTGGCCGTTTGCTGGTGTTTATCTCGCCTCCGGCACAGCCTTGTGCCGATATGCTGGCCGCTGCCGGCATAGTGCTGTCGCAGTTAGTGATTATTACGCCTAAAACGGCCAAAGAGGCGCTGTGGGCAGCAGAGCAGTGCTTGCAAAGTGGTTGCGCCGCCGCGGTATTAATGTGGCAGGTACCGCTGAAGCTGGCGTTGGCACGGCGTTTACAGTTGGCGGCAGAGCAAGGCGCCGCCAGTTTGGTGTTGCTGCGCCAGCCGGCAGCTGGCATGAGTTTGCCGGTAAATTTAAGCCTGGAGTTAAAACCGCACCGGCAGGGGCTGCAGCTTAGCGTGCATAAGCGCAAGGGCGGCTGGCCGGCAGCGGCATTTTTACTGGATATGCAGCAACACTGGCCGGCGCTGTATCCGGCGGCGGACAGCGCAGTGTTACCACAGCGTAAGGCCGGCTGAAATGGCGCTGTACCTGTATTTGCATTTTCCATCTTTGCAATGCGACAGCTTAACGGATGCCGTAAGCAGCAGCTTACCGGTAGCGATAGTGGATGCACAGCATTGCATAGTGCAATTAAACGCCCCGGCCGCACAGCAGGGCGTTAAATTACATATGGGGCTGGCCAGCGCCGCGGCCTTGTGTAACACACTGCACCTGCTGCCTTATCAGCAGCAACAGCAGCAGGCGGTATTAATGTCGATTGCACAGCAGTTGTATCAGGTTAGTGCTGATATTGCCTTGGATGAACCGGACGGCCTGTACTTACGCTTATGTAATATGTTGCAGCTATATCAGGGCTTGGCTGGTTACCGTGCGGCGTTAATGGCCGCTCTGGCGCTATTACCATATCAGTATTATTACGCCAGCGCTGCTACGCCATTAGCGGCAAAATGTCTGGCGCTGCAGCGGCTTAATTTACTGACAGAGGACTGCACCGGCACAGATGCAGCCCTTAAAAGCAGCCCGCTTAGCTTTACTGAGCTGGAGCCGGATATCCAACAGCAGCTGCAACGTTTGGGTATTGATAGCGTGGGACGTTTACTGGCGTTATCGACAGCGGAGCTGGCACGGCGTTTTGATAACCGTTTAGTCAGCTATCTTGGCCGTTTACGCGGTGAGTTTTTTCATGCGCTGGATTATATCCGGCCCGGGCCCGGCTTCAGCCGCTATCTGGAGCTGCTATATGACATCAGTGATATGGCGGTGCTCAGTGCGCCGCTTAGCAAGGTGCTGCAGCAACTGCAGCAACAGTTGGAGCGCAATAATGCCTTGTGCCATCAACTGACACTGCGTTTGTATTGCCGTGACAGCGAGACAAAAAGCTACAGCGTCGGTTCGGCACAGGGCGAATATCGCGCGGTAAACTGGCTGAAACTGTGTCAGCTACAGCTGGAAAGCCATCGCCTGACTGCGCCGGTATATGGCCTGCAGCTTGAGGTGATACAATTTGCACCGCAGCAGGTGCAAAGTGACGACTTATTTCAACCACAGCAGGGCAATGTATCGGCCTTGCAGCTGGTGTCGTTGCTGCAAGCCAGGTTAGGCCGCAATGCAGTAAGTGGCCTTAGCCTGCAAAACCAGCATTTACCCGAGCAAGCCAGCGGCCGGCCGCTGCCGTTGTTGCAAACCAAACCGCTGGCCGTGGCTTTGTTGCAACGGCCGGCATTTATCTTGCCACAGCCGCAGCCACTGCAAGAGGCGGTAGACATTAGCAGCGGCCCCGAGCGCTTGTGTCCCGATGGCTGGCAATTGGCTGCCCAGCGTGATTACTTTATTGGCCGCAATAGCAAAGGCCAGTGGTTGTGGCTGTATCGCACGGCGCAGCAACAATGGTTTGTGCACGGTTTGTTTAGTTAGCTGCCGCCTATGAGTTACGCCGAACTGTTTTGTCAAAGCCACTTTAGTTTCTTGCGCGGCGCGTCCAGCCCGCAGGAGCTGGTGCAACAAGCGGCAGAACTGGGCTACAGCGCGCTGGCACTGACCGATGAATGCTCGGTGGCCGGTATAGTGCGGGCTTACCGGCAAATTAACGAGCAAGCGCTTAATATTAAACTGATTGTCGGCAGTTATTTTAAGCTCGATAAGCTTAAGCTGGTATTACTGTGCCCGGACAAAGCGGCTTATGCTGAGCTGTGCCGCGTGATCAGTAACGCCAGGCGGCGCAGCACTAAGGGTGAATATTGCTTAACCGAATGGGATCTGATGTCATTGCAGCACTGTCTGCTGCTGTGGTTGCCCACCGGCGATAACGACAGCGATACACATTGGGCCCAGTGGCTGCAAAAATATCACGGCGAGCGGCTGTGGCTGGCGCTGCGCCGTGAGCTTAACCATAACGAAGCGGCTTTTAATCGCTATTGCTGGCAGTTGGTTCAGCAGTATCAGCTAAAGGCTGTCGCCTGTGGTGCCGTGCTGATGCATATTCCCGAGCGGCTGGCACTGCAACACTGCATCACAGCGATTAAAGCCGGTAAACCTATAGCCGAACTAGGCCGGCAGCTGCTGAGTAATGCCGAGCGCGCCCTGCGCCCGCTGGCGAAGCTGGAAAAACTGTTTAGCGCTGATTTACTGCAGCAAAGCGGTGTGATTGCCGCGCGCTGCACTTTTTCGCTGCAGGAGCTGAAATACCAGTATCCCAGCGAGCTGGTGCCGGCAGGCGAAACCGCCGCCGGTTATTTAGCGCGGTTGGTTGTAGCAGGCAGTGCATTTCGCTTTCCGGCTGGTGTGCCAGCGCGGGTGCAAGCCATTATCGACAAAGAAATGGCGCTTATCACCGAGCTTAACTACGAATACTTTTTTCTCACCATTTATGATGTGGTGCAGTTTGCCAAAACGCGCGGCATTTTGTATCAGGGCCGCGGCTCGGCGGCTAACTCGGTTGTGTGTTATTGCCTGGAAATAACCGCGGTCGACCCGCAGAAAATTCAGGTGCTGTTTGAGCGGTTTTTATCGCGGGAGCGCAAAGAGCCGCCGGATATTGATGTCGACTTTGAACACGAGCGGCGCGAAGAAGTTATCCAGTATCTGTATCAGAAATACGGCCGGGAACGTGCGGCGCTGGCCGCTACGGTCATTAGCTATCGCTTTAAAAGTGCGTTGCGCGATGTCGGTAAAGCGTTGGGGTTGCCGATTAGCCAGCTGGATTTTTTAGTGAAAAACATCCAGCGCCGCGACCCGGCACTAAGCTGGCAGCAGCAACTGGCTACGCTGGGGCTTGACAGCAATAGCCAAATTACACAACAGCTTATTACGCTGGTGGAGCAACTTCGCGGTGCCCCGCGGCATTTATCGCAGCATGTCGGCGGCTTTGTTATCTCACAAGGGCCCTTGTATGAGCTGGTGCCGGTAGAGAACGCCGCTATGGCCGACAGGACCGTGATCCAATGGGATAAAGACGACCTGGAAACGCTGCAGTTGCTAAAAGTGGATGTGTTGGCGCTTGGCATGCTTACCGCTATCCGCAAGTGTTTTACACTGCTGAAACAACATCAGCAACAGGAGCTCAGTATCGCCGGCATTAGTGCGCTGGGTGATGATGCTGCGGTGTATCAGATGATACAAAAAGCCGACACCGTCGGAGTGTTTCAAATTGAATCGCGGGCGCAAATGAGCATGTTGCCCCGGCTTAAGCCGGCCTGTTACTACGATTTAGTGGTACAAATTGCCATAGTACGGCCCGGGCCCATTCAGGGCGATATGGTGCACCCGTATTTAAAGCGCCGTGATGGCAAAGAAGCAGTGGATTATCCGTCTGAGGCGGTAAAAACGGTGCTGCAGCGCACCTTGGGCGTGCCAATATTTCAGGAGCAGGTTATCGCGCTGGCAATGGTGGCCGCCGGCTTTAGTGGCGGCGAGGCCGATCAGCTGCGCCGGGCTATGGCCAGTTGGAAGAAAACCGGCGAGCTGCTGCAATTTAAGCACAAACTGATTGATGGCATGCAAAGCCGGGGCTATGCGCTGGAATTTGCCGAGCGTATTTATCAGCAGATTTGCGGCTTTGGTGAATACGGTTTTCCTGAGTCACATTCGGCCAGTTTTGCGGTATTAGCCTATGTTTCGGCCTGGCTGAAATACTACTATCCGGCGGCCTTTTGTACTGCTTTGCTTAACAGTTATCCAATGGGGTTTTACAGCCCGGCGCAGCTGCTGCAGGACGCGCGGCGCCATGGGGTTACGGTGTTGCCATTGTGTGTTAATCAGTCGCAGTGGGATCACGGCCTGCAACAACAAGGTAAGGCCATACGGCTGGGTCTACGGCAGATTAAAGGTTTAAGTCGTGCCGGGGCAGAGTTACTGCAGAAGCTGCGCCCGGCTGGCGGCTATCGTGATGTACAACAATTGCGCCAAACCGGGCTTAGCCGCAGCGACTTACAAGCGCTGGCCAGTGCCAATGCGCTGAGCAGTATCAGTGGTGATCGTTATAACAGTCGCTGGCAATTACTGGATACGCAGCACAGCCTGCCGCTGTTTGCCACAGAGCATGAGCTGTTGTCAAAGGTGGCGCAGGTTGCACAACCGGCGCCGGCTTATTTAACGCCACCGGGTAAAGTAGAAGAAATGCTGGAAGACTACGCGGCCACCGGCCTTACGCTGTCAACCCATCCGTTGGCACTGCTGCGCCAGGCCGGCAAATTACCGCGCAGCGTGCCGGTAGACCAGCTGCACCGGGTGCGGCATAACAGCCCGGTGCGGGTGAGCGGCCTGGTAACGTTGCGGCAAAGGCCGGGCACCGCCGCCGGCGTCACCTTTATGTCACTGGAAGATGAAACCGGCACTGCCAATGTGTTGGTGTGGCTGGCCACAGCGCAGGCACAGCAAAAAAGCTTTTTAACCGCCACTATTTTACAGGTAGACGGTATTTTGCAGCGCGAGGGTGAGGTAACCCATATTATCGCCGGCAAGCTGGTTGACTTATCCGCGCTTTTGGCTGAACTTAAGCTTTCCTCACGCGATTTTCATTAACGGGAACTGCTATGTTATTGCAAGCCTCACAAAGCCTGGTATTACTGATTGATATGCAGCAAAAGCTGGCACCGGCTATTTTCGATAGCAAAGAAGTCGAGCAGGCCGCAGCCTGGGTGTTGCAGGTGGCCGTGCAGCTGGAGGTGCCGGTGTGGGCCACCGAGCAATACCCGCAAGGTATAGGTGCGACCTTGCCGGCGCTGGCAGAGTTGATACCCGAAACGCAGGTGCTGCAGAAAATGCATTTTAGTGCGCTTAAAGAGCCGCATATTGCCAGCAGCCTGGCCTGTACTGAACGCAAGCAAATTGTGGTGCTGGGCACTGAAGCCCATGTCTGTGTGCTGCAGTCGGTGATGGACTTATTGGCGCTGGGCTATCAGGTGTTTGTGGTGGAGGAAGCCGTAGGCTCACGCACCGAGCAAAATAAACAACTGGCCTTAAGCCGTATGCAGCAGGCCGGAGCACAGATTATCAGCAAAGAAATGCTGGCATTTGAATGGTTAGAATGTTGCGGCACTGATACCTTCCGCCAGATCAGCAAAGGCTGGATCCGCTAATGCGCTGCTGCTGGTTACTGCTATTTTTGGCGCTGCCACTGCAGGCCGATACGCTGATTGACCAGCAATTGCCGGACTTTTATCAGCAACTGCTACCACAAACAGTCTATCCGCTGAGCTGGCAACCGCAGCACTTTAACGATATTCAGTATTGGCGGGCACAGGGTCGGGCAGCGCTGCGCGAAGCTTTGCTGTGGCCGGATGAGCCGGTTGATTTTGCCGCAACACTGCTTAAAACCGAAGCGCGCGATGGCTACAGCGCCCAGCTCTGGTCGGTGCAGCTAACCAAACAAAGCCGGGTGCAGCTGATGCTGTTGCAACCCGATGTGGCCAAGCCTGCGCCGGCGGTATTGCTGCTGCATGATCACGGTGCCCGCTTTGATATTGGCAAAGAAAAATGGATACAGCCGTTTGCGACAGACGAGCGCTTACCATCAGCGCAGCAGTGGGCAGATAAGTACTTCAGCGGTAACTTTGTCGGCGATGCACTGGCTAAACAGGGCTATTTAGTGCTGGCGGCGGATACCTTTGGTTGGAGTGATCGCGGGCCGGTAGAGTTTAGCGCCCAGCAGGCCCTGGCCGGTAATATGTTTATGCTGGGCCGTTCACTGGCCGGTATGGCCGCTTATGAAGATTTACGTTTGGTACAGTATTTAAAGCAGCTATCACAGGCCGACAGCAGCCGGCTGGCCGTACTGGGTTTTTCGATGGGGGCATTTCGCGCCTGGCAACTGGCGGCATTAACCGACGATATTAAGGCCGGAGTAGCGATAGCCTGGTTAAACAGCTACCGGCATTTAATTTCACCTGGCAATAATATTCTCAAAGGCCAGTCGGCGTTTTACATGTTGCACCCGGGCTTAGCGGCAAAACTGGATATCCCCGATATTGCCGCGCTTGCTGCCCCCAAAGCGATGCTGTTTATTAACGGCGGCAAAGACAAGCTAATGCCCAAAGCCGGGGTAGACTATGCCTACACGCAACTGGCAACAGTGTGGCAGGCGTATGGTGCGGCCGATAAGCTGATGACGACACTGTATCCGCACTACGGCCATGAGTTTAACGCCGAGCAGCAACAGCAGGTGTTTAACTGGTTAGCGGCTCAGTTGGCAAGTAACTGATCGAGCAGCATAGCCAGCCTTACCGCGGCCTGTTGTATGCGCTGCTCTAAAACGGGCTGATACTGCCTAACATAATGTTCATCGAGTAACATACCGGGTTTATAATGCTGATAAATTTCCACCGTGATGGCTGCAGATTCGTTGGCCCAGCTTAGTACATCGCCTTGTTGCCACGCTAACTGTTGTTCTGTGCTGATTTGTGCAAGCAAGCTGTTGGCTTTTGTTGGCTCAGTTTCATAGCCCAGCTGTTTTAGCAACGCAAAATCCCATACGCCGTGCAGGTTGTTTGGCTGACCAAAAAAATACACCGCAGTGCGGTTGCCACCCAGGTCATCGGCAAAACTTACATGCAGTGGTTGATGTAAGTCGGCAATATGGTGGGCTAAAAATAATAATGCCTGCCAGTCGGCCTGGTTTTGTGCCAGCCGTTGTTGCATATCGCTGATAGCCGACAAAATACAGCCCTGAGCCGGGCAGTGCAGCATGCTGACAGCCGTTTCGCCGCGCGCCATATTGACATAATGATGTGGGGCGCTCCATTTAAACGCCTCTTGCGAGCGTACGTCATCCGGCCATGAGCACGCATTGGCAAACGCCGTGTGAGGCGACGGTTTCAGTAGCGTATCAATTTTTATTTTGCTATCGCTATTTACCAGTTGATAAGCTAAATCACACACCAGCTGATGGCCGGTTTTGCCAAAGGCAAACACGGGCTGGCTTAACAGCAATAACACTGCGGCGATAACAATACGCATTGCTTACTCCGGCACCAGCTGATGCACCTGAAACTCACCTTGTGCACTTAACAGCGGTGTTAGTTCATTAAGTGCTGCACGCATATCATTCGCAAGAGTATAAGGCGGGTTAATCACTAACATACCGCTGCCGGTCATGCCAAAGCCGCTGCTATCCGGCAGCGGGCAGTATTCAATGCGCAGCTGATCTTTAATGCCGGTGGCGACAATAGCGCTGATAAATGCCTCTACCGCTGCGCGCTCGATAACCGGATACCAGATAGCATAGGTCGCCTGCGGAAAACGCTGATAAGCGCTTTGTAAACCGGTAACCACATCCTGGTATTCGGTTTTTAGCTCATACGGCGGATCGATTAATACCAGGCCGCGTTTATGCAGCGGTGGCAGCATGGCTTTAAAACCGGCCCAGGCGTCCATATGCTCTATCCGGCTGTGGCGACGGCGGGCAAACTGGCTGGCCAGAATAGGGTAGTCGGTCGGGTGCAGCTCGGTGGCCTGAATGCTGTCGCCTGCGCGTAGCAGCAAGGCGGCAATTTTCGGTGAGCCCGGGTAAAACGCCAGCTCGCCGTCAGGGTTAAGTTGTTTTATCAAGGCAATGTAATGCGCTAAAGCCGGGCTTGTCGCCTGATACTGCCACAGTTTGCCGATACCGCCCTGATACTCACCGGTTTTTTGCGCCTGCTCGGCCAGCAAGCTATACAAGCCGGCACCGGCGTGGCTGTCGTGGTAGCAAAAGGGTTTATCTTTTTGCAGCAGGTAGTCAACAATAGCAACCTGCACCAGATGTTTAACCACATCGGCATGGTTTCCGGCATGATAACTGTGGCGATAACTGAGCATAAACAAGGCCTGTAGCGGCAAATTTAAAGGCCGTCAGCATACTGCGCACGCAGAAAAATACAAGCCGTTTTACGTTGTTAACCACTTTAAATAAGTAACAAACACCATATAAAAGCAGGCGGCAAAGGCTAAATAATTTATGCTGCCCATCACGGCTTTAATCCGCAACGACGTAAGCTTAGGCTCTATAAGCGAACTGTAAGATATAAAAAACAGACCGAATAAATAAGGAAACCAATATACAACCAGCGGGGGTTTAAAAAAGTAAGCGTCTATATATAAAGGCTTGTTTAAACACCAAAATACCAGCCAATGGGCTCCCAGCCAGAAAGCGTACATAAACGCAGCCATCAGCACCTGAGTTAGTAAGCCGGCGATAGCAGAGGCGAAAGGAGGCAGTGACGCTGGCGCATTATCAGGTTTGGCTTGTAAAGCCTGCTGTTGTATTAGCTTAAACTGTAGCAGCATGAAGAGGGTCATCATGGGCGTGAAAGCATTAAGCACATACATCCACCAGCTAGCGGTTTGCGCCATCAAATCACCTTCTCTAATAGCCACTGCACATGATTTACCAGCAGCAATATTGTCGCTATAAGGATAAATGGCGCAAAAATAAAGCCAGCGACATTACCCTCCAAGCCATGGCGTGAGGCCAGAGTAGCTAACGTAAATGCCGTTACTACGTAGGCAAAAAGCCAGCTCCAACCGGGTTGCACCAGCGCTATATCTTCGGCTGTGAGCGGTTGCTGTGCTAAAGGCTGCAACAGCAGGATTTTAAACCCGATAAAAGCACTACAGGCCACAACACAAAAGATAGCGTACAGCACAAGGTTAATGCGTTGTGAGTTTCCACCAACATCGTAAAATGCGTTAAGTTTCAGGTAGCGCAATGCGCTATCTTCAGAAAAGGCAAACATGTATGCCAGCAGGATGATTGGGTTTAAAAAGGTATAAGGAATAATATTAAGCAGTGTCAGGGTGTCCATACCATATAGTCCTGGCTGGTGCAGAATAGATCTGACCAGCCTTAAAACGAATTCAGTTAGCTTACCATTTCAATTGCCTGGCGAGCTACGCGATACATGGCTTCCAGTGTGACTTTAAACACCCAGCGAATAAAGCGCACACTAAGTTCGGTAATTGTGGTTGCCACTTTACCGGCAAATACCAGCATATGACCAAGTAAGCCCATTACCTGTGTTTCAAATTGCGGCGACATAAGCGCGACTTTCTCAATCGTGGCGGCCAGGTAATCATAAAACGTCATTATACCGCTTATGCTCATTTGCACCGATACGGCTGTTAAGAACCCCGCATCCTTCAATAAGGTTATAAGCGCATGAGTTAGTCGTTCTTGCCAATGAGTGCTAAAACTGCACTCAAAGCGGCGGTCGTACATTAACCGCACGGCTTTAACCACGTCGCCTTTGCGTTGTAAATCTTCCCACTGACCGCGAGAGGTTGTGACATAGCCCGGGTTTTCCATCATTGAATGCGACGAAATATTCATACCAGTCGCTGCCGTCAACAGCACACTGCTGCCATTAAGCGGCGCGTGGTAAAACGGCCATACCGGCACCATAGGCACAGGATCATCGCCATGCAGACAGCGATATATTTTATCTATACTACCGGATGATTTAAGCGCAAAATCGTTTAACCCTACTCGTGGAGCACCATAGGTATATAACGCTACACGATTACCAAAACGCTGTTTAATCCAGATAGCGGCAAGGCTGGCTAATGCACCACCTAAGCTGTGGCCTGCACAATGTACTACGCCATTGCTGTTGGTATTTAATAGCGGAGCCAACTGTTTTTCCAGCGCAGGCTGCATACTCTTAAACACTTTTTGAAACCCGGAATGCACCGCACTGTTATTGTCAGCGGTGGCTAAACTGGCATTAGCGTTACTAAACCAGTCACGGCCACTTGTAAATTTGGTTCCTCTAATCCCTAAAGCTACATCACCGGTAAAATGACCTTTACCTTTGCCTATAATGGCAAAGCCAGTTGTGCGATTAAACAGAGTAGAGATTACACTGCCTGAAGTGCCATGAACCACGCCTCCAGTCTGGTTGAAGTCAAAGTGCTCAGTGATAAACCTTTTCCCGGCAGTGTAATTTTGTCCTGCTTTTATATCCTGAGCTTCGTAAGGGGCTCGCGCCAGCCATACTGCGGTTTTTGGGGTAATAGTCTTCATAGTCCGTCCTTGTATATGGGTTTGGCGTTAAAGGCTCTCAATATTTTTTGCGTCTTCATCTATCAGCCGTTGCAACTCTTCATCTGAGAATACTGCTGTGCCAGAGTGGGTAAATCGACATTTTGATGAAAATGCTGGTGCAATGTCTGCCAGTTCAGGATTTTCTAGATACTTAAGTTGTTCTGTTTTGGTGGCGGCTGCTAATTCGCATTGCATATCACTGAGTATTAGGTCGAGGCTCTCGTAATTCAGGTGATTAAGGTTCGCGATACGAAAGACCAAATCTTGCTTATCTTTGCTCGGATAATCTGTAACATACAGCTCCATTGACACGCTGACATCAAATAAGACACGGCGAACTTTTTTGGTTTTCTGCGGAAAATGAAAACGTCCGTTGTCATCAGTACTTGTGCTGTCGTAGCGTTCTTCACCTTCATAGTAAGATCTGCGCTTAATTTCTCTGTTCGCTACAGGCTTACCATGTTCGGTGACCACTCCCTGTATTTCGGGCGACCACTTAATTTCTGTTCGTTTTAACCAATCAAACACACCTGCCTCCACGTTTGTTGCTAACACAGTAATTACCAGCGCTAAGCCTGCGGCCATCGCCTTGCTGCAAAGAGGCTGCCATCCAAGCATTATTGCAATCCTGTTGTTTATTTATGGCCGACATTTTAATGTTGAGCTGGTTAATGTCAAATATGTTTTTTAAATGTAAATTTAATTTGCGCTTTACAGATTGGCTCTTTCAACTGGATGTTGCGGCGCAAAATCGTTTAACCCTACTCGTGGAGCACCATAGGTATATAACGCTACACGATTACCAAAACGCTGTTTAATCCAGATAGCGGCAAGGCTGGCTAATGCACCACCTACTTTTTAGGTAAGTCAGACATCTTTTAGCCCTGTCTATTAAAGTCGAGAAGAAGCTGAAGAATTCGTTAAATCGTTTGTGGCAAACGTACTTGTTGTTCTTGTTCATCAACTTTATGCTGCATTAACAATGTCTGATGATAGTCCTGTGCTTCTGCTGCTTCGAGAATTTCTATGTCAGGCATTACAGCTTTAAGTCGTGTTTCTATTTCCTTAAGTGGCACTCTGAAAAACTCTTTACGGTTATTCACCATGTTCAAACGGTACTTATCAAAGTGTCGATGCAGTTCTGATTCAAGCGATGGTGCATCTTCTGAGTAAACCAGTGCATGAACGTCAAAAGTGAAGGGGACGCTGGCGTCACCGAGTTCTCGAACTCTGTCCATTGGCTCTAAACGTCTTGTCATGCCAATCTTGTAGACATCATGACCAAATGAGCCAATGTTGCTGATAACGTATACATAACCTGATTTGGTTTGTTGTGCCATAGAAAGAGCGCGTTCAGCCTTTGCTTGAGCCTCTGCCAATTGCCGTTCTAAATCGGCAAGTTCATTCTGAAGTTTGGCTAAATCTTCGCCTGTAGCTTTCTCAGCTTCAGCTTTTGCTTTTTCTACCAGCAGCGCAAATTTCAGTTCTTCTTTTTCTGCGTTTTCCCGATCTCTGATTAACTGCTGTTCTTCTCGCAATCTGCGCCGCTCTTCGGCCTGTTCCTCTTTTTCTTGCCTTAACTTGTCTGCATACTCGCAAGTTAGCCGTAACTCATTGATTTTTAAAGCGAAGTGGATTTCAGAAATCTCGATGTTATTCGATTTATTCAACTTGTTTATAGCGTCTTTAGCTTTGCTAATACGCTCTTACTGTCTCAATTTCATTTCTTATACTGGTCAGCACATTGGTCTGTCTGGTGATTTCGGAGTCTATATCAATAATGCCGGAATACTTGCTTTTAACTGATGACAACTCAGCGCTTGTTTGACTGAGTGTTTTATTGGCTAAACCAAGTTCTTGTTGAAGCTTTACAGCTTTGGTTACGGAACTGCGCCACAATAATAAAAGAACTATCGATAGCAGGAAAAATGCGACGATGCTGTATCCAGCAGTCTGAGGGGTTAAAAAGTCCATTTTGGTCCCGCTAGTTTCCAATTCAATACAGAACATTAACTGAAAAAGCTCCGTTTTCAAAGTGCAGCTCTATGCCGATCTTTGTTTTAGCTAACGTGAAGAATAGATACGGCTTTTTAGTCAACCATCTGCCATGTGTTGATCAAGTAGAGTTGCTTACTGCAAAACAGAAGTAATGTTGCTTAGTAGCTGCTAAAATTCGCCGCATTAATGATTGCTGGCCTTTAGGCTGATACAGGAATACCGATGTCGCAACACCGCCCGAATAAGAACAAAACCGCCAATCCTTTACACAAGCCTTGGACTAAAACCGAAAAGGCTGCCGCCGGTAAGCCTAAACGCAACACCACAGCTGCCAAACCACAGGCGGCTAAACCGGTAAAGTCGGTGCAGGGCGATGAGATTAAGGTATATAGCCCAAATGCTTGCCGAGTGCTGTTTCAAGAGCGGCCTGAAGCGGTGATTAGGCTTTATGTATCAGAGAAGGTAGCACCGAAATTTTCGGACGTAATGAAGTATTTAGCCGCGACGAAAAAAGCCTATCACATCGTCGAAGAGGCGGAATTGGAGAAGGTGTCTGCCAGTACCCATCATGGTGGCGTGGTCATGCTGGTTAAACGCAAACCGATACAATCTCTGGCGCAGTATCTGCAAAAGAAAGGGCTTAAAAAAGACTGTCTGATGGCTTTCGATGGCGTCTCAAATGCACATAATTTAGGTGCCATAACCCGCAGCTGTGCGCACTTTGGTGTTGGCGGCATTATTATGAAGCAACCTGAGCTGCTGCAATCTGGCGCTGCACTGCGCACAGCAGAGGGCGGCGGTGAGTTTGTTGATGGCTTAAGCTGCGATAACCTGCCGCTGGCATTGCAGCTGTGTAAAGAAGCTGGCTATACGCTAATTACTACCTCAAGCCATGGTGGCAGCTCGTTGTACAACACGGCATTGCCAGCCAAAGTGGTGGTGGTGTTTGGCGAAGAGATGTTTGGCGTGTCGCAAAACGTGGCTAAAAGCGCTGATATTGCGCTGCAAATACCAGGCTCTGGCAAGGTAGAATCACTTAACGTCAGCGTAGCGGCCAGCCTGATCTTAGGCGAATGGTACCGCCAGCAGTTATAGCGGTTAAACGTTAGCGGCTTAAGTGTCGGTAGTGGGTTTTGCCAAACGTTATCAGCTATGGCACGACTCAATTGCAGCCGCTGTTCCAGCCGTCCTTGCTCAATCTCCATATATTGCCCGGTGACTGGCGGTTTTAAATAGTGGCGAACGGTAAAGTATGCTTGTCCCTTGTCAGTTATTTATCAGCAAAACGTAATGAAATTCCCTATTTTATTGCTGGTTATTCCTGAGCATACGGCTAGGCTTGATACACTGCCGGGCTGGTGCTGATGTACCGTCTGTAGTAGCTGTGGTTAACAGCCGGCTAGTGGGTAGTCGGCGGCAACCGAAAAGCCTTAACAGAGTAGGTACAGCTAGCAGGGAGAGAGTCATGCCAAATCTTGTGCAGGAGCTCAATAGTTTAGATTTCAGTGTCTATATCGGTGGTCCGTTGCAGGCCGCTGTACAGGCACAACATGCGGCGTCGATGTCGCAGGTGAGTTTTATTCAGGCGGTAGGGTTTGAAGATAACGGTGGCAGCAAAGCCTTACGCTATGTCGACTTTGACTTTACCAAGTCAACACCTAACCCTCATGTTGGCAAAACCGCGCAGCAATTAACTGATGAAGGTTTGCCGCCCGGCACCGATGTTACCAGTAACTTTATCTCGACAGACGTGTCGATAAAGGTGCCATTTTTAACCATGCTGACGATACCGGCACTTAGAATTGAAGAAATTACTATCGATTTTAATGCCAAGCTCACCTCTACTGAAACCTCAAATGTCTCCAGTGAGTTTGCTGCCAGCGCCGAGCTGGGCATTAACTACAAAATTGTAAATTTTAAAGCTTCGGCGTCGTATAAGCGCTCGTCGACACGCGGGGTAAGTGTAGAGAAAACTTATAACCTTGGTGTTAAGGTAACTGCACTGAATGATGAAATTCCGGCGGGGTTAGACCGGATCCTGACGATGCTGGAAGACAGTATTGTCAGTGCCTGATTGGCGTTAGTACGGGTTTGTGCCGGTGGCGCTGCTGCCGGCCTTTTTAACAGGGATAGCAGCATGCCGAATTTAAACGAATACCTGGGCAGTATTATCAGCAGTATTACCAACGCCAGAGTCATGGCAGATATTCAAACTGTAAAAGTGGCTGAAGAGTACGCCAAACATGACTTACTGAAACATTTCGCCGTGCCGCATATGCGCGTAGGCGATGTTGAGCTTACTATTCCTGTGGCACTGGATGTACTGACAGAAAAAACCGAAACCCAGTATCAACCTATTGATAATAATAAGTTTAATAGTTTAATGTACAAAGAGCTGACTAACAGCCTGGGCCGCACCAGTTTACCGTCTAAAGCATCAAAAGCCTTGCGGGCGACATTGGTACAACAAACGCATAATCTGGAGCAGTCGCTGCGCATTAAGCAAGATATGGCACCGGTTGAGGAATATAGCCAACTGGCTGCCCGTCAGTTGGTACAACTGGCAGAGGAGTATCAGCTGGTAAGCCGTGAAAGCCTGCCGAAGCTTAATATTGAGCAGATAACGTCCAGAGTAGTGGCTGCTGCAACACAGGAAATTAAGGTATTAAGCCAGCGCAAGGTCATTGAAAATTTAAATGTGATTGCTGAGTCGCACAAGCTGCGTGAAGAAAAGCCGGAAAACATTATTTATATTAAGCTGAAAATCTCGGAAGACGGTATGGAGTGGCAGCAAATGGAAAGCAGTAACGGTGAGATCAGCCGCCGGTTATTGCCGGAATAACCGCTATGCAAAAGTCGAATGTGCATTTGGTTAACGCCTTAACTGACTTGCTGTTGCAGTTTCCGTCGTTGGTAACCGGGTTTGAGCGCAAGCAGCCGCAGGCGCTTGTGGCATTGCAGACCTGGATTGCTGCAGCTGAACAAGTGCTGAGTAGCTATGGCTTGGTTGCCAGTGCAGAATTAGCCGGTTTGCGTAGCAAACTCAGCGTGCCGGTGCACCGTGACGAGCATCGCGGTAAATTGCGTAAACAGCAACTCGTTGAGGCGGTAGAGATGTTGTATCCATTGCAGCAATGTCTGCAGCAAACACTTGCACCGTATCAGCAAAAGCTGCAGCAGAGCGCTGAGTTAATACGACATTTGCTGAGTGTGATTAGCCAGAGCGGGGCGCTGCATTACGATGCGGCGGCGGGTTTTGACAGCTTTGTGCAGCAATTGTGGCAATTAATTGGCCGACATGATCAGCTAAAAGCCGGTGCGGTACAGCTGCGCAGCTGGTTATCGCAGCAGGACATTATACTGCTGCTGGCGCAAGAGGTTAACCCGGCAGATTTTCCGTAACGGCGTCGGGTTTGTTTTGGCTGATAAACAAAAAGCGTGGCAGCAGTTCACCGGCAATGTCCACGTTTTCAGTAAACATTTGCAGCGGCCGCGCCCAAAGGCCAAAATCGCCGTACAGCGCGCGGTAAATTACCAGCCACTGTTCAGTTTCACTGTGCCGTGCACAATCAATAACCTGATAATAAGCGCCCTTGTAATGTTGGTAGTAGCCGGGTTGGATAGGGGGGTTAAGCTTGTTGTTCATACCAGCTCTCGAAGATAATTTTCGCCGATAAACTGTCCACTTTGTCTTTGGTCAGGTTGCGATAGCCGCCGTCGGCAAACAGCATGCTGCGGGCTTCAGTGGTGGTAAGGCGTTCGTCATGCAGTTCTACCGGCAAGCCAAAACGGCCGTGCAGCCGGTTGGCAAACTTACGCGTTCGCACGGTAAAGGGTTGTTCGGTGCCATCCATATTCAGTGGTAACCCCACCAGCAATAACTGTGGTTTCCATTCGTTAATCAGCTTTTCCAGCACAGCCCAGTCCGGGGTGCCGTCCTGAGCTTTAAGTGCGTTAAGCAGTGAGGCGGTGCCGGTAAGTTCCTGACCTACCGCCACGCCGATGCTTTTGGTACCGTAATCAAAGGTTAAAATGGTGCGACTCATTAAGCGTGACCGGCCTCATTGGTTAGCTGCCACGGCTTAATGCCAATTTTTGCTGTGGCACTTTGCCATTTTTCGGCATGGCTTAAATCAAAAATAATACCGCTGTCGGCCGGAATAATTAACCAGGCGTTGTCGGCAATTTCCTGCTCTAACTGTCCGGCAGTCCAGCCGGCATAACCCAGCGCCAGAATAAATTTTTCCGGTGCGTTATCGGTGGTTAAATCAAACAAAATATCTTTTGAGGTGGTAACCATCAGCTCGTCATTTAAACGCATACTGCTGCTGTAACCTTCTTTGGCGGTGTGCAGCACAAAGCCTCTGTCGTGCTGTACCGGGCCGCCAGCACAAACGTGCGCGGTGGCCGCAGAGCTTGTTGCATCAAATTCAATCTGTAGTTGTTGCAGCAAATCGGCTACTTTTACTTCCAACGGGTGGTTAATAACAATACCCATTGCCCCTTCATCATTATGTTCACAAATATAGGCAACACTGCGTTTAAACAGCGGATCATCTAACGACGGCATAGCAATTAAAAAATGATTCTGAAAATTCTGCATAGTGACCTCGTTACAACGTGGTTGTCACTGGCGGGCTGCCAGCAGCTGCTCAATTTCATCAAATAACAAACCGGTGATGCTGATTGGAAACGCCGCTTCAATTTCGCGGATACAGGTTGGGCTGGTAACGTTTATTTCGGTTAGCTTGTCGCCGATGACATCCAGGCCGACAAAAATTAACCCTTTGGCTTTTAGTGTTGGTGCTACCGCATTGGCAATGGCCAGGTCAGACTCGGATAAAGGTCTGGCTTCACCACGGCCGCCGGCTGCCAGGTTGCCGCGGGTTTCACCGCTAGCCGGTATGCGTGCTAAACAGTATGGCACGGGTTTACCGTTTACTACCAGAACTCGTTTATCACCGTCACTGATTTGCGGGATAAAGCGCTGTGCCATCGCATAGCGGCTGCCGTGTTCGGTGAGCGTTTCAATAATAACACTGACATTAGCATCACCCGGTTTTAAGCGGAAAATAGAAGCGCCGCCCATGCCATCCAGCGGCTTTAATATCACATCTTGCTCGGCCTGGTAAAACGCTTTTAAACGTTTGGCATCGCGGCTAACCAGGGTTTTCGGCGTGTGTTGGCTAAACCAGCTGGTGTACAGCTTTTCGTTGGCATCGCGCAGGCTCTGTGGTTTATTTACAATAAGCGTGCCATGATCTTCAGCGCGTTCCAGTATATAGGTAGCGTAAATATACTCTGTATCAAACGGCGGATCTTTACGCATTAAGATCACATCCAGTTCGCTAAGGTTAATGTCCTGCTCAGTGCCAAACTGATACCAGCCGGCAGGGTCTTCTTGCACTGTCAATAATTTAGTGGCAGCACGGGCCTGGCCTTCCAGTAAATATAAGTCTGCCATCTCCATGTAGTGGATTTGATAACCACGCTGTTGTGCCTGCAGTAACATGGCGAAGCTGGAGTCTTTTTTAATATTGATAGCCGATATCGGGTCCATCACTATGCCAAGCTTAACGGGTTTACTCATCTTGTGTCCTCAGGCCAGATCGCCAAATTGCAGTTGTAATGCGCTGATAGCGGTAAGTGCTGCAGTTTCGGTGCGCAGTACCCGTGGCCCCAACTGAATGCCATTAAAGCCAGCAGCCGTGGTGAGTGCCATCTCCTGTTCACTAAAGCCGCCTTCAGGGCCTATTACTAACCGGATATAAGGGTTGGATATAAGTGTCTTAATGGTGTCTTTGGCCCACGGATGCAAGGTTAGTTTTAATTCTTTTGTGTCTTGAGCAAGCCAGCTATCAAGTGACACAGCAGGGTGCACAGTAGGCACCACACTGCGGCCACTTTGCTCGCAGGCACTGATGGCAATCTTTTGCCATTGCTCATTGCGTTTGGCTAAACGCTCACCGTCCAGTTTTACACCACAGCGTTCGGTAAATAACGGCGTAATTTCAGTCACACCCAACTCTACCGCTTTTTGAATGGCAAAATCCATCCGGTCGCCGCGTGAAATGCCCTGGCCCAGATGAATTTTCAGCGGTGATTCAACCGGATTTGGCTGCTGTGCGCTGGCAGTTACGTTCACACGCTTTTTATCGCTATTGCTGATATGGGCGCTGTAGTTAAAACCATCGCCGTTAAACAACACAAGTTCACTGCCAACAGGCATGCGTAGCACACGGCCGACATGGTTTGCCGCGTCGTCATCAAGGGCAAATTCGTGGTTAAGTGCAATAGCACCATGGTGATAGATTCTGGGAATACGCATACAAACTTCTGCTAATGAACAATGCCGTTATGTTAGCAGGCGGCAACGGCGAGCGACAGAAAAAACAAACCCTGCCAAAGCAGGGTTTGTAGTTAATTTAAGCAGACTTAGTTTGTGGCTGGGTAGCTGTAACTGGAGCCCAGGCCTAGTGGGATATCTAACGCCCAGAAGCCGAGCAAGAACGCAGTCCACAGTACCAGCATTACCACTGAATAAGGCAACATAAGCGCTACAAGGGTACCTATACCGCTATTTTTGACATACTTCTGACAAAATACCACGATCAGCGGGAAGTAGGGCAGTAGTGGCGTGATGATATTGGTAGAGGAGTCACCAACCCGATACGCAGCCTGTGTTAGATCAGGTGATACGCCAAGCTCCATCAACATAGGCACCATAATCGCGCCAATAAGTGCCCATTTTGCCGATGCAGAACCTACTACCAAATTAACAAAACCCGACAAGAATACGATACCCACCAGCGTCATGCCTAAAGGAAGGCCCATGGCTTTGAGCGCATTGGCACCTTTTAAGGCCAGCAGCACGCCCAGGTTAGACTGGCTGAAAGCATATAAAAACAAGGCACAGAAAAACGCCATAACAATGTAATAGCCCATACCACTCATGGCATGACTCATTCCAGCGACGACATCACGATGGTTTTTCACTGAGCCTGAGACATAGCCATAGACAATACCCGGCACCAGGAAAAAGATAAAAATAATGCTGACAATAGATTTCATCAATGGTGCAGCAGCGGTAAGTAGCGGGTTAACACCCGGTAATACCTGCTCAGGTTTCGCTGCCCAGGGCGTCGTTTCTGGTAATGCTATGGTTAACACTAACAAGACGATTACTGCCAACATGGACAAGCCAGCCGCTTTCAAACCACGTAATTCGTTCGGCTTTAGTGCGTCCATTGTTACCATCTGTGAAGTATCACCGTCTACTTTGGTGGCTTTTAAGCGTGGCTCTATCACTTTGTCGGTAAGTATCCAGCCAATAATAACAATCAGAAAAGTAGAGGCAGTGGTAAAGAAATAGTTATTCAGCGGATTTACCGTTACCGTGGGATCTAAAATTTGCGCCGAAGTTTGTGTTAAACCTGCTAGCAACGGGTCAAGGCTGGAGGGTAAGAAAAACGTAGCAGAAAATCCGCCTGATACACCAGCAAAGGCAGCAGCAATACCGGCCAGCGGATGACGCCCCGCGGCATAAAATATTACTGCACCCAGCGGTACAACTAACACGTAGCCAGCATCTACTGCGACATGGCTTAACACACCAACGGCAACTAACACGGGTGTTAACAGCATTTTAGGTGTTACGGTTAAAATAGAGCGCAAACCGGCGTTAATAAAGCCGGTATATTCTGCTACCCCCAAACCCAGCATGGCAACCAGCACTACGCCTAAGGGGGGGAAGGTAACAAAGGTATTAACAATGTTGGAAGTGAAATTGGTTAATGCATCGCCAGACAGTAAATTAACAATTTGTATTTGTTGGCCTGAACGCGGATCTAATTCGGTAAAGGTTACGCCGGATAGTAGCCATGAAATAACCCAGACAATCACCATCAGCAAGGCAAATAACACAGCTGGATCGGGTAACTTGTTACCTACGACTTCTATCGCATTGAGCGCGCGGTTAAGCCAACCGCTTTTTTCAGCAGGCGCAGTATGTTCTGACATTTTGGTTCCTTTCTTATAGTTTTGTTTCACTCTGCCTGCAGACAGAGGACCCTGGATACAACACAACGGCTTATAATACACAAAAAGCCGCAGATGATAAGGCTAAAGTGTGCTGGCTGCTGCCAGCCGGTTGTGAAAAAGGAGAGCCTTGCTCTCCTTTTCGGGTAGTAATGTCGCTATTATTTAGCGTACTGGCGCAAAATGTCTGCTTTGTCGGTTTGCTCCCATGGGAACTCTTCGCGGCCAAAGTGACCATAGGCTGCAGTTGGCAGGTAAATTGGCCGCGCCAGCTTTAACATTTCAATTAAACCGTACGGGCGCAGGTCAAAATGCTCGCGTACCAGCTTAATCAGTTCGTCTTCGCTCAGTTTGCTGGTGCCAAAGGTTTCCAGACTGATCGAGGTAGGCTCTGCTACACCGATGGCATAAGACACTTGCAGCTCACAGCGATCGGCCAGGCCGGCGGCAACAATATTCTTCGCCACATAACGTGCAGCATAAGCGGCTGAACGGTCTACTTTGGACGGATCTTTACCGGAGAAAGCGCCACCACCATGACGTGCCATGCCGCCATAGGTATCAACAATGATCTTACGACCAGTTAAACCACAATCGCCCATAGGGCCACCGATAACAAAACGGCCGGTTGGGTTAATAAAGAATTTAGTTTTGCTGGTTAACCATTCTGCCGGTAGCACTGGCTTAATAATGGTTTCCATTACTGCTTCACGTAAGTTTTCAGTGCTGATGGTGTCGCAGTGCTGGGTAGACAGTACTACAGCATCGATACCTACCGGTTTGCCGTCTTCGTATATAAAGCTAAGCTGTGATTTTGCATCAGGGCGTAACCATGGCAAGGTTCCGTCTTTACGCACTTGTGCCTGGCGCTGCACCAAACGGTGTGAATAGGTAATAGGTGCTGGCATTAACACGTCAGTCTCATTGCTGGCGTAACCGAACATTAAACCCTGGTCGCCAGCGCCTTGCTCTTTTGGATCGGCACGGTCAACACCCTGATTAATATCTGGTGATTGCTTGCCAATGGCGTTTAACACGGCGCAAGAGTCGGCATCAAAGCCCATATCAGAGTGGGTATAGCCAATTTCACGCACTGTTTTACGGGTGATTTCTTCAATATCTACCCAGGCTGAGGTGGTAATTTCGCCGCCAACCAACACCATACCGGTTTTAACGAAGGTTTCGCAGGCTACGCGGGCTCTTGGATCTTGTTCAAGGATTGCATCCAGTACGGCGTCTGAAATCTGGTCAGCGATTTTATCCGGGTGTCCTTCAGATACCGACTCAGAAGTAAAAATATGTTGGGCCATAGGTTGTATTCCACTAAATAAGGTTAATGCCGTAAGTTTGCCGGGCAAAACAGCCAGCGAACCAAAAAAATAGGCGCGTATTCTAGAGAAAGTACCATTACTTTGCCAGAAAAATCTGCCGCCCAGACGTCTTTAATGCTATTTTAAGTTGCTACTTACGTTAGCACAGCTTGTTGGATCTGCCAGCTAGCAAATTCTGTTAACCGGCAGATTTAAATTTGCCATACGGCGGACGCTCTGGGAAAATAGCGCGCCGTACGTCTTAACATGTCAGCATTATAATAATCAGCTTCGTCAGGTGAAGCCGCGCAATGTCAGGAGTGAAGATGCCATCTCGTAAACAACTCGCCAACGCGATCCGTGCCTTAAGCATGGATGCAGTGCAAAAAGCTAAATCAGGACACCCGGGCGCCCCTATGGGCATGGCTGATATTGCCGAAGTGTTGTGGCGTGATTTTCTAAAACACAACCCGCAGGACCCACAGTGGCCAAACCGCGATCGGTTTATTTTATCCAACGGCCATGGTTCTATGCTGCTGTATTCTTTGTTGCATTTAAGTGGTTACGATTTAAGCATTGATGACCTGAAGCAGTTTCGTCAGTTACACTCCAAAACGCCTGGTCACCCGGAGTACGGTTATGCGCCGGGCGTAGAAACCACTACCGGCCCGCTGGGGCAGGGCATTACTAATGCGGTGGGCATGGCGATTGCTGAAAAAGCTTTAGCCGCGCAATTTAACCAGCCTGGCTACGACATTGTTGATCATCATACTTACACCTTCCTCGGTGACGGCTGTTTAATGGAAGGTATCTCGCACGAGGCCTGCTCATTGGCCGGCACTTTAGGCTTAGGTAAATTAATTGCCTTTTGGGATGACAACGGCATTTCAATTGATGGCCATGTTGAGGGCTGGTTTACCGACAATACCCCGGCGCGATTTGAAGCCTATGGCTGGCAAGTAATCAGTAATGTTGATGGCCATGATGCCGCTGCTGTGGAGGCTGCTATTACGCAGGCCAAGGCCGACACCACTAAGCCGACATTAATATGTTGCCGCACGGTAATAGGATACGGTGCGCCAAATAAAGGCGGCAGCCATGATTGCCATGGTGCACCGCTGGGTGATGCTGAAATTGCTGCAGCACGTGATTTTTTGCAGTGGCCGCATGCACCATTTGATATTCCGGCTGATATTTACGCTGATTGGGACGCCAAAACCAAAGGTAGCGCGCAGCAACAAGACTGGCAGCAATTGTTTGCCCGTTATAGTGCAGCATTTCCTGAGCTGGCCTCTGAATTCAGCCGTCGTGTAGCTGGCCAGCTACCGGCAAATTGGGCCGAGCAATCTCAAGCTTACATTGCACAGTTACAGGCCAATCCTGCCAATATTGCCAGCCGTAAAGCTTCACAAAATGCATTAAATGCTTTTGGCCCGTTGTTACCCGAGTTTATGGGCGGCTCGGCGGATTTAGCCGGCTCTAACCTGACTATCTGGTCTGACAGCAAGCCACTTACCGCTTTAGATGCCAGCGGTAATTACATTTACTACGGCGTACGTGAGTTTGGTATGTCGGCTATTATGAATGGTATCGCGCTGCATGGCGGTTTTGTACCTTACGGCGCTACCTTTTTGATGTTTATGGAATATGCGCGTAATGCGGTGCGCATGGCAGCACTTATGAAGCAGCGGGTGATCTTTGTTTACACTCATGATTCTATCGGTTTAGGTGAAGATGGCCCTACGCACCAGCCGGTTGAGCAACTGGCGGCGCTGCGTGCTACGCCAAATCTGATGAACTGGCGCCCTTGCGATCAGGTAGAGTCGGCAGTCGCCTGGAAAGCGGCAATTGAGCGCACTGACGGTCCGACAACATTAATCTTCACCCGGCAAAATCTGGCGCAGCAAGCGCGTAGTGCGCAGCAACTGGCAGATATTGCCCGTGGTGGTTATATTCTGCGTGACTGCGCAGGCACGCCAGAGCTTATTATTATCGCTACCGGCTCTGAAGTTGAGCTGGCAATGCAGGCTGCTACTAAGCTGGCAGAGCAGGGGACTGCAGTGCGCGTAGTCTCAATGCCATCTACCGATGTGTTTGAGCTACAAGATGCCACGTACCGCGAAGCAGTATTACCGGCATCGGTAACTAAGCGTATTGCCGTTGAAGCTGGCATTACCGACTGTTGGTATAAATATGTTGGTTTAACCGGTAAAATTATCGGCATGACCAGTTTTGGTGAGTCGGCGCCGGCCGAGCAGTTGTTTGAACACTTTGGTATTACCAGTGAAAAAGTGCTCGAAGCGGCTGAGCAGTTACTGGCGTAATGTTTAATACAATGGGATCAATTCTGGTCCCATTTTTCTATGTGGTGTTATGGCAATCAGACTGGCAATAAACGGCTTTGGCCGTATCGGGCGCAATATTTTACGCGCTATTTATGAAAATGGCTGGCAACATGAGCTGCAGGTAGTAGCAATTAATGAGCTGGCCGACGCTAAAGGTGTAGCGCATTTGCTGAAGTATGATACTTCACACGGACGCTTTGGCTTTAGTGTCGGCGCCTACGACGGTGGTATTACTGTAGCTGAGCATAAAATAGCCTTGTTTTCCGAGGCTGATCCGCTGGAGTTGCCATGGAGCGAGCTCGAAATTGATGTGGTACTGGAATGTACCGGCGTATTCCACAGCCGCGAGCATGCCAACTGGCATTTAACGGCGGGCGCGAAAAAAGTATTGTTTTCGCACCCGGCTGACACCGATATCGATGCCACTATTATCTATGGTATTAACCACAGTAGTTTAACCGCAGATATGACGGTGGTGTCGGCAGGGTCTTGCACCACTAACTGTATCGTACCGGTGATCCAGGTATTGGATCAGCATTTTGGCGTTGAAAGCGGTACTATCACTACTATTCATGCGTCGATGCATGATCAACAAGTTATAGATGCCTACCATCCGGATTTACGCCGTACCCGCGCGGCCAGCCAGTCAATTATTCCGGTCGATACTAAATTGGCGCTGGGCATTGAACGTATATTACCGAAGTTTGCCGGTCGCTTTGAAGCCATAGCGGTACGGGTACCCACCGTTAACGTGACGGCAATGGATTTAAGCGTCACCCTGCATCAGGACGTTAGCATAGCCGCGGTTAATCAGGTGCTGAAGCAAGCTCGCATTGGTGAACTGGCCGGTATTTTGGATTACACCGAAGAACCTTTGGTGTCAGTGGATTTTAACCACGACGCGCATTCTTGCATTGTGGATGGTTCACAAACCCGCGTTAGTCATAAACGGCTGGTAAAATGCCTGGTGTGGTGTGACAACGAATGGGGCTTTGCTAATCGTATGCTCGATACTGCAAGGGCGATGATGTAAACGAATTTACTACTAGGAGCAACAAATGTCTGTTATTCGCATGAGCGATTTGGATCTTAACGGCAAACGTGTACTGATACGTGAAGACTTAAATGTGCCGGTAAAAAACGGCAAAGTAACCTCAGATGCAAGGTTAAAAGCGGCCATGCCTACCATTGAATTAGCGTTGAGCAAGGGCGCAAAAGTAATGGTGATGTCGCACCTGGGCCGGCCACAAGAGGGCGAGTATGAGGCAGAATCATCGCTGCAACCGGTGGTGGATTATCTGGCAGAAGCATTAACTGCACCAGTACGTTTAGCCGCTGATTATCTTAATGGTGTCGACATTGCCGCAGGCGAGATAGTGGTGTTTGAAAACGTGCGCTTTAATAAAGGTGAAGGTAAAAACGACGATGCGCTGGCGCAAAAGCTGGCGGCATTGTGTGATGTCTTTGTTATGGATGCCTTTGGCACCGCGCATCGCGCTCAGGCTTCTACCCATGGTGTGGCGAAATTCGCGCCTGTAGCCTGTGCCGGCCCGTTATTAGTAGCAGAGTTGGAAGCGCTGGCGGCCGCGCTAAAAAACCCGAAACGGCCTTTGGTAGCCATTGTCGGTGGTTCTAAAGTCTCTACCAAGCTTACCGTGCTGGAGTCGTTATCCGGCATAGTTGATCAGCTTATTGTTGGCGGCGGTATTGCCAACACCTTTATTGCCGCTAACGGCAATAATGTTGGCAAGTCTTTATATGAGGCTGATTTAATGCCTGAGGCGCAACGTCTGATGGCACAAGCCAAAAGCCGTGGCGGTAACATCCCGGTACCTACCGATGTGGTTGTTGGGCAAGCGTTCAGCGAAACAACACTGGCAACGTTAAAGCCGGTATCAGCGGTTGACAATGAAGACATGATTTTTGATATCGGCCCTGATACCACAGCAGAGCTGGTTAACATTTTAAAATCAGCTGGCACTATCGTTTGGAATGGCCCGGTAGGTGTGTTTGAGTTTGAACAATTTTCCGCAGGCACCAAAGCACTGGCACAAGCGATTGCTGACAGTGATGCCTTTTCAATTGCCGGCGGTGGCGATACCCTGGCCGCGATTGATAAGTACAATATTGCTGACAAAGTGTCCTATGTGTCGACTGGCGGTGGTGCCTTCCTTGAGTTTTTAGAAGGTAAAACTCTGCCGGCAGTGGCTATACTGGAACAACGCGCACTACCACAATAATAAAAACGTCATATTAAAACTGTACCCTAAAAGATTAAGAGAGGATTTCATGGCCCTTATTTCCCTGCGTCAAATGCTGGATCATGCTGCCGAATTCGGCTACGGCATACCGGCTTTTAACGTAAATAACCTTGAGCAAATGCGTGCAATCATGCTGGCTGCCGATAAAACCGACAGCCCGGTCATAGTGCAGGCATCTGCCGGCGCGCGTAAATATGCAGGAGCGCCTTTTTTGCGCCATTTAATTCTGGCTGCGGTAGAAGAGTTTCCGCATATTCCGGTGGTAATGCACCAGGATCACGGTACGTCGTTGGGTGTATGCCAGCGCTCTATTCAGTTGGGTTTTTCGTCGGTAATGATGGATGGCTCTTTGGGTGAAGACGGTAAAACACCAATGGATTACGCCTACAACGCTGATATAACCCGTAAAGTTGTCGAAATAGCGCATGCCTGTGGTGTGTCTGTAGAGGGCGAGTTAGGTTGTTTAGGGTCACTGGAGACCGGTGCGGCTGGCGAAGAGGATGGCATAGGTGCAGATTGCATTTTAAGCCATGACCAGATGCTAACTGACCCAGAGGAAGCCGCTCAGTTCGTGCGGGAAACGCAGGTTGATGCGTTGGCAATTGCTTGTGGTACCTCACATGGTGCGTATAAGTTTAGCCGGCCACCGACAGGCGATATTCTGGCTATTGATCGGATAAAAGCCATACATGAACGCATCCCCGATACCCATCTGGTAATGCACGGCTCATCGTCAGTACCACAGGAGTGGCTGAAAATCATCAATGAAAACGGTGGTCAGATCCCAGAAACCTATGGCGTTCCGGTAGAGCAAATTCAGCAGGGTATTAAGTACGGTGTGCGTAAGGTAAACATTGACACAGACTTGCGTTTAGCCTCAACCGGTGCTATTCGTCGTTATATGGCACAGCATCCGGCAGAGTTTGACCCGCGCAAATATTTACAAGAGTCAGTCAAAGCTATGACAGAAATTTGTATTGCCCGTTATGAGGCATTTAATGCCGCAGGACACGGCAGTAAAATAAAGCCCATTTCATTGGATGATATGGTGGCACGGTATCTGTCAGGTCAACTGACACCGAACATTAAATAAGCAAATAATTTAATAAGTTATATCTATTTAATTTTTAAATGTTTAACTGTGCATAATTTGGGTAAAAAGCTGCAAAGTATAACAGGAACAGAGCAGACCTCTGGACGCCTGCGTCGTCTTGACAAGGTCGTTTTTAACTGTAATGATGCGGACGGTTTACCCTCTAACCGAGGGCTTTGTTGTCTCCGTAAACAACATGCCCTTACTACTTCAGGTTACGTTAATCAGCAATAATTGGTTGGGAACTATGTTTAACAATAAAATTCGCAAGAGTCTTGTTGCAACAGCTCTGGCCGGTACTTTCGCTCTGTCGGCGAATGCACTGGCAACAGATTTAAAAGCGTTGCATCAGGAAGGTAATCAAATTCAGCGCGCAGCTGTGCAGTCTCAAGAAAAAATCAACAATATCTTTGACCAGTCTCAGGAATTGCTCGGTGAGTACCGCCAGGTTGTTGACCAAACAGAAAACCTGAAAGTGTATAACGATTTTCTGGCCACTTTGGTTGCTGACCAGCAACGTCAAATTAACTCTATTCAGCGTCAGATTGATGGTTTAGAAAATACTAACAAAGGCACAGTGCCGTTAATGTTCCGTATGATTGACGCATTAGAGCAGTTTGTTAAAGCCGATATTCCGCTGCGCACTGAGCGTCGTATGCAGCGTGTAGAAAACCTGCGTGAAAACATGGCTCGCTCTGACGTACAGCGTTCAGAACAGTTCCGTCAAATTCTTGAAGCATACAGCATTGAGATGGGTTACGGTTCAGAATTAGCTGCATTCCAGGGTACTTTGACCATCGGCGGCAGCGAAATGACAGTCGATTACGTGCACTTAGGCCGTTTGGTCTTAATGGCACAGTCATTAGATGGCAGCACTGGTTGGGTATGGAATAAATCAACGCAAAGCTGGGACGAATTACCAGATTCGTACATGAATTCAGTGACCAATTATATCAAGATGGCGCGTCGTGAAGCCCAGCTTGAAATGGATCGTGTACCTTTATTCGCAGCGGAGTAAGAGCAAATGAGCATGAAATTTAAATCTTTCGTCGTAGCTGCGGCAGTAACGCTTTCCGCGTCTATGACTTTTAGTGCAGTAGCTGATACCGCCAAGTTGGATCAGTTACTTGAACAAGTAAAAAAACAACGTGTTATTGAAGGCCGGGTTAATCAGGAGCGCGAGCGAGCGTTTTTAGCTGACCGTGCAGATAAACAAGCATTATTAAATACAGCTAAAAAAGCTTTCAGCGATGAAGAAGCCCGTGGTAAGCGTTTGCAAAAGCAATATGCTGACAACGATATTCTTATTGCACAAAAGCAAACTGAACTTGAAAGCGCTCTGGGTACCATGGGTGAGGTTTTCGGTGTAATTCGTCAGTCTGCTAACAAGGCAATCGGTGATATTTCTACATCATTGATCAGTGCTCAGTACCCAGACCGTGATGTACCACTGCGTACTATCGCTGAAGCTAAAGAAATACCATCTTTGCAAGAGATGGAAGATCTGTGGTTAGCTATGCTGACCGAGATGACTGAGTCAGGTAAAATTGCCAGCTTTGATGCTGAAGTAGTAAAACTGGATGGCGGTACTGAAAACCGGCGCGTAACCCGTTTTGGTACTTTCCACGTGACTGCTGAGCAAGAGTATCTGTTACGCAATGATACTACTGACCAGTTGCAGCCGTTAGGCCGTGCTCCGCAGGCGAAAATTCATGATTCTGTAGCAGACTTCCACAAAGCATCTGCTGGCGAGTTAGTAGGTTTCTACCTGGATCCAACTAAAGGTAACTCACTGCTGCGGTTGAACCAGCAGCGCAACACTATGATGGATTACTACCATCAGGGTAAACAAGTTGGTTACCTGATCACTATCTTATTGGCGATTGGTTTACTGATTTTTGCTGAGCGCTTTATTGTACTGAGCGTTGTTGGCGCGAAAATCCGTGCCCAGCTGAAAGATTTGGCTAACCCATCAAAAGACAATCCGCTGGGTCGTATACTGACGGTTTATCACCAGAATACTTCTGCCGACGTAGAAAACCTGGAACTGAAACTTGACGAAGCTATCCTGCGTGAAACACCAAAAGTTGACCGTGGTATTGGTATTATCAAACTGTTCGCTGCAGTTGCACCGTTAATGGGTCTGTTAGGTACCGTAATCGGTATGATTCAAACGTTCCAGACCATCACATTATACGGTACTGGTGATCCAAAACTGATGGCCGGTGATATCTCTCTGGCACTTGTTACAACTGCACTGGGTCTGATTGCAGCTTTACCGTTGATCTTTTTACACAGCGTTGTTGCTTCAAAAGCGAAATCAATCCTGCACGTTTTAGATGAGCAAAGCGCCGGTATCGTTGCTGCTCATGCGGAGAAGGAGAAAGCCTAATGATGCTCCAGCTTATTGAGCTGTGGGAATCGGTACAGGATTTTATACATACCGGTGGCAACGTGTTATACGTTGTCGCCCTGGTGCTCTTCGTTATGTGGTTTATGATGCTAGAGCGCTACTGGTACGTGACATGGGTATTCCCGAAACTAAAACGAGATATTATTGCTCGTTGGGATGCCCGTGCAGATACCACATCATGGTATGCACATAAAATTCGCGATACCTGGATTTCCGAAGCTACGCTTCAATTGGATCAAGGCATGTTGCTGATTAAAACGCTCGTAGCTATGTCACCTTTAGTTGGGTTACTAGGTACGGTTACCGGGATGATTGCAGTGTTTGATATTATGGCTGCAATGGGAACAGGTAATCCAAGAACTATGGCTGCTGGTATTTCGATGGCTACAATACCAACAATGGCGGGTATGGTTGCTGCATTATCAGGCGTATTTTTCAGTTCGCGGCTGGAAGTTAAAGTTAAACGGGAAAAAGCAGATCTCGTTGACAGCTTACCGCATCATTAAGAGAGATTTTTATGGCACGTAAACGTATTCGTGAAGACGATGAAGCCGCAATCGACATTACGCCGATGATGGATATCGTGTTCATTATGCTTATCTTTTTCATCGTTACGACGTCTTTCGTTAAGGAAGCGGGTATCGATGTTAATAAACCAGAAGCAGCTCAGGCGCAGAAAAAACCAAGCGCTACCATCTTTATTGCTGTCCGTGCAAACGGCGAAATTTGGATGGACAAGCGTACTGTTGATATTGAGCGGGTTTCTGCCAACATTGAACGGTTAAGAGCTGAATCGCCAACCGACACTATTATTGTGCAAGCGGATAAAGAAGCTAAGCACGGTATAGTGATGGAAGTGATGGATCAGATTAAAGCAGCTGATCCGGCATTGGTGATTAGTATCGCCGGGGAGACTAAGTAATTATGGCACGTTTCCTGACATCGTTATTAATCGGTGCTGTGGTAACGTTCGTGCTGTTTCTGATTATGGCTCTTCTGGTTAAAGGTTCCGGAGAGCGTTCGGTGGTAGATCAAGAGCGTATAGTGATTGAACTAAACACTACGCCACCCGATTCAGATACACAGACACGTCGGCCACCACCACCACCACCACCGCCACCGCCGGCGCAGCCGCCAAAGGCTCCGCAGCCTGAGCCTGATACGGCAAATGCTGGTGGTACTATCGGCTTTAATATGCCGGGATTAAACCTGGGTTCTGCAAACGCAGGCTTAGGTGACCCGTCAGGCATGATGCGCGACGGTGACGCAACACCCATCGTGCGTATTGAGCCACGTTATCCGGTACAAGCAGCCCGTGATGGTTTGCAAGGTTGGGTGCGTCTACGTTTTAGCATAATGGAAGATGGCAGTGTTGATGAGGTTGAAGTAATTGAAGCCGAACCACGTCGCGTATTTGACCGTGAAGCTATTCGTGCACTGCGCCGCTGGAAGTACAGCCCTAAAGTGGTTGACGGCAAGCCGTTAAAGCAAACCGGGCAGGTAGTTCAGCTTGATTTCACTCTCGATATGGCAGGAGGTTAATATGAAAAAGTTTAATAAACTTACCTCAGCTCTGGTTGTTATGGCCGCCTTGGGCGTAGCTGTAGCACCGGTATCGGCTGCGGTGCAGCCGAATATGGCCAAAGTGGAAGAACGTAAAGCACGTAAAACACAAATAGTTGGTGAACGCGTTGGTAAAACATTGGTTAAAGCCTTTGATTTATACAACGAAGATAAAGTTGACGAAGCTATAGCTGTTTTGCTTGATACTAAATCCAGCAACGAGTTTGACACTGCTACGCTGAACCGTTTTTTAGGTAATTTATATGCCACTAAAGACGAAAAGCAGGCGATTAAATATCTGACTCTGGCGGTAAAGCCTGATCAACTGACATTTAATGACCAGGCAGCGACAATGAAGCTATTGGCTGATTTGCTTATTCAGGACAAACAGTATCAGAAAGCGATTAAAGCTTATGAAGACTGGATTATGTTTACTGGTGAGCAAAATGCAGATGCCTATTTGCGTATTGCTAATGCCTATTGGTTGACAACGCAGTACGATAAGGTGCTGCCAGCTGCTGACGATGCTATTCGTTTTTCACCAAAACCAGCTGAAGGCCCATACCAGCTCAAAATGGCTGCTTTATATGAATTAAAGCGCTACAAAGAGTTGATCTCTGTTGTTGAGACTATGGTTCAGTTGTTTCCGGAGAACAAGCAGTTTTGGGTTTATCTTGGCAACTTTTATACCTTAACTGAAGAGTATGGTAAGTCTTTAGCTACGCTACAGATGGCATATTCTCAAGGGTATCTGGAAAAAGACTCTGAAGTGCGGATGCTGGCACAAATGTTTGCGAATAATAATATTCCTTACAAAGCGGCCAGTGTGATGGAAAAGCACATGAAGGAAGGCTTGGTTAAGAAAGATAAAAATAACATTAGTTTTATCGCTTCTAACTATCAGTCTGCCCGCGAGTTTGCCCGCGCCGCCGAGTATTACGGCGAGTTGGCTAAACTGACCAACGACGCCGATGCATATCGTCGCCAAGGTTCTGCTTTGGTATCTGTTCAGAAGTATAACGAAGCTATTGCAGCTTTTGATAAAGCTCTTGCTCTGAACGTAGATAAGCCTGGTCCGGTTTATATGAGTCTGGTAGATGCTTACTTTAATCAGAAAAAGTACAAAGAAGCCTATGCAGCTTTGATGAATGCGAAGAAAGATCCTGCCATGTCACGTCAAGTGCGTAGCTGGGAGTCATACATCAAAGATAAAGCGAAACAAAAAGGCATTACGCTGTAATAAAAAACCCCACGTTAGTGGGGTTTTTTTTATCTGCAATATAACCGGGTAGATTAATTACTATAACTGTTGGCTTTCGGCTTCTAAATTACGCAAATCGTGTAGACGGTACTTATCTATTAATGCATACAAGGTTGGCCGGGTAATACCCAAACTGTCAGCAGTTTTAGATAAATTTCCATTTGCCAGGGTGTAAGCGTGGCGAATAGCATGAGTTTCTGCCTGTTCACGTACTTTTCTTAAGGTTTCCGTTTTACTGCTTTGGTTACTTAACCCTAAGTCAGCTTCAGAAATATGTTTGCTGTCGGCCAGAATAACGGCTGATTTCAATTTATTTTGTAATTCGCGGATATTACCTGGCCACTGATAGTGCAACATCGCTTGCATAGCTGATTCGCTAAAGCCTTGAACCCGGCAGTTAAACTCATCATTAAAACGATGTAACAAGGCTTTAGCAATGACAATTATGTCGTGGCCGCGTTGGCGTAGTGGTGGTATGGTCAGGCTAATTTCACTGATACGGTAGTATAGATCTTCACGGAAGCTTTGCGCTGCAACCATTTCAGCCAGATTACGATGGGTGGCGCATATTACCCTGACATTTACTTCGATTTCCTGGCGGCCACCGACACGTTCAATGACGCGCTCTTGCAAAAAACGTAGCATTTTAGCTTGCAGACTAAGGGGCATATCGCCTATTTCGTCCAATAACAAAGTGCCGCCATTTGCGCATTCAATTTTTCCCAGCGTGGTTTTATTTGCTCCGGTAAAAGCGCCTTTTTCATAACCAAACAGCTCACTCTCCAGCAAATTTTCTGGAATAGATGCACAGTTGATCGCGACAAAAGGTTTGTTTATACGCGGGCTTTGGCGGTGGATTGCCCGGGCAAACACCTCTTTACCTGTGCCGCTTTCACCAAGCAATAGTGTGGTTATTTCAGTGGGGGCGATTTTCTCTACTGTACGACAGGCTTTTAAAATAGCTTCGCTATTGCCGATGATATCGCTATTGTTAACATTCGCTGATTTAAGGGCACGATTTTCTGTTTCAAGCTCGCTGATTTTGAATGCTCTGGCTAAAATAATATTCAGGACGTCGGTATTTATCGGCTTTTGATAGTAGTCGTACGCACCAAGTGCCACAGCTTTTAACGCATGTTCATTATCGGTATTGCCTGTGATAACAATGACCTTGCAATCAGGTTGTGTTGCCAGAATATCACTGAGGCAGGCAAGGCCCTCAGAGGCATTTGCCGGATCGGGCGGTAGGCCTAAATCCAGTGTCACAACCGCGGGCTCATAGCGACGTAACTGCGTTAATGCACTGGACCTGTCGGCCGCAAAAACCAGTTCGTAATCACTTAAACTCCATTTGAGCTGCTTCTGGATCCCAATATCATCTTCAATAACCAAAACTGTTTTCATGCCACGATCCTTGTAGTTACAACCTGATACTTATTAGTGTAACGGAAGCGTTAAAGTAAAGGTAGTTCCAATACCTTCAGTACTTTTAACCAAAAGTTGCCCGTTATGTTGTTGGGCAAAGTGTAGCGCATCATAGGCTCCCACGCCCATACCTGAGTTGCCTTTTGTTGAGTCAAAGGGTTTAAATAGTCGAGTACTGATAAAATCTGCGGACATGCCGCAACCATTATCAGTGATCTGCAAGATAAATTGCGCCTGCTGCACATCCAGCGATACATCAATACGGCCATTTTCAGCTGTTGCATGCTGTGCGTTGTCCAGCAGATGATAGATAACGCTGCTAAAGCGATCTTTATTAAGCTGCAATTGGCATTGTTTAAGTACACGAAGCTGCGGTAGTGGTTTCTTCGCCGCACAACGTTGTGTAATAACGTGCTGGATTACATCAGCAGCATCAAAGATGCTTACGACATCATTGTTAAGCCGCTTACAGCTTAGTTGCGCTAACATGTTTTCCAGACGCTGTTGCATGGCTGAAAGGGTGTCGAAGGTGTCTTCAATAAATTCCGGATTGTGCCTGTGTTTTTTTGCGTTTTGTAATGTGAGATCAATTTGAGCTTTAACGTTTTTCAAATCATGTACTACAAAAGCAGACATACGACTGAATGCGGCAAACTGTGCATTTTCACTGAATACTTTACTTGCTTCCATTAGCAGTAAATAACTTGCTGCTTGCTCGGTAACTAACATCAGGTAGTCACGCAATTCCCAGTTTAATTGTTGTTTATCAATGTCGGGGGTATTAATCATACATAATCCCCACAACTCGCCCTCGGCGTGAATGGGTAGCAGTAATTGTACATCAAGGTTGTATAAATCTTGCTGTTGTTTGACAAAGCTGTTGTCGAGGTCAGACAGATCGACTATCCAGTGTTGGTCGGCAAAACGTTGTTTATAACGGGATATTAGTTCTAGTTCGTCAGGTGTTAGCTCGCTGCGATTAGTTATTGCCAGGCAATAAGGTGTTGTGGTGTACGGTAATCTAACCAGGCAACCCCGGCTATAGCCCACAGCACTTAGCCAGGCGTGTAAAATGGCATCATATTGATTCGCTTTACTCAGATCGATTTGACGGAGCAGGCGTGTCAGCTCGAGCCATTTCAAACGATAATCAAATTTGTTGGCAAAGAAATGTTTTTCGATAAACACTTTGAGCTTTCTGCGCAAAGCGCCGGAAAACAGCAGAAACGCCAGCATCGCAAAACCCAGCGCAAAGAAGGTAGCTTGCAGCAGGTTTGACCAGTTTCCGCCAATATATCGGATATAAAACCCAGCAATTGCAATAAGACACAAGTAAGCACCAGATGCCAGTACCAGTGAACTTTGTAGCACGATATCCCTTGAGACATAAACGCTGATACCCCAAGCGCTGATGCGTCGTACTGACAGTATCATAAATGGCAGCAATGCTGCGCAAACATAACCTCTTGCGGCCCAAAGCTGGTTGTCTACCTGAGCAAATAAAGCAGACTCTGCCAACAAGACAAAATCAAACAGCAGGCAAAGCCCAAGGCTTATAACCATAGGTTTGTATTGCCACCGGTCATCACCGGCGCGTCGATACAACGCTTCGAGAAACGCTAATTGTAAAATGCACAGCGCCAGACTGCCGGTGAAAATAAGGTTATCGGATATCAGTTGCCAATAGCAAAGCGGATACCATAGCAATAATATGGCGGTTAACAGTTGCGCTGCTTTGTTACGGATAAGCAGACTGAAGTTGCTGGTTACAGAGTTAAGAGCACTGATTAGAAATAACAGCAGGACATAGTATCTTAATAGTTCAAACAGTAGCGATATGCTCGAACTATAAGGCGTAACAGTATATAGCAAGTAGTAAGCTGCCCAGGCGCAACATATCAGTGTCCAGCCCAATAGCAGTAAACGTGGCAGGTTTTTGACCCTGGTTACCACTAGTAACAAAAAGAAGATCAAACTGGCTGCAGCGGCGAGCGCGTAGCCCACTTTGTCTAGTGCAAGATATGGCAGAAAATCCATTTATTATGGTCCGTTAAATAAAACATCAGAGATACAGTTAGTCTGCTAACAGCGGTAATAAGAACTGTACCGGTATAGCATAGCTAATGGCGCTGGGATCACTGAGTACAGCTTCACGGGTGGATTTGACAAACACTTTGTTGATGATGCCGATTACCTGAGCTGTACGGGCATCGTACAACGGGCTACCGCTGTTGCCTGGGTACGCTGTAGCGTCGAGTTGATACACCATATAGGGCTGCTTTAATCGCAGTAACGCTGCAGTCTGCAGCTGGCTGGAATTATCAGCAGGAGCAGCGATAGGGGTTATCGCTGAAATAATGCCCTTATGCGTTGCCGGATAAAGGCCGAGTACATTGGTTATAGGAAAGCCGGTGAAAGCGATTTCGGTGCCTTCAACGCGTAGCTTAGCGTCAGCAAGCTCGGTAGATGGCAGGGCGGTGTCAATGGATAGCACCGCCAAATCGTATGCTGGTGCCGTTTTTGTCTGTGTTATGCTGTGCATCTGTATGTCAGAGCCAGTGCCGGACAACACCACATAACGCTCATTTCTTACTGCACTCAGTACCGGCGCAATGACGTGGTAGTTGGTGACAATTTTTTTACCATCAGCAACAACAAAACCAGTGCCAGTTAACCGTACTCTGGGCGAGCCTAGCGGATCATGTACGCCGATGGCAACGATGGAGGGTTTAATTTTACTGATGCTGTCACTTAGGGACATTTCTGCCTGACTGGTCCAGGTTAGGATCAACAGCATCACGGATAACATCTTTCGCAACATTTCGACAATCCATATCTAAGTATTTGTGCTATTGAGTAATCTTAGCGCAGTTTCTGCTAAATAGCTGCGCTATTCTGTGGCGCTAACCAGATTATGTCTCATACTAAAACAGTTGTTATCAGTCTAAGGATAGTGCTGAGATGCCTAATAAGACCAACACAGAAATAGTACCCATTTTTTCCGGTGGTGGTACCCGGTTAAGTTGCTATATCGGTATTTTACACGCATTGCTGGATATGGGCTTTGTGTTTCGTCATCTGGTAGGCGTGTCCGGAGGTAGCATAGTTGCGGCACTGTACGCTGCCGGTTGGAGTCTACCGGATATTAAAGCGTTGGCTTTGCAAACCGATTTTAGGCAATTTTGGAGTTTTTCCTTTTCATCATTGATCCGCACAGGTGGGTTATGTAACGGCAACAAACTGGAAGCCTGGTTGGACAAGCAGTTAAAAGGGATAACGTTTGCCGAATTGCCCTATGATTTACACATACTGGCAACAGACATTAATGGCGGTGGCCCTGTTGTTTTTAATCGTGATAAAACACCAGATTTTAAAGTATCTAAAGCAGTGCGTTTTTCTATGTCTATTCCGCTGTTTTTTTCGTTTCAGCAGTTTGAAAATCATATTATGACCGATGGTGTAATCTTGTCTGAAGATGCGTTGCACCACGATTGGTCAGGTGCTGGATTGCCATTAATGTGTTTTCGTTTAAAAAGCGATGCCGAAGCCAAGCCATTGCAACCGAGGCGATATTTTCCTGCAGTGTCTTACATCATGATGTTGATCAGAACCTTTATGAGTGCAGTATCACGTGAATACGTGCATGCCGAGTACTGGCATAATACGATAGTGGTGAATACAGGTAGTGTATCTTCTGTCGATTTTGCCATGACAGCTGAACAAAAAGAGCAGCTATTTGATATAGGTTATAACACGGTAACCAATATAGTACCGCGTAAACTGTCGGTATTGTTTCAGCCTCACAGTACTAAAGATATCGGTTGATATGGTGTTAAACTAAATTCATAAGCCACCGCTATAGTGGCTTAAAAATATTGGCTGTTTAGCACTTGCCGCGACGAATTATCTCTTGAGCCATTAAATCTGCGACCACGCTGGTAGACTGTTGTTCAGCGTCTGCACGACGGAAAATAGTCTGCAGAGTGTCGTAAATTGCCAGTACTTTAGCTGTTGATTCATCAGCGTTATAACCTTGCGGACGCATTTCAAAGGCTACGTTGATAATTCCACCGGCGTTAATAACGTAGTCTGGCGCATACAGAATGCCTTTTTGCCGTAATACTTCACCATGACGTGCTTCTTTTAATTGATTGTTGGCACAGCCACCTATTACCCGGGCTTTTAACTGTGGAATGGTGTCATCGTTAATAGTAGCGCCCAGTGCACAAGGTGCGTAAATGTCGGCATCCACAGCATAAATCTCATGCAAGCCTACTGCTGTGGCACCAAATTGATTAACCGCGCGTTGCACGGCGTCTTGATTAATATCAGTAACAATCAGGTGTGCGCCTTCTTTATGCAGGTGCTCGCACAGATAGAAGCCAACACTGCCTAGACCTTGTACCGCTACTGTTTTACCTGCCAGATTGTCAGAGCCAAACTGGTGTAACGCGGCAGCTTTAATACCACGGTAAGTACCCAGTGCAGTAAAGGGGGCAGGGTTGCCACTTTTACCCTCTAAACCAGCAACATAAGGTGTTTCTTTGTTGACGTTCATAATATCACCGGTAGTGATATTGACGTCTTCAGCACTGTAATAGCTACCAGACAGCCGGTGCACCATGCGGCCAAAAGCGCGGAACAACGCTTCAGATTTAATGGTTTTGGCATCACCAATTATAACGGATTTGCCACCACCTAATGGCAAGCCTGCCATGGCGTTTTTGTAGGTCATACCGCGTGACAAGCGCAGCACATCATTAATGGCTGCCTCATCTGATTCGTAATTCCATAAACGGCAACCGCCTACAGCCGGACCCAGTGCGGTGCTGTGTACAGCGATAATAGCTCTTAAACCGGTTTCTGCGTCGGCGCAAAATACCACTTGTTCATGATTTTCGAATTCAGGATGATTAAAAACTGCCACGACCGATTCTCCGTTTTGCACTGCTGCTTGCGACAGTGCTGACTTTGTTAGTTAGGTTGGTTCTGCTCCAACTTTTGCGCCGCGCAATGTAACATTTCACCTGGGGTTTCACCACAACACCACTAAAAAATACCCTGGTCAGTCCAGTGTGTTGTCGACAATCTTTCGCAACACTTGATTGTTGAAACTGACTCCCCTAAAGTAACGCCACTAATCGTTGAGGATGTAAAGTTATGAGTGAGCAGTTAACTCAGCAACAAATTGAACTGGCGGAGCAAACCAGACAAGAATGGGTTAGAACCCAGTATCAAAAAGCTAACGAGTATTTAGCCAGTAAAGGCATATTGCCAGATAATGTAGCTGTGTCTGAAAGCCGTTATTTGCCGCCGTACTTTGCGGTATGGAAACTAAATACTAAAGATAAAAAGTCGTTTTGGGTTATCAGCGGTGATTTACCTACCGACCATATGCCGTTTTCTACAGCAAACAATGCCAGAGAAGCAGTGCGGGCTTTTTCATTACATTGGCAATTGAAAGCACAGCAGATCATTGATGCGGGAGTTACTGAGCAAACGCAAAAAGATTTTGCTAATTTGCTGGTTAACAGGGCGCACAGTTTATACGATATGTTCAATGCTGATGAGCTGTGGCAACAAGAATCTGTCAGCTAACAAAGTGTTTAGCTGACATTAATAAAAAAAACCGCACCGAGTGCGGTTTTTTATTTTCAATCCTAAATCCCCTGCTATTGAAGGGGGGATCGTTTACTCACTAAAGTACCAGTAAGCTTGGTTTATCAGATTGGTTATTAGCATTAATCGCTCTGGTGAGCTAATAAAATGCTGGTTTTGTGCAGCGTCAAGTTCAGTGTAATCACACAATAATTGCGCCGTTGTCAGTTCATTCGCAGGTAGCGTTATCTGATCACCATTGATAAATAGCAACAGGTCGCTGTCAGCGTTTTGCTGGTAATAACAGCAGCGTAAGCCGCCCGTGCGTGTTAGTACCGAACCTTCTTCAAGGTATTCTGCAATTTCATCATTGCCATAATGCGGGTCGGGTTCATTTAAATCTAACTCATGTTTAGCCCGGGTGATCAGGCTGCCAAACCAATGTGGCAAGTGCTGCCGGTCTGCAATAAGCTGTTGCAGTAATTGCTGTATGCTGTCCAGATCGGTGTCACAGATTTTGCCGACTGAAACGGCTGCTGGCCGGGCGGCATCAGTGAAACGTTGGCCAGTGATATCGTGGTCAATCAGGTAATCAGCCACGCCGATAAGCAGATCTTTTTGTGCCGGAGCACGAAAACCGACAGAGTAATTTAAACTGTTTTCAATACTAACGCCTTCATGCGGGCAACCTGGCGGAATATACAAAATGTCGCCGGGCTCTGTTATCACATCAATACAGTCGGTAAAAGCGCTAACCTGCAACAGACGCGGGTGCGGGCATAGCTGCTGCAAACTGCTATCGGGCATGCCAACGCGCCAACGCCGCTTACCTTCACCTTGAATAATAAATACGTCATATTGATCCAGATGCGGCCCGACACCGCCACCGGGTGCAGAAAAACTGACCATCAAATCATCAATACGCCAATTGGGTATAAAACGAAACGGATCAAGCAATTTGGCTGCTAGCGGGTGCCAATGATCAACCGCTTGTACCAGCAAAGTCCAGTTGCTATCGCCAAAAACACTGAAATCTGTAAATGGGCCAGTGTGCATATCCCATTGTTGCTTTGTACAGCTTACAATACGCGATTCTATCTCTTCTTCAGTAGCTAGACCGGCCAGCTCGTCTGCAGTTAAGGGGTCCGTGAAATTTTGAAAACCGCCTTTTAGCAATAGCGGTTTTTTCTGCCAGTACTCATTGAGAAATTCAGTGATACTCAGCTCACCTAAATGCAGTTGGTACATATGATCTTCCTAAGAAAAAAGGCGCTGTATACAGCGCCTTATCGTTAATCTGATATTACAGCGTATCAGTTATTTGTATTGCAGCGCCGATGTAATTAGCCGGTGTCAGCTGTTTTAGCTGCGCTTTTACCTGTTCTGGCAGCGCCAGTTTATCAATAAACAGATGTAAGTCTGCCTGGTTGATCCGCTTGCCACGGGTAAGTTCTTTTAACTTTTCGTACGGCTGTTCAATCCCGTATTTACGCATTACGGTTTGCACCGGCTCAGCCAGTAGTTCCCAGTTTGCATCTAATTCTGATAGCAAGTTGGCGGCATTAACTTCCAGCTTGCTGATACCTTTTAGTGTGGCCTGATAAGCAATCAGCGTATAGCCAAAACCCATACCCAGATTACGCAGTACGGTAGAGTCTGTCAGATCACGCTGCCAGCGTGATACCGGTAATTTGGCTGATAAATGGTTAAACAGCGCATTGGCTATGCCCAGGTTACCTTCAGAGTTTTCAAAGTCGATGGGGTTAACTTTGTGCGGCATGGTTGATGAGCCAATTTCACCAGCAATAGTGCGTTGCTTAAAGTGGCCAAGCGCGATATAGCCCCAGACATCGCGATCAAAATCGAGCAAAATAGTGTTAAAACGTGCAATCGCATCAAACAATTCGGCAATATAATCATGCGGTTCGATCTGAGTAGTGAACGCATTCCAGCTCAGGCCAAGGCTGGTAACAAACTGTTCAGATATAGCATGCCAGTCAAGTTCAGGGTAGGCCGACAAGTGGGCATTATAATTACCAACAGCGCCATTCAATTTACCTAGTATCTCGACATTAGCAATTTGCTCACGCTGGCGCTTTAATCGCATATAAACGTTAGCCATCTCTTTGCCCAGTGTCGTTGGCGAAGCTGGCTGGCCGTGAGTACGAGCCATCATCGGCACAGTCTTGTGCTGTTCAGCCAGTTGTTTAATGGCGTCGAGCAAGGCGTCACATTGCGGCAACAACACAGTATTTCTGGCTTCATTTAACATCAAGCCGTGCGATAAATTGTTAATGTCTTCAGAGGTGCAGGCAAAGTGAATAAATTCGCTAATCGCTGACAGCTCGGCGTTAGATTGTACTTTTTCTTTTAACAAGTACTCTACTGCTTTGACGTCATGATTGGTGGTGCGCTCGATGTCTTTTACCCGCTGGGCATCATCTAAACTGAAATTGTCGACAATGTCATTTAGTAGCTGATTTGCCAGTGCCGACAGTGATGGTACTTCTGTGATACCTGCAGTAGCTGCAAGCTGCTGCAGCCAGCGTACTTCAACCGTTACCCGGTATTTAATCAGGCCGAACTCACTAAAATACTGACGTAAATCAGTGGTTTTGCTGCCATAGCGCCCGTCAACGGGCGATATAGCGGTAAGGGCGTTCAGTTGCATACGAGCTCCTATAAACCTGGTGACGGTAATTGCGACAACATCTGTTGTGCCTGCGCGACCAGCTTGCGACGTTTAAAAATAAAGTTAAGACGGCTACCACCAGCCTGGCGCCACAATACGGCGCTGCGAATAGCGGCTAACAACAGGGCGCGTACTTTGTGCTGTACGGCGGTTTGTTTCAGTAAGTCAGGTTGACCATAGATTTGAATGCGGCTGCCAAGGCTACTAATGCACTCGGCGTAGATATCGGCCAGATTTGCCAGCATGTTGTCGTCGGTAATGGCAAAGTGCTGTAACTGTCGCTGCAAATGCTGCAGTTTATCACCAAGCGCTTTCATTTTGGCGGGTGTTTTATGCAGCCGGCGCTCTAGTGCGAGTACGCCAACAATATAACGGGTTAATTCGACATCTTTTTGTGGCTTGTCGCCCAACTGATCGACGATCAATTTTAAACCGGTGACCAGATTTTCGGCTTTATTGCCATAAATTTGTAGTGGTTCATCAGCGCTTAACACGGCCACACTACTTAGCATGGTTGTGAGGGCGTCACTGTTAACTTCGGCACTGCGTGCAACTTTTTGCACCAGTTGTAACGCCTGACATAACCCTGCCAGCGCAATAATCTGGGTGGAAAGTGAATACTGCATAATTAGTTTATCGCCTCGTCAATGATGCCACCGCCTAAGCACACCTCGTTCAGGTAAAACACCGCTGACTGCCCGGGCGTTACCGCTTTTTGTGCTGTATCAAACAGCACGGTAACGCTGCCATCAGGCTTTGGTGTAAGTAAACAGGGAATATCCGTCTGACGATAGCGGGTTTTTACACTGCAGCGCACCGGTTGTTGCGGGCCGGTGCGATCAGTCCAGTGTAACTGGCTGGCAATCAGGCCGTTAGCCAGTAAGCTGGGGTGGTCGTGGCCTTGCGCCACTATAAGCTGGTTAGACTCGACATCTTTAGCAACCACATACCAGGGCTCTTCACTGCCGTCTTTAGTGCCGCCGATGCCCAAGCCTTTGCGTTGGCCAAGGGTGTGATACATCAACCCTTCGTGGCGGCCAATAATGTCACCGTCGACACTGACAATATCGCCCGGTTGAGCGGGCAAATATTGCTGTAGAAAATCTTTGAATTTTCGCTCACCAATAAAGCAAATACCGGTACTGTCTTTTTTATTCGCAGTAATTAAGCCTTGTTGCTCTGCAATTAAGCGCACTGCTGGTTTTTCCAGCTCACCCACCGGAAACAGGGTTTGTGCTACATGCTCTTCCCCCAAAGTGTAGAGGAAGTAACTTTGATCTTTGTTGCTGTCCAGCCCGCGCAGCAATTGCCAATGCCCGTCATGATGACGGCGGCGCACATAGTGGCCGGTAGCAATATAATCTGCGCCCAGTGCTTCTGCAGCAAACTCAAGAAAGGCTTTAAACTTAATTTCTTTGTTGCACATAATATCGGGGTTAGGTGTGCGTCCTGCTTTGTATTCTGCCAGAAAGTACTCAAACACGTTGTCCCAGTACTCGGCAGCAAAGTTTACTTTGTGCAGCACGATACCCAGTTTGTCGCACACCTGCTGTGCATCCGCCATGTCTTCAGCTGCGGCACAGTATTCGTCGTTGTCGTCTTCTTCCCAGTTTTTCATAAACAGGCCTTCAACCTGATAACCTTGCTGCAATAGCAAATAGGCTGAAACGGAAGAATCTACCCCGCCGGACATACCAACGATGACTTTTTTACTGCGATTTGCACTGATAGGATCTGACATAGCACCTTATTCAACAGGGCGAAAAAACAAGGCGCGGATTATACACTACTTTTGCCATATGCGCATGTTATCGCACGGCTTGAATTAGCTGCAATGGTAAGCGCACGCCCTGGCGATACAATGCAATAGCATCGCTTACCAATGCGCTGCGCAAGGGAAGGGGGGCTTTGTCTATTTCAGCGCTGCTAAGCCAGTGTAATGCGGCAATATCGCTGTCTTGTGGCGCGTAAACAGCAGGTAGTTTTGTTGGCTCAAATATAAAGTTAACCCGGACATAGCGGTGGCCATTGGCTGCTTTTAATTGAGAAATGCCCAGCCAGGCACTGGGTTCTAGCGCTAAACCGGTTTCTTCCAGCAATTCACGCTTTACCGCGCTAACTAAGTCTTCATCTTGTTCGACATGGCCAGCCGGTTGGTTTAACACTCGTTTGCCGGTTAACTTGTCAGTTTCTTCTACCAACAGAAACTTGTGCTCAAAGCAGACTATGGCCGCAACAGTAAGGTGTAGCATGTCTCTGCTCATGGTATTGCTAATATCCTTATTTAAGGTTTAACACTGTGTATTGGCCCGGGGCCAAATCAGCAAGCGTCCAGTCGCCAATTTGTGCGCGGATCAAGCGTAAGGTAGGAAAACCAACAGCGGCTGTCATACGCCTTACCTGACGGTTACGGCCTTCAGTGATGGTTAGACTTATCCAACCGGTTGGGATGTTAGCACGCTGGCGCACCGGTGGTTGGCGCGGCCAAACCTCTGGCTCTGGCAAACGCTGCGCTATAGCTGGCGAAGTTAAACCATCATTTAACAGCACTCCTACCGCTAACTGTGCCAGCGCTTCGTCAGTTATTTCACCTTCAAGCTGCACCCAATAGGTTTTTGCCATTTTGTGTTTAGGGTCGGCAATACGATGTTGAGTTTGACCGCAATTAGTTAGCAGCAGCAAACCTTCGCTGTCGCGATCTAACCTACCGGCAGCATAAACATCCGGCAATGGGATATAATCTGCCAGCGTGGCACGCGGTGTAGGACTATTGTCGGTGAACTGACACAACACATCATAGGGTTTGTTAAACAGCACCAATAATGGCTGTCCGACTTTGGTCGTATTGCGTTTTTTCGTATATGGATTATTTTGCCGATTGTGTTTGTTGCTAGCGGATTTCACTGTTGTTTGTTCTCTGGAATTTATAGCATTGAGCTGTGATTTCGCAGCTGTAAGCCAAGCTGAACACCAGGCTGGCTGTGTGCAGTTTTGCTGCAACTATGACCAGTGTGTAGTAACAGCCCGTTACCTATTTTATTCAATGTCTTGCTGCTATACTACCGCCGCTTGCAACAATTGCGTTTAAAACATACACATCGCACGGATGTAGTGCGACTGGCGCCTCGTGCCAGCTGTTCGCAAACACTTTACAGGAATTAACATGTCAAAAGAAATTGCAAAAATCATTTATACTGAAACTGACGAAGCGCCGGCGCTGGCGACCTATTCATTGCTGCCTATTGTACAGGCATTTTCTGCAGCTGCTGGCATTGCCGTTGAAACCCGTGATATCTCATTGTCGGGTCGTATTATTGCCAACTTTCCAGACTTCCTGCAAAGCGAGCAGCGCATTGCAGACGCATTAGCTGAACTGGGTGAACTGGCTAATCAGCCAGAGGCTAATATTATTAAGTTGCCAAATATCAGTGCGTCTATTCCGCAGTTAAAAGCCGCTATTAAAGAGTTGCAGCAACAAGGCTATGCGTTGCCAGATTATCCGGCTGAGCCAAAAGATGATAAAGAGCGCGATGTTAAAGCGCGTTATGACAAAATTAAAGGCAGTGCTGTAAACCCGGTGCTGCGTGAAGGCAACTCTGACCGTCGGGCTCCGGCATCGGTTAAACAGTACGCGAAAAACAACCCGCATAGCATGGGAGCATGGGCAGCAGATTCTAAATCTCATGTTGCGCATATGACGCAGGGGGATTTTTACGGCAGCGAAAAATCGACTACGTTTGCAAATGCCGATACATTGAAAATTCAACATATCGCCAAAGACGGTACTGTATCGGTACTGAAAGAAAAAGTGTCTGTACTTGCAGGCGAGGTAATTGATGCTGCCACGATGAGCAAGAATGCTCTGCGGGCTTTTTACCAGCAGGAAATTGCGGCTGCTAAGCAACAAGATGTGCTGTTGTCACTGCACTTAAAAGCCACCATGATGAAGGTGTCTGACCCTATTTTGTTTGGCCATGCCGTTACAGTATTTTTTAAGCCGGTGTTTGAAAAACATGCTGCTTTGTTTGCTGAACTGGGTGTAGATGTAAACAACGGTGCCGGCGATATGTTCGCTAAAGTGGCTACCTTGCCACAAGCACAACAGGCTGCCGTGCTGGCAGATATTAAAGCCTGTTACGCTGTACAGCCAGAGTTGGCTATGGTGAACTCTGATAAAGGTATTACCAACTTGCATGTTCCCAGCGATGTGATTATCGATGCGTCTATGCCGGCAATGATCAGAAGCTCCGGTAAGATGTGGGGTACGGATGGTAAGTTAAAAGATACCAAAGCCATGATCCCCGACCGTTGTTATGCTGGCGTTTATCAGGAAACAATCGATTTTTGCCGTAAAAATGGTGCTTTTGACCCGCGCACTATGGGCTCAGTGCCGAACGTTGGCTTGATGGCACAAAAAGCCGAAGAATACGGTTCACATGATAAAACCTTTGAAATTGCTGCTGATGGCAAAGTGCAGGTAGTAAATAGCAAAGGCGACGTTGTATTTGAACACAATGTAGAACAAGGTGACGTATGGCGTATGTGTCAGGTAAAAGATGCGCCTATTCGTGATTGGGTGAAGCTGGCGGTAAACCGTGCCCGCTTAAGCGCGACTCCGGCAGTATTCTGGTTAGACAGTGACCGTGCTCATGATGCGCAGATTATCAACAAGGTTAAGACGTATTTGCAAGACCATGACACAGCTGGCCTGGATATTCAGATATTGTCGCCAGTAGAAGCAACACGCTTGTCACTGCAGCGCATGCAACAAGGTTTGGATACTATCTCCGTAACCGGCAACGTGCTGCGGGATTATTTAACTGACTTATTCCCAATTCTGGAGCTAGGCACCAGTGCCAAAATGTTGTCAGTGGTGCCGCTGATGAATGGCGGCGGCCTGTTTGAAACCGGCGCGGGTGGCTCAGCACCAAAACATGTTGAACAATTTATCGAAGAAAACTATCTGCGCTGGGACTCACTGGGTGAGTTCTTGGCCTTAGCGGCGTCATTAGAACATTTAAGCCAGGTAACAGGTAACATTAAAGCCAAAGTTCTGGCCGATGCGTTGGACAATGCAACTGCTAAGTTTTTGGACAAGGATAAATCACCGCGGCGTAAATTGGGTGAGCTGGACAATCGTGGCAGCCACTTCTATCTGGCGCTGTACTGGGCTGAAGCACTGGCAGCGCAAAATGCCGATGCAGAGTTGCAGCAGCGTTTTAGCAAACTGGCTGATACCTTGACACAGCAAGAAGCCGCCATAGTGGCTGAGCTTATTAATGCTCAGGGTAAAGCTGTTGATATCGGTGGCTATTTCCGGCCAGATCCGGCGCTGGTATCTGCAGCAATGCGGCCAAGTAAGCTATTCAACAAGGCGTTGGAGAGCGCTTGATATTTAGGGCATTGCAATAAAAACAAAAGCAGGCTTAGGCCTGCTTTTTTGTTTTTTGTCACACGGAGCGATGTTACTCTGACAGATCACCGGGTAATTTAATATTCACAGCGTGTAAGCCTTTAGGGCCTTCTGACAAGTCGAACTCAACGTCTTGTCCTGCCTTTAGCGTGCGGTAGCCGTCCATGCTAATGGTTGAATAATGTGCAAAGATATCTTCGTCACGGCCATCTTCACGGATAAATCCAAATCCTTTGGCATTATTAAACCATTTTACTTTACCGGTAGCCATACAACTTACTTCCTTCTCTAAGTTAGCTAAATTCTGTATTCTTTGTCATGATAGTGGGAATGTTGTTAATCCCAACAACTACTGTAGATAATTTGTTCAGACAGTCAAGTTATTTGCAAAATTAAACTTAAAATTTACCTAAAATTAACTGAAAGCTCCTTTGATGGAATACACAGGCATGGCTATAGTTTATGAGCGGCAATAAACAAACGAATGAACAGCATGGTGATCTGGAACAGCTGACCCGGCAGCGTGTGGCACCTCCTCCCATGTACAAGGTGGTTTTGCACAACGATGATTACACCCCGATGGATTTTGTCATTGATGTGTTAAGTCGGTTTTTTAACATGCAATATGAGCAGGCGACAGAAGTGATGTTGAAAGTGCATTATGAAGGTAAAGGCGTCTGCGGCGTGTTTACTGCTGAAATTGCCGAAACGAAAGTGCAGCAAGTGACGCAGTATGCCAAAGAGCATCAGCACCCGTTGCTATGTTCTATGGAACGCGCATAAGGTTATTATTGGCATGATTCTGGTGTCGTTACTCAGGTGGATTAGGAGTGGTGTATGTTGAATAAAGATCTTGAGTTAACTCTGAATTTGGCTTTCAGGTTCGCGCGTGAACGCCGTCATGAGTACATGACGGTAGAACATTTGTTGCTGGCTTTGCTGGACAACCCCGCCGCAGGCGAAGCATTACGCTCTTGTGGCGCCAATATAGAAAAACTGCGTCATGAATTGGCCAGTTTTATCGATTCTACAACGCCAGTGCTGCCTGAAGGCGAGATTGAGCGTGATACCCAGCCAACGCTAGGCTTTCAGCGTGTTTTGCAGCGCGCCGTGTTTCATGTGCAGTCATCAGGTAAATCTGAAGTCACTGGTGCCAATGTATTAGTTGCTATTTTTAGCGAGCAGGAATCACAAGCGGTTTATTTGCTGAAGAAAATCGATATCACCCGTCTAGATGTGGTTAACTTTATTTCTCATGGTGTGATGAAGACTGAAAAGTTGGAACAACATGATGAACATGCTCAGGACGAATCGACCGATACTGCTGCTGATGACAGTAAGTATTTAGAAAATTTTACTGCCAACCTGAATATACAGGCCAAAAATGGCTTTATTGACCCATTGATTGGTCGTGAGCATGAAGTTGAACGTGCTATCCAGGTGTTATGCCGGCGCAAAAAAAACAATCCTTTGCTGGTCGGTGAAGCTGGTGTAGGTAAAACAGCTATTGCTGAAGGCTTGGCTTATCGCATCGTGCATAATGAAGTTCCTGAAGTGATTGCTAACGCTACCATCTATTCATTGGATATGGGCGCTCTGCTGGCCGGGACTAAATACCGTGGTGATTTTGAAAAACGACTTAAGTCGTTGCTGAAAGAGCTGGAGCGGGAAAAAGACGCTATTTTGTTTATCGATGAAATACATACAGTTATTGGTGCCGGCGCAGCCTCTGGTGGGGTAATGGATGCCAGTAATCTAATCAAACCGTTGTTATCAAACGGTAAGTTACGCTGCATGGGCTCTACAACTTATCAGGAATTTAAAAGCATTTTCGAGAAAGACACTGCTCTGGTGCGACGCTTTCAGAAAATTGATGTAGTAGAGCCCAGTGTTGATGACACCACCCGAATATTATTAGGTTTAAAAGAGCGTTACGAGCAACACCATAACGTGCGTTATACGCAAAAAGCCATTCGTGCAGCTGCGGAATTGTCTGCCAAGTATATTAATGAGCGGCATTTGCCTGACAAGGCGATAGATGTGATTGACGAAGCCGGCGCCAGCCAGCGCTTGCTGCCATCGTCTAAACGTAAAAAAGTGATTAACGTGCCGGAGATTGAGCATGTTATTGCCAAGATGGCACGGATCCCGGAGAAGTCGGTTTCGGCGTCAGATAAAGATGTGCTGGCCAATCTGGACCGAAACCTAAAACTGGTGGTGTTTGGTCAGAATGAACCGATAGAGGTTTTAACGTCGGCAATCCGGCTATCTCGCTCAGGTTTGGGTAACGAAGAAAAACCGATTGGTAACTTTCTGTTTGCTGGCCCTACAGGGGTGGGCAAGACTGAAGTTACCAAACAACTGGCAAAAGCCTTGGGCGTAGAATTACTACGCTTTGATATGTCAGAGTATATGGAGCGCCATGCCATCAGCCGCTTAATTGGCGCGCCGCCGGGCTATGTTGGCTTTGAGCAGGGTGGCTTGCTAACTGATGCTGTATCAAAACAACCTTATTCGGTTGTATTGCTGGATGAAATCGAGAAAGCCCATAGCGATATATACAATATTTTGCTGCAGGTAATGGACCATGGCACCTTAACTGATAACAATGGCCGTAAAATAGATTTTCGTAATGTCGTTCTGGTGATGACAACAAATGCCGGGGTGCAGGAAACAGTTCGTAAATCAATAGGCTTTAAACAGCAAGATCATAGTCATGATGCTTTATCTGAAATTAACCGTACCTTTAGTCCGGAGTTTCGCAACCGGCTGGATGGCATTATCTGGTTTAAACACCTTACGCCAGAGATCATTTTGCAAATAGTCGATAAGTTTATTTGTGATCTGCAGGTGCAATTGGATAAAAAACAAGTATCTATGGAACTGTCATCAGCCGCCAGACAGTGGTTGTCTGACAAAGGTTATGATCAAGCGATGGGAGCCAGGCCGATGGCAAGGGTGATTCAGGAGCATTTGAAAAAGCCGTTGGCAAACGAAATATTATTTGGCCGCTTGATCCACGGTGGTGATGTTAGAATTGACCTTGTTCAGGATCAGCTGAGTTTTGACTATCAAACAGAGCGGGAGATCGCACTGGCAGATTAATATTTTTCTGCGACTTAAAAACAAACCCGGCACCAGGCCGGGTTTGTTTTATACAAGATGTTGCAGTGGTATTAACGTTGACGAAATACGATGCGGCCCTTGGTCAGATCGTATGGTGTCAGTTCCACCGTTACTTTGTCGCCAGTCAAAATACGGATATAGTTCTTACGCATTTTGCCGGAAATATGAGCGATAACGACATGGCCGTTTTCCAGTTCAACTTTGAACATGGTATTTGGCAGGGTATCCAAAATGGTACCTTGCATTTCAATTACGTCTTCTTTCGCCATTCAGCGTACGTGCCTCTTAAATTGGGTGATCCTGTAAAAAACTGCGCAGATTGTGCCGAAATCGCCAGCATAAGTAAAGCGGCAAGCGCTTTTTTAACCAAATGAATGCCATATTCCGGCAATAAAGCGCTGTTGTGGCAAAAATGCGGCCTTATATGCCATTTTATTGCAGGCATCAATTTGGTATCCCAGGTAAAGCCAGTCTTTGTTTAGCTCGATGCTAACCTGTAATAAAGCCAGTATAGCCAGTACGCCGGGTGAAAATGAGCTAAATGCCGGATCGTAAAACGTATACACCGCAGAGAGAGCATCGCTGGTAACATCCACTATGGTGATTGCCACCAATTGTTGTTGCCAATATTGTTCAAGTAGCTGAACTTTTAGCCAGCTGCAGCTCAGCATGCTTTGCAATTGTTCGCGCGAGGGAGGAAACATGCTGCCATCAGCATGTTTGTGGCAGATATAGTCAGCGAATAAACTATAGTAATCAGCCGTTGTTTGCTGCGTTATTTGGTAATGCCAGCCAGCGCGGCTGGCTTTACGTAGTAAACGCTTTTGGCTGCGGCTAGGCTGGAATGTATCAGCGGCAATGCGGACTGACTGACATGCCTGACATGAGGGGCAATGAGGTGTGTAAACTTGCTCACCACTGCGACGGAAATTTAGTTGCAGTAACTGCTGATATAAGTTGTCGCTGATCGGTTGATCCGGTAGCAGAAATACCAATTGTTCGGTCTGCTCTGGCAGATAGGCGCATGGCGTTGCTGCGCTAAGGCCAAACTTTAGTTCAGGCATGGTTAGCTTCCAGTTCAACAAAGCGGCTGTGCCAGTGTCGTTCAGGCAAAGGTCTGGTGCATTGTTGCTGCAGTAAATGCATATACTCATTGCGCGATAAAGGTGTTGCACCAAGCTGCAATAAAAACGGGTTGGGCATCTGACAGTCTATCCAGCCTGGTGCTTCGTGCTGCAAATGTTGCTGCAACATAATCATTGCCAGTTTGGCCGCATCAGGCACCAGATTAAACATAGATTCACCGCAGAACAGACTACCAATCTGGACGCCATAAAGCCCTCCGACCAGTTTATTTTGTTGCCAGACCTCAACACTATGGGCGTGGCCTAAATGATGTAATGCAATATAGGCTTGCTGCATTTGCGGCAAGATCCAGGTGCCGGCCTGTTTCGCTCGGGGGGCGGCGCATTGGCCAATCACCTGACTAAACGCTTTATTGACACTAAAACTGAAATTAAAACGGCGTAGTTGTTTGGCAAGGCTTCGATTTACTTTTAAGCTGTCGGGTGCAAAGACAGCTCGTATTGACGGACTCCACCATAACAGCGGATCGCCTTCACTGAACCAGGGAAAAATGCCTCTTGTATAGGCACTTAACAGACGTGTCGGCGATAAATCCCCACCCATAGCCAATAAACCATCGGGTTGCTGCAGCGCATGCTGCAGCGCAGGGAAGCTGTCATCAGTTAGCGATAATTCCGGCAGATAAATAGCCACAATAGACCACGTATTACTTGGCCAGTGCATCCAGATAGCGTTCGGCATCCAACGCTGCCATACAGCCGGTACCGGCGGAGGTAATGGCCTGCCGGTAAATATGATCAGATACATCTCCGGCGGCAAATACACCGGCAATACTGGTTTGGGTGGCATTGCCATCGCTACCACTGTGAACTTTCAGGTAACCGCCATTCATTTCCAGTTGGCCAGCAAAAATGTCAGTATTTGGCTGATGGCCAATAGCAATAAAAACGCCCTGTAATGCTAACTCTTCAGCTGCTTCGCCACGGGTTGATTTTAATCGCACACCCGTTACACCCATATCATCACCTAATACTTCTTCCAGCTCGCGGTGGGTGTGTAGCACGATATTACCACTGCTAACTTTAGCCATTAGGCGGTCTACCAGAATTTTCTCTGCTTTGAAGCTGTCGCGCCGGTGCACCAAATGTACTTCAGCAGCGATATTCGATAAATACAGTGCTTCTTCAACGGCGGTATTTCCTCCACCAACAACCGCTACTTTTTGGTTGCGATAAAAGAAGCCGTCGCAGGTTGCACAGGCAGAAACGCCACGGCCGCTGAATGCCTGCTCAGAGGGTAACCCAAGATATTTGGCCGAAGCGCCGGTACAAATGATTAATGCATCGCAGCTGTACACTGCGTTGTCGCCTGTAAGAATAAATGGGCGCTGTTGCAGGTTAACGGTATGAATGTGATCAAACACAATTTCAGTGTTAAAGGTTTCAGCATGTATCCGCATACGTTCCATCAACGCAGGGCCTGTTAAGCCATGCGCATCACCTGGCCAGTTTTCTACTTCAGTTGTGGTGGTTAATTGGCCGCCTTGCTGCATACCGGTAATTAACACCGGGTTAAGGTTGGCACGGGCAGCATAGACTGCAGCGGTATAGCCCGCCGGGCCTGAGCCTAAGATAAGCAGGCGACTGTGTTTTACATCTGACATGAATTTCTCCGGAAACAACATAATAAAGCGGGTTATGGCGTCGATTCTAAAGAATTGCAAGCCTAAGCGAAAGTAGCGGAGGATATTTAGTCATAGCGGCAAAGGTCAAGATTTAGCAACACTTGTTATCACTGACCGTAAAGTAGCAGCTAAAAATCGGTCAATATTAAGGTTTATAATCCGCGCAAGATTAACACGTGTGATTAAGTGTTTTTACTGAAGTAGTAAGTTCCTGTAAAAGTCATTTTGTTTCTGATAGTTATATTTATTTCCCGCAACGGGGATCTATCTGCAATTTATAATATATTTGTAATTGATTTGTAATGTTTATCTGTATTGGTTGGCTACGTTTTGAACTGCAGGACGCTGGAGTGCAACAAGGACAATAATAATCAATCAAGGGTAACACAATGAAAAAAACTACTACTTTGCTGGCAATCGCCTCTGCCGGCTGTTTTGCGTTAAGCCTCACCTCTGTTGCTGTTGCTGAGGGTATGAAAAAGACAGATCCAGGTTTGGACTTGTTACAGCTTAATGATGACACTACAGAGCAGTTTATAATTAAGTTTAAAGATGAAACAACGCAGAAATCAGCAGATGGCCAGTCAGGTCAGTCTCTAGTCTCTTCTTTAAGGGCTAATAAAGTTTTGGCCAAGGCCAGTATTAAGGCCCTGGCACACTTGCCATCAGTTAATGCCAGCGTAGCAAAACTCACGGCAAAGCAACGGGCTTTATTGGCTAATGATCCTCAGGTGGAGTACATCGAGGAAGATTCTAAACGCTATTTGATGGATGTTATCACACCGCTGGCGCAAACAACGCCATATGGTATAACGATGGTACAAGCTAATCAGGTTAGTGATAGTAGTGCGGGTAACACCAAAGTCTGTGTTATTGACACAGGCTGGGCTGCTGGTCATGAAGATTTACAAAACTCCGGTGTTACCGGTTTTTCATTTTCTGGCCACGGTAGTTGGAATACCGACGGCAACGGCCATGGTACTCATGTCGCCGGTACTATGGTCGCGCTAAATAATAACAGTGGTGTGGTTGGCACTATTGGCTCGGGTCAGGCGGGCGTGCATATTGTTAAAATTTTCAACAACTCCGGCAATTGGACAACCGCATCGAACTTGATCACTGCTATTCAGTCTTGTAAAGATGCAGGTGCCAAAGTGGTGAATATGAGCTTGGGTGGCAGCTCGTCTAACCAGACTGAAAATACAGCCATGACTAATTTTTACAATGGCGGTATGTTACTGGTTGCCGCAGCCGGTAACGGCGGCAATACCAGCTTTTCTTATCCTGCATCCTATAATGCTGTAGTCTCGGTTGCCGCAGTTAACTCCAGCGCCAGTCTGGCGAGTTTTTCACAGCGTAACTCACAAGTTGAAATTGCCGGTCCAGGTGTCGGCGTTAGCTCAACCTGGAACAACGGCGGTTACAACAGCATCAGCGGTACATCGATGGCATCGCCGCATGTGGCCGGCGTAGCGGCATTGGTGTGGAGTAACCATCCAGGTTGTAGCGCAGCACAAATTCGCAATGCGTTAAATACGACTGCTGAAGATCGTGGTGCCGCCGGGCGCGATACATCTTATGGTTGGGGTATAGTTAAAGCTAAAGCCGCCCACGATTACCTTACTAATAATGGCTGCGGCGGGGGTAATCCACCACCACCACCACCAACAAACGGTGCTACTTTCCCTAACTTGTCGGGTACCACGGGGCAGTGGTTAAGGGGTAGTTATACAATACCATCGGGTGTGTCGTCGGTAACCTTCCAGATTTCCGGTGGCAGTGGTGATGCCGATTTGTATGTGCGGTATGGCTCTGAGCCAACGACAACAAGCTACAACTGCCGTCCATATTTAAATGGCAATAATGAGGTCTGTACGTTTAACAACCCGCAAGCAGGTACCTGGCATATCGGTATTCGTGCTTATAGTGCCTTTAGTGGTGTAACTTTCAGTTATCAATACTAATTATACCAAACAGGCCGGAGCAATCCGGCCTGTTATTTTAAGCCGACACTTTACTGTTATGCTGACAATACGTAGTAATACACGGCAAAAAAATGCAATACGCTGCCACCCAATACAAACAGATGCCAGATAGCATGATGCAGAAATAGCTGCTTCCATGCATAAAAAATAACACCAATTGAGTAACTTAAACCGCCCAGCAAGAGTAACAATAAGCCGCCGCTTGCCACGTTGTTTAACATAGGTTGAATGGCAATAAGAACCAGCCAGCCCATGCCAAGATAGAAGCATAGCGACAGTTTTTTGTATTTAAGCCCGGTTGCTAATTCAATAATAACGCCTGCTAAAGCGACTGACCAAATCAGGGCAAATAATGGCAGGCCCCAATTATCGCGCAAATTTATCAGGGTAAAAGGGGTATAGGTACCGGCAATCAGAATAAAAATAGCGGCATGATCTAACTGACGCAAACGACGTTTAACGTCAATGTTGCTAATGGCGTGATATAGCGTAGAGCTGCTGTATAACAGGATTAAACTGCAGCCGTACACCAAACTACTGGCAAGGTGCCAGACATCGCCATGCTCTAGCGACAGCGCTAACATTAAAACTAATGCCACAATGCTAAGTAATGCCCCCAGACCGTGACTTAACGCATGCAATAGTTCTTCAAATGGTGAATAGGAGGTACTGGTCATAGTCACGCAGTTCAGCTTGTGTGTGTTAAGGTGTAGCGGCTAAAATAGCAGTTTTTCAGAAGAAGTGCTTGTTGTGCAACAAAAACCGTTATTGGTCGTACTGGGGTATGTTTGGCCGGAACCAAATTCGTCGGCTGCCGGCTACCGGATGTTAAGTTTGCTGCAGCTTTTTTTGCAGCAGGACTGGAGGGTTATCTTTGCCAGCGCTGCAGAAACAGGGCCTCACCGTTATCCACTAGCTGATATGGGCATCACTGAGCAGAGCATCCGGCTAAACGACAGCAGCTTCGATCACTGGTTAGCTGAACAAGCGCCGCAAGCAGTAATGTTTGACCGTTTTATGCTGGAAGAGCAGTTTGGTTGGCGGGTTGAGCAAGCATGCCCGGCGGCACTGCGCATTTTGGATATGGAAGACTGTCATGCACTGCGTGATGCGCGCCAACGCTGCTTTAATAGCAACACACCGCTTGATGCGGTAGCGCTTAACTCCGAGCTGGCGCTGCGCGAGATAGCTGCCGTTTATCGCTGCGATGTGACACTGGTTATTTCTGAGTACGAAATGCAGCTGTTGCAGCAGCATTATAAGGTGCCGCTACAGTTGCTATGTTATTGCCCGTTTTTAGTCAGCGAACCTCCTGCGCAGAGCGTGCCGCAATACGCTGAGCGTAGCGACTTTATCGCTATTGGTAATTTTCGTCATGCACCAAACTGGCACAGTGTACTGTGGTTAAAACAACAGATTTGGCCGCTAATTCGCCAGCAGTTGCCCAAAGCGCAGCTACATGTCTATGGTGCTTATCCGCCGCCTAAAGCCAGCGCATTGCACAACACACGGGAAGGTTTCTTGGTTAAAGGTTGGGCCGATGATGCCATGACCGTTATGAGCCAAGCCCGGGTATGCCTGGCGCCATTAGCGTTTGGCGCTGGGCTAAAAGGTAAATTGCTTGATGCCATGCGCTGCGGTACGCCAAGTGTTACGACTGATATTGGTGCGGAAGGTATGGCTAATAGCGAGCAATGGCCGGGGTTTATTGCTAATGACGCTAAAGCTCTGGCAGATGCTGCAGTATGCTTATATCAACAGCAAGACATTTGGCTGCAGGCTCAACAAACAGGGTTTACTGTATTGCACAGCCGGTTTAGTCTGATGCAACATCAACATCGGCTTTGGCAAAGCCTGCAGCAGAGTATGGCCAATATACAACAACATCGGGCGAACAACTTTACCGGCTTGATGCTCAAACACCATGCATACCGTAGTACAAAATTTATGGGGCAGTGGATAGAGGCAAAAACACGTCTGGCTGAACTAAGCAGCCAGACAGACGCTGATTAGCGACAACCGCGTGGTTGACGCTGGGCACTAGTGCGCTCGGCCCATAGTGCAGAGGCCGACTTACCGCCAGTACTGTTGTTTTTTGCTGTTTTAGTGGGTTTGGCCGCGCTTTTCACTACAGCAGGCTTTGCCACAGCAGCTTGCGGTTCGGCGCTGTTGTAACTGGCGCCTAATTCTGCCAATTCGGCCAGACGGATATTTTTTCCGCCATCTACGCTGAACCAGCCGGGCTTTTGCTCCAATTGCGGTGCTTTACCAAAAGCGGCGGTGTAAGCTGCGGTAAAATCGGCAACAACCTGATCTTTGTCCAATTTGCTCATAAGGGTCCTTAACTGACATTATTTGCGCATTTAGCTCGCTATTTATACAACATTTTGTGGCCATAACACAAATGTGCCTGATTTTTTTAGCTGTTGCAGTACAATACGGCTACCAACAACAGCGGAAAGCCAGTCGATGATAGATCGCGACCAGTTAGTTGAATTTCTAAATACAGAGTTACAAAGTGATAAAATTCGTGATTATTGTCCCAATGGTTTGCAGGTAGAGGGCAAGGCGAAAATTGCCCGGCTGGTTACCGGGGTTACTGCCAGCCAGGCGTTACTGGATGCAGCCGTGGCAGTAAAGGCTGACGCGATATTGGTGCATCACGGCTATTTTTGGAAAAACGAAACCGCGCCTGTAACCGGTATCAAGAAAAAGCGTCTGCAGACCTTACTGTGCCATGACATCAATTTATTGGCTTACCATTTACCGCTGGATGTGCATCCGACGCTTGGCAATAACGCGCAATTAGGGCACTTACTTAAAGCGAAAAATATCACTGCTGTTACCACCGCAGAGCCCAATGGCGTGTTAATGCAGGGCGAGCTGACACCGATTTTGCCGGTACAACAACTTGCTGCCAGCTTAGAGCAGGCGCTGGGACGGCACGTACTGTTGCATACCTCAGGCAGCAATGCGGTCAGTAAACTGGCGTGGTGCACCGGTGGTGGGCAGGGCTATATCGAGCAAGCCGCGGCGGCCGGTGCGCAATTGTTTATTAGCGGCGAGGTATCAGAGCAAACAATTCATTTATCGCGTGAGCTGGGTATTCATTTTATCGCCGCCGGCCACCATGCTACCGAGCGCTATGGTGTTAAAGCGCTGGGCGAATTTATTGCGCAGCAGTTTGCTTTAGATGTGCAGTTTATTGATATTGATAATCCGGCATGACAAAAAAAACTGATCGCAGCTTTGATGGTATCGCGGCCAAATTTGCGCAGAATATTTACAGCAGCACCAAAGGTAAATTGCGCCAATTAGTCCTTCTTCGGGATTTAGCCGAACTTACGCTATTACAGCAACCATGTCAGATCCTTGATGTCGGCGCCGGGCAGGGGCAGTTAGCGCTGGCTCTGGCTGCGCAGGGTCATAGTGTGCATTTAACCGATATTTCTGCCGACATGTTACAACTTGCACAGCAACAAGCACAGGAGCAGGGCGCTGATAATGTCAGTTTTGCGCAGATTGGTCTGGCGGAGCTGGCGGCCACACAACAGCAACAGTATCAGCTGGTGTTGTGCCACGCCATGCTGGAGTGGCTGGCACAGCCTGAACTGGCTATTGCCCAACTGCGGCAGCTGTTACTGCCGGGAGGTGTGTTATCGCTAATGTTTTATAACAAAGATGCTAAACGTTTTGGCAATATTTTGTTCGGCAACTTCGATTATGTCGCAGCAGATTTTCAGGTAAAGAAAAAAGTCAGCTTAAACCCACAACATCCGTTGACCCCAGCCGATGTGCTGCGCTGGTGTGAACAAGCTGGCTTTAGTGTGCTGGCTAAAACCGGGGTGCGTTGTTTTCATGATTACTTACGCGATCGAAGTCAGCAGCAAAGCCATTTCGAGCAGTTACTCGCGCTGGAGTTGCAATACAACCGCACTGAGCCTTATGCATCGCTGGGCCGTTATCAGCATTTATTACTGCAGGCAGTTTAGTCAAACTCAAATTTGTACAGCAAATCAACGGCGTTATCTAAGCTGTTTACAGCTTCCAAATACAGGTTTCGCATTACGCGGTAGCGCAGGGTAAATTCGCCAACAGCATTAAAAATGCCATAGCCGTATTTAATCTGCAGATCGCGTGATAAGTAGCCGCTTACTGTTACCTGCGAGTTATCTCCGGCACCGGCTGTATCCAGCGTAAGATCGCGAACACCAAATGCTTCGCCCAGCTCACCAACCACAGCGCCGGTAGAAGAAATAGACAAGCCAATAAGGCTGGTGGTAAGCGCTGAACCGGCGCTGCCTGAATCGCTGCCGATATCACGGCCCATAAGCAAATATGCCAACGCATTAGCCTGCGGCTTGGCCGGCTCGGAAAAAATACTGACCGTTGGCTCATCTGCCGGGCCAATAACGCGGATACCTGCAATAACATCATCTTCCATATTGGCCGGATTACGGATAGCTTCCACATTTAAAAACGGCTGATCGGCCGGGCCGTTAAAGCTCATTTTACCCTGACGGATGACTAAGTCCTGGCCATAAGCCCGAAAAGTGCCGTCTTGCAGGCTGACGTCACCGTTAACCGTTGGCTGTTGCTTCGGCTGCTGGCGCACTCTTAAATTCCCGCCAAGGCGGGTTTGCAGGCCAAAAGCCGATAACTGTACCCGTCTGCCCAACACAACATTAACATCGGTTTGCAGCGCAAAAACGGTTTGCGCATTTTTGGGGATGGGCTGCAATGCTTCGTCCAGCAACACCTGGTCATCTGATATCTCCACCGCAGTTTGCGGCAGACTATCGATGTTGATGCGGGCAAACGGAATTTGCACCGTGCCGCTAAGCGATGTAATGCCGGGCCTTGCTGTTAAGGTGAGATCCGGGGCCACTTGCAACTGTGCCTGTGGAATTTGCAAGCTTAGCTCATCGCCTTTTATTTTAACGCTTGCTTGCCAGTTATCTATTTGTGGCCATTTTGCGTCACCATTTAAATCTATCCGGCCCTTGCTGGTAGTTACCAAACCCTCCAGTGTTGCTTCTTGTCCGTTAAACGTAAGCGCTATGTTGGCATCTGTCACATCCAGCGGGGCTTGTTTACCGGCCAGTTTAAACCCACTTAGCGCCAGCTTGCCGTTAATGTCCGGATGGTTTAAGTCACCGCTAAAGCGCAAGTCGCTGTTCAGTGTGCCTGCAAGCGCACTGTTTTGCTCCAGCAAGGGTTGCAAGAAGGCCAGGCTGAACTGCTGTAGCAGCAGCTTACCCTGGAGTTGACGCGAAGCGGATGGTATGTCGCTAATGCTGACTTCAGTTTGTAATGTGCTGTCGCTGTCAAACTGCCAATTCAGGCTGCTGCTAAGCTTATCGTCAGCCAATCCCGCATCCAGTGTCCAGCTTTGCCAACTCAGTGCAAGAGGTTGTTCTGCCTGATAGTGCCAGCCGCCGTTGCTGCCATTAATCTTGAGCTGTGCCTGTGGTTGTTGGTCCTGCTGCCAGTTGACGCTGACATACGCATCAACTTGGCCTTGCAATGCCATCTGCGCGGGTAAAAAATCAGCCAGAGCGGACAGGGCAAACTGCTTTAGGTTAAACTCGAGTGCTATCTGTCTGGCGCTGATTAGCAGAGGTTTAACTGCGCACAGCTCAGCAGGGGCTTGCTGCCAACAGTGTGGCTGCACAGTGAGCTGGGTGTTGGCAAAACTGTAATCAAGTGTCGCACTATCAACCAGGTGCCAGGGCCCCGCCAAGCTGTCAAGCCTGGCGCTTAGCAATGTGCCTTGCCAATATTCGTTTGCTTTGAATCTGCCTGTCAGTTCTAAGTCGGCATTGTGCTCTGCACCGCTCAGGTGCAGAGTCAGTTGATGCTGTAATTCGCTGCCGCTGAGTGTCAGCTGCAGTTGGTCAATACTTTGCTGCTGATAGTTAGCGTTGCTCGCTTGCAACAATACCGTTGCCGTGATATTGCGCTCGCTGTTTACGCTAAAATCGGTGTCCAGCGTTAACCGCTGAAGGCTTGCGTCCTGCCATTGCAGCGCATTGGCACTAAGCGATCCTGTCAGCTTTGGCGTCTCGCGTTGGCCTGTAATGTTGAAGTCAGCGCTGATGTTGCCTTGCGTGCCTTGTATGCTTTGCGCCAATGTCGGTATAGCAACTTTCATTGCCAGTTGCCATTGTTGATCCAGTGAGCCGGTCAGTTGGATCTGGTTTTGAGCATGGCGCAGCGTCAGGCCGGGAGTTTCTAATTTGTAGTCGCCTTGTCCGCTGTGATCAGCCACGCTTAAACTGCCTTCCAGATTAAGCCCATAGTCACGTAAGGTGCCGTTAAGGTCTATTTGCGGCAGAGCCAACTGCCAGCCGCCCTGCGGTGTCAACTGGCCGCTAAACTGCATATTGCCGTTTAGCTCACCATTATAGTCCGGCCAGAATTGGCCAGGCTGAATGTGGTTTAACTGCATTTTGCCAAGCCAGTATAATTGCTGTTGCCAATTTAGCTCAGCCTGGCCGCTAAGCTCGCCGCCAAGGCTGTTAACCACAATGTTTTCCAGCGTTACACCAGCCAGGCTGCTGTGGCCATTTAATTGCACATGGCTGGCTGGCAGCTGGTTACCGCTTAAGGCTAATCCTGCATCAAAACGCAGCTGCTCCAGGCTGCCGTCGGCGGCCATTTGCAGCTGGTTCAGCTGTATTTCTGCGTTGCCACTTAGTGGCCATTGTACCTGTGTGGCATATAAGCTGGCATTTATCGGTAGGGTGCTGTCTAACAGGTTTAGCCACAGCGACAATTCAGCATCCAGCAGCTCACTGGCTTTGGCGTGCAGTTGTAAGTTACTTAAGTCGCCATCCAGCGTTAGGCGTAGTCTTTGACCTGCCAGTGTAGTGTCTTGTAGTAACAGCCGGATATCGGCTTTGAGCGGATAGTTGCCAACCGGTTCTAATCTGGCTGAGGCATATAAGGTGGCTCGCGGATGGCGAATATCCAGCTGCGTCAGCGTGATTTGCTGCGGTAGCAGTTGCAGGCTGAATGCCAGCTCACTGAGGGTGTGTGCTTCAGGCTCTGCTCCTTGCTGGTGAAGGGTGAAATCAGTCAAACGAAAGCGGTCGATAAACACACTCAGCGGCAAGGTGATATCTTGCAGGTGCGGCACCTGGTAGGCAAAGGCGTCATTAGCTACAGTATCTGTAGTTTGCGGCAATGTTAGGGCAACCTGCTGCCAGTGCGGCTGATTTAGTTGCACTTTATTACCCCACAGCTGCGCTGCGGTGTCAAATTGTTGCCAGTGTAATGTCGTGCCGCCAACCACAACTGTGGCATCCTTCAGTTGCAGCTGAGTAATATCAATGGCAAAGGGTAGCCATAATCTTGCCGCGGGTTGCGGGGGAACTGCCGGCGGTGGATTGTCGGTGTCAGCAATACTAAGCCGCATGCCTTGCAGTGCAAGCTGCTCCACACAGAGTGTAAAGCGCAATAAACAGCCGTTACTAATCTGCAGAGTGCTTTGCTCTAACGTCAGCGTTAGCGCATCATCTTGCCAGCGTAAACCATGCAATGTATTGCCGCCGAGCAAGCTGCCCTCGCTGCGCTCAACGCTGAAACCATTGACCAGATGCTGTGCCAGCCACAAGTTAAAGCTTAGCCCGGCTGGGCTATACAACAGCGTAAACACTATGGCAAAAAGCACAGCGCTGGGCAGCACTAGTGTCCAGTTCAGCCATTTTAATGTGCGTTTGCGCCAATGTTTAGCCCTTTGGTGGCTCATAATTCGGGCCCCAAGGCAAAGTGCAGTTGAAAACCTTTGTCAGGGCCATCCAGACCCCAGGCAAGGTCAAGCCGCACCGGCCCAACAGGAGAGGCCCAGCGCAAGCCGAAACCAACGCCCTGCACCCAATCGGGTTTGTCATCCCAGGCGCTACCGTAATCACTGAATGCTGCCAGCCACCAATTTCCCTTCACACGGTACTGATATTCCAGCGCAGCGGTTGCCATATAGCGGCCGCCGGTTAGCTCATCTTCGTTGTTACGTGGTGATACGGTTTCATAGCCATAGCCCCGTATACTGTTATCGCCGCCGGCAAAAAACCGTAGTGAGGGCGGTAATTGTGACAAACCTTCCATCAGGATAGCACCACCATCAAGCCGGGTTACAAAGCGATGATTGTTACCGGCACTGCCAATCCAACCAATGCGACTACGTAAGCGCGCAAAGCTGGCATCTGAGCCCCAGGCCTCATCTGATACCTCAACGCCCAGTAATAACCGGTTGGCCGAGGAGGGCATTGGGCCACCTGACTGTTTGCTGCGGTTATAGCTTATTCCTGGCATGATCAGACTGATACTGTCATTTTGGTCAGCCTGGACAAAGTCTTCATATAACCAACGCACAGAAGCGGTGCGGTACCAGTCGCTTTTCAACAGCCAATGGCGCTCTAACGCCAAATTAGACTCACGGCTTTGCGTGTCCTGATTATCACGGTTACGAAAACCAAGTTGTACTTGATAAAAGTCATTGGCGACGCTGGCCAGCGGTAATTTATAGGCCGCCTCTACGCTTTGCTCGATGTCTGACAAAGCAAGTTTGCTGTGGAGACTATGGCCTGCTTTATTAAGCCAGGGTTTAGTCCAATTTAGTTTCAATCGCGCTTTAACGTCGGTAGAGTAACCGATACCTGCTTCTATAATGTTGCGCCGTTCCGGCTGCAGTGCCACATTTATCGGCAGCCTAAAATCCTGCAGTTGTGTGGTGTTGCCTTCAAGTAAAATTGACGAAAACCAGCCGGTAGCGGCTAATGCTTGGTTAAGCTCGCCCAACTGACTGGCCAGATAATAGTCACCGCGGCTAAAAGGCACTAAAGTGAGCAGCCCTGGCTCTGCTATTTGGTTACCACTAAAGCTTACGTTACCAAATTTGTAGCGAGTACCAGAGTCAAAATGTAAACGGACAAAGGCTTGCTTTAGCGCGGGTGCAACCTCAAGCCGGGCTTGCGTGAAATCCGCATCAAAGTACCCTTTACGCAGTGCCAGGCTTTTTAAGGCACTTTTGAAACCATCATAGGCGCCATGATGCAACACCTGGCCTTGCTTAGGTGCCTGAGTTGCCAGCAAGGCGGCAAAATCAGCATCTGTTGTGGCATCGCCAGACAACTTTATATCGCTTTGGCTAATCCGCACGGGTTCGCCAGCGTGCACGTGAACTTGCAGCACCCGTGGTGTGGCTTCGTCGTGTGTTATGGTAATTTCGCTGTGGTAATAACCCAGTGCTTGCAAAGCAGTTTGAATTTCCTGCTGTAATGTAGCTTGAAACCGCAATCCCGGAGTGTTGTCGGCATCAATGTATTTTTGCAGATAAATAGCGATATTATCGCGTAAATCGTCATTTACCCCGCTAATGTTAAAACGATAAGCTGTAGTTGAACGCGCGGGAAAGCTAATACTGAGTATAACTGCCAGCACTGCTGTTATAAAAAAACCGCGGTTTTGCATTGGCGTGTAAAAGTCCCGTTTTAAGAAAATGAAAAAACTAAATGTGCGGGCTATTATGGCTCACGCTGCTTGCCAATGTACACCGCGTTGCCTAAATAGAGACTGAACAGACCTCGCAATATGTGGATAATACAACAGCACAGTACAACTGAGGTGGCGATTTCAGTTATACTGCCGACACGGCAAAGCGGTAGTATAACCGCCATCTGACAAGGGCAGTACTATGAAAAGTGTTGTTATCAGCGGCTCGGGCCTGTTTACGCCTGAGCACATTATTACCAACGATGAATTGGTCGCCAGCTATAACAAGTATGTCGACCAGTTTAATGCGGAACATGCCGAAGCCATTGGCTGCGGCGAAACGCTGGCACTGGAGCACTCCAGCAGCGATTTTATTGAAAAAGCCTCTGGTATCAAAGCGCGCCATGTGTTGTACAAAGATGGTATTTTAGACCCGAATGTGATGCACCCGGTTTTTGAGCGTCGTAGTGAAGATCAAGCGCCGGAAATGGTAGAGATGGCGTTGTCGGCAGCACGTGAAGCCATGGCGCAGGCGAATAAAACCGCAGCAGATATTGATTTGATTATCTGTGCCGCCTCAAATATGCAGCGGCCTTACCCTGCATTATCAATTGAGCTACAACAACTGTTGGGTGTTGCCGGCTATGCTTTTGATATGAATGTAGCGTGCTCTTCGGCTACCTTTGCCATCAGTAATGCGGTAAACGCTATTCGTGGCGGCACGGCTAAAGTTGTGCTGGTGGTAAACCCCGAATTTGCCTCGCCACAGGTGAATTACCGCAGCCGCGACAGTCATTTTATTTTTGGTGATGTGTGCACCGCGACCATCATCGAGGCAGAAAACAGCTGCACGGCTGATAATGCCTATCGCATCAACGGAATGCGGCTGAAAACCGAGTTTTCCAACAATATCCGCTGCGATGTTGGTTATACCGAACACTGTTTAACGGCTGACCCACTAGTACATTTTTTTAAACAACAGGGTCGAAAAGTGTTCAAAGAGCTACTGCCTATAGTGGCAGAGGTTATTCAGGCAGAAATGGCAGAGCAGCAAGTTAAACCGGAGCAACTGAAGCGATTATGGCTGCACCAGGCCAATATCAATATGAATATTTTTGCCGCGAAAAAAATTCTTGGCCGCGATCCGTTGCCGGAAGAAGCACCGTTGGTGCTGGACACTTATGCCAATACCGCTTCAGCCGGCTCGGTTATCGCGTTTCATAAGTACAAGCAGGGTATTAATGCTGGCGAGTATGCCATTTTGTGCTCATTTGGTGCTGGTTATTCGGTGGGTTGTTTAGTACTGCAAAAGTGCTGAGCAAAGAAGCGCTAATACCTGATCATAAAAGGGCAGCACAGGCTGCCCTTGGCTGCAAATTACAAGCGTACGACTGAGTTGTGGTCATATGATACTGGCGACGGTTGATAACTGTCTGCTGCATCATCATTGAGCCAGGTACCGCCGTTTACCAAATAGCGGAATTGATAATCCTTATTTTTTTCCAGGTTGAGTGTGGCGGTAAAGTCGCCACTTTTGCTTTTCTTCATTGGCAACGCAGCCGGATCCCAGTCATTAAATTCGCCCAGCAAGGCCACGTGCTCAATATTTTCCAGCCGCTGAGCTGGCAACGTAAATGTGACCTTGCACAGCGGTTTAGTTTTAAGATACTGCTTATTAATACTCATAGTTTCACCCTCAATGCTAATGATTTTCCGGTATACGTCCGTCAATGTCTGCAGTACATATTGCGCTGTTAATATGTTTAATTTATGAACACTTTTTGGCAATGCTTACCTTAAGAAAAATTAGCAGTTGCAGCAAATATTAATTTTAAAGGTTGATATAACTGAATTTGCAGAAATAGGCTGTGGTTGCCTGAAATAGCAGTTGTAACAAGATATTACTAAATAATCATCAGTTGTGATACCGGCAGTAGGCGCAACCTCGGATATTATGATGTCCGGCTGTCGCCAACCCCTTGTATTTCGCTAGTTGACGGCGCTTGATACAAAATCAGGTTTAACTATTACGGCAGAAAAAAAGGCGTGAAGTTAGCAAAGCTGATACAAAGCGTAACATTCTGCCAATTACTTTGCACAGCTATCGTTTTAGTATATAGCCAGTGCAAATTTAAAAATAACGTGGGAATCAACATGGCAGCAAAAATTATAAAGATTCTGATACCAGTAGCTGTAATAGGCATTGCAATAGTTGCTGCCGGTAGTCTGACCAGTATGCGCAAGCCGCCGGAAAAAAAAGAAGAGCAGCGCCAGGCGATTTTGATTACGGCTCAGCCAATTGAACAACAGGATCTGGTTTATGGTATCCAGTCACAAGGTACTGTCAAGCCCAGACTGGAGACCAGTTTAGTTTCAGAAGTGAATGGCCGTATAGTCGACGTTGCAGACAGTTTTATCGAAGGAGGCTTTTTTAACGCCGGTGATTTGTTAGTCCGGGTTGAGCAGGCTGATTACCTTACCAATGTCAAGGCTGCGGAAGCGAGTCTGGCCAATGCGCAGGCTGCTTTAGAAGAGGAAAAAGCCCGTGGCCGGGTTGCCGAAGAAGAATGGCGCTCTTTTACCGATGGCACTGCGCCGGAGCTGGGTTTACGGCGGCCGCAGCTGGCTGGCGCGTTGGCAAATGTTCGCTCGGCTGAAGCCGAAGTAGAGCGGGCAAAACGTGATTTGGCCCGGACAGAAATTCGAGCGCCCTATGCCGGTATGGTCAGAAGCCGTGCGGTAAATCTTGGGCAGTTTATCAGCCGGGGCACAAGCGTAGGTGTGGTTTATGGTACTGATATCGCTGAAGTGCGCTTGCCGATTACTGACAACGATGCTGGTTTTGTGCAGTTGCCACAATCTATTGATGATCCTTTTCAATCTGAAGTCACGTTAACGGCCGTTGTGGCCGGAGCAATCACGCAATGGCCTGCAAAACTGGTGCGTACCGAGGGTGTGTTAGATGAACGCAGCCGGGTAATTTATGCCGTAGCACAGGTTGACGACCCATACCGGCGAAATTCACCCGGTGCTACGCCGCTGCGTTTTGGTCGTTTTGTACAGGCCAGAATTGCCGGTGTAGCAACCACTGATGTTGTTGTGATCCCGCGGCATTTATTGTTGGCACAGCAACAAGTGTTAGTGGTAGATGCTGACGATCAGCTGCAGTTTCGTGATGTTGTAATTGAACGCTCTGATGAGCAGTTTGCCTATGTCCGCAGTGGGTTTTTAGCAGCAGATCGCTTGGCCACATCTGCTATTGCTAACCCATTAGCGGGTACGCTGGTGAGGATTGCCGGTACTGACTCTGCTACCGAGCTAACTGCAGATGAGCAGGGCGAGGCGGCTGCGGTGCTAACTTCGCAGGTTAAGGAGTAAGCCAATGGATACCAACAAAGGCTTAATTGCCTGGTTTGCCCGCAATAGTGTGGCAGCCAACCTGCTGATGGCGATTATTCTGGTCGCAGGTGTGTTTTCATTGTTTACCATTAAAAAGCAAATTTTTCCGGAAATTGTGCTTGAGCAGGTCAATATTCGCGTGCCTTATTTAGGTGCGGCACCGCAGGAAGTTGAAACCGGGGTTATTGATAAGATTGAAGAAAGTCTGCGCGGTGTTAACGGTATTAAGCGTGTTCGTTCTACTGCGGTTGAAGGGTTGGCGACAGTGCGTGCTGAAATAGCCAACAACTACGATGTGCAGGAGGTGATGGACGAGATTAAAACACAGGTATCGGCTATTTCATCCTTGCCAGAGCAAACCGAAAAGCCGGTGGTATACCGGATGCGGTTTCAAAGCAACGTAATGTGGTTGTCATTGTACGGTGATGCCAGTGAACGCACATTAAAAGAGTTGTCAAAAGATGTGCGTGATGAGCTGAAAAAACTACCCGGTATTAGCAAAGTAGATGTAGTTGGCGCACGTGATTACGAAATTGCTATTGAGCTATCCGAACTCAAGCTGAAGGAATATGGCCTGACGTTTGATCAAGTTGTGGCGGCCATTCGCGGCAGCTCAGTTGACTTACCTGGTGGCTCTATTAAATCTGAGAGTGGCAATATTTTGCTGCGAACTAAAGGTCAGGCCTATTTTGCACAGGATTTTGAAGATATCGTGCTGCTTACCTTCGCAGACGGCACCCGTTTAGCGTTAAAAGATATTGCCAGTATTAATGACGGCTTTGTCGAAGGTGAAGACTTGTCTACCTTTGACGGCAAAAACTCAGTATCCATTCGGGTTGATGCGGTAGGTGATGACAATACACTGAAAATAGCAGAGCAAGTTAAAAGTTATGTTGAGCGTAAGCAAAAAGAGCTACCGTCTTCGGTATCAATAGCGCATTGGGGTGACTCGAGCTATTACCTGCAAGGCCGGCTTGATTTAATGAGCAATAATTTGCTGATGGGCGCCTTTTTGGTGTTGTTGGCATTAACATTGTTTCTTGAGTTTCGTATTGCGTTCTGGGTGATGGTGGGTATTCCGGTATGTTTTCTTGGCGCTATGGCCATGCTGCCGCTGCCGTTATTTAATGTGTCGATCAATATGATCAGCTTGTTCGGCTTTATTCTGGTGCTGGGCATAGTGGTAGATGACGCGATTATTATCGGTGAAAGCGCCTACAGCGAGATTGAGAAACGTGGCAAATCGGCTGAAGCGGTAATCGCTGGCGCGAAAAAAGTAGCCATGCCTGCCACCTTTGGTGTGTTAACTACCATTGCGGCGTTTACTCCTATGCTGATGGTTGGTGGTGCTCAGGCGCCTATTTGGGGGTCAATTGCCTGGGTAGTGGTGTTGTGTCTGATTTTCTCACTGGTAGAGTCAAAAATGATCCTACCAGCACACATTGTTAATATGGATACCAAGCCTTGGGATCCTGAGCGAAAAGGTGTGTTTTACAGTTTAGGCCGCAGCTGTAGCAATAGCTTAAAAGCCGTACGTATGACTATTGCCGGCGCAATGCAGCGCTTTGTTACTAACCGCTATCAGCCTTTTGTCGAACGCTGTATTGAGTATCGCTATATTACTATGGCGGTGTTTTTTGCTATGTTAATTTTGATGTTTGGCGTGCTGGGCGGCGGCTTGGTGCGTTGGGTATTCTTTCCAAATATCCCCAGCGATTTTATTAACGCCAACCTCATCATGCAGCAAGGGGCATCTAATCAAGCTACCGCTAATGCTATGCGTGAAGCCGAAGCAGCCCTGATGCGGGCAAACCAGCAGCTAAACGACGAGTATGACGAGGACATCGTTAAGCACAGGCTGATGTTTCTACAAAGTGATACTGCCGGTCAGCTCGTTGTAGAGCTGGAAAAAAGCGAAGGCCGCGAAATTGATGGTTTTGAAATTGCTAATCGTTGGCGCGAGCAAATGCCGGAGATCCCTGGATTAAAAGCCTTTAAAATTAATGCGTCCACTGGCGGTGGTGGTGGTGCCGATATTGCATTACAGCTGCGCGGCACCAATCTGGATAATCTCAAATTAGCTACAGAAGAGTTAAAAGCCCGTTTGGGTGAGTATGCCGGCGTGTACGATATTGAAGATAACCTGCTGGGCGGTAACGACGAAATTGTGTTGCAACTTAAACCTGAAGCGCATTTGCTCGGTTTAACCCTGTCTGATGTGGCGCGCCAGGTGCGCTATGGCTTCTACGGTGCCGAAGCACAACGGGTGCAGCGAGATGGTGAGGAAGTTAAAGTGATGGTGCGTTATCCGCGTGACGAGCGCAGCTCTGTCGGCAGCCTCGAGAATATGCGCATTCGGACCAAGGATGGTGGTGAAATTCCGTTTGCACAAGTTGCCAGCTATACATTGCAGCCTAGTTTCAGTGCTATTAACCGGGTTAATGGTGAGCGGGCAGTTACCATTACTGCTGCTGCAGACAAAGCAACTGTAGAGCCGGGTAAAGTGGTTGGTGAGATGAAGAAGAAAATAATCCCGGAGATTACGGCTAAATATGAAGGTGTTACCGGCGAGCTAGACGGTGCCAGCCAGGATGAAATGGATGCGCAGGTCGATTTGATGAAAGCGGGGGTGTTTGCGCTATTTTGTATTTATGCATTAATGGCGATACCGCTGAAATCCTATAGTCAGCCGCTAATCATTATGAGCGTGATCCCTTTCGGTTTGGTTGGTGCCGTAGTAGGGCACATGGTGCTAGGCCTTAGCATGAGCATTATGTCGATATTCGGTTTAGTCGCCCTGGCAGGTGTGGTGGTAAATGACTCTTTGGTAATGGTTGACTTTGTTAACCGGGCACGTGCAGAAGGTCTGTCAGTGCGTGAGGCGGTGTCGCAAGCCGGGGCGCAGCGTTTTCGGGCGATTTTGCTGACCTCGTTAACCACCTTTGTCGGTTTGGCGCCAATTGTGCTTGAGAAAAGCTTACAGGCAAAAATCGTAGTACCAATGGCTGCGTCGCTGGCATTTGGTATTTTGTTTGCCACCGTTATTACACTGCTGTTGATACCGGCGCTTTACGTCATACTTGAAGATGTGAAAAACCTGTTCCGCAAAAAGGAGCATAAACAAGATACACGACTGGGCTCAGTGGTATCTAAATAAGATAGTATTGCTGATAAAAAAGCCACGCTAAATGCGTGGCTTTTTAATTTTCTGGCTCAATTTAATAGGCTTGGGTATGTACGTCACGCACGGCACGACCTGAAGGATCGGTCATTTGCGCCATTTTGGCATCCCAGGCTAATGCCTCAGGCGTCGAGCACGCTACTGATTTACCGCCAGGCACACAGGCAATAGCGCCAGCGTGTGGGAAATGCTCCTCAAAAATGACCCGGTAGTAGTATGCTTCTTTGCTGTCTGGTGTGTTTACCGGGAAGCGGAAGCTGGCGGTAGCCATTTGTTGATCAGTCACTTCTTTTTCGGCATGGGCTTTTAAGCTGTCAATCCAGCTGTAACCAACACCGTCAGAGAACTGCTCTTTTTGGCGCCATAAAATTTCATTTGGCAGCACGCCATCAAACGCCTGGCGCAGAATATGCTTCTCCATTTTGCCGCCACCGCACATTTTTTCCTGTGGGTTTAAGCGCATGGCTACGTCCATAAACTCTTTATCTAAAAAAGGCACCCGGGCTTCAATACCCCAGGCCGACATGGCTTTGTTGGCGCGGTTACAGTCGAACATATGCAAGCGGTCCAGTTTACGCAAGGTTTCTTCGTGGAACTCTTTAGCGTTTGGCGCCTTATGAAAGTATAAGTAGCCACCAAACAGCTCGTCTGAGCCTTCGCCCGACAGCACCATTTTAATGCCCATCGCTTTAATTTTGCGTGCCATTAAATACATAGGAGTAGAAGCACGGATGGTGGTGACATCATAAGTTTCCAGAAAGTAAATGACATCGCGTAACGAGTCTAAACCTTCCTGCACGGTAAAATGTACAGTGTGATGCACTGTACCTATAGCGTCAGCTACCTTTTGAGCCGCGATTAAATCCGGCGACCCGGCCAAACCCACGGCAAAAGAGTGTAAACGGGGCCACCAGGCTTCAGACTGGCCGTCATCTTCAACCCGGCGTTTGGCAAATTGCTGGGCAATAACTGATGTAAGTGATGAATCCAAGCCGCCTGACAACAGCACCCCATAGGGTACGTCAGACATCAGGTGGCTTTTAACACTGTGTTCCAACGCTGCTTTAAGCTCGGTAAGGCTTGCCGGGTTGTCTTTTACTGCGTCAAAACTTTGCCAATCGCGTGTGTAATACTTGCGCAGCTCACCGACTTTACTGTCAAAGTAGTGGCCTGGTGGGAACTCTTTAATTTGTTTGCACACCGGTACCAAAGCTTTAAGCTCTGAAGCCACAAACAATTGGCCATGTTCGTCATAACCGTAATACAGCGGAATAATGCCGATATGGTCACGGGCAATTAAATAACGGTTTTGTTCAGCGTCGTACAAAATAAAGGCAAACATGCCCTGTAACATATCGATGAACTCAGTGCCGTGCTCAAGATACAACGGTAATATGACTTCACAGTCTGACTTGGTTTTGAATGGATAAGGGCTGCCGAGCCCTTTTTCGAGCTGCTTATGATTGTAGATCTCGCCATTCACTGCCAGAATGTGATTTCGATTATCATTAATCAGAGGCTGGGCGCCATTTTCAGTATCTACAATCGCCAGGCGCTCGTGCACTAAAATGGCATTGTCGTTATTCCATACGCCAGACCAGTCTGGCCCGCGGTGACGTAATAACTTGGATAACTGTAGCGCCTGCTGGCGCAAGGCTTTAACATCAGTTTTGATGTCAAGCACCCCGAATATCGAACACATGATAACCTCTATTAAATTAATTCGAATAAACCCACTGGTTTAAACACATTGTTTGGCAGTATGTACGTCTAAACGCACCCCCTGAATGTGCCATGCCATGGTAAAATTGCAAGCGCTTTTTCGCGCTTTTTATAAGTAATTAACGCTGAGAACTTTCAGCTGCAGCAACAGAAAATACTGCTTATGCAAAAAACTGATGTAAAAAACCGCTTTACGCCACCGCTAGATTGGGATGCGAGCCTATTACACCGCAGCCCGATTTTTGCAGATCTTTGTCAGCGTGTCAGCCTGGAACCGCTATCGCAATGGCCCGATGTCGCCTGGTTTAATCAGTGCGTGCCGCATGCGACTGTGCGTTTTGTTGACAACGATGCGCTAGCTGCCGATGGCCGCTATTACGAAGAATATATTTATGCAACCCGGTGTGTGCCAACACGAAAAGACAACTGGCACGACTTTTTTGGTGCGTTAATCTGGTGTTTATTTCCTAAAACCAAAAGTCTGTTAAATCAGTTGCATATGGACGAAATAGCCCAGCATGGTTTAAAACAGCGCAGTAGACTACGTAATAAACTCACCTTGTTTGATGAATGCGGTGTAGTGTTGTGTCTGGAGCCAGCTGCCAATGGACATGCAGACCTGCTGCGCCAGCATCAGTGGCAGCAGAGTTTTGTTAAAAAACGGCAAGAATGGTGGCATGGCGTACGGCCAATAATTTTTGGCCATGCTATATACGAAATGGCCACTGCACCTTTTATTGGTTTAACCGCTAAGGCACTGTTTGTCGAGGTGCCTGCAGGTTTTAGCCAATGGCCTTTAACAGCTGCTTACAGTTTTATTGATGACAAACTGCTTGAACAAATTGCTAACCAGGCGCTACTTCTTGATAATCAACAGCTAACGCCTTTGCCTTTATTGGGCGTACCAGGCTGGTATAACGATAATGAATCCACCGGTTTTTACCAAAATACTGACTACTTTCGGCCGCAGCGCGTTACTTAGCGGCCTTAACAACGGGATGGTTGCATGATTGAAATTCAGGACTTAGCTAAAGCCTTTGCGCTTAGCAAAAATAACAAATTGTCTGATACGGAAAAGCAGGACGTACGTTACAGCAAAGATGCCTTTCATTCTGTACGCAATGTCAGTTTCAACTGTGGTAGCGGTGAAGTGCTGGGGCTGTTGGGACCCAATGGTGCCGGTAAAACGACTACTTTGCGTATGCTGTCTACGGCGCTGAAACCAGATGCCGGCTCTGTGCTGTTAAATGGCGTTGATGTGTTAAAGCAGCCGGTAAAAGCGCGGCAGCAGATTGGCTTTTTATCGGCCGATACCGGCTTATACGGCAAGCTCACCGCTTATGAAAATATTGCCTATTTTGGCCGTTTACACGGCATGAAAGAGCAGCAGCTGAAGCAGCGTATTGATGAGTTATTTAGCTTATTAAATATGCATGATTTTGCTAACCGCAGGGCCGACAATATGTCGACCGGTATGAAGCAAAAAACGGCGATTGCCCGTGCTGTAGTGCATAGCCCCAAGGTGGTTATTTTAGATGAGCCAACCACAGGGTTGGATATTATGACAGTGCAAACTGTACTGGATTTTATTAAAGGCTTAAAAGCCGCCGGCACGCCGGTGATCTTCTCTACTCACCATTTAGATGAAGTGGCCTCGTTGTGTGACAGGGTGGTCGTTATAGATAAAGGTATCAGCGCCTTTTCCGGCGATATTCACCAGTTTAAAGCCTTGGCTGATAACGGGGATTTGCGTGACGCCTTTTTGTCGGTGTTACAAGGTGAGATTGGTAAGCAACAGCAAGGAGCAGCGTAAATGTGGCAGGTTTATTTTAAAGAACTTACAGAATTGATGCGGGATAAAAAGACGCTTATTTTCGTTATTTTACTCCCTATTGCTATTTTCCCGGTGCTGTTTGCCATCGTTGGTGCGGTGATGGCGACCACGACAAATAAAGCGATGCAAGAGCAACACCGTTACGTGATTATTAACGAGCAGCAGGCACCGGAATTTGCCGAAGCACTGTTTTATCATAAAAACTTCAAGAAAGTAGACACCTCGCTCAGTACCGAGCAAGAGCTGATCAGTGCCATTCGCAACGAAGAATTTGATGTGGCGCTGGTGATCCCGGCAGACTTTGCCAGTCGCAAAGCGGCGGTACAGCAAACAGAGTGGCAACTTATTTATAATAGCTCGTCGCAACTTGATTTTATGTATAACCACTTCAATGACATACTGACTACTTATACCGAAGAGTTACAGCGCGGTGCCTTAAGCCAGCTTGGTGTAGATTCGGCAAACTTAAATGCCATTATTAAACCGGTAGAACTAACCCGGGTTAACACGGCGGAGCAACGTGAAAACCTGGGGGAGAGCTTAGGGGCTGTTTTAGCTTATGCTCTGGTGCTACTGTGTTTAAGCGGCGCCATGTATCCAGCGGTAGATATGGGCGCGGGCGAGAAAGAGCGGGGCACACTGGAAACCTTGTTAATATGTCCGATCAGCCGTACGTCTATCGTGTTAGGTAAGTTTTTAACCGTGTTAACTACAGCACTAATGACGGCGTTGATAACCGTGGTAAGCCTGGGCGTTTGGGGTGCTATTATTAGTGCTTTTGCCGATTTATCTAAAGTATCAGAAGCCCTTGCAGCTATTTCTGTGGTTGATTTAATGTTGATGTTTTCGTTATTGCTGCCTACCGCTGCCATATTCGCCGCGTTATTACTGGCTATTTCAATCTATGCCCGCACTTTTAAAGAAGCACAGAATTATATGAGCCCGTTAATGATCGTGGTGATAGTGCCATTAATGGTGGCGATGGCACCTGGTATGGAGTTAGATGCCACAACCGCATTAATACCATTGACCAATATTGCCCTGGCTATTAAAGAGTTATTAAAAGGCACTGCAGATTACGGTTTGCTGGCACTAATATTCGCTTCAACGGCGGCGATTGCTGCAGCGTTGATTGCCTTTTGTGTTCGCTGGTTCCAACAGGAAAAGGTGCTGTTTCGCTAATTAAGTTAGGCCAAGTTTCCTAACAAGCCACAACGCCAGCTATATGCTGGCGTTGTTATTAGTAATGATTCAATTTCACAAATACTATTGATAATGGTTCTTAATAATATTAAAATGCCAGCGTACTGTTACCTGGAGTGCTGTTATGTACGTCTGTTTATGTAAAGCTGTGACCGACAAAACCATTAAACAAAAAGTGGCCGAAGGCGTAGCAAGCATGCGTGAGCTGAAAATGTGCACCGGTGTGGGCAGCCAATGTGGCAAATGCACCTGTCAGGCACAACAAATTTTGCATAACGAGTTAGTACGCTTGTCAGATAACAACCTCAATTTAGCCCAACCTGCGGCTTAGTTTGCATTTGTATTCTTTTTTATAGCATTTAAATTCTTTATCTATTCATTTCGTTGATTGTTATGGTCATAATAGCCGCCTCAAATTAGGCTAAGCTCTGGCTTGGTGGATCGGTGGAGGCAAAATCAGCGTATGGACAAAATTAAACAGGTCGCGATTGTCGGTGGGGTACACGGCAATGAATTTTCAGGCATTTATTTAGTTAAGCAATACCAGGCTAAGCCTGAACTAGTTAGCCGAAGTAATTTTAATACTGAATTAGTATGGGCCAACCCCGAGGCCCATTATGCCAACAAGCGTTACCTGCACAGTGATTTAAACCGCCAGTTTAAAAATATCGATTTAGCCAACCCGAATTTAGCCAACTATGAACAAAGCCGCGCTAAAGTGCTTAACACGCAGTTAGGTCCCAAGGGCAACGCCAAAACCGATTTGCTGATCGATTTACATAATACCACCAGCAATATGGGTGCCTGCCTGATCCTTACCCAAGCCGGGCCGTTTTATAACCAGTTGGCTGCCTATGTAAAAATGCTGATGCCAGAGGCCATTATCTCGCGTGATGAAGATCACTTTGCCGCCGAAGACCATGCGCTAATGTGTACATTGGGCCGCTATGGCGTGTTGGTGGAGGTTGGGCCGCAACCGCAATCAGTGTTAAGGCAGGATATACTGGAGCTGATGGATAAGATGACACGGCATATCCTTGATTTTGTTGAACTGTATAACAGCAATAACCTGCCCGCCCTGCCAAAACATACTGAAGCCTTTCGTTATTTGCACAGCATTAAGCTGCCGATGAATGACAAAGGAGAGCGTATCGGTATGGTACATAAAAATGTGCAGGACAAAGATTACCAGCCAATAAACCCGGGCGATGCCATTTTTACGCTGTTTGATGGTACCGAGATTTATTACGACGGCGATGTGACCGTATACCCAACCTTTATTAACGAGGCGGCGTACTACGACAATAATTTAGCAATGTCGTTAAATGAAAAAGTGCTGATTACGCTGGACGATGAATAACAGATGCACAGATTACAGGCCAGGACACACCTGGCCTGTCGTGGGTATTACAGCGTATCGTAACGCTGTTTCTTTTGGATAAGTTCAATAGCATAGTTGTCGGGGTCGCGCACAAAAGCAATTTCAGTGCTGCCGCCCTTTACCGGGCCAGGTTCACGGCTGATTACGCCACCCTTAGCGCGGATCTTGTCACAGGCCTCGTATACGTTTTCTACTTCCAACGCGATATGGCCATAGGCATTGCCCAAATCATAGCTGTCGGTACCCCAGTTGTAGGTCAGCTCCAGCACGGTGTGTTCACTTTCATCGCCGTAACCAACAAATGCCAGCGTATATTTATACTCAGTGTTTTCTGACTGGCGTAGCAGTTTCATACCCAGTATCTCGGTATAAAAGGCGATGGATTTTTCCAGGTTACCCACGCGCAGCATGGTATGTAGCATTCTCATATAAACTCCTGTTCGGTTTGGTGTTTAAACGCGCACTGCAGGTGGCAATGGTAACATATTCTGTGATCCCGGCAGGATACCTTTGTACCAAAAGCGGATATTCGTTCGGGCACTTAACTTCTGCAAACCCCTGCATATAATGCCAACGCCTGGCTCAAGTTTTGTTAGACGGGTTAGCCCGTATTTGTCGCCGACACAAATATCAGTTGTACCTGTAAGTTGTTGTAAGTTTTAAAGATGCGGTGTAATGTTCTGTACATTAAATTTACAAAGACAGGTCGCCCTGTCGAATAAGCGTTGTGTTTGCATGAGGGTATCGTGATAAACGTATATATAGACAACAATATTTGGGATTTTCTTTTTAATAATAATCTCAACCTGCTTGATTACTTTCCAGCGGATAAATATCGTCTATTAATCACCAAGCATGGTCGTTTTGAAATTGAGCAAATGCCTGATACAAAGGATAAAATTGAGTTAAAGCAATTCATATTCTCGGTTCTTGCTGCTGATGTGGAAGAGAAGCATACTTTTGGTTTTTCAAATCCCGCTCACTCCAGCGCTGAGCAGCGTCGTTCTGGTTTCGGAAAGGGCACCCTAACATGTGTGACTGAGAGTAGAGAAAGAGCAAGACTAAAAAGTGAATTTGGAAGCACAAAGAAGCGGAAAGAAAGCCAAATCCTTTATAAGCAAGAGGCTGATATAGAGCTAGGTGCTTTATCAGTAAATAATTTTGTTCTCACATTAGACAGAAAGGACGGCCCTTTAAAGCGAGCAAGTGAGAACGGCGGAAAAGTTATCTTTCTAAATGAGATTTGCTCGGAATTGGGACACCAAGCTCTTAATCAGGCAGTCAAATTTATTGAAAGCAAAATATAAGATGGCGCTATTGGTGCAATTATCGAGACTGGTGACTTGGTGTGTTCACCAGCCATCTAAAAGCTTTGCGCTGTGTTAGTAAGTCGGAGAGTGAATTGGCATGAAGGTGATAGCAGCGTTTGCCTAACGTTCAGCAATGCAAACGTGAAAGTAGAAGCTTGTCTATTTGGAAGTTCAAATCTTCCTGAAACTTTGATTAAAACCCGAGAGGGAAAAACGACTGTCCTGAAAACACCAAAAGAGAGGAGAAAGCCTATGAAAATAAATAGTTTAGTAACCAAAGTTTTGCGTTGGGTCAAGGCGACTGTTATCACTGTTTCACTGGGGTCAGTCGGTGCGATCCACCTTCAGCCCAATGCGCTCTCACCACATAACATGGCCAGTTAGCATCGCTCCCGTTGGTCGCTGGAACTCAAACCCGCGGCTGGCTGCATTAACTGTGTTCCAGGAGAACCAATGAGCAAAATTATTGAATCACTTTTGGACAATGCTTATCAAGATACGCAACTCTTGATCGGTAATGATCAAAAGGGAGATGACTTATCTATTGCTAGAGATGTAGATTTTACGTTGTACGCAAAAGATCGAGGTAAAGGTGAGTTGGTTGCAAGTTTTATTAACGACAATAACTATGGTGTAGCGACTTACGAAGAAGTCTCAGATAACCATCGAATTACCGTTGTCATAAATATGCCAACCACTCAAAACCTAATATGCACTGTATCGGGTCTAATGACTTGCTTGGCTGCATTATATGAACTGGAGTATGACGGTTGGGGTTTTGCGCTAAAAACAAACACATAAGAAGCTGCTATCGTGGCTGGGTCGGCTACGCTGCGCTCTAGCCGCCCAAAAGCTTTGCATTATGTGCCAAGGAGCTAAGGTGTATAAATTCTGGTTTATTGCAGTTTTTGCACTTTTAACTGGTGAATCGATTGCATGTAGCTGTGCCGGGTATGACATTGAAGAAAGCTACCATAAATATCCTTCAGTTTTTGTCGGTACTGTTGAAAAAGTAGACGTGATAAAAAGAAGGGAGCCAGGTTCGTGGTTTAGCTACGTCGAGTTAATGCAAGTGACGCTAAAACCAGACAAGCTTTTTAAAGGCAGCTCGGCTAAAAAGTTGATAGTGATGACACGGCCTGGTTATGGTGCATGTGGCTTCCCGTTCAAATTAAACCAGCAGTACGCTGTGTTTGCTTATCAAGATAATAAAGATTTAGCCGTAAGTTCTTGTAGCCCAACTATCCATACAGAAAAAGGTGCACAGCATTACGAAGCAGAGCGGTTAACAGTATTAAACTTTTTAGCGTTGCAAAACGGCAGATAAACAAAGTACCTTAGCTTCCATTGCTTGCCTGATACGGCTTATTGATCTGTCTTGTCTTTAAACTCACACAAATCCTCAATTAAACACGAGCCACAGCGCGGTTTTCGCGCGACACAAGTGTAGCGGCCGTGCAGAATAAGCCAGTGGTGCACGTCGAGTTTAAACTCGTCTGGCACCACTTTAAGTAGTTTGTGTTCGACCTCGTCGACATTTTTCCCGGGTGCCAGTTTAGTGCGGTTTGATACGCGGAAAATATGCGTATCTACCGCTATGGTTGGCCAGCCAAAGGCCGTGTTAAGCACCACGTTAGCGGTTTTGCGGCCGACTCCGGGCAGGGCTTCTAAGGCTTCGCGATTTTGTGGCACCTGGCCGCCGTGTTGTTCAACCAGTATGCGGCAGGTTTTAATTACATTTTCGGCTTTGGTATTAAATAAGCCGATGGTTTTAATGTAGTGCTTTACTCCGTCGACGCCTAACTCCAGCATTTGCTGTGGCGTGCGGGCAACCGGAAAAAAATGTTTAGTGGCTTTGTTTACGCCGACATCGGTGGCCTGGGCTGATAGCAGCACGGCGATTAACAGCTCAAACGGTGAGCTGTATTCCAGCTCGGTGGTCGGGTGTGGATTAGCCGCGCGCAGCCGGCTTAACATCTCGATACGTTTTTGTTTATTCATAGCTTTAACTGCGCAGTTTACTGCACTGCTCCGGTAACGCGGGCGCGGGCGATACTGCCTTTTTCAACCGTCTGTTGCTGCTTAAGTTTGTTGTCTATCACGTTTTTCAGTGCGATTAACAGCCCCATGCCAATAAAGGCACCCGGCGGCAACATCGCCAATAAAAAGTGGCTGTCTACGCTAAACAGCTCAATGCGCAGCGCTTTGGCCCAATCGCCCAGCAGTAAATCGGCGCCGTCAAATAAGGTGCCCTGGCCTAGTATTTCGCGCATGGCGCCCAGCGCCAGCAGCACCAGCATAAAACCCAGCCCCATCATAATGCCGTCAATGGCAGAGGGTAGTACGGCATTTTTTGAGGCAAAGGCTTCGGCACGGCCGATAATGGCGCAGTTGGTGACAATTAACGGAATAAAAATACCCAGTGACAGATACAAGTCATACGTGTAGGCGTTCATCAGCAATTCTACAGCGGTAACCAGGCTGGCAATAATCAGTACAAACACCGGGATGCGTATTTCGTTGGCAACATGGTTACGCACTAAAGAGACCGCTACATTGGAGCCCAGCAGCACGAGCAGCGTAGCCGCACCCAGACCCAGCGCATTGGTTACCGTAGCCGTTACAGCCAGTAACGGACATAGGCCAAGTAATTGCACTAGCCCTGGATTGTTTTTCCACAGACCTTGTAAGCTTAACTCTTTAAATTGGCTCATCAGTGGCTTGTACCTTATTAATCTGTGCAACTAGCGGGCAAGGTGTCCAGCTCTGGATGCTGCTGAACATAGAGTACGGCGTTGCGTACTGCATTGATAACGGCGCGCGGTGTGATAGTTGCACCGGTAAATTGATCAAACTCTCCGCCATCTTTGCGCACGGCCCATTTTGCGGCGTTATCGACGGTGACAGTTTTATTGTTGAAACTAAACATCCAATCAGAGCGGCGGGTCTCAATTTTATCACCCAGGCCAGGTGTTTCTTTGTGCTGCAGTACCCGGCTGCCTAATACAGTGCCATCAGGGGTCAGTGCAACAATTAAATCTATATTACCGCTGTAGCCATCCGGTGCGGTGGTTTCAATAATATAGGCATTTAGCTTGCCATCCTGACGCCAGCGATACAAGGTTTGAGCCGACGCTTTGCCCAGCAGACTTTCATCGGTTACCTGCAAGCAATCTTGCAACAAGGCGCGGCCGGCATTCACACCGGGTAACACTTCAGACAACATCGCCAGCTTGGCGGCCAGCCGCTGCTCGCTGATCCGCGGTGCGGTTTGCTGATTAACCAGGCTGAGTATGGCGACACAAACTGCTGCTGCTGCACCCAGTGCCAGCGCGTTTTTACTGATAGCACGGATCATTTCAGTTCACTCCGCGTACGATGGCCATAAGTACGCGGCCGGGTGTAGTAGTCGATCAAGGGTACCGCCATATTTGCCAGTAATATGGCAAAGGCATAAGCGTCTGGGTAACCGCCAAAATTACGGATCAAAAACACCAGCAGGCCAATCAGGGCGCCGTAGTATAAGCGGCCAATATTGGTGGTAGAGGCGGATACCGGATCGGTGGCAATAAAAAATGCCGCCAGCATAGTACCGCCACTAAATAGATGGAACAGCGGGCCAGCAAGGGTATCTGGTGCAAACAAGCTGCCAAACGTGGATAACAAAAAAATACTAGCGATAACCGCAGCTGGAATGCGCCAACTGATGATTTTTTGTTGGATAAGCAGCAAACCACCGGCCAGGTAAGCCAGATTTACCCATAACCAGCCGCTACCGGCAAACGCAAAAAATACCGGAGCTTGCAGGCTTTCTGACAAGGTTAAACCCTGGCTTAAATCGATACGTAGCGTGTCTAATGGCGTTGCCATTGTGACGCCATCAACGTTGCTCTGCAGTTGCGATAAGCTAAAGCCACTGCAGCTGTATTGGGTAAATATACTGCACACTGCATCCAGCGGAGTAAGTGAGACCTGTTGCAATGAAACGGGCGGTAGCCACTGTGTCATCTGCAATGGAAACGATACCAGCAGCAATACGTAAGCAGCCATTGCCGGGTTAAACAGATTATTGCCCAGACCGCCGTACAGTTGCTTCACCATAATGATAGCAAAAGCAGTACCTATGACGATGATCCACCACGGTGCATAAGGCGGAATGGCTATAGCCAGTAACACTGCGGTTAATAGAGCACTGTTATCGCGCAGGCGCGGCAATACACTTTTACCGCGTAATTTCAGTATTGCCGCTTCACTAAGCCAGGCGGTGATAATCGCCAGCAACAATTGTATCAGTACACCATAACCAAATAATACGGCTTGCACTGCAATGCCTGGCAAACAAGCCAGACATACCATACGCATGATTTGTGCAGTGCTGCGCTGGTTATGCTGATGTGGTGAGCTGGCAATTTTAAAACTCATGAGTTCTCACTATCGGCTTGTTTACGTGCTTTGGCCCTGGCAATAGCAGCGGCAACGGCGGCTTTGCGTGGGTCTTCTGCAGGCGCGGTTGTCTCAGCTACCGGGATGTCGTCAGCCTGAGCAGCGCTCTGTTGTTTGGCTTTTGCCCTGGCAATGGCAGCGGCAATCGCGGCTTTGCGTGGGTCTTCTGCAGGCGCGGTTGTCTCAGCTACCGGTATGTCGTCAGCCTGAGCCGGGCCCTGTTGTTTGGCTTTTGCCCTGGCAATGGCAGCAGCAATAGCGGCTTTACGCGGATCGCTGTGTGCTGCCGTCGCTTCAGATGCTGTAGCCTGTGGCTCTGTTGCATCAGAGCAGGTTTCAGGGTTTTCCATAGCGGCTTTTTTGGCCTTAGCTCGGGCCAGGGCGGCAGCTACTGCTTCGGCTTTGCTATCGCGGCTGTTGTTGGCCGAATCATGGCCGGCTGCAGCGTCACCGGCTGCGGGTGGTGGCCCTTCAGCCTGTTGTTGCATTTTTTGTTGTTGATATTCGCGAGCCTGCTGCTTTTTCAGCTCACGCTCAGCCAGAATGTGTTCTTTGCTGCGTGCTTCATTTTGCTCGGCTGATGTCTGGGTTTGCTTGGCTTTAATTCGCGCCAGAGCGTCCGCGACAGCATGGTTAGCACCGCTGGCTAGTTGCTGTTGCTGCCGTGCTGCTGCCAGTTCCTGATTGCGCTGCAGCCGTAGCTGCTTTTCTCGTTCCAGACGTTCATTGCGCGCTTCAAAGCGCGCTTTGGCTTGCTCTGCTTTTAGTGCTTCACGCTGCTGTTCGCGAATATCAGCCTTAGCAATACGATAGTATTGCACCAACGGGATTTCACTAGGGCAAACATACGCGCAGGCGCCGCATTCAATACAATCTGCCAGATTATATTCGGCCAGTTTGTTCACATCTTTTGCTTTGCTGTACCACAGCAGTTGCTGAGGTAATAACGTAGCGGGGCAGGCATCGGCACAGGCACTACAACGAATGCAATCTATTTCGTTGTCCGCAGATGGCAGTTCTTCCGCTGTCGGCGCTAAAATACAATTTGTGGTTTTAACAACCGGCACCGCCAGATCGGGCAGAGTAAAGCCCATCATAGGCCCACCCATGATCACGCGTTGCTTAGGTTGCGGCTGAAAACCGCAGGTGTTAAGCAGCGCTGATACCGGGGTGCCTATCAGCGCCAGCACATTCTGCGGCTGGCTTAACGTTTCGCCTGCTACGGTCACAATCCGCGAAATTAACGGATGGTCGTCCAGCACAGCCTGGGCTATCGCGAAAGCTGTGCCGACATTATGCATAACTATACCAATGTCTATTGGCCTGCGGCCATTTGGCACTTCTTTATTGGTTAATAGCTGGATCAGCTGTTTTTCACCACCAGAGGGATACTTAGTCGGTACACTACGTACATAATAGTGTTCACGTTGGCTGCAGGCGGCCATCATTGCTGATGCGGCTATGGGTTTATCATCTTCAATACCAATCAGCACTGCTTTAGGGTTTAGCAACTGGCACAGAATATCGATGCCTTTAACAATGGTGGTTGCCGCTTCCTGCATTAACAGGTCATCGGCGGTGATGTAAGGCTCGCACTCTACAGCGTTAATAATTAAGTAGTCGACCGGTTGCGATACCCCGGTTTTCAAATGTGTTGGAAAACCCGCCCCCCCCATACCGGCAATGCCGCTATTTTGGATCCGGTTTAACAGTGTCAGTTTATCGCAATTGGCCAAGTGCAGCGGTTCGCGTTTACGCCAGGTTTCTAAACCATCCGGTTGCATTACTAGTGTTAGCTCAGGCAGGGCCGACGGGTGCGCGCTGGTATGTGGGCCGATACGTAGCACCGTGCCCGATGTTGGCGCATGCACCGGCACAGCCATAGAGTTATCTGCACTGGTCAATGGCTGACCTTTTAGTACATGTTGTCCTTCGCGTACCAGTATCTGCCCGGCAACGCCGATATGCTGGCGCAATGGAATATATAAACGATCGGGTAACGGCATAACAGCAATGGGTTTTTGGTTCGTTTGCTGTTTGCGCGTTGGGGGGTGGACACCCCCGTGGAAATCCCACAGCACACCGGCTTGAATTTGTTGAAATAAACCTGGCATGGCGTTACTCCACCATCCTTACTGGTATTGCTGCTAAATCCCACTTCCAACGCTCGGGAGTTGTGGCAACCGCTACCATATCAATACAATCTACCGGACAGGGCTCTACACAGAGATCACAGCCGGTGCATTCGTCAGTTATTACTGTGTGCATCAGTTTAGAGGCGCCAACGATAGCGTCTACCGGACAGGCCTGAATACACTTAGTGCAGCCGATGCATTCATCTTCACGAATGTAAGCGACCCGTTTTACTGTTTCAGTTTGGGCGGCGTTGAGGGGTTTGGCCTCCACGCCCATCAGGTCTGCCAGCTTACGAATCGTCGCTTCACCGCCTGGTGGGCATTTATTGATGTCATCACCGTTGGCGATAGCTTCAGCGTAGGGTTTACACCCGGGGTAACCGCATTGCCCGCATTGCGTTTGTGGTAAAATGTCATCAATTTGTTCTACCAGAGGGTCGCTTTGAACTTTAAAACGAATGGCTGCAAAGCCCAACACAGCGCCAAATATCAATGCCAGGCTGCCAAGCGCCACAAGTGCTGTAAATAATGTCATCAGGCTTTCACCAACCCGGTAAAGCCCATAAAAGCCAACGACATTAAACCGGCGGTAATCATTGCAATGGCTGCACCTTTAAAAGGCACGGGTACATCAGCCGCAGCAAGCCGTTCGCGCATGGCTGCAAACAAAATAAGAACCAATGAAAACCCAACTGCTGCCCCAAAGCCATAAACTACTGAGTTAACAAAATTATGCCGGGCGTTGACGTTCAATAAGGCCACCCCTAACACAGCACAGTTGGTGGTAATAAGCGGCAAAAAGATACCCAGCAGACGATAAAGTGTCGGGCTGGTCTTGTGCACCACCATTTCTGTAAATTGCACCACAACAGCTATAACCAGAATAAAACTCAAGGTGCGAAGGTACAAAAGATCAAGAGGCGCGAGCAAGTAGTGATCGACCAGGTAACTGCATAAAGAAGCCAGCGTTAGCACAAAAGTGGTTGCCAGCGACATGCCAATAGCGGTTTCTAACTTGCCAGATACCCCCATAAAGGGGCATAAGCCGAGAAATTTTACTAAGACAAAATTGTTTACCAGTACGGTACTGATTAACAACAGCAAAAATTCAGTCATCGCGTCGCTCTGGAAAAATTGAGGGCCATATTATGCTATTAAGCGCAGTGTGACACAACCGGATAAAATATGCGGGTATTACGACTGCGCCGCTGCGCAGCCTGTAAAAAGATGTTGAGGCGCATCACTGCACCCTGTTTTACATGGGCGCGGGTTTACCGACGTAGTAGCCTTGATTGCCGTCTATAAACAACGACTCGAGCATGTGTTTCTCTTCCTGGGTCTCGACACTCTCGGCAAACACACCAACACCAATCCGATGCGCAAGATCAATCATTAACCGCATAAAATACTGATTGTTCTTATCTTCGTTTATATGACGGGTATAACTACCGTCCATTTTTACGTAATCCGGTTTCATATCACGGAAAAACTTAAACGAGGTAATGCCAACACCAAATTTCTCTACTGTAACGCGCGCGCCGGCACGATGGATCATATCAATAAAACGTTTACTGGTTTTCAGATTCTGCTGCAGGCCAAACTCGGTAACTTCGAAAACCAGTTTTGCTGCAATATGCGCGTCTTTTAGTAAGCGGCGTTCCAACCAGATAATAAACTGATCATCATGAACGCAGCGGGCTGACAAATTGATACCGAAATACTGATCTTGCAGATTTTTGTTTTTGATGGTGGTTAGCGCCGTTTCTATAATCAGCCGGTCAACAGCAATAATGCGGTCCAGCTTCTCTGCCATCGCCAAAAATGATGCCGTGGGCAAGATTTGGCCTTCTTGTGTTTTAAAACGAACCAACACTTCTGAGTACGCCTTGGCAGAGCGATTAGATGGTTGGATTAATTGCACCAACAAACTTAGCCGATGATTATTAAGTACATCGTCAATCACATTGCGCCAATTTTGGTTACCATAGCTGCCCGCTGCCATCTCCAGACCGGCAGATTCTTTTTGTAAGTGCCATGCATTAGGCTGCTTTGTCTGTGCCAAACTGATAGACGTATCGGCAATGGCCAGCAACTCACCAAGAGCTTTGCCTGATTCATAAGCCACCAGGCCGGTATAGGCAACAGAGTCAAGTTCGGCATTTTTTTGATATTCATTGAAGCGGCTTTGCAATTGTAATGCAAAGTTCTCCGCTTCTTTAGGTGTTACCCTGGGCAACAAAATGCCAAAATCCGAGCTGTTTAAACGAAATATCTTGTGCTCTTTATAAGTACCACAAAGCTTTCTAACGATGTCAGATACTTCACGGATATAGGTATCGCCTTCCTGATAACCACGGGTTTGGTTGAGTGTTTGCAGTTCTGTACAGCGGGTAATAGCAAAAACACCAAAATCGCTCTGTTCACTTTGGCGGATGTTTTCTTCATAAAATTGCACAAAGCGATTGCGGTTTGGCAGATCGGTTACCGGGTCTTTGTAAGCCTCTTCAGCGATCTGATGGGCATTGGCTGCCATCTCGTTATATTGTGAGCGGGTATAATTGGCCAGTTTTTGTAGTGCTATATTAATATCAGCAAATTCAGCCGGGATTTTTTGCCAGTCGGGCTCCGCTTTTTGTGGGTCTTTAATAAATCGATCAATCAGCTCGTTGACCGCGTCTGTGGTGCGGCGATAGCTGCGTCCAATACTGCTTTTACTTAGCAGCACCGGTATCCAGCCTAATAAAAACGGCAGAAAAAATAATACCAGCAAAACGGACTGAAATTGTACCAAGCGCTCGCTAAAATCGAGTTGGTAGCTCAGTTGGATATTTTGTTCTTCGCTACGGATAGTCCGTGGCTTGAATTCGCTGCCGAAAGCTTGCAATAAGGCACTGGCTAACGCCGCTTTATTACCACGTAGATTTTGTTCATGCAGTATAGTGCCGTCCAACTGGCTAATACGCAAACTACGCAATGCAAAACTGCGGTCGAGCTGCCGGCTTAAAACTTTGCCATCACCAGTAATATGATTGCTAAGAATTTGTTCGATAGTGATGTTGGCATTTTTTTCGGCGGCAGACAGCTGCTGCTGTGTATAGATGACCAATGTTGCCAGCGCAGCAATAGCCAGTACCACTGCTGACAGCAGCTGGCTTACAAGCAAAGTTCGCAGTATTCTCATAAGCAATGACCACCAGGTTAACCAGTTTCCTTGTCCTAACGCTTAATATAGTTTTAGGCTCAACCAATAGAAAGCTAATTAAATCAAAAAAATACTGATAAATACACAATTAAAGTCAGAACGACAGAAAAACACTATAAGAGAGTGGCTCCCCAGACTGGACTCGAACCAGTGACCTACGGATTAACAGTCCGCCGCTCTAACCAACTGAGCTACTAGGGAATAGAAAGAAATATCAGAGTGCTACAACCAAAAATGGCTCCCCAGACTGGACTCGAACCAGTGACCTACGGATTAACAGTCCGCCGCTCTAACCAACTGAGCTACTAGGGAATTGTACTGCTGGAATTACAGTGTGTTGTGTGCTGTTGGCTCCCCAGACTGGACTCGAACCAGTGACCTACGGATTAACAGTCCGCCGCTCTAACCAACTGAGCTACTAGGGAACAGCATTCAACGGGGCGCAATACTAATGCCAGCTCCAGGTACTGTCAACACTTTGGTATAGGGATTTTTATCAATATCGTTTACTTGCGTATTGTTTAAACAAAGCGTTGTTTTATACACCAGTTTTCGTTGTGTTTTTTTTCAAATTGGCATCGCGCATTTTTGCTTAGTCGCAAAGTACTGATTAACGTGGCTTGCGTAGAGTTACTCACAGTTTCTGTGGATAACTCTGTGAGTTAGCGGGGTGTTAGCTGGGGGAAGGCGTATCGCCGCTGCTTTTGCCGCGGGTCAAGTCAGTTGCGATGAAAAAAATTATCTATTAAAAACAATTGTTTGCGTTTTTGCTGCGTGGTGGGTGTTTTTTCGCTGTACTTAAAATTTGCGGCTGTGCCAAAGCGGCGCTAATGTGAACTGTTTTCGCGGCGTCAGCATGAATTTTTGTTGGTTTAACATGTAAATTCAGGCTTTAATCAATTTTGCATGGTTGTCAGTCTGGCTTTTCTTTACAATAACCCAACGCCGTATCCAGCCTGAGACTATGACAACTTCGACCAACAAATCCGGTTTTTCACTTACCAGTGATGATATCCGCGCTACGCTCATCAGGATGACGCTACCGATGTTAGCGGGCATGCTGACATTAATGACTTTTAACCTGGTTGATACCTTTTTTATTAGTATGCTGGGTACAGATCAGTTGGCTGCCATCAGCTTCACCTTTCCGGTATCATTTTCATTAATCAGCCTGGCAATTGGTTTAAGTATTGGTACTTCAGCAATAATAGCTAAAGCACTGGGTGCCAAAGAGCTAACTGCTGCGCGTACTGATGGCCAAGTGGCCTTGTGGCTGTCTGCCGCACTAGTGGCATTACTGGCTTTGGCAGGTTTTGTGTGGTCAGACGCGCTGTTTAAAGCATTGGGCGCCGAGGGCGCGGTGTTACAATATATCCACGATTATATGGATATCTGGTTTTGCGGTGCAGTGCTATTGGTGCTGCCTATGGTAGGCAATGCTATTCTGCGTGCAGCCGGTGATACCCGTACCCCCAGTATTATTATGGCGGGATCCGGTTTAGTTAACGCCGTGCTGGACCCGATACTAATTTTTGGTGTCGGGCCTATTCCGGCCATGGGTATGCAAGGTGCAGCTATTGCAACTGTTGTGTCCTGGCTGGTCGGTTCGGTACTGATTATTCGTTTGCTTATAAAGCGTGATTTAATTACTGTCACGGCGGTTAGCGCCCACCAGTTTATTCGTATAAGTCGAAAAATTCTGCGCATCGGCGCACCAGCGGCCGGCGCGAATATGCTAACGCCGCTTGCGATGGCGGTGTTAACAGCCATTATGGCAAGCTATGGCCCACAGGCCGTTGCAGCTTACGGTGTTGGCGCACGCCTGGAAAGCATAGCTTGTCTGGTAGTGTTAGCCTTATCAATGACACTGCCGCCGGTGGTAAGCCAGAATTTTGGTGCGGGTTTATTTGGCAGGGTTCAACTTGCTTATCATTTATCGGCCCGTTTTGTCATGTTGTGGCAGTTAGCGGTGTATTTGTTGCTGGCTGTGTTAGCTATGCCCCTGGCTGGTTTGTTTAGTGAAGACCCAGAAGTCGTTCGCATTATATGTTGGTTTATCTGGATAGTGCCGCTGAGTTACGGTTTACAGGGCATTATAATTCTTACCAATTCCTCTTTTAATGCCTTGCACCGTCCGGCAAATGCATTATGGCTTAGTCTTATCCGTTTATTTGTATTTTATGTTCCACTGGCTTGGGCCGGAGGGGAGTTGTATGGTGTGGTTGGGTTGTTCGCCGGTTGTGTCGTGGCAAACATTTTTACCGCATTTATAGCCTGGCGTTGGTTTAACCGCACAGTGCAGGGCTGCGGGCAGGGGGGAGTGTGAGCAGAGACTTTGATTTGATATCGCCATATCAGCCAGCTGGCGATCAGCCGCAGGCGATTGACAAGCTGGTAGAGGGGCTGGAGTCTGGCCTTGCACATCAGACATTACTGGGCGTTACCGGCTCGGGTAAAACCTTTACCATGGCTAATGTGATTGCCCGGGTAAACCGGCCAACATTAATTATGGCGCATAATAAAACGCTGGCGGCGCAGCTGTACGGCGAGATGAAAGAGTTTTTTCCGCATAATTCGGTTGAGTACTTTGTGTCGTACTACGACTATTACCAGCCTGAGGCCTATGTGCCCTCAACCGATACCTTTATTGAAAAAGATGCCTCTATTAATGAGCATATTGAACAAATGCGGTTGTCGGCCACTAAAGCACTGATGGAACGACGCGACGTCGTAATTATCGCCTCGGTATCTGCTATTTATGGTTTGGGCGATCCCGAATCGTATATGAAGATGCTGTTGCATCTTAAAGTTGGCGATATTATTGACCAGCGCGCTATTTTGCGCCGTTTAGCTGAGTTGCAATATAGCCGCAACGATATTGATTTTTCCCGTGCTACCTATCGGGTGCGCGGTGATGTGATTGATATCTTTCCGGCTGAATCGGACGATATTGCACTACGTGTTGAACTGTTTGACGAAGAGATAGAGCGCCTTAGTCTGTTTGACCCGCTTACCGGCACAGTGGAAAAAGTACTGACACGCTACACTATTTACCCGAAAACCCACTATGTGACACCGCGGGAAAAAATCCTGGCCGCTACCGAACACATCAAGCAGGAGCTAAAGCTGCGCCGCGAGCAGCTGCTTAGTGCCAATAAATTGGTAGAAGAGCAACGTTTAAGCCAGCGCACCTTGTTTGACATTGAGATGATGGTAGAACTGGGCTATTGCTCGGGTATTGAAAACTACTCGCGTTATTTATCCGGCCGTGCCAATGGCGAGCCACCGCCAACGTTATTAGATTATTTCCCTGCAGATGGGCTGATGTTTATCGATGAATCGCATGTGACCATTTCACAAATTGGCGCTATGTATAAGGGCGACCGTTCACGCAAAGAAAACCTGGTTAACTATGGTTTTCGCTTGCCATCTGCGCTGGATAACCGGCCACTAAAATTTGACGAGTTTGAAGCCATAGCACCGCAGCGTATTTATGTTTCAGCTACACCGGCTGCTTATGAACTGGAGCATTCTGCCGGCGAAGTAGTCGAGCAGGTCGTCCGCCCCACGGGCCTGGTTGATCCGGTAATTGAAATTCGCCCGGTAGCAAGCCAGGTTGATGACTTAATGTCGGAAGCGCTGCAAAAAGCCCGGCTGGGTGAGCGGGTACTGGTTACCACGCTAACCAAAAAAATGGCAGAAGATTTAAGCGAGTATCTGAACGAGCACGGTGTAAAAGTGCGGTATCTACACTCTGATATTGATACTGTCGAGCGGATGGAAATTATCCGTGACTTACGTCTGGGGGTATTTGATGTGCTGGTCGGCATTAACCTGTTGCGTGAAGGCCTGGATATACCGGAAGTATCGCTGGTGGCTATTCTGGATGCTGACAAAGAAGGTTTCTTACGCTCTGAGCGCTCGCTTATTCAAACCATTGGCCGGGCGGCGCGTAACCTGAGTGGTAAAGCCATCTTGTATGCCGACCGCATTACCGGCTCTATGCAACGGGCTATTGATGAAACCGACCGTCGCCGGGCGAAACAACAAGCCTTTAATACGTTGCATGGCATAGCGCCGCAGGCGATTAAGAAAAAAATAGCTGATGTAATGGACTTGGGCCAGGATGCCAGCCCGGCCTTGCCGATGGTGGCAGAGCGCGTGCGGTTGATAAAAGGTAAAACCGCCTATCAGGTTGAGGCTGAGATTAAACAGTTAGAGCAAAAAATGCTGCAGCATGCCCGTGATTTGGAGTTTGAGCAGGCGGCTAAATTACGTGATCAGGTGCATGCGCTGAAACAAGCGCTACTGGAAATTTAATAAAATCCGCCGCTTGCGGTGGATTTTTACCAGATGTCAGCAAAACTAACTGTCAGTAAGGCGGTTTTTAAGGTTAAATACTCTTACTGGTTATATGCGGCGCTGCTGCAGTGCGCATAAGTTTAATTGTTTCAGGATGAACCCTATGTTAGCTTTCCCGCCACGTGTTCTTATACCTATTGTTGCTGTTTTCTGTATTGCTGCCTGTTCTGATAGTAAACCAGAAGCGCTTTCTGAGCCTGAGCGGCCGGTTAAATTGCATACTGTCAGCGACAGCAGTGTCGGGGCGGTGCGGCAGTTTCCGGCGGTAGTCGAGCCGACAGAGCGTGCCAGCCTGACGTTTCGTGTCAGCGGCAAGTTGGTGCAGTTGTTGGCCAGGCCGGGGCAGATGGTACAAAAAGGCGACTTACTGGCCGCGTTGGATGACACCGATTTTCGCCTGAGGCTGGATCAGTCTGCCGCCCGCTATGAGCTGGCACAAACCCAGTTTGTCCGTGCTGAGCAACTTATTGCGCAAAAATTGGTATCGCAAGCCGCCTTCGATGAAGCCAAAGCCCAACTGCAGGTGGCACAGGCCGATTTATCCACCGCTGAGACCGCGCTGAGCTACACCCGGCTGCAGGCGCCGTTTGCCGGCAATATTTCCCGCCTGCTGGTTGAGAACCACGAAAATATTGCTGCCCAGCAACCCATTATGGAACTGCAGGTGCGCGATCAGGTCGATGTGGTTATTCAGGTGCCGGAAGATGTAATCTCCAATGTACGCAAAGACTTTGATTATCAACCTGAAGTGGTATTTGACTCGCATCCGCAGTATCGCTATCGCGCCCGTATCCGTGAGTGGGACACCCGCGCTGATCCTGCCACCAATAGCTTTAAAGTGGTGTTTAGTATGGCCACGCCGCAAGAATTTAATGTACTGGCCGGTATGACAGCCAATGTTATTGCTGAAGTCAGTAAAATCAGCATGGTGCACTCTAGCGCGGTGTTTATTCCGTCAACGGCCTTGTTTATGCCCGGTGAGCAGGCGCTTGCCAGCCAGCAAAGTTATGTCTGGGTATACCAGCCTGACAGCGGTACTGTGACTAAAAGAGCGATCAGTGTCAGCAGTTTAACCAGTGCCGGTGCAGCGGTTACCGCCGGGCTTAAAAGTGGTGAGCAAATTGTCACTGCCGGCGTACAGCAATTAACAGAAGGGCAAAAGGTCCGGCCCTGGGTGCGTGAGCGGGGGCTGTAAGCATGGATTTTGCCCGTTATTTTATCCAATATCGCACCTCTTCGTGGCTATTTGCCGCTATTTTGTTGCTGGGCGGCATTGTTTCCTATCTTGGGCTTGGCCGGCTCGAGGATCCACAGTTTACCCTGAAACAGGCGCTGGTAATAACCCAGTACCCAGGCGCATCACCTACCCAGGTCGAAGAAGAAGTGACCTATCCGCTGGAAAATGTAATCCAGCAGTTACCTTACGTTAAACACGTTACCTCGGTCTCGACCGCCGGTTTGTCACAGCTGATGGTAGAAATGCATGATACCTATCGCGCCAAAGAGTTAAAGCAAATCTGGGATGAGCTGCGGCATAAAATTACCGACTTGCAGCCGCAGTTGCCGCCAGGTGTGCAAGCGCCGCAGGTAAAAGATGATTTTGGTGATGTGTACGGCATTTTATATGCGGTAACCGGCGAAGGCTATGGTGATGATGAACTGCGCGATTACGTCGATTTTTTACGTCGCGAATTAGTCATGGTTTCCAGTGTTGGAAAAGTGACCGTCGGTGGCGTGCAGCAAGAGCAGGTGATCGTTGAAATTTCACGGCCGCGTTTAACTGCGCTGGGTATTGCACCACAAACGCTGGCAGCGTTGCTGCAAAGCCAAAACATGGTTGCCAATGCCGGGTCCATTAAAGTTGGGCCAGACCGGCTGCGAATCTACCCCACGGGTGAATTTCAGTCGGTGTCTGAACTTGAAAGCCTGATCATTTCCAGCCCGGATTCAAAAGAGCTGATTTATCTGGGCGATGTGGCGCGGGTGTACCGTGCTAACGCTGAAACCCCGGCACAGTTACTGCGTTTTGGCGGTGAGAATGCGCTGACACTGGGCGTGTCTTTTGGCAGTGGCGTTAACGTAGTTGAAGCCGGTGAGCAAATTGCCCAGCGTTTAGCCGAGCTGGAATACAACCGGCCGGTGGGTATTGAGCTGCACACTATTTATAACCAGCCTGATGAAGTTGCTCGTTCAGTTAGTGGTTTTATTATTAATCTGGCTGAAGCGGTCGCTATTGTAATAGTGGTGTTACTGATTTTTATGGGGCTGCGCAGCGGTATCTTAATTGGCCTTATTCTGCTGCTCACGGTGCTGGGCAGCTTTATTTTTATGCGCTACATGCAAATCGAGTTGCAGCGCGTGTCGCTTGGCGCCTTAATCATTGCTTTAGGTATGTTGGTAGACAATGCCATAGTCATTACAGAAGGTATTTTAATCGGTATGCAGCGCCGGCTAAAACTAGCTGATGCGGCCAGTTTAATCGTCAAACAAACGCAGTGGCCGTTACTGGGTGCCACTATTATTGCCATTGCAGCCTTCGCGCCTATCGGGCTATCCAGCGATGCCACCGGCGAGTTTGCCGGCAGTTTATTTTGGGTGTTGCTGGTGTCATTGTTACTCAGCTGGGTTACCGCTATCACCTTAACGCCGTTTTTTGCCAGCATCTTATTTAAAGACGCCGTGCAAACGGGTAACGGGCAAACCGCCAACGAACCAGCACAAAATGATGTTGCCTTGTATCAAGGTATTATTTTTACGCTGTATCGCAAACTGTTAAGTGCTGCGCTGCGTTATCGTATGGCAACCTATAGCATTACGTTACTGCTATTGGTGTGTGCTGTAGTGGGTTTTGCTAAGGTAAAACAGGTGTTTTTCCCGCCATCTAATACACCGATGTTTTTGGTGGATTTATGGCAGCCTGAGGGCTCGGATATTCGCCAGTCCGCAGAAGATGCAGTACAGCTGATGAATTTTTTGCTAGCGCAAGACGGCGTTAGCCATGTTACCAGCACCAGTGGCCGTGGTGCTGAGCGTTTTATGCTGACCTATCAGCCAGAGAAAAGTTTTAGCGCATACAGCCAGCTTATTGTGCGTGCCGACAGCCTGCAGCAGTTGCCAGGCATCATGCAGCTAACTCGCAGTTATGTAAACGAACAGTTACCGCGTTTGCAATACAAGTTGTTACGGCTGGAGGTTGGGCCCTCAACACCGGCTAAAATTGAAGCGCGTTTTAGTGGCGCAGATCCCGATGTGTTACGAAACCTGGCTGCACAGGCCAAAGCGATATTATTGGCCGATGGCCAGGCCGTGAGTATTCGCGATAACTGGCGTGAGCGCACTAAAGTCATCCGCCCGCATTTTAACGAAGCCATGGCACGCCGGGCAGGTATTAGTAAACAAGATATCGACGATGTGCTGTTAACCGCGATGTCAGGCCGTACTGTGGGCATTTACCGTGATGGCACCCATTTACTGCCGATCGTGGCCCGATCACCACTGGCTGAGCGTGACAACCTCGATGCGTTGTATGATCTACAAGTGTACAGTAACAAACTGCAGCGTTATGTGCCGATTACACAGGTGGTGACCGGTTTTGATCTGGTGTGGGAAGATGCGCAAATTCAGCGTCGCGACCGTAAACGTACCGTTACGGTAATGGCAGATCATGATAATTTGTCTGACGATACCGCCGCGGCGTTGTTAGCAAGGGTGAAAACCGATATTGAAGCGATAGAATTACCCACTGGCTATTTTCTTAACTGGGGTGGTGAGTTTGAGGCGCAGCAAAAGGCCCAAAGCGCACTGTTTAGCTCGTTACCTTTGGGTTATTTGTTTATGTTTATTATTACGGTATTGCTGTTTAACTCGCTACGCAGCGCCTTGGTTATTTGGGCTTGCGTGCCACTGGCCATTATTGGCGTAAGCTTTGGTTTGTTGCTGCTGGGCGCGCCCTTTGGCTTTATTGCGCTGCTTGGTTTTTTAAGTTTGTCGGGTATGCTGGTAAAAAACTGCATTGTACTGCTGGAGCAAATTAATCTGGAGTTGTCAGAGGGCAAAGCGGCTTTTAATGCGGTGTTTGACAGTGCGGTAAGCCGGGTGCGCCCGGTTTCGATGGCGGCGATTACCACCATTTTAGGTATGATACCGCTATTGAGTGACGTGTTTTTTGCCAGCCTGGCAGTGGTTGTTATGTTTGGCCTGGGCTTTGCTACCGTACTCACATTGGTATTTATGCCCGTGTTGTATTGCAGCGTTTTTAATATTAAAACTATGATAACAAAGGAATAAGCATGAAAGCGTTGCGTACCGCTTTGCTATTGGGCTGCAGCCTGTCAGTATTAGAGCTGCTTGCTAACGATCATCTGCCACCTTTGCCAGCCTGGCAGGGCAGTAGCGAAGCGCTGATGCAAACAAAAACCCAGCCCTGGGTCACGCCCGCTGAGTTAACCGGTCTTACCGATAGCCCGGATTACGCTGCAACGCTTAGCTATATCAGCAAATTGGTCGATAGCTCTGAGCTATTGGAATTAGAGCAATTTGGTGTCAGCGCGCAGGGCAGGTCATTAATGCTGGTTAAAGCCAGCAAAGCATTGCACAAAATTGCCCAAAACCCGGCGCGGCCGTTATTATTGGTACAGGCAGGTATTCATAGCGGTGAAATTGACGGTAAAGATGCCGGTTTAATGTTGCTGCGCGATATTGCTCATGGCGATAAAGCAGCGCTGCTGGCAAATGTCGATTTGCTGTTTATTCCGGTGTTGTCACCCGATGGCCACGAGCGTCGCTCACGTTTTAACCGGATGAACCAGCGCGGCCCTGTGCAGCAGGGCTGGCGTGCTACAGCCCAAAACCTGAATTTAAATCGTGATTATACCAAAGCCGATGCGCCGGAAATGCAAGCGCTGTTGGCGGTTATTAACCGTTATCAACCCGATTTATATATCGACGTGCATGTAACCGATGGCGAAAACTATCAGTACGACATTACCTATGGTTTTAACGAGCCCTTTGCTGCTGTCAGTGTGAACTCAGCCAGCTGGCTCAGCAAGTTGTACCGTCCTGCTATAAATGCCGCACTGGAGCATGCCGGCCATATTCCGGGGCCGCTGGTATTTGGCGTTGACCGCAGCGATTTTAGTAAAGGCATTAGTGGCTGGACAGCCAGTCCGCGTTTTTCTAACGGCTACGGCGATGTGCGGCATTTACCCACCATCCTGGTAGAAAACCATAGCCTTAAACCATACCGCCAGCGTGTGCTGGGCACCTATGTGCTGCTGGAACACAGCCTTAAACTGCTAAACGAGCAGGGTAAGGCGCTTATCATGGCGCGCCAGGCGGATATGAATGCCCGGCCGCAGCATATGGTATTAAGTTACAAAGCCAATGAGCAGCCAGACCATATTGATTTTAAAGGCATGCGCTATGAGGTAAAGCAGTCTGATATCAGCGGGGCAAGTTATGTGCACTGGACAGGCGAGCCAAAATTGTACCCTCAGTTGCCATTATATTGGGACAATGTAGCTGATAAAGACGTGGCTATCCCAACAGCATACTGGCTTGGGCCAGAACAACAGGCGGTATTGGCCCGGTTAAAGTTGCATGGCATCGAGTTTACTGCGCTGGACAAGCCGCAAAAACTCAATCTGCAGCAACTGAGTGTCACAGCTTATCAATTTGCCGATAAGCTGTTTGAAGGCCGTTTTATGCTGCGCTCTGCCAGCTTTAACCGCAGTAATCTAAGCCGTACTTTGCCTGCTGGCTGGGTTAAAGTTAGCACCGATCAACCTTTAGGCCGCTTGGCCGTTGCGTTATTAGAGCCCACTGCACCCGACTCGTTCTTTAGCTGGGGCTTTTTTCCCGGCATGTTTGAACGCACCGAATACTTTGAGCCCTATGCCATCGAGCCGTTAATTGCGCAAATGCTATCTCAGCAGCCAGAGTTACAACAGCAATTTGAGCAGGCCTTAGCGAAAGATGAAGCGCTGCGGAATAACCCGCGCGAGCGCTACAATTGGTTTTACCGCCAGATGCCGTATTATGACCAGCACTACCTGAAATATCCGGTACTGCTGCAGCCGTAATACGTTTAAAAGCGTTATAGTTTTAGCCCCCAGTCATGCCAGGCTTGTTCGCACAGGCTGGCGCGAAACTGCGGTGCAGAAATGTCTATCAGCGCGCGGGCACGCTCGGTCAGGCTTTTGGCGCGCAAGTTGGCAATACCGTACTCGGTAACAATATAGTGAACATGGGCGCGCGTGGTTACCACGCCGGCGCCGGGACTTAATAGCGAGCTGATACGTGACATCTTACCTGCCGCTGCCGTTGCGGGCAGGGCGATAATGGCACGCCCGCCTTCTGATAGCGCCGCGCCACGCACGAAGTCCATCTGGCCGCCAACACCAGAATAAATTTTCGTTCCCAACGAGTCGGCACAAACCTGACCACTTAAATCAACTTGTAGTGCACTGTTAATTGAGACTACCTGTGGGTTTTGCCGGATCACCGCAGTGTCGTTAGTGTATTCGACATCCAGAAATACCACTTGTGGGTTATCATCGACAAAGTCATAGAGCTTTTGGCTGCCCATGGCAAAGGTAGTGACAATTTTACCGCGGTGTTTGCGTTTATTCTGGTTGGTTATTACACCTTGTTCAATCAGCGGCAGCACACCATCAGAGAACATTTCGGTGTGGATCCCGAGATTTTTTCTGTCTTTAAGATAACCCAGGGTGGCATCCGGGATTGCACCGATACCCATTTGCAGGCAGTCACCATCGCGGATCAAACTGGCTACATTGCGACCGATCTGATCGGTTATCGCATCTTGTAAGGCCGCCCGGTGTTGCGGTAATGGCGCAGCATATTCGACATAACGGTCTATCTGGCTTAAATGAATAAAAGAGTCACCATGGGTGCGGGGCAGGAGTGGGTTAACCCAGGCTATCACTTTCTTTGCCATCTGTAGTGCTGCACGGGTCGCCTCTACTGATACGCCGAGGCTGCAAAAACCGTGTTTGTCAGGTGGCGATACCTGAATTAAGGCCGCATCTAATCTTTGTTCACCGCTGCGGAATAATTTAGGAATTTCCGATAAAAACATCGGTACGTAGTCGGCACTGCCGTTGTTAACCGCGGCACGGGTGGTACTGCCAACAAAGAAACAACGTTGGCGCAGATGTCCTTCAAGTGCAGGGTCGCTCAGCACGTCACAGTGTTCGGTATGCAATTGCAATAACGTCAGATTACGTCGTTCAACTGCGACGCTTGCTAGCGCTTGCAGCAGGTAGTAAGGCGTGGCAGCCATTGAATGGCACCATATAGTGTCGTTGTCCTGAATAATACTCAGAGCCTGAGCTGCGCTGTTCACTTGCATTTAAATACACGGCCTTTATTCGTTATGGTGTGAGCATAGCCTAGCAGGGTCGGTGGATGAAAATATGACGAAGATCAAGTTGCAGTTGTAGACGCGGAGATATTAGACAAAAGCGTAAAGTATAAAAAAGCCCCGCAGGTAAACCGGCGGGGCTTTTTATCAGCTGATTACTGCTTAGTTTTTAGCAGCAGCGGCTTTCTTTTCTTTTTCTTTAGCAATAACGGCTTCAGATACGTTTGACGGACATGGTGAGTAGTGCGAGAACTCCATAGAGAACTGACCACGGCCTGACGTCATAGTACGCAGAGTACTGATGTAACCGAACATTTCTGACAGTGGTACGTCAGCTTTGATACGTACGCCAGTAACGCCAGCTTCCTGACCAGAGATCATGCCGCGACGACGGTTTAAGTCACCGATAACATCACCTACGTGATCTTCTGGGGTGAACACGTCAACTTTCATGATTGGCTCAAGTAACTGGGCGCCAGCTTTTGGAATTGACTGACGGAAAGCGCCTTTAGCAGCGATTTCGAACGCGATGGCTGATGAGTCAACGGCGTGGAAACCACCGTCGAATACTTCAACTTCAACGTCTAATACCGGGAAGCCAGCCAAAGTACCGGTTGACATCATAGACTCGAAGCCTTTCTCGATAGCAGGCATAAACTCTTTTGGTACGCTACCACCAACTACCGTTGATTTGAACGTGAAACCAGAGTTTTGCTCGCCCGGACGAATGCGGTAATCAATTTTACCGTACTGGCCTGAACCACCAGATTGTTTCTTGTGCGTGTAGCTGTCTTCAACTTCACGGGTAATGGTTTCGCGGTAAGCAACCTGTGGCTGGCCTACAACTAATTCTACGCCGTAAGTACGCTTTAAGATGTCTACTTTGATATCTAAGTGCAATTCACCCATACCACGCAGGATGGTTTCGCCTGAGTCAACGTCAGTTTCAACACGGAACGTTGGATCTTCGGCAACCATCTTACCGATAGCGATACCCATTTTTTCCACTGAACCTTTATCTTTTGGTGTAACAGAGATAGAGATTACCGGCTCTGGGAATACCATTGGCTCAAGTGTACAAGGGTGCTTAGGATCACACAGGGTGTGGCCTGTTTGCGTGTTGTTCTTCATACCTACCAGGGCAATGATGTCACCGGCCTGTGCAGTAGTAAGATCGATACGGTCGTTAGCATACATTTCAACCATACGGCCGATACGTTCGGTTTTGCCAGTGAACGAGTTCAGGATGGTATCACCCTTGTTCAGTACACCAGAGTAGATACGCACGAACGTCAGGGCGCCGAAACGGTCATCCATGATTTTAAACGCTAAGGCGCGGAATGGCTCATCAGCAGAAACTACTGCGAACTGACCGTTTTCGTTACCTTCTTCGTCAGTTAATGGCTGCGGAAGAACTTCAGTTGGGCTTGGCAGATAATCTACAACCGCATCTAACAGTAATTGCATACCTTTGTTTTTAAAGGCTGAACCACAGTAAGTTGGGAAGAATGCCAGGTCACGGGTACCTTTACGGATACAACGCTTGATGTCTTCGATTGAAGGCTCTTCACCTTCCATGTATGCCATTAACAGGTCGTCATCTTGCTCTACAGCAGTTTCGATCATCTGTTGACGGTACATTTCAACATCGTCAGCCATATCGGCAGGGATATCAGTTACGGTGTAGTTTTCTGGCTGGCCAGTTTCGTCCCAGATGTAAGCTTTCTGGGTTAACAGGTCAACTACGCCAGAGAAAGTATCTTCACGGCCGATTGGTAACGTCATGATCAATGGGTTAGCGCCCAGAACTTTCTTCACCTGCTCAGTTACGCGGATAAAGTCAGCACCGATACGGTCCAGCTTGTTAACGAAGATCAGACGTGATACTTCAGCGTCGTTCGCATAGCGCCAGTTAGTTTCTGACTGAGGTTCAACACCGCCAGAACCACAGAATACGCCGATACCGCCGTCTAATACTTTCAGTGAACGGTAAACTTCAACAGTGAAGTCAACGTGGCCCGGGGTATCGATAACGTTGAAACGGTAGCCTTTCCAAAAACAGCTAACCGCTGCTGACTGGATAGTAATACCGCGCTCGGCTTCCTGTTCCATGAAGTCGGTAGTTGATTCACCTTCGTGAACTTCACCCAACTTATGGATTTTACCCGTCAGTTTCAGGATACGCTCTGTTGTAGTGGTTTTACCGGCATCAACGTGCGCGAAGATACCAATGTTTCTGTATAAGGATAAATCTGCTGACATAGTAGTCTCTATAAGCTAGGGTTTGAAAATAGTGCCGTAATATACAGGATTTCAAAACGTTTTGCAGGAAAAAAAATGTTGTCGACGGCTAATTTTTTATTCATGCTGTCAAAGCAGACATACAAACTGCAGCAACAACTTGGTTGGCGCTGCTCTACCCATATATTCTGACAACAGCGAATGTAACTAACCATGAAAATTATTCCCGGCCGGCTAGACTCGGCGGCAGTCAGGCAGTTATTGCAAGGCCATTTAGACGATATGTATGCCACCTCACCGCCAGAGAGTGTGCATGCGCTGGACATCAGTAAACTACAGGCGCCGGATATCCGCTTCTGGGGCGCCTGGCAGGGCGATACCTTACTGGGCTGCGTGGCGCTTAAACAACATAGCAACGACGTGGCTGAAATTAAATCGATGCGTGCCGCGCCCGAAGCACGTGGGCAAGGTATAGGCCGCGCTTTGTTGCAGTTTTTACTAACAGAGGCCAGCCACAGCGGCATTAAGCAGCTTTATCTGGAAACCGGCTCGATGGATTTTTTCCTGCCGGCCCGCACATTGTACCAAAGCGCCGGCTTTAACTACTGCGGCCCTTTTGCTGATTACCCGGAAGACCCGAATAGTATGTTTATGTGCAAAACGCTGGAATAAGGCTGTCACTTTATGGCTAACGATATGAATAACGAACAAACGCTACTGCCGGTACAACGCCAGCTGGATGCATACAATGCTAAAGATCTCGCTGTTTTTATCGCTTGCTACCATGCGGATATTGCCATTTACCGCATGCCTGCAACAGAACCTGCTTTAAAAGGCCGCGAAGCACTGGAAGCGTTTTACAAAACCGAACGCTTTACCATCGCCGCACTGCGCGCCGAAGTGTTGCAGCGAATGGTGGTAGGTAATAAGGTTATCGACCACGAAAAAGTATACGGCATGGCCGAACAGCCATATGAAGTAGTAGTGGTGTATGAAGTACAAGACGGCTTAATAACAAACGCCTGGTTTTATCCGGTTGGGTGAATAGCGTTGTAAACGGCAGCTTCACTTTCGGTATCTTGAAGCGCAACGTCTTTGACTGCATTAAGTGCATCTCTAAGTATATTAATCCATACATCGTTTCCTAATGCATTCAGATGTAAGCCGTCCCCAATGTGATATTGATCAGCTAGGTTGCCTGATGAGTCTATAAGTTTAGAACCCGCATCTACAAAGTAAATGTGGTCATTGATTTTGGCAAACGCCTTTAAGCCTGAGTTTACTTCTTTAATACGTAACAGCCGCATCCCTTGCCATTGATCTCTCGCTTCTTCGTCAATAGGAAGAATGGCACTAATAACAATTGGAACAGCCTTTGGAATCTGGCCAATAATAGCTCGGTAATTTTCAAGGATCTCCTCGTTTGAACGCTGTTTCATGTCATTTATACCAATAGCTAACACAACAGCACTGGCACTATTAATGGAACTGTAAGCAGCAAGACGATGCCGAACACCTTCAGTCGTATCACCACCTATTCCATAATTAACTGAAGGGTAAGCAATCACCGAAACATATAATCCTTGTATAAGGCTATCACCGATAAAAATTACCGCTCCTTGCGGCACATTGCCGTCCATTCGCTGGTGGTATCGCAGCATACGTTTAAAGTGTGCGCTTCTTTCCGACGACTGCTCGAAACTTGGGTATTTATTTCCCGATGAAGTCATCTCGGTACCATCGAAGCATTCAGCAAACTCAACCCAACTTAACGCTAAAAAAAAACTAGCGGCAAATTTATTCATAATGTAAGGGGCTCAGTTGTCACTATGATGAGGTTAAAACGTGAAAAGTGTAACCAGTTATTCATGTTGACTAACCTTTTGTTCAGCTTCTCTATGAATAAAATCGTGAGCAACAGCCAAAAATGGCATGTCACTGGCTTCGGTAAGCTCGCCGTCAAAATCTAAATCTGACCAGTGAAAAGCGATCTGTAGCGTTTGTTCAAGTTGACTAATATCAATCTCTTTGAAAATATGACTGGCGATTTCTTCCTCAATTACTTGATTAAGTCTGTAGAGCTCTTGCTGTGCCTGCGATAGAGCATATGAATGCGCTATATCATCGTCTGTTTTACCTCTAAGCAACTGAGCAACATCTTGATATTCTTTGCTGTGCAGAGTAATAGATTCGTTTTCAATGGGAATAAATTTATTAGCTAAAAATATCAAAAATGGTGCTTCATGCTCAGAGATGACTTTATCGTTATTGGTGTCAAAGATGTCTAATGCTGACTTGGCAACCTCATAAATATCTCTCTCTAAGGTGATATCTGAAAAACGTACAATAAATTCAATTTGTTTTTCATTGATATTATGTGAAGGCTTAATAGTCAACTCTTGTTCGAGCATTGAAGGAAGACTTGATGAACTTTCAGGCTCGACACGGGATGGTTTTACGGCGGTTTCATTTAACTGACTAATATTTACCTTGTCATCATGAACAGCGCTCTGCTGCCAGAGATCAAATAAAACCATAAAAAAAGCAATGGATATGAATAGTAAAACACACTTTATAAAATTTTTCATGATGTTAGCGCTCTATGTTAAAAACAGCTTAACTCAGTGGTTAAGCTGTTTATTTAAGGAGTGGTGTTATTTTTTTGTAAAGTACTGCTGTATTTGAGAACGACCTTTTATTGTGTTTAAGATGTAGTAAGTTCTATCATCTTTCTTCGTCAAGTTCTTATAACTATTCGCCCAAACATTTGCTTCCCGTCTGCTCTTAAGAAACGTAAGTACTATAGACTTGTTATTACCGCATAATAACTCAACCTCTCGAGCCTCATCCCAGTCAACGTTGCCGTTACGTAAATAAGCATCGACAATAATATAGTCAAAATCTGGATTATTAGCATAGGCGTTTCGTTCAGAGTATATATCTGATGTGTAGAAACTTATTCTTCCTGAATCATCACCTTTATAGTTATACATAAAACAGCGTTCTTCACTCTGAGTGTTAGATGCCTCACCCCTCGCGGTATATAACTTTCTATCATCAGGTCGGGAACCAATGGAAATTAGTTTTTTTCCATTTCGGTTAGCGTTAAACCACGTCAATTGACGATTCAATGTATTGTTTATGGCAGTTCGGTAGGAAACAGATGTATCAGGATAAATAGGCGGCGCACTCAAAGCTACACCCGCTACGTGCTGGATCTGCATGATTTTTTTTCTGAAATCAGCTATTTTAACAATTTTAGATGCACTGCCATCGCTTAGTTTTAAATCGCAGTCAATAAAACCATTGTTGCAGGTGCTGGTATTAAAAGCTCCATTATTAAATTGAAAATATATATCAAACCTGTTTGTACGGTTATTGTAGTAATTCACAACAGCCTGCGGAATATTCTCAGCAGTAGTTGCACTATTAATAATGCTCGCAGGAACCGTTTGGTGTACAAATAATTTTAACGAAACTCGAGAGGAGTACTTTAGTTGGCTAGATCCTATTTTGGGGCATAAATTGTTCCCAACAATATTTGCTGCTACATTCGCAACGTCAACACTTTGAACATCTAAAATTATTTTTGGGCCACTTTGATACTTGCATATTGTCTCAAGAAGAAACTGATTTAATAGCAAAGGCTTGTCATTTGTTGAGTTCTGATCTCCGTTTCCGGCATTTCTTTTTAGTGTAAGCGCATTAAAAGTAGCGCTTGTTATATTGGTTGTAAGTTTATTAGTGGTAAGATTCTCTGCGACAAACTGCTTATGTCCCCAGTTACCTCCATTGCTATTGTAATTAGCTGCTCTGTTCCAATAATTATCGTGAAAAACGACCACTTGATTTACATTGTTAATTCTAGCCATGCGCAGATCTATTTCAATAAATTCAACGCCTTTATCTTTTGCACGTATATAGCTACTTACACTGTTTTCCGCAACGTCATTCCCACTGTAGTTCTTCCAAAGACCTCTATGCGGAATAATAATTTGCGAGGCAAAAGCTTGCCCGATTAAACAGGCAATTGCTAGCGAAGCTGCAGTCACTGACCATCCTAATTTATATAATTTCATAACATTACCTTATCTTAATTATGCCAACTTACGTCACCCGGAGGTTTACAGGATTGATTAAAACCAGCAACGCTGGTTAAATTTCAGCTCACTAAATTCTTTACATCTCGAACAAAGTTCGCACTTGCGCTAAGTTTTACATTCAGGCAGCTAGGATAGTGACTTGATATCATCCACTAAAGATTCAGAAATCAGGAAACAACAACTGGCTATACACTTCAGCGCACTACTATATTATTTAATTACATTACGTAAGTAAATTTCAGGCGCGTTAAACTTTTATGAACTATGCTGATATTGAAATTAAAAAAGGGATTGACGCTATGCGACAATCCCTTCAGTCAATCGGTACATTGTTAAAATTTTGCGCGCACACCAAGTGAGAATTGACGGCCCGGCTTTATATAGCTATTAAGGCGTGAGGGCTCTCCATCGAAAATAAACTCAGCTTCGTTGGTAAGATTAATAGCCTCAAAGGTTAATTTGATATTTTCTGTCAGGTTGTAATAAGCAGACGCATCCAACAAACCCGCAGAGTCACGCTGTTCCAAAAAGCCGGTATTATCAGTTACGGCACTGCTTTGCACATAGTCACTGCGCCAGTTGTATGCTAAGCGACCACCAAATAGGTCGTTTTCATAATAAACAACCAGGTTATAGGTGTTTTGTGACAAACCAGGAATATTGCCATCCAGCACGCTTTTACCATTTGCAAACGTAGTACCATCAGTTCTTGAAGCAAATTCGGTTTTTGAATTAGCATAAGTATAGTTAGCAATAACGCCTAAACCGTCTAACAGGTAATCCATAGGTTGTTGATAACTCAACTCTACACCACGCAAGTCGGCTCCCTTACCGTTAATGGGGCGGCGGAATGTGAAAGATGTATTATTGTTCACGCCATTATCAAGAGCTGTCTGATCTAATACTTCAAGCGGTATACCTAAACTACCATATGGCACTTGAGAGTTTTCAGTGACAATAAAAGACTTAATATCTTTATAAAAAAATGTTAGTGATAACAGAGCATCCTCATCAAAGTACCATTCAGCCGCAACATCTAACTGATCAGCTTCAAATGGTTTCAGTTTAGGGTTTCCGCCGCTAGCTGAACGATTATTGCCGTTTACACTGATGGCAGGCAACAAATTTCCTAAAGAAGGTCTTGTAATAGACCTAGACGCCGAGGCTCTCAACTTAAGGTCATAATTCACATTGATATCAAAATTAATTGATGGTAAAAAATTGTCATACTTATTGTCAAAATCAACGGTAATTCCCGCCACGGAGCCTTGCGAAATTTGCTCAGTACTGACAAAACGCCCTCCTAGATTTAATAATGCAGGTAGATCTCCGGCGTTAAATTTAATGTCAGTTTCGACATAAAAACCTGATGTATTTTCAGAAATAGTGCCACTGGATCCGGTTACCACCCGCCCAGAGGATGCACGAGCAATTGAACCGAATATACTTTCCGCTTTGTCAAAATCAGCGACTAAAAACTGGCTAGGAAACCCCTTAGGAGCCTTAATATTATCGAAGTTTGTTATCATTTTACTGTATGCAGATACTGGTATTAGCCTTTGGCTCGGATCGTTGAAACCATCATTGTTCTTAAATATCCGTTCTTTTTCGTATTGGTTGATGAACATACCTGTCTTCAACGTAACACTATCTAAGGCTTGGTAAGAGATATCGAACTTTGCTGTAATTGCTGTATCTTGGATATTTTCGGCACGAATACGTGGGCTTAAGGTTACACAATTAGCCGGATCGATTAAATCCACAGGTGTTTTAATAGAAGGTAGGATATCGGTGTAATCGAAACTGATTCTGGAGTTTTCCACCTGAAAAAGGTGGCTAATTGTAAATGGATTATCGAATTCCGACATTGAACTACCCAGTACACCAGATACGGTGAGTTTTTCGCTGGGTTGCCACTCAACATTTAATGCCATTTGGATCAAGTCAGTTTCATCATACATAATACGGTTTTCTGAAATGCGCTCCACGCCATCCAATGTGCCTTTAACCAGATTTCCTGCCGCATCAATTTGCCACTCCGCCTCAGGCACGGCAATGATGGCATTTTTACCTTTTTGCCCTCGGATAACCGTATTGAGATTATAGCGTTTTCCATCATTTTTCAGCTTGGCATGCAGTCCATCAAGCGTGATATCAAGGCTATCGGAAGGTTGCCACTGTAAAGTCATGCTCATAGCAATGCGTTGACGCTCAGTTTCTGCAAAATCTGGACGAGCTAAACGTGGCAAAAAAGCGTCATTTAATTGCGCTTCAGAAAACCCCTCAGGCGCTCCATTTGGAAAAGAGAATTCAAAACCATTACTTGGTGCACTTGCACGAGTCCAGCCAACAGTGGATGCACCCTCTACATGTGCAGTGCGCTCAGACAACGCAAGTTGAAAGTTAGCACCAAAATCGCCAAAGGTATTACTGACAATAAGATGCGCGCGGGGATTTGTATCACCAGCTAAGTCACTGTAATTCGCTTGTACTGACGCTGAAGCATGAAAACCGGCATTGCTAAAGGGTCTAGGTAAACTGAGGCCCACAGTTCCGCCCATCCCTCCTTCTTCTAAACTAGCCTTAGAGGTTTTATAAGCATCAAGCCTAGAAAATAGCTCTGAAGGCAATAAATCGAAATTAAATTCTCGGCCACGGTTTGCAGTTGAAATAACCATGCCATTGAGGGTTGTCAGAGTGAATTCCGGTGCTAAACCTCTGATTGACACGCGAGAGCCTTCGCCATTATTTCGGCTAATAGCAACGCCCGTGATCCTCTGAAGTGCTTCAGCTAGGTTGAGATCTGGGAATTTACCGATATCTTCGGCCACAATGGAATCTTGAATACCGATCGCATTTCTTTTTTCATCCACATTTTTAGCTAAAGATGCTTTATAGCTACCAGTAACCACGATCCTTTCAATTGAATTTTCCGCGACCGCGTGTGTTGATAACAGCGCGAAAGCTATACCGTATGTGAAACGACTGGTTTTAAATGAGTTTAGAGTTAATGATTTTTGACGCGATAGCATGTTTTTATCCTATGTCCTTGTTTGTGTCACCACCTACGTTGGGAATAAGCGGCATTTGTAATCAAAACGCAGTCTTAATTTAGAGCAAAGACATCTTATTTAGTTACATGGTGTAAGTAAATTACAGGAGGGTGAACCTTTTGTGAAAGGGGAGCCGCTATGACGTTTGCCCATGACAGTCATGGGAAATAGAAATACGGTATAAAGCCATAAAAATGGCTAGAATGAGGTCGCAATGCCTTCATAATAGTGATTAAATTAAATAGAGAGGCTGAGGCCTGCATTTTGCAATGCGTTATGCATGGCAATAGGTTGATTGGAGACGATAGCGTTAATCGCTTTATTTTTGAGGTCTAGTAAAATATCTCGTGTTGAGCCTAGTTCTATTTTTGCATCCAGTGGATCGTCGCCTAAATAGCTACCTACTGTAATGCAGTGCTGAGCAAGCTCTGGAATACGAAAGTGAGCTGCTGGCAGATGACTATCGCCCATTAGTGCCATCAAGGGTGTACTTGCGAGCTGCAGAGCAGAAATTTGAGCAAGCTGTGTAGCATTATTTACACCCAATGCAAGAACCGCATGGCAATCCATTTGCCGAATTCGTTGAGCTTGTTCGAGACTATACGCAATAAACACTGTCGCCTTGAGCATGTCGTGCTGTTTGATGCGAGCAACAATCGATTGATAAGATGTAGGTGCTTTCATATCCAGTATGAGAAAAGTTTTCTTAGCAACAGCGGTTAAAAAATCATCGAAACGAACCAACCCCATGTTCATGATCCTGTTTGATTGGTCTTTCAATTGAACTTGGCTCATTTCGCGCCATGTTAATTGACATGCGGAGCCAAACCCTGTTGTTGTTCGCTCTAGATAATTGTCATGATGTAACACATCGACGCCATCTGCGGTGGTCATGATGTCTACTTCCAAAAGGACCGGCACCGCATTGAGAGTTCTTTGGATTGTTGCCATCGAATTTTCAGGGTAGCCAGCTGAGATCCCCCCACGATGTGCAATAGTGATTATTTGTTTTTTTAACTTTAATGTATTGAAAAGTAGTGAGATGTCTCCTTTGAAGTGCTGGTGAAGCTGGTAGCTGTTTTGCATGAGAAGTTGGCCTATACAAAGATAGATGACAATAAAATAAACATTAAAAATAACGGCAATATGACGATATTGCCGATTTTAAGAGGTTTGATTGTGTACAGCTTACCGGAGTTTAGTGACGATTGATCTGCTGTAAATAAGTCAGTAATGCTGCTGGATGGTCTGTTTGGATCATGGAAACACCCATCTCAAGCAGTGATCCCCACACAGCCGTCGGATCGTGTAAAGCATGTTTATCCACTAAACCAGCTGATTTGTTTGGCGATTGAGATAAGGTATTGATCCAAAGCCTATAGTTGTATTTTTTTGATAATTCAGCCATTTGCTGAATAAAACTCTGATCTTCTGCTTTGATTTCTAATGCAAAGGCTGGGTACTGAAGAATGAACATCTCAGCATCCACAGTGGAGATTTCATGCTGAGTAAATTTGATCATAAATAAGGATGTCTTTAAAAAATCATGGGCATACCAAAGTTGTAGGTCTTGCGGCAGTTCAAGTTTAAAGATGATTTGTCTGGATACCCCCATCTGCAATGCGAGCTGATGCACCGCAGCAAAAACATCCTCTTTTGCATCGATATTGATCAATATTTTATCTTTTGTAAGCTGAAAAACCTCCTCTAAGGTTGGAATTCTCTGTTCGGTCAGCACCGGCTTGCCATGTTTTAGCTCGGTTAGTTGCAATTTTTTGAGTTGGGATATCGTGAAATCTGCAACTAATCCAGCTCCATTCGTGGTTCGATCAAGTGTTTTGTCGTGAATGACGACCAATACACCATCTTTGGATTTACGGATATCTAACTCGACAATATCAATTCCGAGTGCTATGCAGTCTGCAATGGATATGAGAGAGTTCTCGGGCGCTTTGCTCCAGCAAGCGCGATGTGCCGCAATGATGACCTTATTTGGATCCTGCAGCGCCGTTTGAGCGCGCTCGTCAAATGTCTGTGCGCTAGTACTGAAGCAAATGACACAGGAAATGAACTGCAATAACCGAAAAAATTTGTTGGGGACAGTGATGAAGATGAGTTGCATGACGACTTACTCGTGTTGATTATTTAGTTCGACTATAAGGATCTTAGGTTTCAAATAAATTACATTATGTAAGTAATTTTAGTGTAAAATAAGACCTGTTATGCTAGTCACTTTAAACACTCACGAATTTTCAGCGAAAACAAAGTAGAAATTACATGGAAATAAGAAGCTTATATAGCGAGTTATACAATTTAAAACAGAACGAAAGAAAACTATTAGAGCTGATTTGGCGAAAGCAGTCTGTTGCGAGGAAGGAGCTAGCAGATATCACAGGTTTAACCGGTGCTTCAGCGACACGCCTCACAAAAAAAGTGATGGACCTTTTATTAGTTGAGGAATCGGTAGAAAAGCAAGGGCGGCGCGGTTCGCCAAATAAACCGTTAACATTGAATTTTGCGCGGTATTACTCTGTTGGCGTTAGTTTCGATAAGCATCAAGTCACCGTCGTTTTAACTAACTTACATGGTGAAATTTTAGATAAAAACGTTCAAATTGTTGACGTTGTATCGGTCAATGCATTAGAGAGCATCTTAAAACGCTTTATTAAAAATAGTGCGAGTCTCGCACAAGATGATGCCACCATTATCGGCATTGGTATAGCGATCCCAGGATACCGCGCTGTGAATGAACAGCAATGGGCAGTACATTGGGATTTTCCTGCTTTGTTAAAAACAGATATTCAATTAGAACTAACGAAACGTCTGCAAATTCCTGTTACGGTGGAACGTGATGCCGTTGCGTCAATGTGGGCGGAACGCTTGCAAGGGCAAGCTAGAGAGCAAGATAATTTCTTTTTATTTTATCTGGCACAAGGGGTTGGCGGCTGTGCCATGCTGGCTGGGGTACCCGTACTTGGTGCTAGTGGCAATGCTGGTGGTATGGGGATTTTGTTCCCCTATGAACGATCGAGACCATCAGCCCGCGATCTCCATGAGTTTTTAGCGAAACAAGATGCCAATTGCACTATTCAACGCGAGATCCCACAGGACCTGATTGAAAGTTGGATTAGCCATGTCTTCGCTGATTTTAGACGAGCGATTGATATTGTGACACGGCTGTACGACCCAGGCTTGGTGATCATTGGCGGAGATCTACCACAGCAAGTTATTGATAGTATGATGAAAAAACTAGCATGCTACAGTATAAAAACTGGCTATACCGCAGATATAGCTGTACCTAAATTATCAGCTAGCAGTTTTCAACAATCGCTAGTGATGGTCGGTGCTGCAACTCTGCCTGTGGTATCCATCTTAACGGGTCACCTTCATAATGAAATCACACTCCTTGACTAAATTCACCTACAGTTTGACTGGGTATGGAGCATCGCACTTAGGCAAATCTTTGCTTTGGAGTTTTTTTAATACCTTTTTCTTGTTTTATGCAGTTTATGCTTTAGATGTTCCACCGATCAACGCTGGTTTTTTGTTATTTGCGTTTGCACTGACGGATGCATTATTTGATTTTCCAGCAGCAAATATCATGTATAAACATCGGAATAAAAGGAGTTTAGCTTTTTGGGTGAATTGGGGAACTCCGTTCAGTGCAATGATTCTGGTGTTTGTATTTGGCTCCGTAGCATTGTTGGATATTGAGCCCACCTTCGTGTATTGCGCAATTGCGGGTGTTTTATTTCGGTTCGCATTTACCTTATTAGATGTGCCATTAAATGCGTCCGTAGGTCGTATAGATGCAGATCCAACCCGAAGAAATTATATCGCTGCCAGCCGAAGTGTTGCCGCAACTGGCGCTAAAGTAATCATTGCTGTACTGGTCTATTTATATGCAGAAACAGACAAGACAATTGTGCCAGCCGATCTGTGGGTGGTCGCTTTAATTGTCGCAGTCCTTTCGGTTGTGATTGTCATCCCATCTTTTTCTTATGTCGATAAACAAGCCAAACAACTTGATCATCGTTATGAGAAACGGTGTGATATGCCTATGTTGACGATGCGACACTTATTTCCAAATAACCTCATCTTTTTATACCTTGCCAATCTGTTTGTAATTCTTTTTATCAATCAGTTTTCTAATGCCTTGATATTTATGATTAATAATAATTCTGACTTATCCCTTTCTTTTAGTGTTGTTTGGCAAGTGATGTCGTTGGTTTCAGCGTTCACTGTGATTATTTGGAGTATTTTCGCTAAGAACTATGGCAAAAAAGCGACCGCACAAATTGGTCTGATGGCTTTATTTATCATCACCCCATGTTATTTTTTTTCCAAAACTTCGGAGCTATCCCTACTCATATTTTTGGTCACCTTTGCCGGTTTACATCATATAAATACGCATATTTGGTCATTATTACCTGATATCGTGGATCAGATTTCCAAGGTCGTAAAATCGAATGTGCAAGTGCTGATTATTGGTTGGTTTGCAGCCATTGGTAAAGTGATGATTGGATTGAGTAGTTTAGTTACCGGGTTTTTACTTGAAATCAGTGGCTTTCCAAAAAGCCCAGCCATGGACAGCTATGAATTAACCGTAGTATCACTTGTGATGCTCGGAATTGCGGGTGCTTTGTTTGCACTGTTATTGATCCCACCAGCTAAACTAAGCGACTCTTAAACGCAGCTTTTCAAGGTAGTTGTCCGATTTTCCTGTTTTATGCTGCTTCCTGAGTCGGTACGATTTCGCATTTACTGGCCCTATGGGGTTCCAGTTTCTTGTGGCTCTGCCAGACCACCGTTGTGGCTAGTCTGACTTAGCTTGTTCATATACAACTTTAAGCTTGTTCAGCAGAACTGCATCTTGATGCTGATGCCGCTGCGCCGGGGTCACAAATCTTATACCGCTATGGCGATGTTCGTGGTTGTAGAAGCGTATAAATTCCAGCATCTACTCTCTAGCACAGCCAACTGTTGCAAAGCCACCTTTGGGCCATTGCGGACAGTACTTCACTGCGTAAAGTGAGAGAGCACGGCTTAACTAACGAAGATGCCATCAAAAAACTAGACAAGCTTGAGGAAGAGCTTGCAGGTAGTTTACCTAGTATTAATTATCCCACCAGCAAAGAAAAGTAGCGCTTAGGTAGCCAACGTTACGCTTAAAATGAGCAAAAACACGGAAATACAACGGCATAATATGCTAATTTTACTGCCTCAAAACAGTAGGCCTGGTTATGTTAAATTCTGCAGCAATAGGTATTTTTGACTCTGGCATTGGTGGGCTGTCGGTGGCCAGGGCAGTGCGTGAACTGCTGCCTGATGAGCAGTTTATCTATGTTGCCGACAGCGGCCATGCGCCTTATGGCGAAAAAACGGATCAGTATATTTATCAGCGCATGCAGGCTATTACGCAGCATTTAGTGGCCTGCGGTGTTAAGGCGATAGTGGTGGCGTGTAACACTGCAACTACAGCGGCGATTACAGAGCTAAGAGCACAGTATGTGCTACCTATTATCGGTGTTGAGCCTGGGGTAAAACCTGCGGTACTGGCCAGTAAAACCGGTGTAGTGGGGGTGTTGGCAACGCCGCGCACTTTGTTAACACCGGCGTTTGCGCATTTAGCCGAGCGTTATGCCGGCCAGGCAAAAATAATATTGCAACCATGCCCAAAACTGGTGCCAATGATAGAGATGCTTGAGCTACATGGCGCAGCCATGCGCGAGTTAGTAACCGGCTATATTCAGCCGCTGTTGGCACAGGGTGCTGATACGCTGGTGCTGGGCTGCACGCATTACAACTTTATTGCTAATGTTATCGCTGATGTTGCCGGGCCCGGGGTAACCATAGTGCGCACCGAAACAGCGGTGGTAAACCAGTTGCAACAACGGCTGGCACAGGCGCAGTTGCTAAACACCGCTGCTAAAGTTGGCGCAGACAGCTTTTATACCAGTGGTGATCCTGGCTTATTTAACCGCCAGTTGTTGCACTTATGGCCTGCTGCTGTCACCGCCAATCTGCTTAACTGCTGATAAAAAAACAGGCGGCCTAAGCCACCTGTTGCGGTTGTTGCTTAAAAGGCGTCAGGTTATTCCGCCACAGATGCCCATAAGTCATACTCATCGGCTTCATCGATCACGGCATCGATAATATCGCCCGCTTTAACATCAGTTAAGCCGTTTAAGTATACCGCACCGTCAATTTCCGGCGCGTCGGCAAAGCTTCGGCCAATGGCGCCTTCTTCATCTACTTCGTCTATCAGCACTTCAATGGTTTTGCCAATTTTCGCCTGCAGGCGGGCGGTACTGATAGCTTGCTGGGTTTGCATAAAGCGGTGGTAGCGCTCTTCCATTACCTCATCCGCTACCGGATCGGGTAAGTCGTTGGCTTTAGCGCCCTCTACCGGGCTATATCTAAAGCAGCCGACGCGGTCCAGCTGGGCTTCTTGCAGCCAGTCGAGCAGCATCTGGAAATCTTCTTCGGTTTCACCCGGGAAGCCAACAATAAAGGTAGAGCGGATACTCAGCTCAGGGCAAATCTCACGCCATTTTTTAATGCGCTCTAATACGCGATCGGCCTGACCCGGGCGTTTCATCAGCTTTAAAATGCGCGGGCTGGCATGCTGAAACGGAATATCTAAATACGGCAGTACCTTGCCCTGCGCCATCAGGGGAATAATGTCATCCACATGCGGGTAGGGGTAAACATAGTGCAGACGTACCCAAATGCCCATCTCGCCTAAGGCTTCACACAGTGACTGCATGGAGGTTTTTACCGGCTGGCCATTCCAAAAGCCAGTGCGGTGTTTTACATCAACGCCATAGGCGCTGGTGTCTTGCGAGATAATAAGCAGCTCTTTAACGCCGGCGTTTTTCAGCCTTTGTGCTTCATCTAATACTTCGCCCACCGGACGGCTGACTAAATCGCCACGCATCGACGGGATAATGCAGAAGGTACAACGGTGGTTACAACCTTCAGAGATTTTTAAATAGGCATAGTGCTTCGGCGTTAATTTAACGCCGTGATCCGGCACCAGCATGGTAAACGGGTCATATTTGGGCTTGGGTACATATTCATGCACCTGCCTTAATACGTTTTCATAACTGTGCGGGCCGGTAATACCCAGTACATTCGGGTGCACCTGACGAATTTCGTCTTCGCGGGCGCCCAGGCAGCCGGTGACGATAACTTTGCCGTTTTCAGCTAAAGCTTCACCGATAGTTTCCAGCGACTCCTGCACGGCGCTATCGATAAAGCCGCAGGTGTTAACTATAACCAACTCGGCATCATCGTAGGTTGGCACTATGTTATAACCCTCGGCTTTTAGCTGGGTTAGAATGCGTTCTGAATCAACCAGATTTTTCGGACAACCCAGACTGACAAAACCAATGGTATTGCCTTTACTACTGCCGGCTGTTGTTTGTTGATTTAAGCTTTTGGCGGCGGTATCCAAAGTGGTGGTTTGTGTCGGGTCAAAGGTCTGTACTGTCATAGTGTCTCTTAAAGTCGGCTTAGCCTGAAAAAAGTCGGCGGATTATACCTGAAAGCGGCAGAAGAAACAGGTTCTGCTGATTAAAAAGTAAACAAGTCAGATTATTTCGCTGCAGAGTTACCGATCTGGTTAATACTGTTAGCTGTATAGCTAACCGTAATGGATAAATTAACCACGCAGGAGAGATTATGATCAACGCTTATGCAGCACTGGAAGCCGGCGGTAAATTACTGCCCTGGCAATATGAACCGGCGGCACTGGGCCGTGATGAAGTGGAAATAGAGGTCGATTACTGCGGGATCTGCCACTCTGATGTGTCAATGCTAAATAATGAGTGGGGCATGTCGGCTTATCCATTGGTGGCGGGGCATGAAGTGGTTGGCCGCATTGGCAGCGTGGGTACTGGCGTCAGTCATCTGAAACCCGGCCAGTTGGTGGGGCTGGGCTGGCACTCTGATTACTGCAAGGTGTGCTCAAGCTGCGGCAGTGGCGATCATAACCTGTGTGCTACAGCACAAGGCACCATAGTGGGCCGTCATGGTGGTTTTGCCGATAAAGTGCGGGCCAATGCTTCAAGTGTGGTGCCGCTACCCGAGGGGATGGACGCTAAAACTGCCGGACCACTGTTTTGTGGTGGCATTACCGTATTTAACCCGCTGGTACAGTTTGATGTTAAACCCACTGACAAAGTAGCCGTGATTGGCATCGGTGGCTTGGGCCATATTGCGCTGCAGTTTTTAGGCGCTTGGGGTTGTGAAGTCACCGCCTTTACCTCCAGTGATAGCAAAGCCGCTGAAGCAAAAGCGATGGGCGCGCATCATTGTATTAATTCGCGTAATAGCAGTGAGATTGAGCAGGCGGCAGGGCAGTTTGATTTTATTATTTCTACTGTTAATGTGACGCTGGACTGGAATTTGTATTTATCGACGTTAAAGCCAAAGGGCCGGTTGCATTTTGTTGGTGCCACTTTAGAGCCGTTAAATATTGGCGTATTTGGCTTGATTATGGCCCAGCGCAGCGTGTCAGGCTCGCCGGTTGGTAGCCCGGCTACCATTGCTAAAATGCTGGAATTTGCCGTGCAGCATAATATTAAACCAGTGGTAGAAACCTTTAAATTTAGCCAGATAAATGAAGCGTTAGCGCATTTAAAAAGCGGCAACGCCCGTTACCGCATAGTGTTGGAACGGTAAACCCTGATAAGAACAGGCCGGTGTTATGCCGGCCTGTTGTTAGGTTGCATAGCGGTAGTGGTATATTATTACTCTTTGTATGGCATAGCACCCAAATAATCTTTTTTACCTACATCTACTCCGTTGTGGCGCAAGATGGCATAGGCGGTAGTGATATGAAAATAGATATTAGGCAATACGTGCTGGATTAAAAACTCTTCACCGGTTAAATATTTGCCCTGCCAGCGTGGCTGGCTTATTTTCTGTGTTGCCGCGTTGGCAAAATCAGCCTGGCTGAAGCTGGCCAGATAAGCTTGTGTATCTGTAATGCGCTGTTTTAACTGCTCCAGTGTGGTTTCGTCATCGGCATGTTTGGGGGCATTGTCTGTGTTGTCGGTTAAACGGGCAGCACCCAGCTTGGCCGTATCGCAGGCAATTTGCACCTGACGAATAAGGTTAAACTGGTCTGGTGCTAATCTGGCATTTAACAACACTGCCATCTCAACTTTTTTAGTGTCGGCAAAGGCGGCGCCTTTATCTAAAATATGCTGCAGGTTTTGCAACATTTTACTCATTTGTTCAATGCTAAGTTGATAAAACATAGTGCGTGCCCTCTGGCTTTGTTGGTAAAAATCTTGTAACAGAGTTTGGGGTGCATGTGGTCACTAACAATGGCAGCTGCAGATTATATTTTTGTGGTATTGCTTTTATAGCAGCTTGCTAATATAACTGGTATTAAACTTAGTGCGCTATTGTTGTAAACGCTGTTATCGCAAGGATGTCAAGTATAGTTATGGAGCAGGAAGAGCTAACTGCGTTAGATAAACTTAATGTGCTTATTATTGACGACCAGATTCTGGTGCAAAATGTCATTAAGTCTGCTTTATTTGAGTTGGGTATTGAAAACGTTAAGTGCGCGGAAAACGCATACTACGCCTTACGGCTTTGCGAACACGCGCAGTTTCATGTGGTGATATGCGCTTTTAATGTCAAAAGTGATAAAGACGGCTTCCATTTGCTGGAAGAGTTGAAGTTCAAACGTCATGTGACCAAATGCACCGTTTTAATATTTCTCAGCGCAGAGACCAGTGAAGAACTGGTTAATAGCATTGTTGAACTGCAACCTGATGATTTTTGGGTTAAGCCGTTAAACATTAAACAAGTGCAAACCCGGCTGCCATTAACGCTGGAAGTAAAACGTACGCTGTTTAATGTGTATCAGGCATTAGACAGGCAAGATTACAGTAAAGCCATTTACTATGCTGAGCGGCATTTACTGAATCCGGCGCTAAGTAAATACCATCTGCAAATGAAACGCCTCAAAGGTGAGTGTTTGTTGCAGCTGCGCGAGTTTGTCGATGCGGCAAGGTATTACGATAATTTGTTACAAAACCATAAGACCTCATGGGCTAATCTGGGCTATATCAAAGCACTGCTGGAACAAGACAGGTTAGCTGAGATCCAACTGTTGCTAGAGCAATTAGCCGATAAATCAGACACCCGTTTTGCTACCTACGATATGCTGGCGCATTATTATATTGGTAAGCATGATTATGCCAAAGCCTATGAAGAAATTAAGAAAGCCAGCCGTCTGGCTCCGCGCAATATCGAGCGCAATAAACGTCTGCTCGATCTGGCCAGACTAAACCATGATCATCTGGGGCAATACCAGGCCACCATTGCAATGGCCAAGTACGCCAAAAACTCTATTCATGATTCGCCCTTGCTGCGCCTAAACGTAGTGCGTGCTGGTATTGACTACGCCACCACTCTGGAAAAAGCCGATGCAGTAAAGGTGCTTAACCAGTCTGATATCTTGTTAACTGAGCTGGAAAAGCAGACAACTCTGGCGTCTCAGCTTAAAGATCAGTTGTTGGTTGTGCGTGCCAGAGTGCATACAGCCAGAGAGGAGCGGCAAAAAGCCGAGAGTATCGTCGAAAACCATATCAGTTTGCGCCCGGGCACATCGGTGGAAGATAATCTGGATAAAGTAAAAGCGTTACATGAATTAGGCCGGCGAGAAGACGCAGTGTCATTGCTTGATGCGATTAAACGGCAAATTAGCGGCAGCGGCCTGACCAATCAGGTGGTTAGTAAATATATTGAGCAGGAAGCTGCTGAACGCTCTGCAGTGCACTTTACACCACAGCAGTTAAACCGGATGGCGGTAGAGTTTTTTAAACGCAATAAATTTCATGCTGCGCTAAATTCACTGGAGCAGGCATTTTCACTTACGCCAAATAATATGAGTGTGGCACTGAATATTCTTAAAGTGTTGGTGGCTTTGCAGCAACAAGAACCGCTTGATCCGGGTCATATTGCACTGGCAAAAAATTTACTGTTGCAGTTGCAGCATAATAAGCTAGATAATGAACAGCTGGAAAAATGCGCCAGTTACCAGCAGCATTTCTCTGATCTTTAGCCGTACATCTTTCGCCGCATATTTTCAGGCAACAACGGCCTTAACGATATTTACGTTGGGCTTTGCGTTTACGCTCGGCTTCGCGCTCGGCTTTTTCTTTCGCTTTGGCCGCTTCTTCCGCTTTGGCTGCGGTAAGCTCTGCACTGACCATTTCGGGGGTTTCCAGGGTCAGCGGCCCCAGGTTACCTGCGCGCAGCTCAGTGATCAGAATGCTGCCGGCTTTTTCCAAGTCAACAATACCGCCTTTGCGCATAGCGCCACGCTTAACACCAATGGCGTCCATCAGTGCTAAATCGTTTTCTGGTTGCTCAGTTAAACCAAAACGTTGCATGACTGCCGTCGGGTATACTTGCAACAGATAATCAGCGGCAAACATGGCAATGTCGGCATAATCAAACACGGTGTCTTTAATGGCACCGGTTACCGCCAGTCGATAACCACAGGTGGGCGGGTTAAGTTTTGGCCATAGAAAGCCCGGTGTATCGGTAAGAATAACGTTGTTGTCCAGCTTAATCCGCTGTTGCATTTTGGTAACGCCTGCTTCGTTGCCGGTTTTGGCAATGGTGCGCCCAGCCAGGGTGTTAATTAACGTCGACTTGCCGACATTAGGAATGCCCATAATCATCGCCCGTGCTGCGCGAATGTCCAGATTACGCTCAGGCAGCATATCGTTACACAGTTGCAACAAAGCACGGATTTGTTCCGGGTTTTGCTGACTAATAGGAATGGCTTTAACACCGGACTGTTGCTCAAAGTGCTCAACCCAACGGGCGGTTAACACCGGGTCTGCAAGATCGGCTTTATTTAACACTTTAATGCAGGGGGTATTGCCCCGTAGCTGCGGTACCAGTGGGTTTTCGCTGGAAAATGGGATTCGGGCGTCGAGCATTTCGATAATAATATCGACCTGCGGCATCACTTCGGCAATTTCTTTGCGGGCCTTGTGCATGTGACCCGGGAACCAGTTAATAGACATCCGTACTACCTTAATTTTACCTGTGCCGGCTAAGCGTTAACGCTTAGTCGTTGCTATATTAGCGCTATAATACCGCAAAACAGCTAACAGGTGTGCTAGTGCAACACAAACTGGTAAATACTTACAACTGACAGGGGGGCTAACAGCGCAGAATAGCATGCGGCACTGGGTAGTCTGATGACGCCGAGGTTGCGAAACAGCAACAACAGGAAATACATGCCAATCAAAGGTGGTAGCAAATTAAGCCACAAGGTGCCTGACAAGGCCGGGAATAACCAGCTTAACAACGGATTACAACTGCTGGCCATTACCAGTAGGACAAGCAACAGCACATATTGTGCAGGGCTAAGTTCTGGTATTGGTGTCAGATCGTCCATAATTCTCTGTAATTAATTGATGCAATGCGGTAATTCTAAAAAAGTAACAGCCGGTTTACCCGTATTGTTTTGTATTAAAGTGTAAAACGCCGCAAGCTTATGCAGTTATTGGTAATTTTGCAAGTAAATTGGGTAAAAATTACGGCTGTTCTGGTAAATCCTCTGTGACATTTTCATCGTCACTCTGCGGCTCTGTCGGTTGGTAGCGGCGGATTTGCAGCACAATACCCAAATATGGGTGGTCCAGATAATGTATTTCGCCGCTTATTACCCGCCGGCTTTGCCGCACATAGATGGTTTGTAATTTATCAGCATGCGGTACGCGCAAATTAAACTCAGCATTGACGAATAAATAATGATCCAGGTGCAACTTAAATAAGCCATCCAGCTGCCAAACCTGCTGTGGCAGTGTATTAATGGTTAGAGTGTTGTTGCCGTTATTGGCGATATCAGCGGTATCGGTGCTGGCTAACTCTGGCAACGCGCGATCAGCAGCCAGCAATTGCAACAATTGCTCTATATGTTGCAGCATGTCATTGTCGCTTGACGGTTTATCGGCTTCAAACTCTGCTGTTTGCGTATCAGACGACATTGGGTTGATGTGGTCCTCTGCTAAAGCCGGCACGCCCTGGCCCCAGTAATCGAACTCAGCTGAATAATTGCTACCGCTGTACCAGCGCGTTGCAATAGCCAGCCGCTCTGTTACCGGTGCCTGACGCCAGGCAGTATGTAGCAGCAGTTGTTTATCGCTTTGCCGCGTTATCCTGCTGGCGACATCTGTTAGTTGTAATGCGTTTGCATCGGCTAAATAGGGCACCTGCTGGTGTTGGCCGTTACCCGTAATTACCGGTTGCAATTGATTTTGATACGGCACATTGCGCATTAGTTGGCGCGTTTCAAACAGGCTGCTCTGTGCCCACGCCGGCAACTGTTGCTCAATAATACATAGTTCTGTCATATAAGCCGGTGTAAAGCTATCTGCTGCCAGCGCCGGGCTTTGTTGTAAGCACAGTGGTAGCGTTAAAAGCAATGCACTAATATCGGGCTGATAACGGGCCGTTAGTAAATCTATAGCGCGGCCAGACTTTATTGGCGTTATGCTGTCGACGAAGCTTTCCTGCAGGTTATCAGCCGGGTTCTGGCTAAATACGATAAGCTCTATCTCAAACCAACGCTGTTCTTGCGCAGCAGGCTGTTGTGCAAATAGCGGCTGGCTCAGTACCATGCCTGCCAGTAAACACAATGCTAGGGTTTTACTCATGTTGTTACCTTATATCGGGCAAAATCTGACAGCATATTGGCTATCAGAGCTAAACGTGCGGCGTAATCGTCTGATGCTATCGTAAAACGCAATTTTTGTCCGCCTTCCAGTTTGAAAATGCGCGACTGCTTTTGGATCAGTTCAATAATATAGGCCGGTGATACCGACGTTTTATCGGCAAACTCGACCACGCCACCTTTAGCATTGGCTTCAATGCGCCGAATACCAAGTTGTGCAGCTTGCAGCTTGAATTCACTAATGGCCACCAGGTTTTTGGCTGCGTCAGGCAACAGACCAAAGCGGTCAATTAGCTCTACCTGCACCTCGTCTAACTCGTCGTTACTGCGTGCTGATGCCAGTTTTTTATAGCAAGACAAACGCAGGTTTACATCGGGAATATAGCTGTCGGGCAGTAGTGCCGGAATGCGCAGTTCAATTTCGGTTTGTTGATTTAACATGGCGTCCAGGCTGGGCTCTCGGCCGTTCTTAAGTGCCTGTACGGCTTGTTCCAGCATATCCATATAAAGACTAAAACCAACAGATTCTATCTGACCGCTTTGTTCATCACCTAACAGCTCGCCGGCTCCACGAATCTCTAAATCATGGGTGGCCAGTGCAAAACCAGCACCCAAATCTTCCAGGCTGGCGATGGCGTCGAGACGTTTTTCGGCGTCTTTACTTAAGCGTTTTGGCGGCGGCGTTAACAGGTAGGCATAGGCCTGATGGTGCGAGCGACCTACCCGGCCGCGCAGCTGATGCAATTGTGCCAGGCCAAAGTTATCGGCGCGGTTAATAATAATAGTGTTAGCGGTCGGAACGTCGATACCGGTTTCAATAATGGTAGAGCACAGCAGCAGGTTAAAACGCTGATGGTAGAAATCAGACATCACCTGTTCTAACTCACGTTCACGCATCTGGCCGTGGGCAATGGCAATCCGTGCCTCTGGCAACAGCTCAGCTAAATCGGTCGCGGTTTTTTCAATGCTGGCAACGTCGTTGTGCAAAAAGTACACCTGGCCACCGCGCAATATTTCCCGCATTACTGCTTCGCGCACCAGGCCATGTTCATATTCGCGGACAAAGGTTTTTACTGCCAGACGCCGCGCCGGAGGCGTTGCGATAATTGACAGGTCGCGCATACCGGACATTGACATATTTAATGTGCGCGGAATAGGGGTTGCGGTGAGGGTTAAAATATCAATATTGGCGCGCAGCGCTTTGATTTTCTCTTTTTGCCGCACCCCAAAACGGTGTTCTTCATCGACAATCAGCAAGCCTAAATCATGCAGTTTAATATCGTCTTGCAGTAGCTTATGCGTACCAATCAGGATGTCAACTTTGCCATTTTCGGTATCCGCCAGTATGGCTTTTTGCTCTTTGGCGCTGACAAAGCGCGATAGCACTTCTACCCGCACCGGCCAGTTGGCAAAGCGGTCTTTAAAGTTTTCAAAATGTTGTTGTGCCAGTAAGGTGGTGGGTACCAGTATTGCCACTTGTTTGCCATCATTTACGGCGACAAAAGCGGCGCGCATGGCCACTTCCGTTTTACCAAAGCCAACATCGCCGCACACCAGCCGGTCCATTGGCTGAGGTGTTTGCATATCGCGCAGCACTGCATCAATAGCATCTTGCTGGTCGGCTGTTTCTTCGAAAGGAAAGCTGTCGGCAAAGGCCAGGTAAGCCTCGTCATCCAACTTGAAGGCGTAGCCCTGATGCGCCGCGCGTTGCGCGTAGACATCCAGTAGCTCGGCGGCAACATCGCGCACTTTTTCCGCCGCTTTACGCCGTGATTTCTCCCAGCTGTCGTTGCCCAGTTTGTGCAGCGGGGCATGTTCGGCATCGTTGCCGCTGTATCGGCTAAGCAGGTGCAAAGACGTTACTGGCACGTATAACTTACTGCCGCCGGCGTACTCAATTGTGACAAATTCGGCGCTGATGCCGCTGGCATCGAGCAATTGCAGCCCCTGATAGCGGCCGATACCATGTTGCAAATGCACAATTGGCTGGCCGGTATTTAACTCGGCCAGATTGCGGATCACGGTATCGCTGGAGACTTGCTGGCTGCGTTTACGCCGCCGGCGCTGGCTGATTTTTTGGCCAAATAATTCGTTTTCGCTGATTAATGCTAACAAGCCTGGTTGTTGCAGCAATACGCCCTGTTCCAGTGCGCCGACAATAATGCCCAAATCGTCCTTGCTGTGAACAAAGGCATTAAGATCGGCAAACTGCGAAATATGAATACTGGCTTTGTGCAGTAGTTGCAGCAGGCTTTCGCGGCGGCCTTCACTTTCAACGAAAAATGCCGCCCGGCCCTGTTGCTGCTTCAACGTTAAAATAAACTGTTGCAGGGCCTGCAACGGGTTTTTTAGCTGATGATTTACGCCCAGCTCAGGTAATTGGCTGACAACTAAATTGCTGACGCCACTGCGCTCAGGTAGCTGTGCCTGGCTTAAGCGGATACGGCCATGCGTTTTTAGGGCGGCAAACAGCTGGTCGACGCTCAGGTATAATTCAGTTGGTGGTAGTATTGGTCGCAGTAAGTCTATTGCCCTGTCGTCATAGCGCCGGCGCAGTTCATGCCAGAACTTGTCGGCACTGTGCTCAGTGTCACCCAATAGCAAACAACGGCTGTTCGGTGGCAGGTAATCAAATAAGGTAGCGGTGCTTTGAGCAAATAGCGGCAGATAATACTCAATGCCTGCCGGTAACATGCCCTGGCTTACCTGTTGGTACAATGACTCTTTTTCATTGCGGGCGGCAAAGCGCTCGCGATAGGCCAGCCTGAACCGCTCAATAGCGGCCTGATCTGTAGGAAATTCGTGTGCCGGTAATAATTCTATGGCATCTACAGGCGCCAGGCTGCGTTGATTGTCGGGGTCAAAGGTGCGAATGCCATCAACGTCATTGTCAAAAAAATCAATGCGGTAAGGAGAGGTAGCCCCCATTGGATACAAGTCTAAAATAGAGCCTCTGGCTGAAAACTCGCCGTGTTCCATCACTTGTTCGACACTGCGATAACCCACAGCCGCAAGTTGGCGTTTTAGTGCGGCTAAATCAACCTGCTGGCCTTTTTTAATGATAAAGCTGTTTTGTTCCAGATGATCGCGGTTACAAATCCGCAGCAAAGCGGTGCTTACCGGCACGATCACCAGCGCACGGCTTAACCTTGGTAAGTGATACAGGGTTTTTAACCGCTGTGAAATGATGTCCTGATGCGGTGAAAATACATCGTAGGGCAGGGTTTCCCAGTCGGGTAGCGTTAACAGCGGGCAGCTGTCGTCGGTTAAAAATACCGCCAGCTCTTGTTCCAGCCGCAGTGCCGTTGGCGTATCGGCGACCAGCAATAAATAAAAACCGCTTTGTTGCCTGACAAGATTAGCGATGCTCAGTGGCAATGCTGCACCTTTGAGATTGCCCCAGTGCAGCTGATCTGCGGTGTGTTTCAATTGTGGTAAAACGGAGATCAAATCCATGTAAAACGACAAACCTTTAAATTAATGCTGATTATCTACCGACGCCCGTTGCCGCTGTTCGGCTTTTTGTTTTAACAACCGCGATTGCTGATGCAAACTGGCGCGTACCAGCAGCTCCCGGTCTTCGTCACGGATACGGTTAAATACCAGCTGCAGCACATAGCCATCAGCATGCGCCTGGCAACTTAACACCTGGCCGTAGCAAAATACTGCACCGTCGTTATTATCCAAAAACAGTTTTATTTCAACAACCTGCAATGGCTGTAGCGCTGCATTGGAGATATAACTGCAGCCACTGCCGCCATAACTTATTGTGGTGTAACGGCTGGCAGCATTATCTTGCTGGCGCAATACGTAGTGCAGCAGCAAATCGATCTTCTTTGCCTGTTGCTGCAAATAAGTTGCCAGCTCATCTGCCATCTCGCCCAGACGGTTTAATGAACGCAGTGCTGAGCTGTTAAGGCCATTGACATCGGATGCCAGAAGAAAGGGCGCCGGGATAGCCGTTAGTAACGCCTGCTGATCGGGCAGGGCGCCTGCAAAAGGTTGCACATTGACACTGATACTGTGCTCAACACTGAAATAATCCTGATAAAGCTCGGCTAGTTGCTGTACTGTTAACTCACTCATGGCGTTACCTTTGCAAGCTGCTTGTCACCACTGACAATAATCTCTATGATCGACGCCACTTTACCATCTCAAGTGGGCCTTGTCCTGAATATTAGGATGCAGTTACCAATCAGTTTATTTATTGGCATACGTTATAGCCAAAGCCGTAAAGGTAATGCCTTTATTTCTTTTATCAGCTTGTTCTCCGTAGCAGGAATTTTTCTTGGCGTGCTGGCGTTGACGGTTGTCAGCTCCGTGATGAACGGCTTTGAAGGCGAGCTGAAAAAGCGCATTCTGGGTGTTATTCCACATATTATTGTTAGCAGCGACGGCCAGCATCCAACAGACTGGCAGGCCGCATTGTTGCAAAATAACCAGGTGCAGCAAATTACGCCGTTTATACAGGCTGAAGCGCTGGTGCAAGCACCCAGACAGCTCACCGGCGTTTTAATGCAGGGCGTGACAATTAATGCACTGCCCGATTTTATGCGTCAGTCATTGATAGTGGGTGACTGGCAGCAATTTGCGCAAACACGTTACAGCGTGGTGTTGGGCCGGGAATTGGCCGAACAGCTTGAAGTGTCGGTTGGTGACAAATTACGTTTTATGTTGCCTCAGGCGGGCAGTTACACCCCGATGGGCTGGGTGCCGCGGCAGCGTGTGTTTACTGTGGCAGGAATGTTGGATACCGGCTCTGATGTCGATAAGCTCATTGTGGTAACAGCATTGGATGATTTGCGGCGTTTACTTAGCCTGCAAGCTGATACTGCACAGTGGCGCCTGACCTTAGCAGAGCCTTTTGCTGCACCGCAGCTGGCAGCAAAACTGCAACAGCAGTTCGCCGGCACTGACGTGTCAGTGTTGGACTGGCGCCAAAGCCATGGCAAGTTGTTTGACGCTGTAGCGATGGAAAAAGCCATGATGTCGTTGATGTTGCTGCTTATCATAGCGGTAGCGGCGTTTAATATTGTTTCAGCATTGGTAATGATGGTGACCGACAAACAGGCCGAAATTGCTATTTTAAAGACGCTGGGCATGACAGACCGTCAGCTGTTTCAGGTGTTTGCAGTACAAGGCTTAAGCAATGGTGTAAGTGGTGCATTGCTCGGCCTGGTAGCTGGCGTGCTGCTGGCCAGCCAGCTAAATAGCTTATTGGCGCTAGCCGGTTTACAACTGGCACCTGGCATAAATTTACCTATAGATATTCAGCCAAGCCAGCTTGGTATCATTTTTCTCAGTGCCGTTGGCCTGACGTTGGCGGTGGTGTGGTACCCGGCCAAACGCGCGGTCAGCATTAATCCGGCGGAAATTTTACGAGATGAGTAACCTGTTGCATGCAGAGCAAATCTGCAAAAGTTATCGTGATGGACAAAACGTCACGCCGGTATTACATGATGTAAACCTTAGCGTTAACCGTGGTGAAATGCTGGCGATTGTTGGCAGTTCAGGCTCGGGTAAAAGTACGTTATTACATATTTTAGGTACTTTGGACGTAGCTGACAGCGGCAGCATGCAACTGTTGGGGCAAGATATCAGTCGTTTATCTGCGACAGAAAAAGCCCGTCTGCGTAATCAACAACTGGGTTTTATCTACCAGTTTCATCACCTGCTGATGGACTTTACTGCGCTGGAAAACGTTGCTATGCCACTGTTTATTCGAGGTTTGTCGCCAGCAGATGCTAAAGCGAAGGCCCAGTTGATGCTGGAAAAAGTGGGTCTGGCCCATCGGGTAAGCCACCGTCCGGCAGAGCTGAGCGGCGGCGAGCGTCAGCGTGTGGCCATTGCCCGCGCCCTGGTGGGTGAACCGGCGTTGGTACTGGCGGATGAGCCTACCGGTAACCTGGATCAACACACGGCAGATACGATATATCAACTACTGCGTAGTCTGAATCGTGATTTGGGCACCAGTTTTGTCGTGGTAACCCATGATCAGGCGTTGGCAGCCAAGCTAGACCGGTTTTTGCTGATGCGCGATGGTCACCTGGAAGTTCCCCCGGAAGTACCACCTTTGATAATACAATTTTAATGAGCGTGAAGTGGTTGGAGTGCACAATGAATAATTTGGCCTGGCAACTGGCACGACGTTATCGTGGCACTGCCCACACTAGTGGTTTTATCCGCTTTATTTCTGCCAGTTCTACCCTGGGTATTGCGCTGGGGGTGGCGATTTTAATTTTGGCTTTGTCGGTGATGAATGGCTTTGAGCAGGCATTGGAGCAACGTCTGTTGTCAGTTATTCCGCATGTGGAGCTTGAAGCAGTGCAGCAGCAGATCGACAACTGGCAGCCCAAGCTGGCCGCGCTGACAACCGTTGCCGGCGTGCAGGCCGGTGCGCCCTATATTAAAACTAACGGCATGCTGCGTTTTAACAACAAGGTGAAAGCGGCGCAAGTTCGTGGCATCGAATGTGAATCAGAACGTGGTATCAGTGATTTTGCCAGCTATGTTGTTGATGGCCAGTTAGATCATCTGCGTAGCAACGAGGTTGCACTGGGTAAAGGTATTGCAGATGCACTAGGCGTAACAGTAGGAGAGCAACTGCAGCTGCTACTACCCAAACTAAGCGACGATGGCCGGCTGGCCAGCCACAGTACCGTTAGCCTGACCGTATCAGCGATTGTCGCGGTAGGTGGCCAGTTAGATTACAGCCAGATTTGGCTGGATTTAACCGCACTTGGCGCTTTACTGGCGTTACCGGCTGACACAGTGCAGGGTTTTGCTTTTAAAATTGACGATATTTTTGCTGCACCGCAGATGGCGCGAGAGCTGGGGCGGGTTTCAGAAGATTATGTTTATCAGCTAGATTGGTTTCGCACCCAGGGCCATGTGTATCAGGATATTCAGATGGTGCGCACTATTTTGTATCTGGTGCTGGCGCTGGTAATTGCAGTAGCCTGTTTTAATATTATTGCCACTTTGGTTATGGCTGTGCGGGAAAAAGAGGGCGATATCGCCATTTTGCTTACCATGGGAACACCGGCATCAACCATCGTGCTGGCGTTTATGTGGCTGGGTTGGCTAAACGGCTTGATTGGTGCCGTGTTTGGTGCCTTGGGCGGTACCTTGTTGGCCTGGTATATCGAGCCGTTGTTTGCTGCTGTGACACGGCTGCTAGGTCACTCATTGCTGGACCCAAGTATCTATTTTATTAACTACGTGCCGTCGTTACTGCGCTGGCAGGATGTAGCGTTTACCTTCAGTGTGGCACTGTTGATGAGCTTACTGGCGACCTTGTACCCGGCCTGGCGGGCCAGCAAAGTTCAGCCTGCGGCTGTGCTGGGACAACGCTGATTTAGTCTTTAGGTTGTCGTGTTACTCTGCGAAGCTTGAGTTTGCGGCCTATTTGGGCCTTACGCACCGACAAGCGCCACAACCAATCTATAACAAAGTAGCCGGCGATTGCCGAGCATATTCCCATCAACAAACAACCGGTTAAAAACGGTTTACCAATACTGCTAATACTGTGTTGTAACCAGGCCCAGCTGGCTTCAAAAGCAAAAGGCTCCAGCGGCGTGCGCAGCACTACCGAACCAACCAAATAGGCAATATAAAATAGTATTGGCATCGTTAACGGGTTGGTGATCCAGACCAATGCGACTGACAGCGGTAAATTTACCCGTAATGGAATAGCCACCGCAGCCGATGCCACCATTTGAAATGGCATTGGGATCCAGGCAAAAAATAACCCAACAGCAAAAGCCCCGCGGGCTGAGCGACGGTTCAAATGCCATAAATTGCCATCATGCAACAAACTACCAAACAACTTTAATAGCTTTTGTTGCTTGATTTTTTCTGGTGATGGTAAATATTTCTTAATAAAGTTCTTTGGCATTACAACCTGCTAACAAAAAACAAACATGAAATCTTTTTGTATCGGTGTGCTCGCTGGCTGCCTATTGTCGTTATTTTTGCCAATAGTGCCACCTTTTTTCGCAGTTTTTCTACTGCTGTCGTTGTTTTTCGTTTTGCCTGGCTATATTCGCTGGTTTTATCTCGGTGTACTGGCCTATTTACTGAGTCTAAGTTGGCAATATCAACACTACCTCAATGCGCAACAGGCACTGCTAAGTTCGGATATGATGATCAGCGGGGTGGTTATAGGTACGCCCCGCAACTCTGCTGAGTATAGTCAATTTGAACTCAAACTGGATTATGGCAAGGCTAAAGGCTACACGGTGGCACTTGGCTGGCATTATAACATCGGGCAAAACGTTGGTACTGACTATACCCGGCCGATACCCGAGATCCAGAACGGCCAACGTTGGCGCTTCAGCACCAAACTTCGCCCGGTAGCGGGCACGGCAAACCCTGGCGGTATCAATCGCGAAGCCCAGGCGCTGTTAAATGGGATAGTGGCGCAGGGCAGCGTTGTAGCTCAGTCAACACCAGCGCTACTGCAATTTAGCGCCAGTTTTCGCCACTATTTACTTTCGTTGGTGGAGCGGCAGTTGCAGGGGTTAGCTACGGCCGATATTTTGCGCGCGCTGACCGTGGGTGAGAAACATTTTAGTGCTGGGCAATGGTTGGGCTTGCAAAATTCCGGGCTGGCACATTTATTGGCGATATCGGGTTTGCATATTGGCTTGGTGTTCGGCTGGAGTCTACTGTTGCTGCGGACACTGCCTTGGCCAGTACGCGGCTTGCCACTGCGCAGTGTCGCTACCTTAACCAGCGCATTTCTGGTTGCATGGGCCTATGCCTGGCTTGCCGGCTTTGCTATTCCGACAATACGTGCGTTGGCGGCATTGTTTATTGTAGCCATAACGATGTTGTTGAAGCGCCGTCTGAATTACAGCCAGTATTGGTTGATACTCTGTGCCAGTTTATTGCTGCTACAACCGTTTTATCTGCTAAGTAAAAGTTTTTGGCTGTCTGTACTGGCGGTAGCGGCCATTTTTTTGTTGCTTTGGCTTTCGCCCGTCAGTGCGGGGAACTGGCGGCAAAAATTTGGCTTGTTTCTTCGTTTTCATTTGTTGTTAACGCTGGCAATGACCTTACTTAGCATTATGCTGTTTAATGGCAGTGCGACTGTCGCTTTATTGTCGAACATACTATTTGTGCCCTGGTGCAGCCTGCTGGCACTGCCGTTGTTGTTGGTTACGCTCGTTCTTAGCCTGCTGGCAGTGCCGGGTGCGCAGTATTTATGGCAATTAGCGGATCTGACATTTTTGCCGTTGCAGTGGTGGTTGTCGGTATGTGCCCAAAGCAACAGCTGGCTGGCGCTGCCAGACTGGCCGGTATGGCTTGCTGTGGTCAGTATCTTGCTGTTGCTGTTATGGCTGCTAAGCCGGCAGCAATGGTTGTATCCTGTACTGACAATGCTATTGGTGTCGTTGATATTAAGTGTACTGCGTCCGGCGCAGTGGCAATTGCATGTTATTGACGTAGGGCAGGGGCTGGCGGTATTACTGCAAAAAGGCGGACGCGGCTTATTATATGATGCTGGCCCGCGCTATGGTGATCACAGTGCTACCGCTGCGGTGGTACTGCCTTATCTGCGCCAGCGTGGCATCCGCCAGTTGGATTATCTGATTCTAAGTCATGATGATAGTGATCATACCGGCGACTGGCCTCTGTTACAGGCGCGGTATCCAACAGTACAAATTATTAGTGATATTAGTCATATTGAGCAGGCAAAACCCTGTCATGCGTTACCATCAGAGTATCTTGGTGCACAGCTGACGATGTTGCAGCCCAACATCGCTTTTAGCAGTAAAAATGACGCATCCTGTGTACTGTTGCTAAATGTGCATGGTTGGAAGATCCTGCTGCCTGGCGATATAGGCAGAATGGTAGAAAAGCAGCTGCTGGTGCAATACCCGCAACTACGGGCCCATGTTTTACTATTGGCCCATCATGGTAGCAACAGCTCAAGTGATTTTGTTTTTCTGCATCAACTGGCACCGCAACTAGCACTAAACAGTGCCAGTTTATATAACAGGCATCAGCATCCGGTTTCAGATGTGCGCATGCGGCTACAACTATTGGGTATTGCATTGTTAAATACTGCCCAAAGTGGTGCTATCAGCTTACATATTGCGGACGAGACGCTGCATTTTCAGGCATATCGTGACAACCGGTTACCTTTTTGGCTGCAAAAGCCAGTTGTAAATGCTGAAACCTTAGTAACAACACGTTAGAATACGCCAAATTTTTTTAGTAGGACCTTACTTTGACAAAGCCAACTCCTGTTTCGTCGGCGGTAGCGCGACGTCTGCTCAGCTATGTCAAACCATTCCGCTTGGGCTTCGTGGTAGCAGCGTTGGGTATGTTAGGCTACGCGCTGATAGATGTATATTTTATTTCCAAGTTACCCGGCTTTATTGACGAGGGTATCAATGCCAAAAATACTGACTATCTGCGTTATGCGCCGTTTTTTGTCATTGCAGTCTTTGTTATGCGTGGCTTTTGTAATTTTATTGCCAGTTACTGTTTGAACTGGGTTGGTACCCATGTAGTACAGGCGCTGCGGCAGCAGTTGTTCGAGCATTATATGAAACTGCCGGTGAGTTATCATGATCAGCACTCAACCGGCGAGCTAATTTCAAAAGTAACCTACAACACAGAGCAGATTAAACAAACCACCTCCAGAGCGCTGGCGGTAGTGGTGCGCGAAGGTGCTTTTGTCACCGGCCTGGTGGTAATGATGTTTTATCATAGCTGGCAGCTATCGGCGATTTTTTTGCTGATCGCACCGGTAATCGCCGTTGTGGTGCGCTTTGTGTCTAAACGCTTTCGGTTACTGAGCAGGAATATTCAGACCGCAATGGGCGATGTGACGACCAGCTCAGAGCAAATGCTAAACGGACATAAAGTCATTTTGTCCTTTGGCGGACAAAAGGTGGAGAGCGAGCGCTTTGCCCGCGTTAATAACATTACCCGCCGCCAAGATGTCAAAATGGAAGCGACCCGGGCTATCAGTGTGTCTACCATCCAGATAATCGCGTCTTTTGCCCTGGCTTTTGTGGTGTATATGGCAAGCTTTCCGGAGATGCTGGATAGTTTGTCGGCCGGTGTTTTTACCACTATTGTCGGTTCAATGATGATGCTGCTTCGGCCATTAAAGCAGCTGACCACGGTAAACAGCGAGTTTCAGCGCGGTTTAGCCGCCGCCAAGAGCGTATTTGACGTGTTGGACCAACCGGTAGAACAAGATACCGGTAGCCTGGTGCTGGATAAAATTCGCGGCGAAATTCGGTTTGATAAGGTTAACTTTACCTACCCAGGCCACGAGAAACAGGTGTTGTTTGATATCAGTTTTTGCGCCGAGCAAGGTAAAACCATCGCTTTGGTTGGTCGCTCCGGTAGCGGTAAAACCACTATTTCCAGTTTGTTACCGCGTTTTTATGAGCTTAGCAGCGGTAATATTTATATTGATGAACATAACATCCGCGATTGCACGTTAGCGTCATTACGCCACCAGTTAGCCGTGGTGTCACAGCATGTCACCTTGTTTAATGACAGCATTGCCAACAATATTTGCTATGGTTGTACTGAACCTGTGTCGCAACAGCGCTTACTGGACGTAGCAGAAAAAGCCCACGTACTGGAGTTTGCCAGTCAGCTAGCCGATGGCCTGAATACGGTGATAGGCGAGAATGGCGTAAGTTTATCCGGCGGCCAGCGCCAGCGTATCGCCATTGCTCGTGCGTTGTTGCGTGAAGCACCGATACTGATCCTTGATGAAGCCACCTCGGCGCTGGATACGGAGTCAGAGCGTAAAATTCAGGCCGCCTTGAATGAGCTGCTAAAAGGCCGTACCAGCATAGTGATCGCGCACCGCTTATCTACTATAGAGAATGCCGATGTTATTATCGTGATGGATCAGGGACGGATAGTTGAACAGGGCGATCATACCAGCTTACTGGCACAAAACGGTGCCTATGCGCAATTGTATAAGCTGCAATTTGGCGAGTTGCAGTGAGTTTTATCGAGCGTGTCTGGTATCAGGGCCATAAAGCGTACTGGCTATTATTGCCACTGACCTGGTTATATGCAGCTGTCAGCGCGCTGCGTCGGTTACTCTACCGGTTGAATATAAAACCGCAGCATAAGCTGCCGGTGCCCGTTATTGTAGTGGGTAATATTAGCATTGGCGGTACCGGTAAAACGCCCTTTACATTGATGCTGTGTTCTGAACTGCGGGCCCGCGGTTGGACACCAGGTATTGTCAGTCGCGGCTATGGTGCCAATATAAGCGCGCCACTGTTGGTGAAAGCTGATGCGTTGTCCACGGCCGTCGGCGATGAGCCGCTCTTATTGGCACAGCGCAGCGGATGTCCGGTTGTGGTGTGTCCGGATAGGGTGGCGGCAGCGAAATTTCTGCTTGCCAATACCAATGTCGATATTATTGTGAGTGATGATGGTCTGCAGCATTACCGTCTGGCGCGGGATATTGAAATTGTGTTGGTTGATGGTAGCCGGGGCCTGGGTAATGGGCATTTGCTGCCGGCCGGGCCGCTGCGCGAGGGCGTCTGGCGTTTAGCGCAGGTAAATTTGGTGGTGGCTAACAGCCAACCGTTTGCTCTGGCAGACGGTGTGATGACATTGCTGCCGACAGCGGCAAAACAGCTCACGGGTGATGCACTACTGCCGCCTTGTAAGGTGAACCTGGTAGCTGGTATCGGTAACCCGGCGCGGTTTGAGCGCACAGTGGTTGCTGCCGGTTTTACGATAAATCAACGGTATTATTTTGCTGATCACTACAAATTTAGCGCAACAGATTTTGCTGAGATTAGCGGGCCTGTCTTGATGACTGAAAAAGATGCTGTGAAGTGTCGCGTTTTTGCCCGTGATAACTGGTTTAGTTTGAGCGTAGATGCCCAGTTAGATGAACAACTTACAACTAAAATACAGACTATTTTAACTAATTTGCGGAGCAGTTATGGCACTTAAAGTAGCATTAACCGAAATATTGGCCTGTCCGCTGTGTAAAGGCAAGCTGAAGTATGATCAAGCATCGCAGCAGCTGATTTGTACCTTCGATCGGCTGGCGTATCCGGTGCAAGACAACATTCCTGTGCTACTGGCCGATGAAGCCCGCGAGTTGACGCTGGAAGAGGTGGAACAATGGCGTTCATAGTGGTGATACCGGCGCGTTTCGCCAGTAGCCGTTTGCCCGGCAAACCGCTGTGTGATATTGGCGGAAAGACCATGATTGAGCGCGTGTATCAGCAGGCATTACAAAGCGGCGCAGCACGCGTGATAGTTGCCACGGATGACGAGCGGGTGGCCGCAGCCGTTGATAGCTTTGGTGGCGAAGTGTGTTTTACCAGTGCTGCGCATAACTCGGGTACCGAGCGTTTGGCTGAGGTCGTGCAAAAGTTAGGCTTAGCTGCCGATATGGTGGTGGTAAATGTGCAGGGCGACGAGCCTTTTATTCCTCCGCTGATTATTCGTCAGGTTGCAGACAATCTGGCATCACAACAAAAGGCGCAGATGGCTACGCTGGCAGTGCCATTGTCTGATGCAACGGAAATTGCTAACCCGAATATTGTCAAAGTGGTGAGTGACAAAGATGGCTATGCGCTGTATTTCAGCCGCAGTGTTATCCCGTTTGACCGCGATGGCATCACCAATTCTGCATTGGCGCAGCATTACCGGCGTCATATTGGTATTTATGCGTATCGTGCCGGTTTTATTCAGCAGTATGTCAACTGGCCGGCATCAACGCTGGAGCAAATCGAAAGTTTAGAGCAACTGCGGGTGCTGTGGCATGGCCAGGCAATACACGTGGATACGGCGCTGGAGACGCCGGCAGTGGGTGTCGATACACCGGCCGACTTGGAACACGCCCGACGCTATGCGGCCAGTCTGAATTGATGCAACCGGCCTTTAGTCTGGTAGCCGAAACGGCCGAGTTTGTGCTGTTAAATAAAGCCGCCGGAACCAGTTTTCACTCTGATGATGGCCCGGGGTTAGTGGTACTGGCTGAACAACAGCTTGGCTACAAACTGTACCCGGTACACCGACTTGATAAGGTCACCTCTGGTTTAATTTTGCTGGCCCGCAGCAATGCCGCAGCGGCAGAACTAACGCAGTTGTTTGCTACGCATCAGATAGAGAAATACTATCTGGCACTGAGCTTAACCAAGCCGGCAAAAAAGCAGGGCTGGGTAAAAGGCGATATGGCGCCCTCGCGACGCGGCGCGTGGAAATTACTTAGCACACAGCTAAACCCGGCGGTGACTTATTTTATTAGCCGTGGCTTTGAGCAACTGCCATTTCGGGCGTTTTTAGTTAAGCCCTACACTGGTAAAACGCATCAGATCCGCGTTGCACTAAAAAGTGCCGGCGCTGCTATTGCCGGTGATGTGTTGTATCAGGGCGGCGGGGCCGACCGTGTTTATTTGCATGCTTATGCTTTGCGATTCTGTTTGTACAATACCGAATATTATTATGTGCAGCCACCGGCACAAGGCGTCTTGCACCAGCAATTAAACCAGAGCAATGCTTTAGCAGACTGGGAGCAGCCCTGGCTATTGCAGTGGCCACACTACACTTTACCTAAACAGGTTAATGAATAACGATGTCCGATTATCAATTACGTTTTGCTGGCATTGCCCGTTTGTATGGCGTTACCGCACTGGAAAAATTTCGTCAGGCCCATGTTTGTGTGATCGGTGTTGGTGGCGTTGGCAGCTGGGCGGCGGAAGCACTGGCCCGCTCAGGTATTGGCAGGATTACTCTGATTGATTTAGATGATGTCTGTATCAGCAATATCAATCGTCAGCTACACGCAACTACAGCAACGGTCGGCCAGGATAAAGTGGCGGTAATGGCACAGCGTATTGGCGCTATTAACCCTGACTGTGTTGTGCATCAGATAGAGGATTTTGTCACTACCGATAACCTGAGGCAGTTGATCACAACCGATATGGATTATGTGGTTGATGCTATAGATTCCATTAAAGCCAAAGTAGCCCTGCTGGCGCATTGTAAGCGTAATAAAATTAAACTGATCAGTACCGGCGGAGCAGGCGGCCAAACTGATCCGACACAAATACAGATCGCCGATCTCACCCAAACTATTAATGACCCGCTACTGGCAAAGGTACGCAACAGTTTGCGGCGTGATTATAACTACAGCCGTAACCCGAAACGCCGTTTTGGCATCGATTGTGTATATTCAACTGAACAGTTGGTGTATCCGAAACCGGATGGCAGCGTGTGTCAGCAGAAAACCGCGCAAGTTACTGCAGATGGCGAGGTAAGCAGTATGCGGCTCGATTGCAGCGGCGGTTTCGGCGCTGTTACTGTGGTAACGGCCAGTTTTGGTTTTGCTGCCGTATCCAGAGTGCTGAAAAAGCTAGCTACTTAGCAGGGCAGCAAGCTTTAATCCGCTGGGCCATTGCTGTTAAGCCATTACCGCGTGACTGGCTTAAATACGGTTTTAAATTCAGTTGATCAAACTTATGACACAAATCAAATTTTGCCAGCTCAGCGCTGGTCATACCGTTAACAAGACACAGCATTATAGCCATTAAGCCTTTAACAATGCGGGCGTCGCTGTCGAGGACAAAAAAATGTTTATCGGCGCTTTTGTCATGATAATGCATTAACCAGGCCCGGCTCTCACAGCCTTTTACTAATAAGTGCGGTTGCTTGATTTTTTCTGGTACTGGCGGTAGCTTTTTGCCAAGTTGCATTAAAATGCGGTATTTACTTTGCCAGTCTTTTTCTTGTTGGAGCTGTGGTAAGTCGGTGGTGCTAATCTCCTGCAGAACAGGGGAGGTATCTGCTAGTAGTTGTTCTATATTCATGCAGTTAGGATCTCCATGGCCTGCTCCAATGCGAACAGACACCGGTCAACGTCATCCAGCGTATTGTAAGCGGCAAACGAAAATCTTACCGCACCGTGCAATTGTAAATTGCTAAATAATGGCATAGCGCAATGTTGGCCGGCACGCACTGCAACCTGTTGTTGGCTAAGCAGTTCGGCGACATCTGCCGGGTGCTCATTACCAACATTCAATGCCACTATACCGGCATTATGCACAGGTGACGATAAAATATCTATGGCTTTTAGTTGGCTAAGTCCCTGATAAAATTCGTGTAGTAGTGTGGCTTTATGTTTCTGAATAAGTTTATTGTCAAAATTTTGTAGCCATGTTATTGCCGCAGCCAGGCCGATGGCCCCGGCAATATTGGGCGTACCGGCTTCTAATCTGAACGGCAGAGTGTTAAAGGTGGTATTTTCAAAGCTGACCTGTTCTATCATTTCTCCGCCACCCAGTAGCGGCGTTAGTAGTTCCAGTGCTGATGTTTTGCCATATAACACACCTGTGCCTGTGGGGCCGTATAACTTGTGTCCGGAGAATACATAAAAATCACAGTTCAATTGTTGCATATCGGGTTGCTGATACACTACAGCCTGAGCACCATCAATTACTGTTATCGCCCCGGCGGCTTTTGCCAGTGCAACCATCTGTTGTGCTGGCTGAATATGCCCCAGCACGTTAGAAACATGACTAAAGCTTACCAGCTTAGGCTTGAGTTTAAGCAACGCCTTGTAGGCGTTAAGGTCAAGTTGGTGATCTGCAGTTAGCGGTACCACGTCAATAATTACACCATAACGCTGACAATGTAGTTGCCAGGGCACAATATTGGCGTGGTGTTCCAGTGTAGTCAGTAAAATGCGATCCCCCGGGGATAGCAGGGTATGCATTAAACCAAACGCCAGTTGGTTTAATGCAGCGGTAGTACCGGCAGTAAATATTATCTCCTGCCGTGAGTTTGCGTTTATAAATGCTGCTACTGTGTCTCTTGCCGTTTCAAACAGTATGGTCGCGTGCTGGCTAAGGCGGTGGGCACCGCGATGTACATTACTATTTGTCGTTTGATAGAACGCTAATTCCGCATCAATTACAGTCTGCGGTTTATGCATGGTGGCTGCATTATCCAGATAAACCCAATCTGGCTGCTGCTGAAAAAACGCAAATTGCTGGCGAAATTGTTGTATGTCGAAACCGGGCATAGGGGCTGGGGTCCTGATGAAGATGGCGCGATTTTGCCTTTTTTCGCGCTCAGGCGCAAATCAGATGCCAGATGACAGGCAAGAAAAAAGCGGCCGCAGCCGCTTTTTTACTACTAACTAAGCAGCAGCGAAACTAACGCTTGTTCAGCGGTTTAAAATCACGATTAGTGTAGCCGGTATACAGCTGACGCGGACGTCCGATTTTGTGGCCTTTTTCGCCGAGCATTTCATCCCAGTGTGAGATCCAGCCAACGGTACGTGACATAGCAAAAATCACCGTAAACATGCTGGTTGGAATACCGATAGCTTTAAGGATAATGCCACTGTAGAAATCCACGTTCGGATACAGTTTTTTCTCGATAAAGTACGGATCAGACAGCGCAATACGCTCTAATTCCATTGCCACATCTAACAATGGGTCTTTAACATTCAGCTCTTTTAACACTTCATGGCAGGTGTCACGCATTACTTTGGCTCGTGGGTCAAAGTTTTTGTAAACCCTGTGGCCAAAGCCCATTAAACGGAAGCTGTCGTTTTTATCTTTAGCGCGTTCAACAAATTCAGGAATACGGTCGACAGAGCCAATTTGCTGCAACATCTTCAGGCAGGCTTCGTTGGCGCCACCATGTGCCGGGCCCCATAGCGATGCTACGCCAGCGGCGATACAAGCATAAGGGTTGGCACCGGATGAACCGGCTAAACGAACAGTAGAGGTAGAAGCATTTTGCTCGTGGTCCGCATGTAACATAAAGATACGGTCCATCGCTTTGGCCAGAATAGGGCTGACTTTATAATCTTCTGCCGGCACAGAGAACATCATGTGCAGGAAGTTAGCTGAATAGCTCAGGTCATTGCGTGGGTAAACAAACGGCTGGCCTACAGTGTATTTGTACGCCATCGCAGAGATAGTAGGTAACTTGGCAATTAAGCGGTGTGCGCTACGCTTGCGTTGCTCCGGGTCGTTGATATCTAAATCCGAGTGATAAAACGAGGATAAAGCGCCAACGACACCACATAACATCGCCATAGGGTGCGCATCTACGCGGAAGCCCTGAAAGAAAGAGGCAATTTTTTCATGCACCATAGTGTGGCGCGTGATGGTGTTTTTAAACTGGTTATATTGCTCAGCCTGCGGTAATTCACCTTCTAATAACAGGTAGCACAGCTCCAGGTAGTCTGAATGATCTGCAAGTTGTTCAATAGGATAACCACGGTGTAATAACACACCATTGTCGCCATCAATGTAGGTAATTTTTGACTCGCACGAACCAGTAGACATAAAACCTGGATCGAACGTGAAATAACCATGCTGACCCAAGGCGCGAACATCAATTACGTCTGTGCCGGCAGTGCCAGAGTAAATTGGCAACTCAAACGATTTTCCATCGACCTGCACGACGGCCTTTTTATCTGCCATTGGATTTCTCCTGTTGTTGTAGTATCGGGTTTAAGGAATTTAGCAAATTGGCCGCTATTCTACCTACAAACGACCCCATAAAGTCAATTTTAATGCGTTTCTGCGTAATAAGTATTCGACTCTAGTATTATTGCTCTACCGAGCAAAGTGTGTAATGTTCCAGATACGGATTTTTTATAGTAAAACCAAACAAAAATTGTAATAGCCAGTTGTGAAATATATACTATTGCGGTTTTTAAACGGTTCACTCAGCAAGCGCTTTTTGCTGATCTGGCAGCACTGATCCAGCTGACGCAAAAAGGTGTATTGGTTTTGGGTGTTGACTGTTTATACAGCAATGACAACGACAATGACAACAAGAGCTCGATTATGGGCATCGATGGGCAAGCACTGTGAAAAAACAAAGACCAGTAAATCTAGACCTCTCTACCATATCGTTTCCGGCACCAGCCATAGCGTCAATTTTGCACCGGGTTACCGGCGTGGCATTGTTTTTCGCTTTGGTGTTCGTTATTTGGGCCTGGGCATATTCGCTGCAGGACCAACAGAGCTTTGATTTTGTTGAAGCACTGATGACGTCGCACCTGGCTAAGTTTATTGCCTGGGGCACTATCACTGTTCTTATCTATCACTTGGTTGGCGGTGTCCGTCACCTGATCATGGATATGGGACATTGGGAAGAGCTTAAATCCGGTAACTTAAGCGCTAAAGTAACAATTGCGCTGTGGTTAGTATTAGCAGTATTAGCAGGAGTATGGTTATGGTTTTAAACCAGGCAAGCTTAAAACGCGATGGCGTGCAGGATTACGTGTCGCTGCGCGCAACAGCCATCGTGCTGGCGCTGTACAGCGTTTTTATTCTGGGTTTCTTCCTTGTTACGCCGGAAGTGACCTTTGAAGTGTGGCAAGCCCTGTTTGCCAACACCCTGGTAAAAGTGTTTACCTTGTTAGCCTTAGTGTCTATTGCCGTGCACACCCGCATTGGTTTGTGGCAGGTGCTGACTGATTACATCAAATCAGCGGCTCTGCGCGCAGTATTACAATTCTTCCTTTATGCGCTGGCTTTCGCTTATGTAGCGGTTGGCTTGTTTGTTTTGTGGGGTGCTTAAGTGAATATTCCTGTAAGAGAGTTTGATGCCATCGTAATTGGCGCAGGTGGTGCCGGTATGCGTGCTGCCCTGCAAATTACGCAGTCTGGTTTAAGCTGTGCCTTGTTATCTAAAGTGTTCCCAACCCGTTCACATACCGTGTCTGCGCAGGGCGGTATTACTGTAGCCTTGGGTAACAGCCACCCGGATAATTGGGAATGGCACATGTTTGATACGGTAAAAGGGTCGGATTACATCGGCGACCAGGACGCTATCGAATATATGTGTAAAACCGGCCCGGAAGCGATTACCGAGTTGGAGAACATGGGCTTACCGTTTTCGCGTTTTGAAAACGGCCGCGTGTACCAGCGCCCTTTTGGTGGACAATCGAAGAATTTCGGCGGTGAGCAAGCTGCTCGTACCGCCGCAGCGGCTGACCGTACCGGTCATGCCTTACTGCACTTGTTGTATCAGCAAAACGTAAAGAACAAAACTCAGGTATTTTCTGAGTGGTATGCGCTTGACCTGGTAAAAAATCAGGACGGTGCTGTAGTAGGTTGTACTGCTATTGATATTGAAACCGGCGAAATTGTCTATTTCAAAGCCAAGGCTACAGTGCTGGCTACCGGTGGTGCGGGCCGTATTTATGCCTCGACCACTAACGCCCATATTAACACTGGTGACGGTGTGGGTATGGCGCTGCGTGCTGGTGTGCCACTGCAGGATATGGAAATGTGGCAGTTCCACCCAACGGGTATTGCCGGTGCCGGTACGTTAGTGACCGAAGGATGTCGTGGAGAAGGCGGTTATCTGCTGAATAAAGATGGCGAACGCTTTATGGAGCGTTATGCGCCCAATGCTAAAGACTTAGCTGGTCGTGACGTCGTTGCACGTTCAATGATGACGGAAATCCGCGAAGGTCGCGGTTGTGAAGGCCCTTGGGGCGTTCACATTAAACTGAAATTAGACCATTTAGGCGCCGAAGTATTAGAAAGCCGCTTACCTGGGGTTTGTGAGCTGTCTAAAACTTTTGCCCACGTTGATCCGGTAAAAGAGCCCATCCCGGTAATTCCAACCTGTCACTACATGATGGGTGGTATTCCTACCAACGTACACGGTCAGGTTATTAAACCAACGGCTGACGGTGGTGAATCTATTGTTGCGGGCTTATTTGCCTGTGGCGAAATCGCCTGTGTGTCGGTACACGGTGCTAACCGTTTAGGCGGTAACTCACTGCTGGACTTAGTCGTCTTTGGCCGTGCTACCGGCCTGCATTTAGGCGAAGCGCTGGCTGCGACTACAGAAGGCCGTGCAGCGTCACAGTCAGATCTGGACGCTGCTTTAGCGCGCACCCAGCGCTGGGAAGATACTAAGCCTGGTCAGGGTGAAGACCCGGTGCAAATTAAGAAAGACCTGCAAAAATGCATGCAGCTTAACTTCTCGGTATTCCGCGAAGGCGCTGCCATGGCTGAAGGTTTGGCTGAGTTAAAAGAAATTCGTGAACGGTTAAAGTTTGCCCGTCTGGATGATAAGAGCTCAGACTTTAACACCGCGCGTATTGAATGTTTAGAGCTGGATAACCTGATGGAAACGGCGTTTTCAACTGCGGTAGCGGCTAATTTCCGTACCGAAAGCCGTGGTGCACATGCCCGTTTTGACTTCCCGGATCGCGATGACGAGAACTGGTTATGCCATAGCGTGTACACACCGGAATCTGAATCAATGTTTAAGCGTAAAGTGAATCTGGAACCCAAATTCCGTGAAGCTTTTGCGCCTAAAGCACGTACGTACTAAGAGGGCACAGCGATGAAGAAGTTGGTATTCTCAATCTATCGTTACAACCCTGATGTCGACAAAGCGCCGCGCATGCAGGATTACACGCTGGATAACCCGGAAGGCCGGGACATGATGGTGCTGGACGCGCTAATCAAGTTAAAAGAGCAGGACGCAGGTTTATCGTTTCGTCGCAGCTGCCGTGAAGGCGTTTGTGGTTCAGACGGTTTGAATATTAACGGTAAGAACGGCTTGGCTTGTATTACACCATTATCAGCTGCGGGTTTAAAAGGCGGCAAAATTGTGGTGCGGCCACTGCCAGGGTTGCCGGTAGTGCGCGATCTGGTTGTCGACATGAGCCAGTTTTACACTCAGTACGAAAAAGTTAAGCCGTATCTGATTAACGACAGCAAATTACCACCAGCCGGTGAGTTTTTGCAGTCGCCGGAAGAACGCGCCAAGCTGGACGGTTTATACGAGTGTATCCTATGCGCCTGTTGCTCCACCTCATGCCCGTCATTTTGGTGGAATCCGGACAAGTTTATCGGCCCGGCCGGTTTACTGCATGCGTACCGTTTTCTGGCCGACAGCCGAGATACAGCGACTGAGCAACGGTTAAATGATCTGGACGATGCGTTCAGCGTATTCCGCTGTCATGGCATTATGAACTGCGTTAACGTATGTCCAAAAGGGCTTAACCCTACCAAGGCAATTGGTGAAATTAAATCAATGTTGTTAAACCGGGCGCTGTAATGCGCCCTTTTTTGGTATCTGAACAAAAAGCCACCGTTTGTTAAGCGGCGGTTTTTTTGCTACTTTTTCCAGGTGCGCGGAAATTAAGGGAAACTAAATGCACGAAGGTGTAATGAAGGCGTGGTTAGAGTCTTCTCATCTTGGCGGTGGCAACATGGCCTACGTCGATGAGCTCTATGAATCCTACTTAGCTGAACCAACTAGTGTCAGCGATGAATGGCGTGAGTTTTTCTCTAAACTGCCCAAGATCGACGGTGTTGACTTGGAAGTTCGTCATGCTGATATCAGACAACAATTTGCCGACTTGGCCCGCAATAAACACCGCGAAGTGGTGGTGGTAAATAGCGGCGCAGCGGCAGATAGTCGTCAGGTCAAAGTGTTGCAACTGATTAACTCCTATCGTTTTCGTGGCCATCAGCAGGCTAATCTTGACCCACTAGGCCTGTGGAAGCGCGCCCGGGTTCGTGATTTAGAGTTGTCTTATCACGACCTGTCAGAAACAGATTACGATACCGAGTTCAACATTGGATCATTTGCCATTGGCAAAGAAACGATGAAACTGGGTGATTTGCACAAAGCATTAGAGAAAACCTACTGTGGCTCTATCGGCGCTGAGTACATGCATATTGTCTCAACCGATGAGAAACGCTGGATCCAGCAACGGTTAGAGTCTATTCAGTCTGCGCCTTCTTATGACAAAAGCGTCAAAACCGGCATTTTGAAAGGCCTGGTTGCTGCAGATGGTTTAGAAAAATACCTGTCTTCCAAGTTTCCGGGCGCTAAACGTTTTGGCCTGGAAGGCGGCGATGCCATGGTGCCAATGCTCAAAGCGATGATACATCGTGCTGGTGAGCAGGGCGCTAAAGATTGTGTTATTGGTATGGCACACCGTGGTCGGTTAAATACGCTAATTAACGTACTGGGTAAGAACCCGTCAAAATTATTTGACGAATTTGCCGGCAAGTACGAGGTTGTGGGTGCGGGTGACGTAAAATACCATATGGGTTTCTCGTCTGATTTTGCCACTAGTGGTGGCAATGTGCATTTGGCGTTGGCGTTTAACCCCTCGCATTTAGAAATTGTAAACCCGGTAGTTATCGGCTCAGTGCGGGCGCGTTTAGACCGTCGTGGCTGTTCTGATGGCTCATTAGCGTTGCCTGTCACTATTCATGGTGATTCTGCTTTTGCCGGTCAGGGTGTTGTTGCGGAAACCTTTAATATTTCACAAACCCGTGCTTTTAAAGTGGGTGGTACCATTCGTCTGGTTATTAATAATCAGGTGGGTTTCACCACGTCTAACCCGGAAGACACCCGCTCAACAGAATACTGTACCGACATTGCTAAAATGGTGCAGGCGCCTATTTTCCATGTTAACGGTGATGATCCTGAAGCGGTGGTGTTTGTCGCTCAATTAGCAGTTGATTATCGCAATACCTTTAAACGTGATGTGGTAATTGACCTGGTGTGTTATCGCCGTAACGGCCATAACGAAGCGGATGAACCAAATGCTACCCAGCCGCTAATGTACCAAAAAATTAAGAAGCATCCTACGCCGCGCGAATTATATGCACAAAAGCTTATTGCCGAAGGTTTGTTCAGTAAAGAGCAAATAGATCAGTTAATTGAGCAATACCGCGATGCCTTAGATAAAGGTGATTGTGTGGTGGATGAATGGCGGCCGATGACAGAATCATCTGTTGATTGGACACCGTTTATTGGCCACGATTGGGATGCTACTTACGATGCCAGCTTGTCGGTTGAAAAACTGGTTGAGTTGGGTAAAAAAGCGACGGCTATTCCATCGTCACATGCCTTGCAACGTCAGGTAGGTAAGGTTTACGAAGACCGCGCGCTAATGCTGGCCGGTGAGAAAAAAATTGATTGGGGCTTTGCCGAAATTCTTGCCTATGCCGCAACAGTAGCAGATGGCAGTCGTATTCGTATCGTCGGTCAGGATTCTGGTCGTGGTACCTTCTTCCATCGCCATGCGGTATTGCATAATCAGGCTGATGGTTCCACCTACACGCCACTTGAACACATCAGTGACGACCAAGGTCCGTTCCAGGTGTATGATTCTGCCTTGTCAGAAGAGGCGGTGATGGCTTTTGAATACGGCTACGCCACGGCAGAGCCGCGTGCAATGGTAATTTGGGAAGGCCAGTTTGGCGACTTTGCTAACGGCGCCCAGGTTGTTATTGATCAGTTCTTAAGCTCAGGCGAGCAGAAGTGGGGCCGTCTGTGTGGTTTGACGCTGTTACTGCCACATGGCTATGAAGGCCAAGGGCCTGAGCATTCATCAGCCCGCTTAGAGCGTTTCTTGCAACTATGTGCTGATCACAATATGCAAGTGTGTGTGCCGACTACGCCAGCGCAGGTTTTTAACATGCTGCGCCGGCAAATGGTAAGGCCAATGCGTAGGCCGTTGATTGTTATGTCTCCTAAGTCGCTGTTACGCCACCCGCTGGCAACGTCGACGCTGGAAGAGCTGGCTGACGGCAAGTTCCACAATGTTATTGGCGAGATAGATGATATTAAGCCAGCGGATGTTAAACGTGTGGTGTTCTGCAGCGGCAAGGTATATTACGAACTGTTGGAAGAGCGGCGCAAGCGCGAGCAGAAAGATCTTGCTATTGTGCGGGTAGAGCAGTTGTACCCCTTCCCACACGATGAACTGGCAGAAGTATTAAGCCAGTACCAGCATGTAACGGATTTTGTCTGGTGTCAGGAAGAGCCGCAAAACCAAGGTGCGTGGTACTGTAGTCAACACCATTTCCGCTCTGCGATTCCTAAAGCTGGCTACCTGGCTTACGCAGGTCGCGAAGCGTCATCATCGCCGGCAGTGGGTTATCTGTCTGTACATAATAAACAGCAGCAGGCGTTAGTAAACGACGCATTGACGATAAAATAATTTATGGTCCGGCGCCAGTCGAGGCGCCGGCTGAACGAAATAAGACTAACCGGTAAAAGGTGAAAAAGTGGAAATTAAAGTACCCGTACTTCCAGAATCCGTTGCAGATGCAACCATCGCGACCTGGCACGTAAAAACTGGCGAAGCCGTTACACGCGATCAGGTATTAGTTGATATTGAAACCGACAAAGTGGTACTTGAAGTGGTTGCTCAGGCCGATGGCGTAATGGGCGAAATCATTCATGACACCGGTGCTACGGTAACGGCAGAAGAAGTAATTGGCAAAATGGAAGCCGGTGGCGCGCCAGCGGCGAAAAAAGATGACGCACCTGCTAAAGCTGAAGCCGCACCAGCTGCCGCTGATGACAGCAATGATGACGCCTTAAGCCCTTCAGTGCGTCGCATGATTGCGGAAAAAGGCTTAGATGCGAGCAAAATTAAAGGTACAGGCAAAAACGGCCGTGTTACTAAAGAAGATGTTGAGAAATTTGTTGCTGGCGCACCTGCCAAAGCAGCACCTGCAGCAGCCCCTGTTGCTGCGGTAGCTGGCGATCGTAGTCAAAAACGTGTGCCTATGACACGTTTACGCAAAACCATCGCTAACCGTCTGTTGGAAGCGAAAAACTCAACGGCCATGTTAACTACCTTTAACGAAGTGAACATGAAGCCGATTATGGAACTGCGTAAGCAATACCAGGACGTGTTTGAAAAGCGTCACGGTATCCGGTTAGGTTTTATGTCGTTCTATGTTAAGGCGGTTACCGAAGCGCTGAAACGCTTCCCTGAGGTTAATGCTGCGATTGATGGTGACGATATTGTTTACCACAACTATTTCGACGTCAGCATTGCGGTATCAACACCACGTGGTCTGGTTACCCCGGTACTGCGCGATTGTGACAAGATGAACCTGGCTGAAATTGAAAAAGCCATTAAAGAACTGGCGCTTAAAGGCCGTGATGGCAAGTTGGCTATGGACGACTTAACTGGCGGTAACTTTACTATCACCAATGGTGGTGTGTTTGGCTCGTTAATGTCTACACCAATCATCAACCCACCACAGTCCGCCATTTTGGGTATGCATAAAATCCAGGATCGCGTGATGGTTGTTGATGGCAAGATGGAAATTTTGCCAATGATGTATCTGGCACTGTCTTATGATCACAGAATTATCGATGGTAAAGAGTCTGTGGGTTTCCTGGTAACCATTAAAGAGTTGCTGGAAGATCCAACCCGTATTCTGCTGGATATCTAATTATCCAGAAGAAATAACTAAAAATGCTGTTGTTTTACGGACAACAGCATTTTTTATCACACCGGTTGGCACTATAATATGCGCCGATCAAAAGTCAGGTTGCACCAAAAGGGCAGCCTCCATATTCAAATGAACGGAAAATAGCCATGAATTTGCACGAGTATCAGGGTAAGCAACTGTTTGCCCAATATGGTTTGCCTGTATCTAAAGGCATTGCCGCAGCTACAGTTGAAGAAGCGGTAGCAGCTGCAGATATAATCGGCGGCGATATGTTTGTTGTCAAAGCACAGGTTCACGCTGGTGGCCGCGGTAAAGCGGGCGGTGTAAAGCTGGTTAAGAGCAAAGAAGACATCAAAGCTTTCGCAGAAAAATGGCTGGGTAAAAACCTGGTAACTTACCAAACAGACGAAAAAGGTCAGCCGGTAAGCCGTATTCTGGTTGAAACCTGTACCGATATCGCTAAAGAGCTGTATTTAGGTGCGGTGGTAGATCGCTCTTCACGTCGTATCGTGTTTATGGCGTCTACTGAAGGTGGCATGGAAATTGAAACCGTAGCCCACGAAACACCAGAAAAAATTCTGAAAGCCGCTATCGACCCGTTGGTTGGCGCTCAGCCATACCAGGGCCGTGAGTTAGCCTTTAAGCTGGGCCTGGAAGGCAAACAAATTAACCAGTTCGTGAAAATTTTCATGGGACTGGCCAAATTGTTCCAGGAAAAAGACCTCGCATTATTAGAAGTAAACCCGCTGGTTATTACCCCAGCCGGTGACTTGCACTGTTTAGATGCCAAACTGGTTATTGATGGCAATGCGTTGTACCGTCATCCTGAATTAAAAGAAATGCAGGACCCGTCACAGGAAGATCCACGTGAAGCTCATGCAGCATCATGGGAGCTGAACTATGTTGCCTTAGGCGGCGACATCGGTTGTATGGTTAACGGTGCAGGCCTGGCAATGGGCACAATGGACATCGTTAAACTACATGGTGGCCAACCAGCTAACTTCTTAGATGTTGGCGGTGGCGCAACTAAAGAGCGCGTAGTAGAAGCGTTCAAAATTATCCTGTCTGATACTGCGGTCAAGGCCGTTTTCATTAACATTTTCGGCGGTATCGTGCGTTGTGACATGATTGCTGAAGGTGTTATTGGCGCAGTAAAAGAAGTTGGCGTTAAAGTACCGGTTGTTGTGCGTCTGCAAGGTAACAACGCAGAACTGGGGGCTAAAGTACTGCAAGAAAGCGGCCTGAACATTATCGCTGATACAGACCTGACTGGCGCTGCCAAGCAAGTTGTTGCAGCAGCGGCTAAGGCATAAGGGGTAAGCAATGAGCGTTTTAATTAATAAAGATACCAAAGTAATTTGTCAGGGCTTCACTGGTGCACAGGGTACTTTTCACTCTGAGCAAGCCATTGCTTACGGTACTAAAATGGTTGGCGGTGTAACGCCGGGTAAAGGCGGTCAAACGCATTTAGGTTTACCGGTATTTAATACTGTACAAGAAGCGGTAGATGCTACCGGCGCTACTGCGTCTGTGATCTATGTACCGGCGCCTTTCTGTAAAGATTCTATTTTAGAAGCCGCAAACGGTGGCATTAAGCTGATTGTTTGTATCACTGAAGGTATTCCGACGCTGGACATGCTGGATGCGAAAGTAAAATGTGACGAATTAGGCGTAGTGTTAATTGGTCCTAACTGTCCAGGTGTTATTACACCAGGTGAATGTAAAATTGGTATTATGCCAGGCCACATTCACAAGCCGGGTAAAGTAGGTATCGTTTCACGTTCAGGCACCCTGACTTATGAAGCGGTAAAACAAACTACCGATTACGGTTTTGGCCAGTCTACCTGTGTTGGTATCGGTGGTGACCCAATTCCTGGTTCTAACTTTATCGACATCCTGAAGTTATTCCAGGACGATCCGCAAACTGAAGCCATCGTTATGATCGGTGAAATTGGTGGTTCTGCAGAAGAAGAAGCGGCTGCTTATATCAAGCAGCACGTGACGAAGCCTGTAGTATCTTATATTGCCGGTGTAACTGCACCAGCAGGTAAGCGTATGGGCCACGCCGGCGCTATCATCTCTGGCGGTAAAGGTACTGCAGACGAGAAATTCGCAGCATTAGAAGATGCCGGTGTTAAAACCGTGAAGAGCTTAGCCGATATCGGTAAAGCACTGAAAGAGATCACTGGCTGGTAATTCGCCGCTGATTATTTGATGTTAAGAAACCCGTCTTTAAGGCGGGTTTTTTTATTTTGCTCTTAAGATTAATTTAAGTTTGCTAATGCACACTGTTTATAACGGTAACACAGGAGTCCGTTATGACCAGTCTGATGCGTAGTGTTGAGTCGTTCAAAAGTGCTGGAGTTGTTGATTTCAGCACAGAGCAGCTTACTGTTGAAAACCATCATGTTAACCAACCCGGGCATGGTGACCTGCAATTGATTGAGCCGCAGCATCCGCTTCGGGCATCACTGCAGCAGTTTATAGTGCAGGGCTTTGCCAGTCATTATCAGGCCAGTGTACAGCAGTTTATGCCTCACTTGCTTGGCGTCTCACTGTCTGGGCATTGGCAGGCTGCATTGGGTATTCGTTTTGCCTCTGCCGGTCGCATGTTTACCGAGCAATATCTGCCCGCGGCGGCAGAGCAGGTAATGCGCGCACATAATATAGCCTGTGACAGAGCCTCCGTTGCCGAAATTGGTCAGCTGTATGCACAAAGCCGTCAGGCGCTGATGCAACTGTTTGTGTTGCTGGTTCAAGCGCTGCATCAGTTAAAGGTGCAACGGTTGTTATTTGCAGCAACGGCCGATCTGAAGCGTTTGCTAACCCGGCACGGTATTACACTTACAGAAATCGCTGATGCGTCGGCAACCTGTCTGGGCGACAAAGCTTCAGATTGGGGTACTTACTACCAAAGCCAACCTAAAGTATGCGTACTATCCGTCGCACAGGCGGCAGAGCGTATTCAATCTGACCAACGTCTGGTGCAGTTGATTTTTAAACACTGGCCGCAACTCCATGCTTTGGTTGATACCCTGAAGGAGACTATCTGATGCAATTCTCGCTGACAGATTCTGCGCGTCTTACCGATGCTCAAAGTGGTTATACATTGGATAGTGCGGCGATACAGCGCCGGATAAACCAGTGGCAAACGTTGTTGCAGGGCTATGATGCTAATCGGGTGGTGCTCACTGCTGATAGCAGTATCAGCTGGATACTGGCAGATCTGGCGTGTTTGACCGCGGGTATTTTACTTACACCGTTACCGACTTATTTAAGCGATACTCAGCGTGGTGCAGTACTGAATAGTTTGCAGCCGGATTTATGGTTGAGCGACTGCGAAATTAACGATGCTGCATGCACTTTGCTGGAAGAATTCGATGGTTTACTGCTGTATCGCCGGCAAGTAAACGGCAGCGTTGCGGTAGCTCACGGCACACAAAAAATCACGTTTACGTCAGGTTCAACCGGCAACCCCAAAGGCGTGTGTTTATCTGCCCGCAGTCAGTTAGATGTGGCGCTGGCGTTAAAGGTCAGAGTAGAACATATCATCAGCGGCTGTCCGCGGCATTTATGTTTGTTGCCACTGCCGACCTTACTGGAAAACATCGCCGGGGTTTATGCGCCTTTGCTTGCCGGTGGCGAAGTTATTGTAGCACCGGATGCGCTGCGGGGATTTTGCGGTAGCCGCTTAACAACACCACAGCTGTTATTACAGTTAATTGGTGTGCAAAAGCCAAAAAGCCTGATTTTAGTTCCGGAGCTGTTAAAAATGCTGGTCCAGGCAGCGTCAGCTGGCTGGAATGTACCGGCAAGCCTGGAGTTTATTGCTGTTGGCGGCGCTTATGTTTCAGCGGATTTACTGAAAAAAGCCGCAGTGCTTGGGCTGCCGGTTTACCAGGGGTATGGCCTGAGCGAATGTAGCTCTGTGGTTGCGCTGTCTGACATTAATCCTGCAGAGGCCTCTGAAAGTGTAGGCCAACCACTGGCGTGTCGCGATGTTCAGATCATCGATGGTGAACTTGTGGTTGATACGCCTTTTCTTGGTTATTTAGGCGAGGCTGATTCGGCAACAAAAAAGGTATATACCGGCGATTTGGCTGAATGGACTATACATGGCGGGCTGCGCATTTTGGGTAGACGCAAAAATCTGTTTATTAACAGCTTTGGCCGGAATATTTCACCGGAATGGGTAGAAACAGCACTGACCGACAGCGGCGTGGTGCAACAGGCCATGCTGCTTGGTGATGCCCAACCGCATTGCTCGGCGTTATTGTTCGCATCAGCCGATGTCAGCGATACACAGCTGGCAGAGGCTGTGCAAAAGGTGAACAAGCAATTACCAGATTATGCCACCGTGGTGAGTTACCACCGGCTAACAGAACCCTTTACTGCGCAGCGCGGCACATTAACCGACAATGGCCGGCTGCGGCGCAACCGCATTGAACAATGTTATGCAGCACAAATTTCAGCACTGTTTTCAGGAGACAAATATGAACTTTTATCAATCCCTGCTTGAAGCAACCAGCGAAGAGCGTAATTACCTGCTAAGTGCGCCAATGATTAAACGCTGCTTTGAAGGTGATTTTACGCTGGACCATTATGTAGCGTTTTTATTACAGGCTTATCATCATGTTAAGCATACTGTGCCTCTTTTGATGGCGGTTGGTGCGCAGTTGCCTGAAGAGAAAGAATGGTTACGCGAGGCCGTGGCTGAATACATTGAGGAAGAATTGGGTCACCAGGAATGGGTACTGAATGATATTGCCGCCTGTGGCTTTGATAAGCAGCAGGCAAGACTCAGTACACCGGCATTTGCCACCGAAATGATGGTTTCTTATGCCTATGATGCAATAAGACGCACTAATCCGCTGGCCTTTTTTGGCATGGTACTGGTACTGGAAGGCACGTCTATTAACCTGGCAGAGCAAGCTGCATCGCATATTGCCGGTAAATTGGGCTTACCACGCAAAGCGTTTTCTTATCTGAATTCACACGGTGCTTTGGATCAGGAGCATATTAAATTCTATGAAAACCTGATGAACAATATTACTGCCGAAGAGGATCAGGCCGTTATTGTGCATGCTGCCAAGCGTTTTTACCGCTTGTATGGCGATATTTTCCGCTCGCTGGAAGCACCTCACGGCCTTCAACGTCAGGAGCAGGCAGCATGAACCGGTTACAAGGCAAACGGGTATTGCTTACCGGTGCTACTGGCGGCATTGGCCGTGCGGTGTTAACGCAATTGCTGCTGTGTGGTGCAAAGGTGGTGATTACCGGACGCGACCAACAAAAGCTTACAACTCTAGCTGCCTGTGCTCCGGAGCAAATCGTCACCTTCGCAGGTGATTTGACTGATATGACAACGCTGGATGCTTTATTTGCCTTTTGTCAGCAGCAGGGAGGGATCGATATTTTGATAAACAATGCCGGTATCAGTCAGTTCTCTGCGGCGACAGGGCAACAACTAACCGCGCTGATAACCACTAATTTGTTAGCGCCGGTGCTGCTTACGCAATTGTTTTTACCTGTATTGAAGCAACGTAACGGCACCATTTTAAATGTTGGCTCTACTTTTGGCAGCATTGGCTATGCCGGTTTTACCGGCTATTGTGCGGCTAAATTTGGTTTGCGCGGCTACACAGAAGCACTGCAGCGCGAGGTGGCTGACAGCGGGATGCAGGTGTTGTACCTCGCCCCGCGCGCTACTGATACTGCTATTAACACCGCAGAAGTGAATGCATTAAACCGTGCGTTGCACCAGGGCGTTGATACCCCGGAGCAGGTTGCCAATGCGTTGATTAAACAATTGCTCAGTGGCAAAAAACGTCGCTTCTTAGGCGCTGCAGAGAATATCTTTGTCAGGTTAAATGCGCTGTTTCCGTCTGTTGTTGACAATGCTCTGGGCGGTAAGCTTAAACAGATAAAACAACATTTTATTGGCACTGGCGTAAAAAACAGTGCGGAGGTGTAATATGAAAATTAAAACATTGCTGGCCTTTACTTTGCTGTTATCCGCAAACGCAGCACAGGCTGATGTGTTCGATGATATTAAGCCACTGCAGCAGCGCTGGGCTGAAGTAAACTATCAGTTGGAAGAGAGCGAGCGTGAGAGCGCGTTTGATGCATTGCTTAAGCAAGCCGATGAAGTAGTCAAAGCGAATAGCGACAAAGCAGAAGCCTATATATGGCGCGGCATTATTGCCTCCAGCTACGCCGGAGCAAAAGGCGGTTTGGGGGCCTTGTCGTTAACCGGGCAATCAAAGGATGATCTGGAGCAGGCCATAGCACTGAATGACACTGCCTTGCAGGGCTCGGCGTATACCAGTTTGGGTGTACTGTACTACAAGGTTCCCGGCTGGCCGGTAGGTTTTGGCAGCGACAAAAAAGCCCGGGCTATGTTAACCAAGGCTATTGAGTTAAACCCACAAGGTATTGATCCAAATTATTTTTATGCAGAGTTTTTGTTGGAAGAGCGCGACTACAATGCGGCAATGCGCTATCTTGAGATAGCAAAACTGGCACCGGCCAGGCCGGACCGCCCGCTTGCTGATAGCGGTCGTCAGCAAGAGATTGCGGCACTGGAGCATAAGCTAAACAAGAAGCTGAAAAAGTAACAGAGAGGCATAATGCGTTTACTGCTGGTAGAGGATGATATAGCACTGCGTGATGGCTTGCAGCAGGCGCTTACCGGTCAGGGGTTTGCGGTAAATGCGGTAAGCAGCGGCCAGCAGGCGCTTGCTGTGGTGCGCGCAGGCGATTGCGACAGCGTTATTTTAGATTTAGGTCTGCCGGACATGGATGGTCTGTCGGTGCTAAAACAATTGCGGCAAAAATGTCCGCGCATGCCGGTATTAATTTTAACCGCTCGAGATGACATTGAAGACCGTATCAAAGGGCTGGATTACGGCGCTGATGATTATTTGGTTAAACCCTTTGCCGCTCCTGAGTTGTTTGCCCGGCTGCGCGTAATAGAGCGCAGGTTAGGTACGGCATCAAGCCATTTAATTCGTTGCGGTGAGGTTGAGCTTGATAGCAGTGCGATGCATGCCAGTATAGACGGTGAGCTGATTTCCCTTTCGCGTCGCGAGTATGTGCTATTAAAAGAGCTGATGGAGTCTGCCGGGCGCATTAAAACCCGCGAGCAGCTAGAAGCCAGTTTGTACAGTTGGGGTGAGGAGGTCGCAAGCAATGCTTTGGAAGTCCATATATCTAATTTGCGTAAAAAGTTACCTGCCGGGTTTATCCGCACCGTTCGTGGGGTAGGTTACAGTATCAGCCGGCCATGACCTCCGTTCGGCGTTACCTTATTTCAGTATTAATTGCTGTGCTGGTATTGACCAGCTTTTTGGCAGCGCTGCAAAGCTATCGTTTAAGTGCTGACAGAGCCACGGATCTTTTTGATCAGGACTTACAGCAAGTCGCGGCGGCAATTCTTAACCAATATCAGCTGCAGGTGCCGGAAGCAGGCCAGGGACTGGCTATTCAGCTGGGGCAGCATGGTAAGTTAACCTATAGCAGTGAGCAGGCTCCGCGTGAACTGCTTAAGGCGCCGGTGGGGTTCTCTGAGCAGAACTTTTCCGGCAAGCGCTGGCGAGTCTATGTACAGCTAAGCAATGATGGCTGGCAAATAATGGTGGCGCAACCGCTTCAGCAGCGCTTACAACTGGCCGATGAAGTCATTACCGCGTCTATTTATCCGGTTGTGCTGAGTTTACCGTTTCAGGCGTTGCTGATTTGGCTGGTGGTAAGCCGGGCTTTACGTCCGTTGCATGAATTTTCTACCCAGCTGACGTCTCGCAAAGCCGATGAGTTAGCACCGGTAAAGTTAAAGCAGGTACCGGCTGAGCTTAGGCCGGTTCTCAGTTCAACCAACAGTTTATTCGAACGCTTGTCCGGTGCTTTTGCCCGCGAAAAGCGTTTTGCGTCAGATGTAGCGCACGAACTTCGTACGCCGCTAAGTGTGTTGGAAATAACCTTATTTAATGCACTAACGCGCTGGAAGCAGCAGGGCATGTCAGAAACCGATGAGAGTATGGTGGCGCTGCAACAGGGAGTAGAACGCATGCGTCATCTTATTGAGCAAATTATGTTGCTTAACCGCACGCATCCGGATAACTTTCAGGCCAAAACCAAACTGTTGGATTGGGCGGCGCTGTGCCGCGACGTAGTGGCCGAATGGTATAGTCAGTTGGAACAAAAGCAGCAGCAAATCAGCATTGACGGAGCAGAGCATCTTGAGGTTAAAGCCGACGAGTTTGCACTGCGGCTGTTAGTGTCTAACTTACTGGGAAATGCCATAAAATATACGCCCGTGCATGGACAGATAATATTAACCCTAACGCATACGTCAAAAGCCGCGATACTTGAGGTTGCAGATTCCGGCCCCGGTATTGCGCCAGAGGAATATCAGCAGGTCTTTGACCGTTTTTATCGTGTCGGTGGCGACAGGCATCATTCCGGGGCGCCAGGCTCAGGTTTGGGCTTGGCAATAGTAAAGGACATTGTCATGTTACATAGCGGCAAAATCAGCCTGGGTAAATCTGACTTTGATAGTGGTTTAAAGGTCAGGGTGGAGCTGCCGCTATGATGAGGTTGTTGCGCTGGTGTTATGTAGCGCTGCTACTGTTGCCGTTAAATGCTCTGGCACGGCAAGAGTTTGTGCTGGTACTCAAAGACCATTTGTTTACTCCCTCACACATACGCGTACCTGCCGGGGTAAAAATAAAAGTGCGCTTGGTCAATCAAGATCCGACACCGGAAGAGTTTGAAAGCTTTGCGTTAAACCGCGAAAAAGTCGTGCTGGGTAATAGCGAAGCGATATTGTATTTAGGGCCACTTCAAGCCGGTGAGTATGATTTTTTTGGAGATTTTCATCCTGATAGTGCCAAAGGCATATTAATTGCGGTACCGGAGCAGGAATGGCAACAACAGCAGGTACAACATGTTGATTAATGCTGTGTTGGTGTACACCCGGGAATTGCTGCCGGTACTGTTGTTATTGGCACTAATCTTACGTTTGCAACAGGCCGCAAAGCTGACGTTGTTGCTGCAGGGCGCAGGGGGGTCGCTACTGCTAATGTTGTTATTGGCACCATGGCTTAGCCAAATTACTCAAATGGCACAGGGCAATGGCCTGGAGCTACTGTTTGTTTTTGCGCATTTGCTGACGTTATTTGCTTTGGTTATCCGTGGCTGGTCGGCTAAATGGCAACGCAGTGCGGTTATATTGGCAATATCCGCTCAAGCGTTGTTGTGCGGTATCAATTTATTGTTGTACGGCCTAACCAGCCCGGGCTCGCATGGTGCGTCAGAGAGTATTTGGCTTGGTGCGGTATTAGGTATCGGTATAGGCCTGAGTATTGCCGTATTGTGGTATCAACTGTTGGCTGAGTTGGAAAATTTCAGCGCTGCGGTGTTGGCGTTGATGACAGGCTTTATCGGCGCACGGCAAAGCAGTGAGATTGTGGCGCTACTGGGGCAAATTGATTGGGTGTCGTCCGGCAGGGCAATATGGGACAGCAGTATGCTTATCAGCGAACAATCGGAAGCGGGTGTGTTTTTACATGCATGGTTTGGTTATGAGGCTACGCCTGATGCACTGCAGCTGGGTTGCTGGGGCTTTACCCTGGTGCTAATAACAATATTTTGGCAGTGGCGGAGACAAAAGCAATGAAACAAATACAGCTAAGTGTCTTATTGTTTGCTCTTGCGGTAAGTACAACAGCCATGGCAGACGGCAGGGTGGTTGATAAGGTATATCATCCTTATGTTCAGCCGTTGGAACGTAATTTTGAATATCGTGCCTTATACCAGCGCCAGGCAGATCATCCAAACAATAATGCTATGGCACAGAAACTTGGTTATGGTTTTTCCATTGCTGATGATATGGCTTTGTCCTGGTATATATTGGCAGAACGGGTAATGCCCGATGATTATACTGTCGCTGGCTATGAAGTTGAACTGCGCTGGATGTTAACCGAGCAGGGGCAATACAGTTGGGATTGGGGGCTGTTGTTTGAGTTAGAGCATCAACAGCAAACCGACAATAACGAATTTACCACTGGCCTGCTGGTCGAAAAAGAATTTGAGCATACCAGTCTGACTGTTAATGCATTGCTGGTGTACGAGTGGGGCGCCAATATTGAAGAAGAAATCGAAGCGGAATTTCGTTTTCAGTATCGTTATCGTTTTTTACCCGCTTTGCAGCCGTCATTGGAGATCTATGCCGGGGAGGGTTTCAAAGGGGCGGGGCCTGGTTTTATGGGGGTACATAAATTTAGCAATACCCGCCAATTGAAATGGGAGGCTGCTATTGTTTTTGCTATAGACAACGATACCATTGACCGTACGCTGCGCTTTGCGCTTGAGTATGAGTTTTAAAATTGTTCAAAGCACTAAAATCTGAACAATTCGCCAATAGCGGCAGTAGTCAGCGTTGTTTCAGCTGCTATAATGCCGCATCTTAATTTAGTTCCCGTAACAAAAGGACAGCGCATTTTATGGCGGACGCAGAACATCGCCCAAGCAATTTTATCCGGCAAATTATTGATACCGATTTAGCTTCCGGCAAGCATAACGCGGTGCAAACCCGTTTTCCGCCTGAGCCTAACGGTTATTTACATATTGGCCATGCCAAATCTATTTGTCTGAATTTCGGCATTGCGCAGGATTACCAGGGTAAGTGCAACCTGCGCTTTGATGATACCAACCCGGAAAAAGAAAACGTCGAGTTTGTTAACTCAATTTCGCACGACGTGAACTGGTTGGGTTTTCAGTGGAGTGGTGAAGTACGTTATTCGTCTGACTATTTTGATGCGCTGTATGGCTACGCGGTAGAGCTGATTAATAAAGGCCTGGCCTACGTATGTTTTTTAAATGGCGAGCAAATGCGCGAATATCGCGGTAATTTAACCCAGCCAGGCAAGCCCAGCCCAACCCGCGATACCAGCCCGGCAGAAAACCTGGCGTTGTTTGAGAAAATGCGTGCCGGTGGCTTTAAAGAAGGTGAATGTTCGCTGCGCGCTAAAATTGATATGGCGTCCAGCTTTATGTGTATGCGCGACCCGGTAATTTATCGTGTTAAGTTTGCCCATCATCATCAAACCGGCGATACCTGGTGCATCTACCCGATGTACGACTTTACCCATTGTATTTCTGATGCGCTGGAAGGCATTACCCATTCACTGTGTACCCTGGAGTTTCAGGATAACCGCCGTTTGTACGACTGGATCCTGGACAACATTACTATTGCCTGTCACCCGCAACAGATTGAATTTTCCCGTTTAAACCTGGAATACGCGGTAATGAGCAAGCGTAAGCTGCAAACGCTGGTTGAGCAAAACGTGGTGTCCGGTTGGGACGACCCGCGTATGCCCACTATTGCCGGTTTACGCCGCCGTGGTTTCACACCGGCGGCTATTCGTGAGTTTGCCAAACGCATTGGTGTCACCAAACAAGACAACGTGATTGAAATGAGCGCTTTGGAAGCCTGTATTCGTGAAGATTTAGACGCCGCAGCACCACGTGCTATGGCTGTGTTAGATCCGCTTAAGGTCACCATTACTAACTACCCGGCTGATGGCATCGAGTGGCTGGATTCACCAAACCACCCGAAAGACGACACTATGGGCAGCCGTAAACTGCCGTTTGGGCCGGTAGTGTATATCGACCGCGCTGATTTTCGTGAAGAAGCCAACAAAAAGTACAAGCGTTTGGTATTAAACGGTGATGTGCGCTTGCGTAATGCTTATGTTATTCACGCCGATGAAATATTAAAAGACGCTGACGGTAATATCATTGAACTGAAGTGCAGCTATTTGCCGGAAACGCTGGGTGAAAACCCGGCAGATGGCCGCAAAGTGCGTGGTGTTATTCACTGGGTTGAAGCGACAAATGCTGTGTCGGCAGAGTTTCGTGTATACGACCGCTTGTTCAGCGTAGCCAACCCGGCAGCAGAAGATGACTTTTTGACTGTGGTGAACCCGCAATCGTTAGTGATTAAACACGGCCTGGTAGAGCCATCACTGAAAGACGCTAAAGCAGAGCAGGCTTATCAATTTGAGCGCGAAGGCTACTACTGTGCTGATAACCGCGATTCAACCGCCGACAAGCTGGTGTTTAACCGTACTGTAGGTCTGCGTGACAGCTGGGGTAAAGAAGAAGAGTAAGTATTATTTTACTGCAATAAATAAAGGCCGCATCGCGGCCTTTATGTTGTGTTAAAACAGGCAATAGCAGCGCTGTTATTTTTTAAGCACCAGCCCAAGACCGACCACTACAGCAATGGCGCCGCCCACTAAAAACCAGATGGAATTGTCGGTTGGATTACCCGTTACCAGTTCAGTGACTTGTGACGCATGTGAGTTATATTCCGTGTAGCCAAAATACAGCAATATGGCGCCAGCCACTAATGCAGCAAGCCCTAAGATTTTATTCATAATCAGCCTCTCTTTTTATGTTTAATGGCACCGTAGCGGCATTTTTATAAGGCAATTATCAGTTTTTAGACGACTATTTTTGATAGTTTTCGTCGATACTTGCAAATACACCATGGCACAGTTATCAGAAGTTGAACAGCTATGCGCTTAATTTTACTGCTTAACCTTTGTTTTATATTACCGGCTCTGGCTGCAGAGTTGGTGCGTTATCCTGCTATTGCGCATGTTGAAGATCCGCGCTCAGTTTATCCTTTGGCACTACTGGAGATGGCATTGGCACGCTCAGGGCGCCAATATCAGTTGCAAAGCAGTGCTGAGCCTATGTCAAAATCGCGTAGTATGATTTTTTTGAAAGAAAATACAGAACTGGATGTGTTGTGGACCATGACATCGGTTGAACGGGAGCTGGATCTGCGGCCCATTCGTATTCCGATATTCAGAGGGCTTAGCGGTTATCGCGTTATGCTGATCCCCGCCGCACAGCAGCACAAATTTGCCAGTACAGTGCCCAGTACCAGCATTAAGCGGTTAGTTTATGCGCAGGGCCATGATTGGGTAGATAGCAAAATACTGCAGCTAAACGGCTTTAAAGTAGTGGGGGCGGCACACTATGATAATCTTTTTCTCCTGCTGGAAAAACAACGTGTAGATGCCGTGCCACGTAATGCGCTGGAAATAGCCGATGAGGCGTTAATGCTGGCATCACGTGGCATTGTAATAGAGCAAAACTGGCTGCTGCATTATCCGACAGCCAGCTATTTTTTTGTCAACCCTGCAAATGAGCAATTAGCGATGGATCTTGAAAAAGGTCTGCTGAAAATGTTAAACGACGGTAGTTTTGAGCGACTATTTCAGCAGTTTTTTGCTGGCCATCTGGCAGAGCTTAATTTACCTAAACGTCAGCTCATCAAGTTAAAAAATCCGCTATTGCCGGCACAAACGCCTATTCAGGATCATCGACTCTGGTATTATCTTCAGTAATCTATTAACACCCTTACTTGGCACAGGATGGCATATGGAATTATTGTTTGCCGTGTTATTTTTTGCATTTTCTACCACTATTACCCCAGGGCCAAACAATGTGATGATTATGTCGTCTGGTGTTAATTATGGCATTAGAGCCAGTTTGCCGCACTGGTTAGGCATCTGTTTAGGTTTCCCGCTAATGGTATTGTTAGTGGGACTGGGGTTTGGTGCTGTGTTTGACCGTTACCCGCATTTGCATCAGCTGATTAAAGTACTGGGTGTTGCTTACCTTATTTGGCTAGCTTGGCAAATTGCCAGCGCTGAGCCCAAAGCGATAGAGCAGGGCAAAAGTAAACCCTTTAGTTTTATCCAGGCGGCCCTGTTTCAATGGATCAATGGCAAGGCTTGGGTAATGGCTAGTGGCGCAGTGGCTGCCTTTACCAGTGTCGGTGGTGTGTACTGGTTGGAAGTAAGTATTATCACACTGGCTTTTTTGTTAGTCGCCTTTCCTTGTGTTGGTGTTTGGCTGGTGTTTGGTGCTGCACTGCGCAATCTACTAACTAAAGCGCTGTTTCAGCGTATCTTTAATATAGCAATGGCATTAATTTTAGTGTTATCTGTAGTACCGGTAATACAAGAGATCTGGCACTATTATTTTACGCCTGTGCGTAGTTAGCACCATTTCAGGAGTGTAAGTTATGAGATTAGTGATTTTGTTGTTAACTATTTTGCTGCTGGGAGCCTGTGCCAGCAAGCCAATCCAACCAACCGAGCAAGCCGGAATAGTGTGGTTGGATGTGCGCAGCGCAGAGGAGTATGCTGGCGGCCATATATCAGGGGCAATCAATATTCCGTACACGGAAATTGCAGAACGTATCGGCCAGTTGAAGCTGGAAAAAGATACCGAAATAGCGTTGTATTGTGGTAGTGGCCGGCGTGCCGGTATAGCGATAGAAGCATTGCAACAGTTGGGCTACAGCCAGCTGACCAATCGCGGTGGCTACGAGGCATTGCAGCAAACATCTAAGTAACGAAATGAATGGTAACGAAGAAAAAATAGTATTGGAACATGAAGCCGCCCGCTTGTTTATGCGACTTTATGAACAGCGCTTTGGTATAACAATGCGGCATATCTGGCATAATGAACCGGCACGGCCTGATGTGTCCTGTTATTATGATGATCAGAAGCTGGATCTGGAAATTGCTCATCTATATGGTAGTGAAGTCGAAGCGATGCATATTCTCGGACGAGAGCTTAGCTACAATACTCACAAAGAGCTTTTAGCATTGCTGCGTACCCCTGCAGAGCATCGGTTGCTTACCGCATTAAACCGGCTGATTAGTAATAAAGCCGAAAAGAGCTATCAGACTGAGCGTGTATGGCTGGTAATTCGAAACGCCAACCCGCTGTGGACCCGACGCGATATTTTAAGCCTCTACAAGAAGTTACATATGCCAAAAAAACATCCGTTTGAGCAAATCTGGCTAATTGGCGATCTGCAGGGACAAAGCGGAATTTTAGCCCTTTATCCTGCAACATTAACCGTATTGGAGCATGGCTAATGTTGGCGTTTTATCAGCGCTGGGCTTACTGGCTTAAGCCACTTCGCTTGCTGTTTTTGCTTGGCGCCACTGCTGCGCTGGGCATGTTTGCCTGGTTACTATTCGCCGCTGATGCTGAGCTAGGCGCGCGTTGGCAGCTAAGTGCAGTGGTACTGGCAATTAGCTGTGCCGTATTGTGGCTATGGGGCATTTTGTTTGCCCGTAAATTCATTGCCAGTGCGCCCCCCACATCATTATGGCAGCGTGTAAAACACCGGCTGATGCTAGCCAGTTATTATGTATTAGCACTGTTGTTTAGCATCATACTGCTGACTACACTATATCTTGGCCTGCGCGCGCTTAAAGGTATAATAGCTGCCGCATTTTTTTAACGGGCCGGATATACTGTGACCACTTTTGAAACGCTGGCGCCGCGGCGCTGGGATATTTTTTGCGCTGTTATCGACAACTTTGGTGACATTGGCATCTGCTGGCGGCTAGCGCGGCAATTGGCAGCAGAGCATGCTGTACAGGTAAGGCTGTGGGTGGATGATTTATCCAGTTTTCAGAAAATTTGTGCTGAAATTGATCCTGACAAAGCCCTGCAGCAAGTCGCAGCAGTGCAAATCCGGCATTGGTCGACTGATATCGACTGGACAACAGAGTCTGTGGCACAAGTTGTTGTTGAGGCATTAGCCTGCACCATTCCGCTGGCGTATCAGCAACAAATGGCGTTGCAGCAACAAAAGCCGTTGTGGCTAAATTTGGAATACTTGTCGGCCGAAGACTGGGTTGAAGGTTGTCATGCCCTGCCATCACCCCAGCCACATTTGGCGCTGGATAAGTATTTTTTCTTTCCGGGTTTTACCGGCGAAACCGGTGGTTTATTACAAGAAGCCGGCTTGCAACGCCAGGCTGCGGCTTTTATTGGCGATTTCGACGCTCAGCAGACATTTTGGCGAGGCCTCGGCATTGCTGATAGTGACGGCTACAAACAAAAGATTTCGTTATTTGCCTATGACCATCCGCAGCTTGAAAGCTTGCTCGAGTGTTGGCAAAACGCTGAAACGCCAATACTCTGTGTTGTGCCCGAAGGTATGCTGGCTAACCAACTTAGCAAACTATACCCGGCGCTTAACGTTGCTAAAAACCCAGCGCGCGATATTACTCTGGGCATGCTGCGGTTAAAAATATTGCCATTTATTGCCCAGGCAGAGTACGACAAACTGTTGTGGGCCTCTGATATCAACTTTGTTCGTGGTGAAGATTCGATTATCCGCGCTCACTGGGCGGCTAAACCTTTTATCTGGCAAATATACCGCCAGGCAGAGCTTGCCCATTTGGATAAACTTCATGCCTTTATGCAGCGTTACTGTGAACCTATGCCATCAGCCTTAGCTGATGCTGTGCGTGAATTCTGGTTAGCCTGGAATACCGACACAATGCTGCGCCACAGTTGGCAGAAATTTAGTGCATTATTGTGCCAAATCGCCGACTATAACCAGCAATGGCGCACGGAGTTAACGGCAAATGGAGATCTTGCCAGCAACCTCGTGCACTTTGTTGAAAAAAAATTTATAATGCGACGCAATTTTTCCTAACGAGAAGATATTTCAGTCATGATGAAGACAGCTCAAGAACTGCGTGCTGGCCAGGTGATTATGGTTGGCACTGAAGCAATGGTAATTTTAAAGGCCGAGTTTAACAAATCAGGTCGTAACGCTGCCGTTGTAAAAATGAAAATGAAAAACCTGTTAAATGGTCAGGGCATGGAAACGGTATACCGTGCTGATGACAAATTTGAACAGGTTCTGCTGGAAACGAAAGAAGTAACCTATTCTTACTTCGCTGATCCAATGTACGTATTTATGGATCAGGAATACAATCAGTTTGAAGTTGAAGCTGAAAACATGACCGAAGCACTGAAGTACCTGGTTGACGGTATGGAATGTTCGGTAGTGTTTTACAATGAACGTCCAATCTCTGTTGATTTGCCAACAGTAGTAGTACGCACAGTTACGTACACTGAACCAGCAGCGCGTGGCGACACGTCAGGCAAAGTATTAAAGCCAGCTAAAATTGAAACTGGTTTTGAACTGATGGTTCCTGCTTTCGTTGAAGAGGGCGATAAAATCGAAATTGACACCCGTACCGACGAATACCGCAGCCGCGCCAAGTAATACTGGCAGGTTGATATAAAAAAGGCGCGCCAGCGCCTTTTTTATTACCCGGAGATAAGCAATGCCATCAGAAAAACAAAAAATGTTAAGCGGTGACTGGTACAACCCGCTGGATAAAGAGCTTAGTGCCCAGCGGCTGACGGCGCGTAAGCTACAGCATCAGTTTAACCACAGCGCACCCGATGATGAGGCGCAGCGCCGACAACTGTTAAAGCATTGGCTACCCAATACCGGCAAGCATTTTTATGTTGAGCCACCGTTTTATTGTGATTATGGCTATAACATTACCTCTGGCAACAAGGTGTTTTTTAATTTTAACTGTGTGGTACTTGATGTTGCGCCAGTGCGTATTGGCAACAATGTGTTCTTTGGCCCTGCAGTACAAATTTATACCGTTAACCATCCGCTGGATGCTGCTAAACGCCGTACTTTGCTAGAGCAGGCTATGCCAGTAACGATTGGCGATGATGTGTGGATTGGCGGTGGAGCTGTGATTCTACCAGGCGTCAGCATCGGTGATGGCAGCGTTATTGCAGCCGGCAGTGTGGTAACCAAAGATGTGCCACCGGGCGTACTAGCCGGTGGTAATCCGTGTAAAGTAATAAAAACACTTAGTGATTGTGAAGAGCTAGCGTGACAGCAAGTACAAATCGGCCAGTGTCATATTATCACCGCCCGGTTTAAGCTGGCTTAGCAATAACAAGGCGGTGCTGTAGGCATCTTCCAGCGCGTGATGGTTGGCCATTTCAGGTAAACCATGCCGTTTTAAGCAACTGGGTAGCTTTAGTGCATCATGTTTTACTATCTTGCCCTGACGCAACAAACGTTGCCATTCAATTTTAAGGGTATCAATAAACTTAAATCGCGGCGTTTTAGCAAAGCAACGTTGGCAAGCGGCACGCAAAAATTGCTCATCTAACTGGCTGTGATGGGCCACAAATACATAACCTGCATAGCGTGTCAATAGTTCGGTTAGTACCTCAGATAGCTCGTGAGCATCTTTTAGTTGATGATCATGTAAACCGTGATATACCGCACTTTGGCCAACACTCACCGGGCTGTTGATCAGGTAGTGTTTAGCTTCTGACAGCACAATTTCATGCTGTCGCACAGGCACCCACCCCATACTGACAATATGGTCTTTGCGCGGGTTTAAGCCGGTGAGTTCAAAATCCAGCACCAAAAATTGACTGTCTTTGGCTAATGTCATCGGGCTTGGAAACGGCCTGGCAATAAAATGACTTACTGCCTGATGAATAGGAGGCCTTTTAATGGCTAGCCAGCGTAACATGGTTTATAGATCCCGGCAGAAGCGGTGTTTAAGCCGGCTTTGCGCTTCATTGATTACTGCAAAGCTATCTTTTAACTGATGCCGGGACAGCCCGGATATTTCTGCCGGGTCGAGTAAATTAGTAACGTTATGTGCTTGTTGTAAATCATGCTGATGTTTTTCCCAGCGCAGTTGTGCCAGCACATCAAAGGCATCCTGCAAGTTTTGGCTGTCTTTGCTGTCGATAATGCCCTCAGTAACCAGGGCGGTTAGCCTGCTACGGGTGTTAATCTGATAAATACCTGCCGACAACGCATAAACTCTGACCAAATCCGTGATCAACGAAATGCCACGTTTTTTTAGGTCCAGACCTTTTTTATGTTTACCATCTTGTTCGAGGATAAAGTTCTTAAAAAAGCCCAGTGGCGCGGTGCGTTGCAATGCGGCTTGTGCAAGGTGATACAAAAACAGCGGTGCTTGTGCTGTGCACTGTAAAATATCTTCTTGCAGTGCATTAAACAGGCCTTTGCTGCCATCAATGACTCGCATATCAAAAAAAATACTGGCTTTTAACAATGCTTCGGGGGTTGGTGTGGCAATCCAGCGGGCAAAACGGCCCGACCAACCTTTTAAACTCAGCCGTAATTCAGCATTAGTCGCCATAATATTGCCCGGACACAAAGTGACACCGCATTGTGCCAGACCACTACAAACGATTTCGGCCAGCGCACTAAAGTAGTCACCAATGTCACCTGACGGGTCTTTTTCTAACAATAGCGCATTGTCCTGGTCAGCATTTAAGCTCTGATCCATGCGTGCCTGCGAGCCAAATGCCAACCAGCTGAACACACAAGGTGGCTCACCCAGTTGTTGTTGTGCCAGATAAATCAGCCGCTGTGTCAGCGCATCGGTAATGGTGGTTATAATGTGTCCGGCTTCGTGTGCCGGTACTTGTTGCTTGCTAAGGGTTATGGCCAGGTCGGGTATATGTTGGCTGCAGCGCTCCAGGCCATCAATGCTGTTTTGCCGGTGAATTTCACCAATTAAGTACACCGGATGATCTTGCTGGCTACGGATAATATCAGTGGCAGTTAACATGCCGCAGCACAGGCCCTGATCTGTTACCGGTAAATGATGGATATTATGCTGGCTCATTTGCTGCACAGCTTCATAAAGGTAGGCATGACGGTCAATGCTTTGTGGTTGGCGCGTCATGACCTGACTGATTTGAGTGTTGGCGGGCAGCGCATTCGCAAGTACCCGGTTACGCAAATCACGGTCGGTTAAAATACCGACTAGCTTGTCGTGCTCTTCTACCAGCAAAGAGGATACCCGTGTATCAGACATTAGTTTGGCAGCGTCTTGCACACTCTGCTCCGGGCGTATGGCAATTTTGCGTTGTTGCACGATATCACTGATTTTTAGTGTAAAACGAGAGCTTTGTTGTTGTTCGCGGTACTGATGCAAACGGCGGCTGAATAAACGCTGGAAAAAAATATCAATGTTTTTGTACTGATAGCGACACTGATGAAAGGCTTCAGCCGAAACAAAGTATACCAGGCCATCTTCATCACACAGTAGGGTGTCATTGTCAGTCAGGCCGGTTAGCAATTGCTGGTAGCCATAAAAATCAGCGCTTTGCAGCTTGGTTAGTAGTTGTTGCTGGTCGCTGTATAGCGTGAAAATACCGGTGCGTACTAGTAACAGCCGGTCACTGCTGACATTGACACTATCTTGCGCTTGATAGTAATGCACATTAATTTGGCTTGCCAGTTGTGAGAGCGCCGCCTCGTCGAGTTGATCAAACGGCGTGGTATCGGCTAAAAAACGGGTGACGTCTGCAACTTCCATTTTAGCTAAACCTCAATTATTGCCTGAACTAACTGTTACACACGGCGGTTAACAGCGGGTCATCGGCAGTGAGTTTTTGCCAGATATTGCTAACTGGGGTGTCAGCTGCGGGAATATCCAGCTGCTGGTTGAATTCTGTTCTGGCGTGTTGTTTACAGTGCAACACCACAGGCACACGGCGGGCGGTGGCTCGACGCTGAAAAAAATACAAATCAACCAGCACAATTTGGCTATTAAGTTGATTTTGTGCGGCATTGTTAACGTCTGCTGCAATAAAACGTAATGTTTGCGGGTACAGGTAGCTCCAGGGTCGCCAGGCGGCTTTTTCTTGTACGGTTTTTACCACGACAACGCCTGCTGGTAATAAACTCGCTTGATGGTCAAACCAGCTATATTCGCTGTGGATCTGAAAACCCAGCATAGTTGCGCCGGCAAAAGCGGGTATTAACCAGCGCGGGGCTTTATTGGCACTGAGTTTTCGTAACATTAGCGCGATACCTGCACCACCGAGGCCAGCAACAATGGTTGCAATCAGTTCCCAAAACATAAAGAGGTTCCTGAAAAAGACGGGCTTTCACCATGAAAGCCCGTAGTCATTGTGATCTTACTTTAATGTCTAAAGCAAGTTACAGCATTTAGTGGTCAGTTGCGGCGCCGGCACCTTTAGGGTAACGCACGCTTTCTACCAGTTCCTGGATGTGTTTTGGTGGAGCTTCAGTTGCCGATGACACCGCAAAGGCAACGATAAAGTTAATCATCGCACCCACAGCACCAAAAGACAGTGGTGATATTCCAAACAGCCAGTTAGCCTGCACGTTCTCAAACATGTTAGTACCCGGAATAAATAGTACGCCCAAATAGAGGAAGATATAGGTTACTGTGGCCACTAAGCCAGCTAACATACCCGCAATAGCGCCTTTGTTGTTCACGCGTTTTGAAAAAATACCCATCATCAACGCCGGGAAAATAGACGCCGCAGCTATACCAAATGCCAGTGCTACCGTTTGTGCAGCAAAGCCTGGTGGGTTCATACCTAGCCAGGTTGCTACTACTATGGCCACTGCCATAGAAATACGCGCTGCACGCAGTTCGCCCTTTTCACTAATTTGAGGGTTGATAGAGCCTTTAATTAAGTCGTGACTTACTGCAGAGGATATTGCCAACAATAAACCTGCCGCAGTTGATAACGCAGCAGCCAGGCCACCTGCGGCAATTAAGCCGATAACCCAACCAGGCAGGTTGGCAATTTCAGGGTTAGCCAGTACCAGAATGTCGTTATTAACAGTCAATTCATTGCCATTCCAGCCGCGCTCAGTGGCGGTTTGTTTAAATGACTCAGACTTGTCGTTATATAACTGAATACGGCCATCGTTGTTTTTATCGTCGAACTTAATTAAACCGGTTTGTTCCCAGTTTTTGATCCAGTCTGGCCGTTCAGCATACTGAATAGCATCCGCAGTAGGACCAGCAGGGTAGATGGTGTTTAACAGGTTTAACCGTGCCATAGAGGCTACTGCTGGGGCCGTCAAATACAGTAGTGCAATAAACACTAAGGCCCAACCGGCAGACCAGCGTGCATCTGATACTTTAGGTACGGTAAAGAACCGGATAATAACATGTGGTAAACCCGCTGTACCGATCATCAATGACAGCGTGAACAGCACCATATTCAGTTTATTTGACACATCTGCCGTGTAGTCGGTAAAGCCCAGATCGCGAACCACTAAATCCAATTTTTGCAGCAGTGGCATACCAGAGGCTGTGTGTTCAGAAAACAAACCCAGAGGTGGCAGAGGATTGCCGGTTAACTGCAATGAGATAAACACCGCAGGAATAGTGTAGGCGATAATCAACACCACATATTGTGCTACCTGGGTATAGGTAATGCCTTTCATACCGCCCATTACCGCATATAAAAATACGATTACAGCGGCGATAATCAAGCCTGTATCGCTTTCCACTTCTAAAAAGCGGGAAAACGCCACACCTGCACCTGTCATCTGGCCGATAACATAGGTTACTGACGCAATGATTAAGCAGGCCACAGCGACTAAGCGCGCATTTTTGCTGTAAAACCTATCACCGATAAACTCGGGTACGGTAAACTTACCAAATTTGCGCAAGTAGGGTGCCAGTAGCATCGCCAGCAGCACATAACCACCAGTCCAGCCCATCAAAAAGGTGGAGTTAGCATAGCCACCGGCAGCAATTAAGCCCGCCATAGAAATAAACGACGCCGCCGACATCCAGTCAGCGGCGGTAGCCATACCGTTCATCACCGGGTTAACACCACCACCGGCAACATAAAACTCTTTGGTTGAGCCTGCACGGGCCCAGATCGCAATGGCGATATAGAGCGCGAACGAGCCGCCAACAAAAATAAGATTAATTGCAAATTGACTCATGACGAACTTACTCCTCGTGCAGGCCAAATTCTTTATCGAGTTGATTCATTCTCCAGGCATAGAAGAAGATTAACGCGATAAAGGTTAAAATAGACCCCTGTTGTGCAAACCAGAAGCCAAGGTCGGTACCGCCCACACTGATGCCTGCTAACAACGGCCGGAATAAAATGCCGCCGCCGTAAGACACCAGAGCCCAGACGATGAGGCAGCCGATGATCAGGCGAAGATTCGCTGACCAGTAAGCTGCCGCGTTACTATCGTGCTCAGTCATAAATACACTCCTTTTCCTTTGTTATTTTTATCTTGCAAAGTTAATCTAGCAGTTGTTAACACAAGTGAAAGCCCGACTTTAGTCGAAGCCCGTGCGCAGATAATTGACTTGTGGGCTGCGTTAAGCCAAAAGTAATATATAAATAGTGACGGGAGAGCGCAGTGGCTGCCTGGGTAGTTGCCTTATTGGCGTTGTTGTATGTTGGTGGTTTATTTCTTATTGCCAATTGGGGCGAGCGTCATGCCGATGACAAACTCATACGAAAGTATGGGGGAGTGATCTACAGCCTGGCACTGGCAGTGTATTGTACCTCGTGGACTTATTATGGTGCTGTAGGTACTGCGGTGACGCAAGGCTGGGACTATATTCCGATTTACCTTGGTCCGATTCTGTTGTTTATTTTTGCCCAGCCGTTTTTGTTTAAATTGTTGTATGTCACCAAAAAGCAAAATGTCACCTCGATTGCCGATTTTATTGCTGCGCGCTATGGCAAGCGTAAAAATATTGCTTTGTTAGCGTCGCTGGTTTGTCTGGTGGTGGTGGTGCCGTACATTGCGCTGCAGCTAAAAGCGGTTTCCAGCTCTTATCAGGTATTACTGGGCGGTGACTTTTCGGACGATGCTGCTAATTGGTGGCAGGACAGTGCCTTCTTAAGTGCGCTGGCGATGGCGTTTTTTGCCATTTTATTTGGTACCCGCAAATTACACCTTACCGAGCAGAGCCGTGGCGTAATGGTCGCCATAGCTTTTGAATCGGTAGTAAAATTGTTTGCACTGTTAACTTTAGGGCTAGCGGTGTATGTGTTTGTGTTGTCTGATATTGGTAGCGTATTTAGCCGCTTTGCTGATCATGCCATAGCGCAACAAGCCAGCAACAGCTATGGTGTACTGGAATTTATCACCAAGACAGTATTGGCTACCACGGCGGTGTTTTTGTTGCCGCGCCAGTTTCATGTCGCTTTTGTAGAAAATGTTTCACATCACCATTTACGCCATGCCCGGCGCTGGTTTTCACTGTACTTATTTTTGGTAACCATAGTGGTGATACCAATTGCCATTGGCGGTATGCAGTTATTTCCGCTGGCACTAAGCTCTGCAGATAGTTTTGTGCTGAAAATACCAGCGCATTCAGGCTGGAACACGTTAAGTGTACTGGTATTTATTGGAGGCTTCTCTGCAGCAACGTCGATGATCATCATTTCGACACTGGCGTTATCTACCATGATAAGCAACGATGTAATAATGCCCGGCTTATTACGTAGCAGTAAACGTCAGGGCTTACCGCATGACTACAGCCTACTGATCCTGCTTGTAAGGCGCAGTATGGTTGTGCTGGTTATGTTGTTATCGTATCTGTATTACCGGATGTTTGCCCGTAACTATGAACTGGCAGAAACGGGTTTATTGGCATTTGCGTTGGTTATTCAACTGGCACCGGCGGTAATAGGCGGTTTGTACTGGCGTCGTGGTAACGCCTGGGGCGTCTATTTAGGCTTATCTACCGGCTGTGTGCTGTGGTTTTATACCCTTATGTTACCTCAATTGGTAAGCACTGGCGCCATAGCCAGCAATATTATGCAAACCGGCTTGTTTGGTTGGTCCTGGTTGGTTCCTAATGCGTTGTTTGGTGCCAGCCTGGACAGCCTGAGCCATGGTGTGCTGTTCTCCACTGGTTTTAATTTGCTGTTTTACATTGCCGGTTCTCTTCTTACGCAGGTTAGTTTGCAAGACAGATTACAGGCAGTTGCCTTTGTTAAGCCTAATTTGCCGGTTAATCATCAAGATACACCGGCACGGCGCATCCGTATTCGTAATACTGATTTAAAAATTTTACTCGAACGTTTTGTTGGCGCTAGTCGCGCCGCTGAATGTTTGCAGGAGTATGGCAAAAAGCAGCAACAAACTCTGCAGTTAGATGACTATCCCAGTGTTGGTTTGGTAGAGCATGTTGAGCGTGAATTGGCCGGTGTTATTGGTGCATCATCGGCCGCGGCGATGGTGAACGCTGTGTTGGAAGGTCGCCAGCTGGGTTTTGAAGATGTGGTTACTTTATTTGATGATACTACTCAGGCAATTCAGTTTTCACGCAAAATTCTGTTTTCAACACTCGAGCACCTAAGCCAGGGCGTGAGTGTTGTCGACCGCGAGCTGAAGCTGGTGGCCTGGAACAAAGCCTATCTGGAAATGTTTGACTATCCTGAAGCCATGGTGCGGGTAGGCCGGCCTGTGGCTGACATAGTGCGCTTTAATGCCGAACGTGGGCTCTGTGGCCCCGGTAGCGCTGATGAGCATGTAGATAAGCGTATTCAGCATATGCAAAAAGGTACCGCGCATGTATTTCAGCGGGTGCGACCAGACGGCAAAGTAATTGAAATGCGTGGAAATCCGATCCCCGGTGGCGGCTTTGTAACCAGCTTTACCGATATATCTGATCACGTTCAGGCGGTGCAGGCACTAGCAGAGGCAAAGCAACATTTGGAGGATAGGGTACAAGAGCGCACGCAGACTATATCAGAGATCAACCACGAGCTACTGGCAGAGGTAAGGCGGCGGCGCGAAACCGAGCAACAATTGCTGCAAGCTAAAGCAGAAGCAGAGGTTGCTAATGCATCAAAGACCCGCTTTCTGGCGCTGGCCAGCCATGACATCTTGCAACCGCTCAATGCTGCCCGTTTGTTTACTGCAGCACTGGGCGGTAGTAAAGATGTGCAGCAACAGCAGCATATTATCAGCCAGTTGGATAATTCACTGAAGGCCTCAGAAGAGCTGATTTCAACCTTGCTGGAGATTGCCAAGCTTGATGATGGTAAGCTCACTCCAGATGTACAAACGGTATCTTTGCAAGAATTGCTCAGCCAACTAGCTGATGAATTTGGCTTGCTGGCACAACAAAAAGGCCTGCAGCTTAATGTGCGTCAGGCAGGCTATCATGTGCAAACAGATGCAACTTATTTAAGGCGCATTTTGCAAAATATGTTGTCTAACGCCATCAAATATACAAAACAGGGCCGTATTTTACTCGGTTGTCGCAAACGTGGTGAGCAATTGGTTGTGCAGGTGTGGGACAGCGGCCCCGGTATTGCTGAGCCAGATTTACTGCGTATATTTGAAGATTTCTACCGCATCGATGCAACGGCTAAAGGCCAACAGGGGGTAGGTCTGGGCTTGGGAGTGGTAAACCGGATGGCAAAACTGCTGGGCCATAAACTGCAGGTTCAATCCTGGCCCGGCAAAGGCAGTATGTTTAGTATTAGCTTGCCGCTACTCAGCACTACCGTGCGCCAGATGTTACCTTTACCTGGCCATAATGCACAGCGACCGGTACCGGGCTTATCAGTGGTTTGTATCGACGATGACGCTGCTAACCTGGCGGCGCTAAAGGTGCTGCTACAGCAATGGCAGATAGCCGATGTTGAGTGTTTTTATGATGATGACAGTCTGATGGATTATGCCAGAGCACACCCTGCACCTGATGTGTTGTTAATTGACTATCAGCTTGGCCAACAACTGGATGGATTAAGTTTATACAGCCGTATCAAGCTGGTTTGGGGCGAGGTGAGTGGTATCCTGGTGTCAGCGTCACCAGAGGCGGGTTTGGCTATGAAGGCTAAACAGCATGGGTTGATGTTTTTAGCTAAACCCATTAAACCGGCAGCACTGCGTGCCAGCTTAAACCATCTTAAAATGCTTAAACGGGCGCAGCAGTAGTTAATGTTGCGCCATGGCTTTATTAACCGGCGGCTCCAGTGTTAAACGCTGGGCCTGTATCACCACTTGTGTGCGGTTAGTAACGCCCAATTTACGGAATATTGCCGTGATGTGTGCTTTAACCGTCGCTTCAGAAATGTGTAAGTCGTAGGCAATTTGCTTGTTAAGCCAGCCTTCGGTCAGGTAATACAGCACTTTATACTGCTGCGCAGTCAGTTGAGCTACCTTGGCCGCCAGGTCAAGATCATCTTCAGCTTCCAGGCCGCTGTGTTCTAACACCTGCTTTTTAATATTTTGTGGTACCCATAATTCACCTGCTAACACAGCATTCAATGCTACACTGATATCAGCCGGATTTGCTGATTTAGGTACGTATGCTGAGGCGCCAAATGCCATAACACGGCGTATAACATCTAACTCTTCGCTGGCAGAAATGACAACTATTGGTAAAGCCGGAAAGGTTTTGCGAAGCTGAATTAAGCCGAGAAAGCCACAATTACCTGGCATATGTAAGTCTAGTAGTAGTAAGTCGGTGTCTGGATGTTGCTCCAGGGCCTCACAGGTTGAGTCGAAGCTGTCTGTCTCAATGGTAGCTTTAGTGGTAAAAGTACTGCTGATGGCGTTAATCAGAGCATTGCGAAACAATGGATGGTCGTCTGCGACGATCAGTTTTGCCATCTTGTCCTCCGGCGAAAGTAATTATAATTATTATGCCATTCTAGTATAAAAGGCCGCTGCTGCGGCCTTTTATACTGAGGTTAGTCGCGCCAGCTGTCAAGGGCGCACTTGCGTTGTCGCTTATTTACGGTTCAACCTGTTGTCGACCAGGGTTTCAACGACTGACGGATCTGCCAGCGTGGAGATATCGCCTAATTGGTCATGTTCGTTGGCAGCAATTTTACGCAGAATGCGCCGCATAATTTTGCCAGAACGGGTTTTTGGTAAACCGGTAGGCGCCCATTGAATAAGGTCCGGTGTAGCAATAGGCGAAATCTCTTCACGTACCCAATCACGCAGCGCTTTAGTCAGTTCAGCACTGGGTTCAACACCTACGCGCGGCGTTACATAAACGTAAATACCCTGGCCTTTAATATCATGCGGGTAGCCTACCACAGCGGCTTCTGCTACGGCGTCGTGCGCCACCAGGCAACTTTCAATTTCTGCAGTGCCAAGGCGGTGGCCTGATATATTCAGCACGTCGTCAACACGGCCAGTAAGCCAATAATAGCCATCGGCATCACGTTTAGCACCGTCCCCGGTGAAGTACAGACCCGGATAAGTGCTAAAGTAGGTTTGCTCAAAACGTTCATGGTCGCCGTAAACTGTACGCATTTGGCCCGGCCAGCTGTCTTTGATAACCAGATTACCTTCGCACTCGCCGCTAAGCTCGTTACCTTCGTTATCCACAATGGCTGGCTTCACACCAAAAAATGGTCGGGTAGCTGAGCCGGGTTTCAGCTCTGTGCAGCCAGGCAGCGGCGTGATAAGGATGCCGCCGGTTTCTGTTTGCCACCAGGTATCAACGATAGGACAATTGCCTTTACCAAATTTTTCGTGGTACCAGCTCCAGGCTTCAGGATTTATTGGTTCGCCAACACTACCCAGTGTTTGCAGCGAGGCCAGTGAACAACCTTCAACCGGCGCATCGCCGTGTGCCATTAGCGCCCTGATTGCAGTAGGTGCGGTATAAAGAATATTAACTTTGTATTTATCGACAATTTGCGCCATGCGTTTTACGCTGGGGTAGTTCGGCACACCTTCAAACATTACACTGCTGGCGCCATTTGCCAGCGGGCCATACACAATATAACTGTGGCCGGTTACCCAGCCGATATCAGCGGCACACCAATAAATGTCTCCTTCATGGTAATCAAACACGTACTGATGGGTCATCGACGCGTATACCATGTAACCGCCAGTGGTATGTAAGACGCCTTTGGGTTTGCCGGTTGAGCCAGAGGTATAAAGAATAAATAACGGGTCTTCTGCGTTCATCTGCTCTGCAGGACAGTCGCTGCTGTGCTGGCTTAACAGCTCATGATACCAAATATCGCGGCCATCTTTACCGGCGTTCATATCGACATTTTTACCAACGTGCTTAACCACGATGACGTTTTGCACCGGCGAATCACTTCCCAGGTGCGCCAGTGCCATATCGGTATTGTCTTTTAAATTCGTTACACGACTGCCGCGTAATGCCTGATCAGCTGTTATAACTAGTTTAGAATCACAATCGACAATACGGCTACCCAATGCATCTGGAGAAAAACCAGCAAATACCACGGAGTGCACAGCACCAATGCGGGCACAGGCTAACAGGGCAACAGCTGCTTCCGGGATCATCGGCAGGTATATCGTTACCCGATCGCCCTTATTTACCCCTAGCGCTTTCATACCGTTAGCCAATTTACACACTTGCTGGTGCAACTGCGCATAGGTTACGGTTTTTTGTACTTCGGGTGAGTCTCCCTCCCAATAAAAAGCAACCTGGTTGGCCCGCTGCGGCAAATGCCGGTCCAGGCAGTTAAAGCTTGCATTGAGAACGCCATCGCTAAACCAGTTAATACTGACTTCACCTGCAGCGAAGCTGGTATTTTTTACCTGGCTAAAAGGGCTAAACCAATCTAGCCGCTTACCATGCTCTGCCCAGAAGGCGTCCGGTTCATTGACCGACTGCTGATACATTTGCTGGTATTGCGCATTAGTCAGCAATGAGCGCTCTGTTGCACCGGCAGGTACCGGATAAATTGTTGCATGTGACATAACTTCCCCTGTGTAAAGCAATGTTAAATTGAATAAAAAATCATAGTGACGTTCTATCGAAGCGTGGCAACATTTGAAATTAGACATTAGTCTAGCCAAACTTTAACCAGGCCGCGAATAGCTTACTGTTAACGATTTAATAACCAACGGGTGCTAAAAACTGCGACTAAAGGCTAATTGCAGGAATTCCGACACTGCACCACAGTTTAAGCGCTAAATTATCATTACAAGAAAAAGACGGAGAGACGGCAAATGAAAAACATAACAAAAGTATCCTACCTCGCTGCCTGCATCGCGCTGGGTACAGGCACTGCCCACGCCAACGGCTTTAATATTGGAGACACTGACGTGACCTTTGGTGGTTACGTCAAACTTGATGCGATGTATACGGACAGCTCTGACGGGCAAATTGCTACTGGCATTGGTCGTGATTTCTATATTCCTAGTTTGACGCCAGTGGGTGGCATTGATGGCGGCGGCACCTTTGACTTTCATGCCCGCCAGTCACGGTTTTTCTTTAAAACCAGCACCAAGTTGGAAAATGGCAAAACACTTGGGGGGCACATAGAGCTGGATTTTATGGCAACCGCGGGTGGTGATGAGCGTATAACCAACAGCTATTCGCCGCGTTTGCGTCAGGCGTTTATTACTTATGATGGTTGGTTGTTTGGTCAAACCTGGACCACCTTTATGGATTTAAACGCTTTGCCTGACACGCTGGACTTTATCGGTAACACCGATGCCATGGTGTTTGGTCGTCAGGCGCAAATTCGCTATACCAGTGGTAATTTTCAGGTTGCTATTGAAAACCCTGAAACCACCGTAACGCCTTTTGGCGGCGGTGCGCGCATTACAACAGATGATAATGCAACGCCTGATCTGGTGTTTAAATACGGCCAGAAAACCAATTGGGGTAACTGGTCGGTGTCGGCATTAGTGCGTCAGCTGGCCTATGAGACAGCCACTATTGACAGTACGACGTCGGCTTTTGGTATCAGTGCAACAGCCAAAATTTTGCTAAGTAACAATAATGATATTCGTCTTACCGCAACGACTGGCTCAGGTATCGGCCGCTATATTGGTCTGAATACTGCAAACGGCGCAGTATTGGATGCCAATAACGAGCTGGAAGCTATTGATTCAACTGCTTTTGCCATTGCTTATAAACACAACTGGAATAGCCAATGGCGTAGCAGTTTAGTTTATTCAATGCTGAGTGTTGATAATGACTTGTCACTGACAGGGGCCGGTGCCACCAAAACCACCAACAGCTGGACAACCAACCTGATTTATCAGGCCGCTAAAAAGCTCATGTTTGGTGTGGAATACAAGTTTGCTAATCGCGAGATTGAGTCTGGACTAGACGGTGATATGAACCGCATTCAGTTTAGTGCTAAATACGATTTCTAATATCAGCATAATTTGACCAATAAAAAGCCAGGTTTGAAGCCTGGCTTTTTTGATCTGACAGTGTCAAAAAAGGGGTGCAATAATGCGCCCCTACAACAGATTATTCGCCTGATTTGGGCTTAGTCATCGGGGCGCTGGCCGCCTGACGGGCAAAAGCTGAACCGGCAGGGCGCTCAGAGCTGGCTACCTGTGGTCTGGCTTGTACTGGCATAACTTCAGCCGCGGCTTCTGTTGCAGCGTCAGCTTGAGGTTGTTCAGGCTTTGTCATGGTTGCTACTACCATTTGCGCAAAACGGCTTTTCGCCGGAGCCGCTGTTCTGGCTGCTGGTTGCTGTTCTGCGCTAACCGTAGTGGTAACCGTTTCAGCTGCCACCGCAGGTGCAGCTATCTCAGTTGCCTCAACTGCTGATGTAGTTTTTGCTTGTACTGGCTGCTCTGCAACAACAGGTTCAACAGGTAACGCTGTAGCTGTTACTATCGCACTGTTTTGTACTACGTCAGTTGCTGCCACCGGTATAGCTTCAGCTGCAGAGGTAGCTGTGGCTGCTTCAGCCTCTGTCACTGCCTCGGTTTGTGCAGTGTCGGCTTTTTTCGCTGGTTTACGCCGGCTACGGCTTTTGGGTTTTTCGGCAACGACAGTTTCTGCAGCATCAGCTGTCTCAGCTGACACTTCACTGGCTGTTGCTTCAACAACCGCTGTTTCTGCGCCAGAGTCTACCGTTACAGCTGTGGCAGAAGATGTGTCTTGTGCATCAGCAACGACGGCTGTTTCGCTGTCGTTATCGCCGGCATCAACCGTTTCAGTTTGCTCCTGCTCTTTCTTCCGTTTTTGACCCGCTGCACGCAGATGGCGTGGCGAGCGGCGGTTACGGCTGCGTGGCTCGGTGCTCTCTGCTGTGTTGTCGTTGTCAGCTGCTTGTGGCTCTGGCTGGTTTTCTGTCGTGACAGCTGCAGGCGCTGTGTCGGTAACCGTTGTGTCGACAACCTCTGATTGTACTGCAGGGGTTAATACCGCAGCGGTGTCAGTGTTTTCAGTACTCTCTGTTGCCGGCGCTGGCGCCACAACCGGAGCAGTTGCTACTTCAGCTGCTACAACCGGTGCAAGCAATTGCGCGTCTGCTGCTTTTTCCATCCGCACCGATTTACGCATATTACGGCGTTGGCGACGCTCGGCAACACGTTGTGGTGCGTCATCATCATGCTCTTTGGCTGGCGCTGCTTTTTCTACTGGTTTTTCAACCGGCTTTTTCGCTTCTTGTGAACGGGCCGGACGCGCGTCCTGTTGTGGCCGCGCCGGACGGTCTGCACGTTCAGGGCGCTCAGGACGTTCTGTGCGCTCTTGCTTCACGCTGTCATCACGTTGTGCTGATGTAGCTTTGTCTTCGCTGTCATGACGACGACGCTTGTTGTTACGACGACGGTTGTTGTCCCGGTTGGCATCAGTACGACCGTCTTTATTGTCCCGGTTGTTGCGGTTACTATTACGCTCCGGCTGACGTTGTTGTGCTTTGGGTTGTTCGGTGTCTTCGCTTGGCGCGAAAATCTTACCAAACCAGTTGCTGATAGCTTTAAACAAACCACCGCTTTGTACTTGCGCTGCCGGTTGCTCGGCCTTCGGCGCCGGACGCGGTGCACTGCTGTCTGCAATATTGATTGCCGAGATAGCCGGCTTTTCTTTTACGGCATCTGATGCTGGCTGATACAAGGTGGTGGTCGCCTCAGGCGCTTTTACCATGTTGTAGCTAACGTCATCAATTTCTTCGTCGATACGAATACGGATCACTTCATGGTTAGGTGTTTCCAGATGTTCGTTTGGAATAACAAACACACGGATACCATGGCGGGTTTCAATGCGGCGCACAGCTTCACGCTTTTCGTTCATCAGATAGGTAGCAACAGATACCGGCACCTGAGCATGAATTTGACTGGTATTGTCTTTAATTGACTCTTCTTCAATTAAGCGCAAGATAGACAAAGCAGATGACTCGGTACTGCGAATAGTACCGCGGCCATGACAGCGCGGGCAAACATGAGTTGCAGACTCACCCAGTGACGGGCGCAGGCGCTGACGTGACATTTCCAGTAAACCAAAGCGTGAGATGCGGCCAATCTGAACCCGGGCACGGTCATGCTTTACTGCATCTTTTAAGCGGTTTTCCACTTCGCGTTGATGCCGTACCGGTGTCATGTCGATAAAGTCGATAACAATTAAACCGCCTAAGTCACGCAGGCGTAACTGGCGGGCAATCTCATCGGCAGCCTCTAAGTTAGTGTTAAAGGCCGTTTCTTCAATATCACCGCCTTTAGTGGCTTTTGAGGAGTTGATATCGATAGCTGTTAAAGCTTCGGTGCTGTCGATAACGATAGAGCCACCTGATGGCAAACGAACTTCACGGCGGAAAGCTGATTCAATCTGGGTTTCAATCTGGAAATGCATAAACAGCGGCACTTCGCCCTGATACAGCTTAACGCGATGGGTAAAGTCAGGGCGGAACTGCTGAATATAGACTTTAGCTTCTTCGAAAATGCGTGGGTTATCGATCAGGATCTCGCCAACATCACGGCGCAGGTAGTCCCGAATAGCACGAAATACCACGTTGCTTTCCTGATGAATTAAAAACGGAGAAGGGCGCTTTTGTGCTTCTTCAGTTATAGCAGACCAGTGCTTTAACAGCGCTTTTAAATCGTAATCCAGCTCTTCATAAGATTTACCTACACCGGCGGTACGCACAATCAGGCCCATGCCATCTGGCATTTCCAACTGACCCAAAGAGTCTTTTAACTCCTGGCGTTCATCGCCTTCGATACGACGCGAAATACCACCGGCACGCGGGTTATTTGGCATCAGTACTAAATAAGAACCGGCAAGGCTGATAAAAGTAGTTAACGCTGCGCCTTTTTGGCCGCGTTCTTCTTTATCAATCTGGATAATGACTTCCTGGCCTTCTTTAACGACTTCCTTGATATTAGGACGGCCATCAAAGCTGTAACCAGCAGGGAAATAATCACGGGAAATTTCTTTTAACGGCAGGAAACCATGGCGGTCTGCACCATAGTCAACGAAAGCAGCTTCTAAACTGGGTTCAACCCGGGTGATCTTACCTTTGTAAATATTGGCTTTTTTTTGTTCATGGCCCGGACTTTCAATATCCAGGTCGTATAGTTTTTGTCCATCGACCAGTGCAACGCGGATTTCTTCTTCCTGCGTGGCGTTAATTAACATTCTTTTCATCGTTAGTGACTCGCATTTTTGCAGCCACAACGCAGCCCTACGGGCACCTGCGTGTTCAGACGTTATCAAACACTAAAGGGTGCAGTCTCACGACTGGAATGTCTGAAGAAACCAAATTGTCACTGCATCAGCTTTTGTGATGGCTTTGCAGTTTATGCTGTTTTCGTTTTTGGATCTGAAACACACCGCTCTTTAGCGCTGCGTTATAGCAATATCTTATATGCTCTGGTTAACCGGAACTCATGTTTTGCCGTTATTGATAACAGATTACGCAGCATTATCTCAGGCAAATGGCGATTGGTTTACGTCGGGGGTATAAAAAACGTTGGTTTTCACCACGATTTCGGTATGATCTGTCCCCCGAGCGCTGCCGCACAAATTCTCTTACGTCACTTTGAGCGCCCTAATTGCCAGTTTTTGGCATAATTAGCGGGGTGATTATCCCACTAATGTGCAGCCGATAGCAACTGAAATCTAATATTAGCAGAGTATTCAAAATCCATGAGCGATGAAATCAAGTTACCGATACAAATGATTGAAATAGAACCTGATTTTATTGGTCAGCGTATAGATAATTTTCTATTGGCACGGCTTAAAGGCGTACCAAAAAGTGTTATTTATCGGGTTTTACGCAAAGGTGAGGTGCGAGTGAATAAAAAACGCATCAAACCCGAATACAAACTGCAGGCGAACGATGTAGTACGTATTCCGCCAATTACTGTTACGGCAGCGGCTGAGCCGATATCAGTGAAACTGTCGATGGTGAAAAACCTGGAACAGCATATTTTATTTGAAGATAACGATTTGATTGTACTCAATAAACCATCTGGCATGGCGGTGCACGGTGGCAGTGGATTGCAGTTTGGCGTGATAGAAGCGCTGCGGGCGCTGCGCCCGCAGGCGAAACATCTCGAGCTGGTACACCGGCTTGACCGGGATACGTCAGGGTGTTTGTTAATTGCCAAAAAACGCTCGGTATTAACGCATTTACATGAGCAGCTGCGCAATAAAACAGTAGAAAAAAAATACTGGGCGCTGGTGGCAGGCGACTGGGACAATAAAGTACGCAAGGTTACCGAGCCGCTGAAAAAAAATACACTGCAGTCAGGTGAACGGGTTGTCCGGGTTGATGAAAAAGACGGCAAACCGTCAGAAACCCGTTTTCGTATCTTGCAACGTTACCAGCAGGGCACATTAGTTGAAGCCTTCCCGGTAACCGGCCGCACCCACCAGATCAGGGTGCATACTGCTTGTAAGGGGCATCCAATAGCCTGCGATGACAAATACGGCGACAACACCTTTACCGCGCAGATGCAGCAAGTGGGCTTAAACCGGTTATTTCTTCATGCTAAAACCTTAAGCTTTATGCACCCGATGACAGAGACCACGATGCGGGTAGAAGCGCCGCTTGACCCTGAGCTTGAGCAAGCCCTGACCAAATTAACGAGAAAGTGATGCAGATAGCAGTAGCAGATAAGTTGATAGTTGCCGCGGAAAAAGTATCTTTGGTGGTGTTTGACTGGGATGGCACTGTGATGGATTCTATCGGGCGTATTGTGTCGTCTTTGCGCTCGGCTGCCAGAATAAGTGAACTGGTCGTACCAACCGAGCATGAGGCAAAGCAGATCATCGGTCTTAGCCTGGACCCGGCATTTGATATTCTGTTTCCTGGCATTACTGAGAAGCAACGCCAGTTAATGTTTCAGAATTACCGTGAGCAATATATGTTGCATGATACTACGCCAAGCCCTTTGTTTAGTGGTGTTGAACAGGTACTTCAGCAATTAAAAGATCGCAATATTAAACTGGCGGTTGCCACTGGCAAACAGCGGCGCGGTCTGGCTCGTATGTTTGCTGAGACGGGCTTAGAAAAATATTTTGATACCAGCCGCTGTGCCGATGAAGCGCAGTCGAAACCTCATCCGGATATGTTGCAACAAATTTTGCTGGAGCTGGATTTGCCGGCGGAGCAAGCTGTTATGGTGGGTGACACCAGTCATGATATGAAAATGGCGCAAGCGATAGCGATGCCGCGGGTTGGTGTTACCCATGGTGTGCATGACCGCGATGTATTAAGCCAGTTTGCCCCCAAAGCCATTATTGATTCGCTGCCGGAATTATTGCAGTTTATTTAAGCAGCACATTAACGCCTTCATTTAACAACATCTGGTTTAGCCGGATCAGTGGCAGGCCAATCAGGCTGTTGGGGTCGTCGCCGCTCAGTTTGCTGAACAAGCTAATGCCCAGGCCTTCGCTTTTAAAACTGCCAGCGCAGTCTAGCGGTTGCTCTTTATTTATATAGGCACGAATTTCGGCGTCGGACAAAGTGCGAAAACTGACTTCAAATGGCTCAACGGCCAGTTGGCTATTGCCATTTTGTGCATTGACCAGTGCCAGTCCGGTCAGAAAGGTGACCCTTTGCCCACTAAAGCTGCTTAGTTGCATAACGGCATTGTCAACGGTGTGGGGTTTGCCGATAATGCGCTGGTCAAAGACCGCAACCTGGTCGGAGCCAATCACCAGCCCTTGGCTTAAATTGTTTGCCACCGCATGCGCTTTTGCCAATGCTAAACGGCGCACCAGTTGCTCCGCAGTTTCACCAGGGTTGGCTGTTTCATCAACGTCTGGCTTAACAGCACAAAACTGTGATGTTAATTTAGATAACAGTTGTTGGCGATAAACGGACGTTGAAGCCAGATACAGCGGCACAGCAGAGGGGTTATACATGACAACAATAGCCTTAATAGTCTGAATGTGACGCACTATAAACAGAATGCTAAAAATGCGCGAGAAAAACGACAAAAAACTGCCAGAACCCTTTGACAGTAAAGGGGCGCTTCTATATGATGCGCGCCTTATGCAAAAAGTAAAAATGCCCGTTACTATAGATCCGGTTAAAGCAGCGCAAAAACGCTCTGACTATGATGGTTTTATTCCGCTAGTCAATTTAACCCGGTTAAGCGAGAGTCTGCTGGAACCAGCGGGCGAAGTAACGGTACGAGTTGAATGCGGTACTGACCAGCAAGGCCTGACTGTAATACAGGGCAGTGTATCTTGCGAAGTGAGTGTAACCTGCGAGCGTTGTGGCGAAGCCATGACAGTAGCACTGGACTGCAATTTTGCATACACTCCGGTCAAGCCGGATGATGACGCTGCTTTGGAGTTAATTCCTGAGCGTTATGACGTGATCGAGAAAAACGAACACGGCGAAATAAATTTACGGCAGTTAGTGGAAGATGAGCTGATTCTGGCCTTGCCTTTGTTTCCGATGCACGACGAAGCGGTTTGCACCGTTAGGACGGCAGCGATGAGCTTTGGCGATATAGGGCCTGAACCAGAAAAACCCAATCCTTTCGCTGTACTGGCAGAATTAAAGAAAAAGTGAGTTTAGGAGAAATACCATGGCTGTTCAGCAAAACAAAAAATCACGTGCTCGTCGCGATATGCGCCGCTCACACGATGCATTAACTGGCCCAACGCTGTCAGTTGATTCTACTACCGGTGAAACGCATCGTCGTCACCACATTACTGCCGATGGTTACTACAAAGGCCGTAAAGTAAAATAAGTCTGAGTGCATCGGGTGCAGCCACTTAAGCTGACACTTGCATTAGACATGATGGGGGGCGACCACGGCCCCCATACTACTATTCCTGCCGCACTGGCAGCTGTTTGCGAATTTCCTGACCTCTATCTTGTCCTCTGTGGTGATGAAGCTATCTTAACCGAGCAGCTTAAATTGCACGGCGTATTCCCGCACCCACAACTTAGCTTACGTCATTGCAGTCAGACCGTTTCTATGGCTGATAAACCCGCTGTAGCACTGCGCTCAAAACGTGACTCTTCAATGCGCGTGGCACTGGATTTAGTTGATAAAGCTGAAGTACAGGCCTGCGTTAGTGCCGGTAACACCGGAGCACTGATGGCAATGGCGCACTTTGTGCTGAAAATGCTTAATGGTGTTGACCGCCCTGCGCTGATTACGGCTTTACCGGCGATGGAGGCCAATCCGGTATATATGCTGGATTTAGGCGCAACGGTCAATTGTGATGCCGATACGTTGTTTCAGTTTGCTGTCATGGGCTCCGTAATGGCAGAGGAGGTTATCGGTATTAGCCAGCCCAAAGTGGCGCTGCTGAATATGGGTGAAGAAGAAATTAAAGGCTCAGATCAGATAAAACGCGCAGCTATGCTGTTATCTGAGTGCCATGATATTAACTATATCGGCTACATTGAAGGCAATGACATCTTCAGTGGCAAGGCCGATGTCATCGTCTGCGACGGCTTTGTTGGCAATGTAGCATTGAAAACCTGTGAAGGGGTGGCAAAGCTTATTTTGCGACGGTTTGAAGCCAGTATAAAAGACAAAGTAACTGCGCAATTATTCGGCTGGTTAATAAAACCTTTTATAAAAAACCTTTATCAGGGCGTGAACCCCGACCACTACAATGGTGCAAGTCTGATAGGATTGCGCGGAATTGTAGTGAAGAGTCATGGAAATGCGTCGAAAGATGCTTTTCTCAGTGCCATCCGGCAAGCGGTGCGCGAGGTTGAACGCCAGGTGCCCGCAAAAATTAAAGACCGGTTGGAACACGTATTAATTGATAAAGCGTAGGTCCGAATGTATTCACGCATTATAGGTACCGGGAGTTATTTCCCGTCACAGATCCGCAGCAATGCCGATCTCGAGTCTATGGTAGAAACCACAGACGAATGGATTATTGAACGCACAGGGATTAAAGAACGCCGCATTATTGCTGATGATGAAAGTGTAGCTACAATGGGAGCACAAGCGGCATTAAAAGCCATTGAAGCTGCTGGTATCGATAAAGACAGTATCGATATGATCATTTGTGCTACCACCAGTGCGTCACGTGCATTACCCAGCGCCGCTTGCGAAATTCAGCGCGAGCTGCAAATTCCCGCCATTCCAGCATTTGATATTGCCGCTGCCTGTGCCGGTTTCTGCTATGGCTTGAGCGTAGCGGATCAATATATTAAAACCGGTATTGCCAAGCGTATTCTGGTGATAGGCTCAGATTGCTTATCGCGTCTGGTGTCGCCGGAAGACAGAAGCATGGTGATCCTGTTTGGTGATGCCGCTGGTGCTGTTATTTTGGAAGCGTCAGAGCAACCCGGCATTTTGTCTACCCACATTCACGCCGAAGGTAAGTACTCAGAGTTGTTGTACGTAGACAATCCCATCCGTGGTGATGAGCAGTCGGTGCACCAATCCTGGGGCTCTATGAAGGGTAACGACGTATTTAAAGTGGCGGTGACCAAACTGTCTGAAGTGGTAGAGCAAACATTGGCTGCCAATAATCTGCAAAAATCACAAATTGACTGGCTGGTGCCGCATCAGGCCAATTTGCGGATCATCTCAGCAGTGGCGCGCAAGCTCGATATGTCGATGGACCAGGTGGTAATTAACCTTGACCGTTACGGCAATACGTCTGCGGCAACAGTGCCGACGGCACTGGACGAAGCCATCAGGGATGGCCGCATTCAACGTGGTCAGACGTTATTGCTGGAAGCTTTTGGCGGCGGTTTTGCCTGGGCATCAGCCCTGGTTCGTTACTAAAAGCCACCTTAAGCTAATTAAGCTATTAATTTTTTGCAGGAACAACAATGACAAACACACTTGCAATCGTATTTCCGGGGCAAGGCTCCCAGTCAGTTGGCATGCTCAATGAGCTGTATCAGCAATTTGATATTGTAAAGCACACCTTTGACGAAGCCTCGGCCGCTTTGGGTTATGACCTGTGGGCACTGGTAGCCAATGGCCCGGAAGCTGATCTCAATGAAACGCAGCGCACTCAGCCGGCGTTGTTAACTGCTTCGGTTGCGGTATGGCGTTTATGGCAACAGCAGGGTGGCGCGACTCCGGCCTATTTTGCAGGCCATTCACTGGGTGAATATTCGGCACTGGTATGTGCCGGGGTATTATCACTGGCCGATGCAGTAAAACTGGTAGAAAAGCGCGGCAACTATATGCAACAAGCCGTGCCTGCCGGGGTAGGCGCTATGTCGGCTATTATTGGCTTGGATGACGCCGCTATCGCGTTGGCTTGTGAGCAGGCAGCACAAGGCGAAGTTGTTTCGCCGGTTAATTATAATTCGCTGGGGCAGGTGGTAATAGCCGGTCACAAAGCCGCTGTTGAACGTGCCGGTGAGCTGTGCAAAGCGGCAGGTGCGAAACGTGCTTTACCGTTGCCGGTGAGTGTGCCGTCACATTGTGCTTTAATGCGCCCTGCGGCAGAGCAATTAGCGACAGATCTGGCCGCACTTAACTTTAATCATGCTGTCATACCGGTGGTAAATAATGTGGATGTGGCCGTTGCAAGCGACGCCAACGCAATAAAAGATGCGCTGGTACGCCAGTTATACAGTCCGGTTCAATGGACGCAAACCATTGAATGGTTGGCCGCTCAGGGTATTTCGGAAATCGTTGAGCTTGGGGCTGGCAAGGTGTTAAGCGGGTTAATTAAGCGCATTGATAAAAATCTATCCAGTGCATCAGTAGGTGATATTGCTTCGTTGCAAGTGGCTCTGGCAGCGGAATAAGGGGGTGACATGACAAATTTTATTTCTTTAGAAGGTAAAGTGGTATTAGTCACCGGCGCTAGCCGTGGCATAGGCCGGGCTATTGCCGAACAGCTGGCCGCGTTGGGTGCCAAAGTGGTAGGCACAGCAACATCTGATAAAGGTGCGGCAGATATCAGTGCATATTTAGGTGACAAAGGCTGTGGTCTGGTGTTAAATGTCGCCGATACTGCTTCTATTGAAACCTGTTTAGAGCAAATAAAAACGCAGTTTGGCGATATTGATATTCTGGTTAATAATGCCGGTATTACTCGCGATAACTTACTGATGCGTATGAAAGATGACGAGTGGTTTGACATTATGCAAACCAACTTAAATTCGGTGTATCGTTTGAGTAAAGCCGTGCTGCGTAGCATGATGAAAAAACGTTTTGGTCGCATTATCAGTATTGGTTCGGTGGTGGGCTCTATGGGCAATGCTGGCCAGACAAACTATGCTGCTGCCAAAGCAGGGGTATTAGGGTTTACCAAGTCTCTGGCGCGCGAGGTTGCGTCACGCGGTATTACCGTAAACGCGATAGCACCGGGATTTATTGATACCGACATGACAAAAGAGCTGTCGGATGAGCAAAAACAAGCTATTTTCGGCCAGGTGCCGGCTAACCGTTTAGGCCAACCAGAAGAAATTGCTGCGACAGTTGCATTTCTGGCGTCTAATCAGGCAGCCTATATCACTGGTGAAACAATTCACGTAAACGGCGGTATGTATATGGTGTAAGCTGAGTTTGTAAAGCAGGTTTGACCAGCATAAAATGCTGTGCGCTCTGCTTGCAACCTACTTGGCTTGCGCATAAACTAGCGCCACACAAAATTGCACGATTTGTTGCGATTTATATGAGAAAAAGGAAGAAAAGATGAGCAACATCGAAGAACGCGTTAAGAAAATTATCATCGAACAACTGGGCGTTAAAGACGACGAAGTTAAAAACGAAGCGTCTTTTGTTGACGATCTGGGTGCAGACTCACTGGATACAGTTGAACTGGTAATGGCGCTGGAAGAAGAATTCGATACTGAGATCCCAGACGAAGAAGCAGAGAAAATAACGACTGTTCAGTCTGCTATCGACTATATTAAAGCACACGCTGAATAAGCGAACTGCTTACAGAACGGGTAGCTAAGCTACCCGTTTTCGTTTTAAGACTTTAAAATTTCCATGGCGGAGGGTGTTGTGGCAAAACGTCGCGTGGTTGTTACTGGTTTAGGCATGTTAACCCCGCTGGGTAATGATGTTGCCTCAAGTTGGCAAGGGTTGCAGCAGGGTAAAAGTGGCATCTCAATGATTGATCATTTTGATGCCAGTGCTTATACCACCAGGTTTGCCGGCTTAGTAAGAGATTTTGATGTTGAACCTTATTTTCCGGTTAAAGACACCAAGAAAATGGACCTCTTTATTCAGTACGGTGTTGCTGCTGGTTTGCAGGCATTTCGAGACTCAGGTATCGAAGTTACCGAGCAAAACGCGCCACGCATAGGTGCGGCCATTGGTTCGGGTATTGGTGGTTTGGGTTTAATTGAAGAAAATCATACTAAATTGACAAATAGTGGGCCAAAACGGCTGTCGCCATTTTTTGTACCCTCTACAATCATTAATATGATTGCCGGTCACTTGTCTATTATGTTGGGCTTGCAAGGACCAAATATTAGCATTGTTACGGCCTGTACTACAGGTGTACATAATATTGGCCATGCCGCACGCATGATAAGCTACGGTGATGCTGATGTGATGCTTGCAGGCGGTGCAGAAAAAGCCTCGACACCTCTGGGTATGGGGGGGTTTGGTGCAGCGCGGGCGTTGTCTACGCGCAATGATGCGCCGCAGCAGGCTAGCCGGCCCTGGGATAAAGACCGCGATGGTTTTGTTTTGGGTGATGGTGCTGGTGTCATGGTGCTTGAAGAGTATGAACACGCTAAAGCCCGCGGTGCAAAAATTTACGCTGAACTGGTAGGCTTTGGCATGAGTGGTGATGCCTTTCATATGACGTCGCCGCCGGAAAACGGCGCCGGAGCCGCGGCATCTATGCGTAATGCGTTAAACGATGCGCAAATAAATCCACAGCAGGTAGCCTATATCAACGCGCACGGTACTTCGACACCTGCTGGTGATATTGCCGAAACCATGGCGATTAAATCGGTATTCGGTGACAGTGCAGCCAAGGTAATGGTGAGCTCGTCTAAATCGATGATTGGCCATCTGCTCGGTGCTGCCGGTTCAGTAGAGTCAATAATCACCGTGTTGTCGTTGCAGGATCAGCTGGTAACGCCGACCATCAATCTGGATAATCCGGATACTGGTTGTGATTTAGACTATGTCCCGCATCAGGCACGTCAGGTCAGCATGGAGTATGCGTTGTGTAACTCCTTTGGCTTTGGCGGCACTAATGGTTCTATTTTGTTCAAACGTGTTTAATTTGCTGTTTTAACACATATAATCTGCTGTGTTACTAAATAAAGGCTGCCGGGTGCAGCCTTTGTTTTATCAGCTATTTAAGGCATACTGCGCAAAGATTCTTTAAACTGGCAGGATAAGGTTTGGTTCCTGGTATAGCAGATCGCAGCTTTAACTATGGTGACGGTATTTTTACTACCATGCTGGTGCGTGGTGGCCGGTTGCAATTGTGGCCGCTACACCTTAAACGCCTGCAAGTGTCTGCTCAACGGTTAGGTTTTGGCGCTATAGACTGGATAATGCTACAACAACAGGTAACTACTGCGATCACAGCTACAGAGCAGGTGGTTAAGTTACTGTTGTCACGTGGTGACGGCGGCCGTGGTTACAGCCCTGCGGGTATCACCCAACCTAATTGGTATATCAGTATTGCGACGCTGCCGGACTACACAACCTGCAAAGAGCAGGGTATAACGCTGGCAGTTGCAGAACTGCAGCTGGCAATACAGCCGTTGCTGGCCGGGTTAAAACACAACAACCGGCTGGAACAGGTACTGCTAAAGCAAGAACAAGCCCGGCGTGGTTATGATGACCTGCTGGTGCTTGATCAGCAGGGTTATGTTACTGAAGCCATAGCCGCAAACCTGTTTTTTTATCGCAAAAGCCGCTGGTATACCCCTGAGCTTAGCCGTGCCGGCGTCGCCGGGGTGTTTCGCGAGCATCTGCTATCGCAAGCTGATATTGAACTGGTCAACTGGCAACAAGCTGAGCTGGCAGATATAGAGGCGATGTTTGTCTGTAACACTTTAATGGGTATAGTGCCGGTAAAACAGCTTAACCAGCGTAAACTTGACATTGCCCCTGTGCGGCAGATAAGCAGGCAACTTGCATGGTAAAACTTACGTCATGGCTTGCTACTATTGCGACAGCGCTGGCGGCGGCTGGTTATTTGTCCTGGTATAGCCTGAAGCATGCTGAGCTGCGACTTGAACATGGCTTATATACTGTTGCCAGCGGCAGCTCAGCAATACAGTTGTGTCAACGCTGGCAACAGCAAGGCCTACTGAGCCCAGCACATTGTTTATTGTTAAGAGCCTATCTGAAACTATACCCCCAAAAAGGCGCTGTGCAGCAGGGCGTATATCGTATCAGCACAGAGCATACCTTGCTTGAGGTGTTGTCGCTGTTTCGCAGTGGCCGCGAAGCGCAATTTTCACTAACCTTTATCGAGGGCGAAACGTTGGCGCAAGCGCTGCAACGATTGCAGACCGCTCAATACTTGCAGTCGGATATCAGCTCGGCACAGCAGGTATTGGATTTGCTGCAGTGGCCGCCGGATTGGGGCACCGCGCCACAGCATCCGGAAGCGTTGTTGTATCCGGATACGTATTACTACACCGCTAACAGTCATGCCAGTAGCCTGATTAAACGTGCGCAACAGATGTTACTTGCCGCGCTGGATAGCGCCTGGCAGCAGCGTCAGACCGACATACCGCTGCAAAATCGCTATCAGTTACTTACTCTGGCTTCAATTATAGAAAAAGAAAGCAGTTATCCACCTGAGAAATCGCTGGTTGCATCGGTGTTTGTTAACCGGCTGCGGAAAAATATGCGTTTACAAACCGATCCAACGGTAATTTATGGTTTGGAAAATTTTAATGGTGATATTACCCGGGCAGATTTAAATAACCCGCACCCGTATAATACTTACCGACATCGCGGCCTGCCGCCCGGGCCTATTGCGTTAACCTCTGCAGCGTCTTTATTAGCCGCCGCGCAACCGGCGCAAACCGACTTATACTATTTTGTCAGCAAGGGTGATGGCAGCCATCAGTTTTCATCGACGTTAGAGCAGCATAATGCCGCAGTAAAAAAATACATTTTTGGAGAGCGTTAAACGTGGTGCAGCCTAAATTTATTGTAGTGGAAGGGCTGGAAGGGGCAGGCAAAAGTACCGCAATTGCCCACATTAAAAGCTGGTTATCAGCGCGGAATATTGTGCCGGTTTGCACGCGCGAACCCGGCGGTACACCTTTGGCAGAAAAGCTGCGCGATCTGGTAAAGCAGGTGCGTGACAATGAACAGGTCGCTCCGGAAACCGAGTTATTGCTAATGTACGCGGCTCGTATGCAATTAATCAGCAATGTCATTAAGCCGGCCTTAGCTCAGGGGCATTGGGTGCTGGGCGATAGGCATGATATGTCATCCCGCGCTTATCAGGGCGGCGGCCGCGGCCTGAGCGATGATATTATCAACCCGTTGCGGCAGATGGTACTTGGCAGTTTGCAACCTGATCTTACGCTGTATCTGGATATCGATCCGGCATTAGGGCTTGAGCGCGCCCGCTCACGCGGTGAGTTAGATCGTATAGAGCAAGAACAACTGGCGTTTTTTCAGCGTACGCGCACAAAGTACCTGCAAATAGCCACCAGTGAAGCCAATATTGCTGTGATCGATGCCAATTTGCCTTTAGTGCAGGTACAACAGCAAATCAGTGCGGCGCTGGACAAGGCACTAGCCTGATGTTGCCCTGGCTCGAGCATACGCGTCAGCAGCTGGCAACACTGCTAAACAACCATCAGTTAGCACATGCTTTGTTGTTATCTGGTATTGAGGGCATTGGCAAGCGTACATTGGCTAATTATTTGGCTGATGCACTGTTGTGCACCGCTGCGCAGCGGCCCTGTGGCTGTTGCAAAAGCTGTTTGTTGCGCCAGGCTGGCAATCATCCTGATTTATTGGTGTTAGACAGCAGTGCCAGTAGCATAGGCGTCGACGCTGTCCGGCAGCTAAGTCAGTTTTTACACGGCAGTGCGCAGCAACAGGTTAATAAAGTGGTGTTATTGCCTCAGGCAGAAAAACTCACAGAACCTGCGGCCAATGCCTTGTTAAAAACGCTGGAAGAGCCGCCACAACATAGTTTTATTATTCTCACCACGGCTGGCGCTGAAACCCTGCCTGCAACGGTACTTAGCCGTTGCCAGACCTGGCCGGTTGCCGCACAGTTTAACAACGGCGCACAGCAGTGGCTGGTGCAGCAAACCAACCGGGCTGTGCCCGATTTTTTGTTAGCGTATTGTGCTGGAGCTCCGTTAAAAGCGCTGCAGTTGGTAGAAACCGGCGCGGCCGATACGTTACAACACGGGCTGCTTAGTTTGCAGCAGTATATTGATGGCGCTTTGCCAATGACGGCCTGTGTTAAACAGCTTGAAGCGATAACAGAGTTTACACCGCTGTTGGGCTGGTTTTTACGGCAGCAGCTTTTACCATCTATGCTAGGCAAAGAGCCGGCCAGGGTGCTGGCGTTACATCAGTTGTTCAGTCGCTGGTGCCGTGACGAAAAGCAAATTTTAGGGCAAAATAAGCAACTGGCATTAACAACCATGCTAAGTAGTTTGAAACGGCTAAGCCGCTAAGCGGAGGACATATGGAAGAGTTGTCGATAGGTTTTAGTGATGTAAAAGATTTATACCGCAGCTATATGCCTTTTTTAAAAAGCGGTGGTTTGTTTGTTCGTACTGCACGCAGTTATAAAATGGGCCAGTCGTTGGCGTTGTCGGTTACCTTACCTGATGCGCTGGAAGCGGTAACAGTATCTGGCAAGGTTGCCTGGATAACTCCGCACGGTTCGCAGAGTTCCAATCCTGCAGGTATTGGCATTACCTTTATTGATGATAAATCCCAACTTGGGGCGCAGATTGAAAAGTTACTTGGTGGCATGCTGAATTCTTCAGATCCTACCTACACGATTTAACTTGGCCGCTATGGCAGCCATTATTGCAGGGTGTTGTTTTGTTTGTAGATTCTCATTGTCACCTAGACCGGCTTGAGCTGGATAAACTGGGCCTGAGCCTTGACCAGGTGGTTGCAAATGCCCGGGCGCAGCAAATAGAGCATATGCTGTGCGTATGTGTCAGCCTTAACGAGTTTGCCCAGATGGCACAGCAAGTAGCAGCCTATGACAGTGTGTCAGTGTCTTGCGGCGAACATCCGTTGCATCAACAACAAGATGTGGATGCTGAGCGTCTGCTGCAGTTGTGTACCTCGCCGGATGTTGTGGCGGTGGGGGAAACAGGGCTGGACTACTTTTATTCGCCAGACAGTAAGCTTAGCCAACAAGCTGCTTTTGTAAGCCATATAGATGTGGCAAATCAGCTTAGCAAGCCGCTGATAGTTCATACCCGCGATGCCCGTGCAGATACACTGGCGCTAATGCGCAGCCATCAGGCAGATAGGTGTGGCGGCGTACTGCATTGTTTTACAGAAAACTGGGAAATGGCAACAGCGGCACTTGATCTGGGGTTTTATATTTCTATTTCCGGCATTATGACGTTTAGAAACGCGGATGAGCTGCGCAGTGTGGTAAAAAAACTGCCGTTAGATCGCCTGTTAATAGAAACCGATGCCCCATATTTAGCGCCGGTACCGCACCGGGGTAAAACCAACCAACCGGCCTATGTTACCGCTGTGGCTCAGGCTGTAGCCGATGTGAAGGGCATAAGCCTGCACGAGCTGGCGCAAGTAACGACGAGCAACTTTTATCAGCTATTCAGTTTAGTTAAAAAAGCAGCTTAAATTGCGCTAAGCGGATAAAAGAAGCCCGGAACTAATCCGCATTGTTCCGGGCTTAGGGGAATGGCTCATAGGGAATGAGCCGTGCGCTACCGATACATACTGCAATAGGTTAAGGTAAGCATTAGTGTAGTTAATACGCCGATTTTTTCCTGTTGTTATTTGCTGATTGATGTTGATGATCAGCTTATCTTTATACACGTTTGCTCACCTGTTATCTTCAGGTTATCCCCAGCTTATCCGATGAAGCAGGCAAGGTTACTGCGTTGAACCGCTTTTGGGGGCAACTGTTGCTGCATCTTTTCTTAGCTAACTAAGTTAACAAGCCTGGATTTTTTATAATAAAAAAGTCTAAAAAAAGTCTGGCTCCTGGCCAATAACTGTGGACGCTAATACAAGTAAGCCGACCTTAACTGTAAAGCCTGTAGCACATACTTTAGTCTGATTGTCGACAATGGCTTTGGCTTAACACTTGACTACGCCAGTTAAACGCTATAAAACTACTGCATTGCTAATTTATGTCGACAATGTGTATGCTGCTTCATCCCTCATTACGTTCACCTATTACGGCTGCCGATCGGGTGTTACTGGAAATCCAGCGCGCGATTGTTGAGGGCGATATAGCGCCAGGCAGCAAGATCAGTGAGCCAGAGCTGGCCAAACGTTTTGATTTAAGCCGTGCCCCGCTGCGTGAAGCATTGGCCCGCTTAGAGCGTTGCCATCTCATTGAGCGTACGCCCAATGCCGGTGCCCGGGTAGTAAAATTGTCGACACAGGGGCTGCTGTCGTTATATCAGCTGCGTGAGACCTTAGAAGGCATGGCTTGCCGATTGGCTGCTGAACATATGGCAGACACTGAAATTACTGAGCTGCGGGCCTTGCTGGACCAGCATCTGAGTACGCAAAGGGTGCGCGAGGGCGAAAGCTATTACCAGGAAGCTGGCGATCTGGATTTTCATTACCGTGTCATTCTGGGCAGCAAAAATGAATACCTGATTAATATATTGTGCGACGAGCTGTATTACCTGGTGCGGATGTACCGTGTGCAGTTAGGCATGAACGGGCCGCGGGTATCACGGGCATTTGACGAACATAAAGCTATTCTTAATGCCATTGCCAACCGCGATGGCGAACTGGCCGATTTACTGATGCGGCGCCACATTGCGGCGTCACGGCGCAATATTGAAAAACAACTTGAACAAACGGGGACGTAATATGAGCACACTGACAGCAGGGCAAAAATTCCGCGCGGCGATTAAAGCGAATCCACCGCTGCAAATCGTCGGCACCATTAATGCCTATACGGCGATGATGGCCGAGCGCACTGGCCATCAGGCGCTATATTTGTCGGGGGCTGGTGTGGCTAATGCCTCTTTTGGTTTGCCTGACCTGGGTATGACATCATTAAACGATGTCTGTGAAGATATCCGCCGCATTACCGCTGCGACCAGTTTACCGCTGCTTGTTGACGCTGACACCGGTTGGGGTGGGGCTTTTAATATCGCCCGCACGGTAAAAGAGATGACCCGCGCCGGCGCAGCCGGCTTTCATATTGAAGATCAGGTGGCGCAAAAACGCTGCGGCCACCGGCCAAATAAAGAAATTGTTAGCCTGGACGAAATGGTTGACCGGGTAAAAGCCAGTGTCGATGCCCGCATAGATGAAAGCTTTTTTATTATGGCGCGCACTGACGCATTGGCTCAGCAAGGCTTAGACGCTGCCATTGAACGGGCGCTGGCCTGTGAAGCCGCTGGTGCCGATGCCATTTTTGCCGAAGCTGTGCATACCCTAGAGCAATATAAAGCGTTCACCAGCGTGCTAAAAGTGCCGGTGCTGGCCAATATTACCGAGTTTGGTCAAACACCACTGTACAACAAAGCCGAGCTCGCCGCTGTGGGTGTGGCTATGGTGCTGTATCCGCTTAGTGCGTTTCGGGCGATGAATAAGGCTGCGCTGAATGTATACCAATCTATTTTAGCTAATGGCGATCAAAAAGCTGTGGTAGACAGCATGCAAACCCGTGCTGAGTTGTATGACTTTTTAAATTACCACAGCTTTGAAGAAAAATTGGATTCGCTGTTTAGCAGCAAGAAATCTTAATTATTAGTTTTGAATGTTTAATTTAAAGACAACGGGGAGAACACCATGTCAACAGGTAAAGTACTTACAGGCGCTGGCCTGCGCGGCCAGGTGGCGGGTAAAACGGCGCTGTCTACTGTTGGTAAAACCGGCTCTGGTTTAACCTACCGTGGTTACGATGTAAAAGATTTAGCCGCCAATTGTAGCTTTGAAGAAGTGGCGCACTTAATTTTAAAAGGCGAGCTGCCAACAGCTGCTGAGCTTAGTGCTTACAACACTAAACTGAAAAGCCTGCGCAGCTTACCGCAGGCATTAAAAGATGTGCTGGAGCGTATTCCGGCCACTGCTCACCCGATGGATGTGATGCGTACCGGCTGTTCTATGTTGGGCAACCTGGAAACCGAAGCCAGCTTTGCCCAGCAGCAAGACGCCTCTGATCGCATGCTGGCCATTTTTCCGGGCCTGGTAAACTACTGGTACAACTTTAGCCACCACGGTAAACGCATTGAGGTGGACACAGACGCTGACTCTATTGCTGAACAGTTTTTGTGGACCTTACATGGCGAAAAACCCACAGCGTTGCATGTAGAGGTAATGCAAGCCTCACTGATTTTATACGCTGAGCATGAATTTAATGCCTCTACCTTTACCGCCCGGGTATGTGCCTCAACCCTAAGCGATATGCATTCTTGTATCACCGGCGCTATTGGTTCGCTGCGCGGCCCGTTGCACGGCGGTGCAAATGAGGCAGCGATGGAGCTGATTGAAACCATGCAAAATGCCGACGATGCCGAGCAAAAACTGTTGGGTATGCTGGCGCGTAAAGAAAAAATTATGGGCTTTGGCCATGCGGTTTACTCGGATTCTGACCCACGCAATGCGGTTATTAAAGCCTGGTCAGAAAAGCTGGCGAAGGCCAATGGCGATAGCCGGTTGTATGACGTGTCGGTGCGCTGTGAAGCGGTAATGTGGCGCGAGAAAAAGCTGTTTTGTAATGCCGATTTCTTCCACGCGTCAGCCTACAACTATATGGGTATTCCGACTAAGCTGTTTACACCGATTTTTGTGTGCAGCCGCTTAACCGGTTGGGCCGCGCATGTGATGGAGCAGCGTGCCGATAACCGTATTATCCGGCCAAGCGCCGATTACGTTGGTGTAGAACCACGCAGTGTAAAGCCGATTGCAGAGCGCGGGTAAAACACCATGAACAGCCAATACCGTAAAAAACTGCCCGGCACCGCGCTGGATTACTTCGACACCCAGGCCGCTGTCGATGACATAGAACCCGGCGCCTATGCCAAATTGCCTTATACCTCGCGCGTGCATGCCGAAAACTTAGTGCGCCGCTGCGACCCGGCCATGTTAACCGATGCACTTAAACAGCTGATTTACCGCAAACGCGATTTAGACTTCCCGTGGTATCCGGCCAGGGTAGTGTGCCACGATATTTTAGGCCAAACCGCGCTGGTCGACTTAGCCGGCCTGCGTGATGCCATTGCCGAACAAGGCGGCGACCCGGCCAAAGTAAACCCTGTGGTACCAACACAACTTATTGTGGATCATTCATTGGCGGTAGAGCATGCCGGCTTTGAAAAAGACGCCTTTGATAAAAACCGCGCCATTGAAGACAGGCGCAACGACGATCGCTTCCATTTTATAAATTGGACAAAAAAAGCCTTTAAAAACGTCGATGTAATACCGCCTGGCAACGGCATTATGCACCAGATCAACTTAGAGCGGATGTCGCCGGTTATTCATGCCAAAGATGGTGTGGCGTTCCCTGATACCTTAGTCGGCACCGACAGCCATACGCCGCATGTCGATGCGTTAGGTGTAATTGCCATTGGCGTGGGTGGCCTGGAAGCCGAAAGCGTAATGTTAGGCCGCGCCAGTTGGATGCGCCTGCCGGATATTATCGGCGTAGAGCTCACCGGTAAAGCGCAGCCAGGCATCATGGCAACCGACATTGTGCTGGCGCTGACCGAGTTTTTGCGTAAAGAAAAAGTGGTATCGGCTTATTTAGAGTTTTATGGCGAGGGCGCCTCCAGCCTGAGTTTGGGTGACCGGGCAACCATATCCAACATGACGCCGGAATACGGTGCCACCGCTGCCATGTTTAGTATCGACCAGCAAACACTGGATTATTTAACCCTGACCGGGCGTGAGCCACAACAGGTAAAACTGGTAGAAACCTACGCCAAAGCAGCGGGTTTGTGGAGCGACAGCTTAACAACCGCCGAATACGAGCGGGTGCTGACCTTTGACCTGTCGTCTGTAGGCCGCACTATGGCAGGGCCGTCAAACCCGCACGCGCGCTTATCTACCAGTGACTTAACCGCCAAAGGCATTGCCGGTAAATATGAACTGGTAGAAGGTGAAATGCCGGACGGCGCCGTTATTATTGCCGCTATTACCAGTTGTACCAATACGTCTAACCCGCGCAATGTTATTGCCGCCGGTTTATTAGCCCGCAATGCCAACAAGCTGGGCTTAACACGCAAGCCCTGGGTAAAAACCTCGCTGGCGCCCGGCTCTAAAGCGGTGCAACTGTATTTGGAAGAAGGCCACTTGCTCAGCGAGTTAGAGCAGCTGGGCTTTGGTATCGTCGGTTTTGCCTGTACCACCTGTAATGGTATGAGCGGCGCACTGGACCCGGTTATCCAAAAAGAAGTGGTAGAGCGTGACTTATATGCTACAGCTGTATTATCTGGTAACCGCAACTTTGACGGCCGTATTCACCCCTATGCCAAGCAGGCGTTTTTGGCCTCTCCGGCCTTAGTCGTCGCTTATGCCATTGCCGGTACTATCCGGTTTGATATCGAAAAAGACATTTTGGGCTACCATGATGGCAAAGCCATTACCTTAAAAGATATTTGGCCAAACGATGCTGAAATTGATGCGGTAGTTGCTGCCAGTGTAAAACCGGAGCAGTTTCGTAAAGTGTACGAGCCGATGTTTGCCGTAGAGGTAGATTACGGTGATAAGGTAACACCGTTGTACGACTGGCGGCCTCAAAGCACTTATATCCGTCGGCCGCCGTACTGGCAAACCGAGGGCGAAGGCGCCATAGCCGGCGAGCGCACGTTAACCGGTATGCGCCCGCTGGCGCTGTTGCCGGATAACATTACTACCGACCATTTATCACCGTCAAACGCCATTATGTTAGACAGTGCCGCCGGTGAATACCTGCACAAAATGGGCTTGCCGGAAGAAGATTTTAACTCGTACGCTACCCACCGCGGCGACCATTTAACCGCACAGCGCGCGACTTTTGCTAACCCGAAACTGGTTAATGAAATGGCTGTGGTAGAGGGCAAGGTAAAACAAGGCTCGTTGGCACGGGTTGAGCCGGAAGGCAACGTTATGCGGATGTGGGAAGCGATAGAAACCTATATGCAGCGTAAGCAGCCGTTAATTATTATTGCCGGTGCCGATTACGGCCAGGGCTCGTCGCGTGATTGGGCAGCCAAGGGCGTGCGTTTAGCCGGGGTTGAGGCTATTGCAGCTGAGGGCTTTGAGCGTATTCACCGCACTAACTTAATTGGTATGGGCGTATTGCCGCTGGAGTTTAAACCTGGCACAACGCGCATTACGCTGGGGCTGGACGGCACTGAAACCTATGATGTTGTGGGCGAGCGTAAACCACGTACTACGTTAACGCTGGTTATTCACCGCACAAACGGTGAAACGCTGAACGCGCCGGTAACCTGCCGCTTAGACACCGCAGAAGAGCTGTCGATTTATGAAGCCGGTGGTGTATTGCAGCGTTTTGCCCAGGACTTTTTGCAAGGGGCGGTGTAATGGCTGTTCCACAAATAAAAATCCCGGCCACCTACATGCGTGGCGGTACCAGCAAAGGCGTATTTTTTAAACTGGACGATTTACCAGCCGCAGCCCAGGTGCCGGGTAAAGCGCGCGACAACCTGCTGCTGCGGGTCATCGGCAGCCCGGACCCGTATGGCAAACACACCGACGGTATGGGCGGCGCGACGTCCAGCACCAGCAAAACCGTGATCCTAAGCAAAAGCGCAAAAGCCGATCACGATGTCGACTACCTGTTTGGTCAGGTGGCAATAGATAAGCCGTTTATCGACTGGAGCGGTAACTGCGGCAACTTAACCGCAGCGGTAGGTTCTTTTGCTATCAGCAACGGCTTAGTTGCGGCGGAGCGCATCCCGCAAAACGGTATTTGCACAGTGCGCATCTGGCAGGCCAACATCAGCAAAACCATTATTGCGCATGTGCCCATCAGCAATGGTGAGGTGCAGGAAACCGGTGACTTTGAGCTTGATGGTGTTACGTTCCCTGCGGCAGAAGTGCAAATTGAGTTTTTAGACCCGGCCGCCGATGCAGGCGAGGGCGGTGGTGCCATGTTCCCTACCGGTAGTATCGTAGACGATTTAGCTGTGCCTGGTATAGGCACTTTTAAAGCTACACTGATTAACGCTGGCATCCCGACCATTTTTGTTAACGCCGCCGACATTGGTTACAGCGGTACCGAGCTGCAAGACGCGATAAACGGCGATGCCGCCGCGCTGGCACGCTTTGAAACCATCCGCGCCTACGGTGCGGTAAAAATGGGCCTGATACAGGACATCAGTGACGCGGCAGCACGGGCACATACACCGAAAATTGCTTTTGTTGCGCCACCACAAAGCTATGTGTCGTCCAGTGGCAAGCAGGTAAATGCCGGCGATATTGACTTGCTGGTACGGGCGCTGTCGATGGGCAAACTGCACCACGCTATGATGGGCACGGCAGCGGTGGCCATTGGCACCGCCGCCGCTATACCCGGCACCTTAGTCAACCTGGCAGCAGGTAGTATTGATCGTGAAGCCGTGAACTTTGGCCACCCATCCGGCACCTTGCGCGTAGGCGCAGCGGCAACACAGCTAAACGGCCAGTGGACAGTAACCAAAGCCATAATGAGCCGCAGCGCGCGGGTATTAATGGAAGGTTTTGTACGCGTACCGGCTGATTGCTTCTAACTAAGCAGGTTAAGCTAAGCAGGGCGCTACTGCGCCCTTTTTTATAACAGCTGTGTCAGTGGACTTTGCACTGCATTACCACCTTGCTTTAAAACATGAGTATAAATTTGAGTGGTTTTAACATCGGTATGGCCAAGCTGCTCTTGCACCGTGCGAATATCCATACCCGCTTCAAGAAGGTGTGTAGCAAATGAATGACGCAGCGTGTGGCAGGTAACATTTTTACTAATACCTGCTTTTTTGTTGGCTATTCGCACCGCTTTTTGTAAACCAGATTCATCAATGTGATGCCGTCGCAGCACATTAAACTGCGGGTCATTACTTAATCTGGTTGACGGAAAAAGGTATTGCCAGCCTAACTCTTTGGGCGCGGCTTGGTATTTACGCGCCAACGCAAACGGCAGCCACACGCCGGCAAAGTCTGGTGTTTGCATATCCTGTTGGTAAAAAGCATTAACCAAACTGATTTGCCGGTGTAATGGCTCAATAAGTCCTGACGCTAAGGTAACCCGCCGATGCTTGCCTCCCTTGCCGTGCCATACCATCAAAGATAAATAGTCAAAATCAATGGCATTTACTCTAAGCCTGACTGCTTCCATTAAACGCAGCCCGCTACCGTACAGCAACTGCGCCAGCAGCAAGTACTGCGGATCTATACAAGTTAAAAGCTGCTTAACCTCAGTTTTGGTTAATACCACTGGCAACTTACGGGGTTTAGCGGCTTGGTTAAAGTTAAGGTTTAATGCCAGTGGGCGCTTGATAATTTCTTTGTATAAAAAGCTTAACGCATTAAGCGCCAAAGCCTGGGTTTGCACGGCAACATTTCGGTTAACCGCCAGATGCGTTAAAAACTGTTCTACGTGTTCATCTTGTAAATCAATGGGGTGACGTTTTTTGTGAAATAAGATAAAAAACTTAATCCAATGCATGTAAGTTTCAATTGTGCGTTTAGCATAGCGCCGGGTATACATTTCCTCAGCGACATATTGTAAAAAGGGTGATGATTCAGACATAGCAATACTCCAAAAGATACTGTTTAAGTATACAGTTATTTTTGAATTGTCAAATTCGCCTTGTTAGACGGAAAGATCCGTATTTTCTGCTAAGCCAACTTTTTTTGATGCCTTAAGTCGTTGTGAATATGGTTAATTTAAAGTAAAGTTGCTTCCGGTAAATTTACAAAAGCAGAAAAGTCCGTGTTTAAGTACGGATTTTTCCGCCGAATAAGCGTTGAACTAAGCCGCTGCGCGGAGCTCTCAGCCACTACCTGTTATTGAACCACACTTAC
>NZ_BAAGTL010000013.1:0-1432 GCF_054781935.1 Rheinheimera gaetbuli
CCAGAGAGTATTGCGCGGATGGCAGAGCAGTTTGCGGTGTTTGCGCAAGCGCTTGTGCAGTCTCCGACGTTGCCGCTGGGGCAGGCGCCGTTGCTTAGTATGCAAGAAACTGCCGCTATCCTGTCTAACCTCGATCGTCACAACACTGACGTCAGCGAGAATATCGCTCTGTACAGGGTATTTGAAAATCAGGCCGACTCTACGCCAGACGCAGAAGCAGTGGTTTGCGATGATGTTGTGCTGACTTACCGGCAACTTAATGAAAGATCCAATCAGCTAGCTCGCTACCTGCGTACGGAGTTTTCTGTCGGGCCTGACGAATTGGTTGGTTTATGTCTACCCCGTTCTGCAGAAATGCTTATCGCTATCCTGGCCGTGTGGAAAGCCGGAGGCGCTTATGTGCCATTTGAACCTGACTTACCCGCTGAGCGCCTCGATCTGGTGTTGGCTGAAACGCAATGTCGGGTGATTTTATGTCTGTCTGATCAGCGCGCATTCTTCGCTCAACGTGGTTGTCCGCAACTACTGTTGGATAACGTTGCACCGCCATCAATGGACACTGATTTGCTTCGCGGCTGCAGCAAAAGCAACCTTGAGCAACATGCTCAGGAGTTAACCAGCCTGGCTTATGTGCTTTACACCTCGGGATCAACCGGTACACCTAAAGGCGTGATGGTAGAGCATCACAGCCTTGCAGTATTAGGCCGTGAAATGAATGCATGGATTGCTCCGCATAGCCGTATAGGTTGGTGCGCAAACTATATATTTGATGCTTCTTTGCAAGGTCTGCTTTATATGTGCATGGGTCGAAGCCTGGTGGTTATATCGCAGGGCTTGAAGCTCGAGCCCGAGGCATTGTGCAACTATGCCAGGCAGCAGCGGTTGTCCGTTTTAGATTGCACGCCAAGTCTTGCTCAGGTCTGGTTGCAGCAATGGCCAAAAGACTTTACGCCGGATCTGCTGATTGGCGGAGAGGCAATATCAGCTACTTTATGGCAATCGTTGACAGAATACCGTGAGTCAGGAGCCTTGGTTTATAACCTTTATGGGCCAACAGAATGCACGGTGAATAGCACCGTTACTTTAGTGGAAGGAGAGTTTCCGCATATTGGCCGGGCGTTGGCTTATACCCAGCTATATATTTTGGCCCCGGGCACACAATCTCTGGCGCCGGCTGGCTCTGTTGGCGAATTATGCATTGGCGGGCAAGGATTAGGCAGAGGTTATCTGAATAACCCGGAGCTTACGGCCAAACGGTTTATCGACAATCCGTTTTATGATCCAGACACAGCTTACCGCTCGAAACGGTTGTATCGCACCGGTGACTTGGTGCAGCTATTACCGGACGGTAACCTGGCGTTTATAAGTCGCAACGATCATCAGGTGAAGGTACGTGGTTACCGCATAGAGCTTGGCGAGATAGAGCAAGTAC
>NZ_BAAGTL010000014.1:0-2515 GCF_054781935.1 Rheinheimera gaetbuli
GCGTCTAATTATACTGGATATGAAAGTGTGGTGGAGCAGGTGGAAATAGAAAGCTTCCAGATATGAACTGTTAAGCCTTTACTCAGTCAATCTCTACCAGTGAACAATGCGAAATTTGGTTACTGTGTTCACGGGCTTTTGTGCTTTATTCTACCGGAGGTGTCTTTGCTGACACCTTTTTCACCGGCATTTTTTGAGGTTGCCCGTTAGCTATCACTCCGTTTGTATTGGGGGAATTGATTGTTTTTTTCCTTCATCTTTAGGCGTCTAATCAAAATCAACTTACGTAAGCAACAAGTAGCGTTCGCACATCTATTTATGACATTCAACCCTCAAGAGTAAAGATATGTTCACGTGACTATTTTGTCTTTATATATCTAATAAGTAAGGATTATATGTCGGTGTGATTTGTGTTTTGATGGAATTGGTCACATAGGTAAATGCAATAGGGCGCATGACTGGATGTTTTCTATCAGTAGCATTCTTAGAATCGAGCGAAGCTCAATATCTACAGCATTAAAGGGAGTAGAAAATGTGGCATTAAGGACGAGCTGGTAATGGATTTTCACCATCATTTGTCAGAATACAAAGATTGTAGTACTGGATGAGCTGCGATAGGCGAGTGTTGAACTAATCAGATAAAAATCAACACGGGTTCACCTAAAAGCGCATTGGCTCTGTGAGTTCTTCTCTCGGCAAATCATTAAGTCGGGGCAACGAATATAGATGGAAAGCTTTCAATAATGACCTTATCAGAATTAATTAAAAAACTAGCTAAAGCTAAAATTAAGCTCTCTGTAGAAAATGGTTTTCTCTCTGCAAGCGGCCCTAGAGGGGCTGTAACACAAGACATATTGAAAGAATTAAAAGTGCATAAAGAAGCACTTTTGCGATATCTGGATCACAGCAGTGTATCGGAAGAGCCTGCAATCAAACCAGTAGGTAGAGAACAGAATTTGCCTCTGTCTTACTCTCAAAAGCGCCTTTGGTTACTCGATCAAATTGAAGAAGGGAGTGCGCATTACAATATTCCAAGCGTGTTAAAACTGGTTGGTAAATTAAGAATAGATGTGATTAACAAGGTCTTTACGACTATAGCTAACCGTCATGAAGTGTTAAGAACTTGCTTTTCAACAGATAAAAACGGTGAGCCGATTCAGGTAATCCAATCTTTAAAAGAGCTAAATATTGAAATCCAAGATTACTCCGCACTGCATGGTGAACCACAACAAATCCGAATAAAAGAGGTTATCAATAGCGAAGCAAGTCAGACTTTTGATTTGAGTCAGGGCCTGATGTTTCGCGTGAAAATTATCAAAACGGCTGCAGAAGAACATTATTTGCTGGTGACCATGCACCATATTGCTTCTGACGGTTGGTCTGAAGGCATCCTGATTAAAGAATTCAGTATGCTTTACTCTGCTTACATGAGTGGGCAGGACAATCCTCTACCGTCACTGGCAATTCAGTACGCTGATTATGCAAATTGGCAACAGAACTGGTTGACTGGGGAAATACTGGATAAACAGTTAAATTATTGGCAGCGTACTTTAAAGGGGATTCCCGCGGTACATAACTTACCGTTAGACAGAAGCAGATCTCAATTACAAAATTTTACCGGAAGTACTCATCATAGTACTGTGGCTCAAGGTATAAGCGAAGAATTCAATAGGTTTTGCCTCTCTATGGGGGCTACCCTGTTTATGGGTTTACACGCAGTATTTTCTTCGCTTCTGTCTATCTATAGTAATGAACAGGATATCGTGATTGGAACCCCTGTTGCCAATAGGGAGCAGCCTGAGTTAGCGGACCTGATAGGCTTTTTTGTTAACACACTGGTGTTACGAAGTGATCTTTCCGGCAATCCGAGCTTCATTCAACTACTGGCACAAAGTAAGTCCATCCTTCTGGATGCTTACGCCCACCAACAGGCTCCTTTTGAAAAAGTGGTTGAAAAGTTGCAACCGGAACGCAGCCTGAGCTACAGCCCATTGTTTCAGGTTATGCTGGTTTTACAAAATAATGAAACCGAGGACATGGCGTTGTCGGGGTTGCAATTACATGCAGTAGAGCAAGCAGAAGCAATCGCAAAATATGAACTTAGTTTAAACGTTATCGAGACCGCTGAAGGTTTATCTCTGCTCTGGCAGTATAGTTCCGCGTTGTTTGATAGGCAGAGCATTGAGCGCATGGCTGGTCACTTCAACCAGCTTATTTCGGCACTGCTAGCTAACCCGGAAAAGAGTGTATTGACAACAAGTATTCTGGATGAGAACGATCAGATTAAGCTAATAGATAGTTGGAATGATACTACTCTTGCTTATCCCCAGAACATTTGCCTTCATAGCCAGTTCGAAGCTCAGGTCGCCGCTACGCCAGATGCTGTGGCGGCTATGTATGAAAATGCTGTGGTAACAGAACAGCAACTTACCTATGGCGAACTGAACACGAAAGCGAACCAACTGGCGCATTACTTAATTACTGAAAAGCAGGTACAGCCGGACACGCTGGTGGG
>NZ_BAAGTL010000015.1:0-628 GCF_054781935.1 Rheinheimera gaetbuli
TTGAGCAGCCGGCATCTGGCGTATGTGATTTATACCTCAGGGTCGACAGGGCAACCCAAAGGGGTGATGGTGGAGCATCGCTCAGTGGTTAATCTGGCTGAGAATATCAAAGGGTTTGGACTCTGTGGTGCAGGTGAAGCCTGGGGATGGCTGGCGTCCTATGCATTTGACGCGTCAGTGCAGGGATTAAGTCAATTGGCTGTAGGTAGCAGCCTGGTGATTATCAGCGACGAACAGAAAACCCAGCCGGATTTATTACCCCCCACATTCTCTGAACTTACAGTTGTAGACTGTACCCCAGCCATGGTTGATATGTGGTTTGCTTCCGGTATAGAAGCCAGTCTTCCCAACCTGATCATAGGTGGCGAAGCTATTAGCCCGTATTTATGGTCCCGGTTATGTGACTGGCAACACACGTATAACCGTGTGGCTGTTAATGTGTATGGTCCAACTGAATGTACAGTCGATGCGACCTGGACCCGAATAACAGGCGTGGCACCTCATCTTGGTCAGGCGCTGGTGAATGTGCGGTTATTAGTATTGGACGGCTATTTAAACCTTGTGCCTCAGGGAGTGGCTGGAGAGCTGCATATAGGTGGAGATGGGCTTGCCCGGGGGTATTTAAACC
>NZ_BAAGTL010000016.1:0-60597 GCF_054781935.1 Rheinheimera gaetbuli
AGCGGCCGCAAGCAGCATTGAGTCTGCTACAGGGTTAATAGAAGCAACACGCAACGCGCGGAGCCCGCGGGTTTGAAAAGTTAAAAAGGTGCCGGCAGCATGGGGTAATGCTGCCGGTTATTTAAAAATTACCGCGAATATATATATGTTATTGATTAATAAGCTTTAACCTGTCCTGCTATATTTCTGCAAAATTAAACAAAAAAATTCAAAATTAATCCTAAAGCTTTATTTTGGTCTGCCGATACAGATTATAGGGGAACTGTATTAGTGACCTTGTTTTAACCGGATGGTGGGGACCGGATGGTTAAAATCACAATACGCATGCTGTTTAACCGCAGGGGTGGGGTAACCACTGCAGTCAAAGCAGTTCTGTTAAAATTGGAGGCTACATATGGCTTTATATGTCAATACTAACGTAAGCTCGTTAAACGGCCAGCGTCAGCTAATGAACAGTGGTAATGCGCTGGATACGTCGTTTAAACGCTTATCATCCGGTTTACGGATCAACAGCGCTGCAGATGACTCTGCAGGTTTACAAATTAGCAACCGTTTATCCGGCCAGATCAATGGTCTTAACCAGGGTATCCGTAATGCCAACGACGGTATTTCATTAGCGCAAACTGCTGAAGGCGCGATGGAAGAGGTTACATCAATGTTCCAGCGTGTGCGCACGCTGGCACAGCAAGCGTCAAATGGTTCAAATACTGACGAAGACCGTTTGGCGATACAAGAAGAGATTCGTTCACTAATGAGCGAAGTAAACCGTGTGGCCAAAGATACCACGTTTGGCGGTCAGAACCTTCTGGATGGCACCTATGATGCTAAGTTTCAAGTAGGCGCGGACGCGGTTCAGACTATAGGCTTTTCAATGCAAAATGTTGGTGGCACCGCTGCTATCAACAGCTTGAGTGCTAACGCTGGCTTTACCCTGTCGGGTATCGCGGGTATTGCATCGGCAGTTACCGGTAAAGCACTATCAGCCAGCTTAGCGAATATCAGTGATACTTATACCGCAGCAGCGGGTGATTTTGATTTTGCCGCTACCTTTGTTGCCACGTCTATCTCGGTATCAAGCCAGACTAATGCGCAGGCAGTACTTGCTGGTATGGATTCGTTGATAGCGGTGGTGGATAAAAAACGTGCTGAACTGGGTGCGGTGCAAAACCGGTTTCAGTCTACCATTCGTAACCAGGCTAATATCGCTGAAAACCTGTCTGGCGCCCGTAGTCGGATCCAGGATGCGGATTTTGCTGCTGAAACTGCAGCATTAACTCGTAACCAAATTTTGCAGCAAGCCAGTACAACTATCCTGTCTCAGGCTAACCAGCGTCCGCAGGTAGCTCTGTCGCTGTTAGGATAAGCTATAGTTAGTTGGCCAGTATCTTGCTGGCCAACAGCTTTACTTTGGAGGTTTTTATGTCTGTGGAGTCATTATTTGCCAAAGACAGCCGCATTGCAGACATGGTAGAAAGAACAGCCACAGCGAAATCTGTGCAATCTGAGCCGGCACTGCGACAACAGGATGCTAATGTTGCTGATAAATTAACAATTGCTGCGCAAGCTGAAAAAGCGGCACTGGTTAAATCTGAGCAATTGAGGCAAGAAGAGCAAGATAACGAACCAGCGTCTGCGGTATCATTTGATAATAATCAAATCCGGCAAACGCTGGAACAGATTAACAAAGTTATACCAATAGCTAATACCAAGCTGGTGTTTGAATTTGATGAATTAGGCGATCCGCCAGTCATTAAAGTGATAGATAAAACCAGTAATGAACTGATCCGCGAAATCCCATCGCAAGATTTAGTCAAAGTGGCTAAAGCTTTCAGTGAAATGGCCGATAATTTAACTAAGGCAGGCGCATTGATTAATTTTCAGGCCTGATACAAAAACTCAGGAGTATGCTGTTATGGCAACTATCACTTCAGCTGGTGTCGGTTCAGGTTTAGACCTGGAGAGCATCATTCAGGCAACGGTTAACGCTGAAGATTTGCCGCGCATGAAACGGTTTGAGGAAACTAAAACCCGTTTCAATGTTGAGTTGTCTGGCGTAGGTGCGGTTAAATCGTCGTTGTCGGCTTTTCAGGATATTATCAAAAAATTAGCTGACCCTGATAACTTCACTAAGCGCAGTAACACTATTACGCAACCTGCTTCCGGTGAAATAATTTCAGTAGCCTCCAATAGCAGCGCCACTCCCGGTAATTTCAATATTAAAGTAAACCAGTTAGCCCAGGGCAGCCGGGCGACTACGAATGCAGCTTTTACCACGCCGACTGATGTGGTCACTGCAGCTGGCGGTAAACTGACTATTGCTGCTGGTAGCAAAAGCTTTGAGGTAGATGTCGCTGCAGGTGCTACGTTGGAAGAGATACGGGCGGCAATTAACGATTCAGCAGATAATTTTGGTGTGTCGGTAAATATTATTAACACAGGTGGCGCAACGCCAGAAGCTAAGTTAGTCATCGGCTCAAATGTCAGCGGTGCGGGTAACGACTTAATAATCACCAATGACAATGCCGAACTGGACAGCATTTCTACCACAGCTTTTGGCGGTGGCGCAGGTGGCTTAACTATTGCTGTTGCCGACCAGGCGCGTGATGCCATTATTGAAGTAGATGGGATTGCTGTTAATAGCTCAACAAATATTTTTAAAGACGCTGTGCAGGATCTTACTATTACTGCTAAAAAAATCAGCGAAGGCACCGAAACCGCTAGACTAACAGTTGATTTCGATAAAGGCGGCGTTGAGAAACTTATCGATGAATTTATCACTGCCTATAACAATGCTATAGGAACCATTGAGTACCATACTTCAGCTGGTGCGGCTTTGTATGGCGACTCTGCGATGCGTGGTTTAAAAAATCAACTTACGAATACTCTGTCCACGGTGGTAAGTGGTGCTGGTGGATTTGAAACCTTATTTGATGTGGGTATTGGTCTGACAAAAGAGGGCAAATTAGAAAAAAGCTCATTGGTGCGTAGTGTCAATGAGGCCTTAACTTCAAATTATGCCGATGTTGGTAAATTATTCTCGGAAGAGGGTGGTTTGGCAACAAATTTTAAAGCTTTACTGGAAACTCAGCTGGATGCAAAAGGCGGTTTTAAATTCCGTGAAGACTCGCTGAATAAATCATTGCGTCAACTTGAAGACGACAAATCCTCACATGATTACAGAATGACGCAACTTGAAGCGGGTTTACGGGCGAAATATGCCAGTCTGGACGTGCTGATCGCGCAAATGCAAAGTACGGGCAGTTATATTACCCAGCAACTAGCCAATTTACCTGGCTTCACCAGCAACAAAAAATAACTGTAAGGAGTATCGCGAATGAGTAGCGCCAAATTAAAGTTTTACCAAAAAGAAGCCACTAAAACGCAACTGGCAGAGGCTTCTCCTTATCAGGTTATTCAGATGTTGATGGCGGGCGTTATGGATAATCTTGCTTTGGCAAAGGGAGCTTTGCAGCGTAAAGACTATGAAGCCAAAGCCAAAGTACTATCTAAAGCATCGGCGATTATTGACTCACTACGCTCATGCCTGGATGAAGCAGTTTCGCCGGAGTTGGCCGGCAACTTATATGCCTTATACAGTTATATGATTGAGCGTTTAATTGACGCTAGTGTTGAAAAAGAAAGTACTGACGCAATAGATGAAGTCGCTGATCTGTTCCGGCAAATTAAATCAGCTTGGGATGAAATTCCGTTTAGCGCTCAGCAGCAGGCTGAAGTGCAGCGTTCGGTGCCGCATGCAAATGTTGGCTGATATGCAGCTTGCCCAGCAACAACTTGCTGAAATAGAACTGCTGATTACGCAAGAACAATACATAGCAGCAACAGAGCAGGTGGGTGATTTGCAAAAATTGTTGCAACAGTTGTTTTCGCAACTGAATTCTTCAGATATGCAATCTCGCCAACAGTTGCAGCAACTGTCAGAAAATTTTTTAATGCTTTTATCTGGCCTGGATAATGAGCGGCAGAAAATAAAGGATAGCATCAGCCAAATAGCTGCGGTAAAGTCTGGGAATAAGATTAGTAAAACCTACCAGATAGATTAATTTATGACTGACTTAGAACAACTGTTGCAACAGGCTGAAAATAGCCTGTCTTACTTAATGCAGCAAGGTGAGCGGGAGCGGCAGTTTGCGGATGAATCCCGCTTACGTTTTGATAAAAATCTAAGTACATTTGAAAAGTATTATCCTGATATTGCAAACAGCATTAAGACATTTAAGCCAAGACAAGATTTTAGGATATTAGTGACGTCTTCTGGGATGGGTAATTTTGTGCCATCGCATTCTAAGGTACCTATTTACTCAGATAATCCACTAGAGCAAACTCAACAACAGCTAGATAAAAACACAACAAAGGGCTACTACAGTTACACCCAATATAACTATGCTGTAAATGACAATGACCACCGTATTCATAGCCAATTTATGTCTAAGTTAAGTGTTGTCATTCGGAAATACAGCAATAAGTCGCTTCAATTACTCTCTGTTTTGCCCGAGCATTTTCCTTCAGCAATGATATTTGGCATTGGCTTAGGTTATGTCGTTACTGAGCTGCTAAATCGTCATAGTTTTGATTATATATTTATTAATGAACCTGATTTAGAAGTGTTTTACGCTAGTATGTTTTGTACTGATTGGAAAGACATAATAGAGTCTGTTGATAATAATGGTGGTACGCTTTTTTTTCAGGTTGGTCTTAGTGTTGAGGATTTCTTCTCCGCTATTTATAGCCTGGCAGCCGACATTGGTGCTTTTTCAATAGTCAGGTCCTTTTGTTATCAACATTATCCGTCTATTGAAGTAAATAAACAGATCTCTGCATTCTTCAACCGATATCCAGAATTGCAAGCGGGGTTTGGTTTCTATAATGATGCCGTTACCGGGTTGGCTCATTGTCTTGTTAATTATAAGAATAAAGCCAATTTCTTTTTACGCAAGGGAGATAAAAAGTATATCCAATATCCTGTCGCAGTTGTTGGTAATGGGCCTTCTCTGGATAGTGCTGTAGAAGTATTACGGCAGATCCAGGATAAAATAGTCATATTTGCTTGTGGCACAGCAATAGGTTCGTTAGCAAAGTACGGTATTAAAGCAGACTTTCATGTATTGGTTGAAAGAACAAAAACTACCTATGATGCACTATTAGATATTCTTGGTCCTTCTTATTACGCTGATTTAAATCTTCTCTCTGTGGATGTTATTTATCCGGATATAATTGATTTATATAAGTGGGTAGGTTTAGGATTAAAGGGACCGGAATCAGCAACTGTTTTTACCCAGTTGATGACGATGAGGTATCACCGAAAAATCATGGCATCATTGCCATATCCCGGCCCTTTGGTTGCAAATACGGGTCTCTCATTTGCGTTTATGTTCGGCTTTTCAGAGGTGTACCTGTTTGGCGTTGATAATGGTTACTTAGCTGGTAAAACGCATTCTGATAACAGTATTTATGCAACAAATGAAGAATATAAGAAAGGTGTACGTACCGATGCTAACATAAACCTGAAGGGAAACCTTTCTCAAGACGTTAAAACCACCAGCCTTCTCTTTACAGCCCAATTGCAGATGGAAAAGCTAGTCGAAACAGATAAGAAAATTAGTGTATACAACGTTGGTGAGGGCGCTTTTATTAAAGGTGCGTTACCACTGACTGACGAAGATGTGTTTTTAAGTAATAAAAATACTAGTAAATATGAAGTCGTCGACTCTTTGAAATCGAGTTTTTTCTTTAAGCCTAACTTTGAATCAGTTGAAAATTTTCTTAGTTTGAATTTTTTTGATGAAATTTGTTGTCACTTAAATGAAATTGCTAGCGAAAGTTTTTCCACGAGAAAAGAAGCTTCAGATATATTAAAGCGCCAATCTAGATATCTTTATGCATTAAGGAAAACTCAGTATTCGCATTTGTTTTATATGTTGAAAGGATCTTTGCTGTATTATCACTGCCCGATGATAACAGCGCTGTATCAGTATGAAGATGATACGGTTTCTCTAGCATTATTTGACGAGCTTTTATGTTTGTGGCGTGATTATGTAGAAGCAATGCGGGTGGACTTTAAAGAAAGCTGGAATAAGAAATGTGACTTAGGTATGGCTGAACTTATTAAAATTTTAAATGTTCAGTCCTGACCAATCTACTCTTTGGTAACCAACTTTCCGGGCCTTATTTCGAGTTCAAAGTCCGGAAGGTAACCGTACTGTTTAAAAGTATCATCGAGCTCACACAACGAGAATAGTAAACGGGTAAACTGCTTAGTGCCATGTGATTTATTAATAAGCATCGGTACAGCAGCACATTGCGAAGGTATCCAATTAAATTGTATTGCGTTGCTGTTATCACCTAAAACAATGTTACCTCCGGCTGAGCCGAAGCTGGTAGTGGATGACACCAGCGACGAAACACTCTGCGTATGGTCACAGTTTTGATCCAGCAGAAACGTCTCTGCTGTTGCGCCCCCTTGCCAGACTTTAAGTTGTGCAGGATGCTGTAAATGCTTCATATTAACTGTCATAACGCCTAAACGTATTGTCGCTTCAATGCGATTTATGTGGCCCAAATGATAATGAATGCTCAATTTCTCTTCTTGCTTGCTTAACTTAAGTGTTTTTACCAAAGTAAATTCAGCTGTTTTGAGTTGAGCTGAGATTATATAATTGTCTGCATCCTCAGACAGTATCGGTGTTACCCATTCTAGATCTGTTATTCGGCGACGTTGACCAGGTAATTCGATAACAATACCACCGGAGTAAAAGTCGGCTGCAAGGTCTATAGTATCGAACTCACCTTGGTGATGGGTTGTGATTAGTGGTTTAAATTGCCAGCTGCGAAAAGCAAGGCTATCAATGGCAATGCCACGACGTAGATTAATGGATAATTTAATATCGTCTGTTTGGCAGTGCCAGTAAAAATTTTCCGAGTCTTTTCGAATTTGTAAGTTACTTAATTGTGGCAATGCTTTGATACTGTTCTCTAATTTCTTTTCTGGCATTTGTGTCAATGGTACTAATTTATTTAAACAATTCTGCCATCTCGATGCCGTAATATGTGTTCGCAAGTCACTCGACCAGAACTCGCATAATTCTCGCCACAAATGTGGATCTGATTCGTTTTCGATTTGCTGGAATCTTTTATGGCAGAGAGTATTTAACCAGACATTATTGCGTCCAGCCGCAGCCCAACGATTAATATTATATTTTGCCTGCTTTTTTACAGGTACTGGGTGGCGAATTGATGTAAGTTGTTTTTTCTCAAAACTTTTCGTTAAGCTAGCGGAAAGAGCCGCTGAAGGTGCAATAAAATTAACGTCCATTTTATCTTGTAAGTGTTTGATAATCCCAAGTAGTCTATTCCACTCACCTTCAGGATGCATGCTGCCTTCGGTGCTAAAACGTCCGGGGCGGTAATCAAATATTTCGGCATCATTGGCATAAATAGCTAGTGGTAATTGATCTGATTTCATCCGCTGCTCAACATATGCAAAATATTGTGTAAGAGGGATATCGCCATGAACGGCACGTTGTAAACGTTGAAATAGAACAGAGTCTGACCAGAGGACAGCAATATTATTATTGCCATTATTTCCCAAAGCGTGAGTCGGTAATTCAGTGTCTGACACATTCAGTGACAATTTTATATTATCTCTGTCCATTATCATGCCGCTGTAATTGAAATTATTATAGAGCTCAACCAAGCTGCTCGAAAACGCCATTTCGTTTACTAAGACAATAGAAGGAGTATAGTTTAGGTGTTTTTTATATGCTTCCAAAGCGAGTTGCTGATTCCATAAGTTTACCTTGTAAGGTACCAGCGGGCCTATTAACTGGCTCCAGCCACTACCAATTAACTCACAGCGTTGCTCCGCAAGCAGCTCACGTAATTGCTTGATCCAGGCGGGGTCAATTAACGATATTTGCTCCATCGTCCAAGCTGTCATTTCAACCCCAATAGGTATTTTGCTCAGTCTTATCAGTTCCAGTAAAGGCCAGTAGCATTGTTTGATTACCGTGCTGCGGGCTTCTTCCGGTATAGAAGAAAATGCAAGATTGAGATGAAAAAACAGAAAAGCTTGCTTCATTATTTCCTCAGCAGTGATGCAACACATTGCTGCAATCTTGAACCATTAGCATTTGCTAGTTTGGCGCGAGCTGCTTTAGCGATGTTATTGGCTAGTTCGTCAGACTCGAGCAATTGCTGTAATTGTATTATTGCATCATGCTCGTCAGCTGCGACTAAGGCAACTTGTTGCCGGCGTACCTCCATGAGTTCTGCATCATCTTTATGGTTGTATGGAGAAAACACCACGGTTGGTACGCCATAATACAGCAATTCAAAAAAACTTACGCCATACAAGGTAATGGCAAAGCTGGCTTTATTCATTAAGTTTGTGAGACTGGAAGGGGCGTGATGAATTATTATCTCCCTTTGTGTCATCTCTGGTAAAGCCGGCGCACTTGCAAACGGTCCTCTTACCCAGTGTAGGGTTAAATGCTGTGGTAACTTTTTATCTAATTCCTGTAACCAGTGATCACCGAGCTTTGTTGTATCTGCACCGCCAGTTAATAGTAATACTGCATTATTTTTATCAGTCACAACGTCTTTCGATACCTTCAAAAGAAAACTGTCCCAACCAAATATGCTGGTTTTCTGTTGCGCTGAGCTTAGCTTTGCATTTGGACGAAACGACGGGGTGTAAATCATATCGAGCAATTCGTGAAATTCAGCTAATGCATCAATAGCAATAGTTGCAATCTTTTGTGCTTTGAGTTGAATAAGCAATTCAGGCAAATCAACAGGCACATGATGTGGTTGCAGATCAAAAATGACAAGGTCACAATGCGAAACGACAAGTTTTCTGATGTGTGTGCTAAGTGGCTGTGTCAGTGTTATTTTGCATACAGTGAGATAGTTTTCAAACGTCTGCACTAAGCCTTCATCGCACTGCAGCAGCAATGTTAATGAATAACCACTCAGATGTAATGCTTCTGCGGCGACTAGCGTTCTGCTTAAGTGTCCAAGTCCGATATGCTGACCGGCCTGACACACTAGCAGAATATGTTGCGGGTGATTGTCAGCCATGTACGGGTTTAAGAGTAGAGCGTGTTGATTTTAGAGGGCGCAGGCCATCTTCTGGATCTGCCCGCCAGGCACGATCCGGCTGTTCAGAGGCTACAGGTACTTTTATGCCGTCGCCATCTGCCAGACAGGCTTTTTTGACATCAGTTATAACCTGACCAATTTGTTCAGGCAGCCAGCAATGTCCTGTTGAATATTCATCACCTTTGCCATCTAAATCGAGGTGAAACTCTATTGCCGACGCATCAAAGTGGTGGATTGCTCGATGGATCACTCCCGGTTCAACGGTATGATCTGACCAGCCAACTTTACAGCCTGTTACGTTACGCAAAGTCTCTATCGCTGCGAGATTTGCTTGAATATAAGGTGTTGGATAGGCCGAAGTACAATGCAGTAATGTTAGATCTGTACAACCATTTTGTTGTAGTACCTCTACTGCGTGCCGGATCTCATCTAGTGTTGCCATGCCGGTAGACAGAACGATCGGCTTAGCTGTTTTGGCGCATTGGATTAACAATGCATCCCATAGTAATTCATAGGATGCAATTTTATAAAAATCTACAAATGGTTCCAGCTCTGTCACGGCGTCAAGATAAAATGGTGTGCAGCAGAAAGCAATTTGGCGCTGCTGACAACGTTTTGCCAGTTCAGGTAAGAATTCTACGGGTAACTCCCAGGCTTCCCTGTCTAACAGGCTTGGCTTAAATATCAGGGCTTCAGTTGAAAAAAGTTCACGTAATTTAAACAACTGGAATTTAACTGCATCACACCCTATGTCTGCCGACGCATCAATAAAATTCAGGCAGCGCTGCAAATCACGAGCGTGGTTGCTGGAGACTTCTGCAATAAACTGGACCATGCTATATTTTCCTTGATTAGACGTCTTTTGTTATTTCAATGTTGAGTACACTGGTAACTTCTATCATGCTTTTTCTAGCGGCGTCTTTGTTCGCACCGGTGGTAATAACCCAGCAAAAACGGCTTCCGTTATCAATGTATTCAGTTACAAGATCACCCACTTGCTTAGTTAGAATAATGATTTCAACTCCGGGGATTTGTTCAGCTCGCTCAAGGCCATTGATAGCCGATATTTGTCCTCTCGTCGGGAATATGCCACTGCAGATTGCAGTTTTATGGATTTTATCCTGCAGAAGGTCAGTATTAAGTTGTCTACCCAATGATATTTCCATAACGGCTTTTATTGGATCTTTACCACTGCTAAGCGGTGTAGTGTATTGAGAGTGAAAACCACCACTTAACCGAGCTGTCATTTCCAGGATCATTGGTCCTTGTGCTGTCCAAATCATATCAGCTTTTGCCGGGCCAAATTCAATCCCTAACGAACGTGCTGCAGCATCAACTACCTTGTAAATCTGTTGTTGTTGCTCTACCGGCAATACTGATGGGTCAATGTGGGCGGTTTCAATATGAAAAGGATGAAAACCAAATTCCCGATCTGCCATACCGACATGATAGTGTTTGCCGTTCCAAATAATGGTTTCAACGCTTTGTTCATTACCGACAACATATTGTTCCACAATAGCGCTACCTGTACGCGAGGCTGCTTTGGCATTTTCCAGCGCTTGAGGAAGTTGATCTAAGCAATCAATTTTCATACTGCCACGTGATGCAGCGTTATCAACAGCTTTGATCATGGCGGGAAAGCCTGTTGTTTCCAAAACAGTTTTAGCTTCGTCCAGTGTGGTTACTTCTGCACCATATGGTGTGGGGATACCATCTTGCAGCCAGCGTTGTTTCATCAGCACTTTATTATTTGAACGACGAGCGACTTCAGCAGGAATGCCGGGCAAACCAAGCGCATTTGTAATTTCTGCAACAGTAACTGCAACATCTGAGCCTGCAAAAACTGCTTTAAGATTAAGTCTTTGCTGATTCTCTGTTGCGAAACGTACATGCCCATCTATATCTTTAGAATCAATAACCGCTGTTTCATCACAATACGCAAAGCCCGGTGCATCTGGGTTTCTATCGGTAGCAACAACATAAAGTCCTAACGCTTTGGCAGTTTTGATAGCAGGGATCTGCATAATACCAGCACTTACAATTAATATAGATTCTCTTGCCTGATTATTCATTGATCTGTTCTCTTCATTATAGTTTCAGGTTTTATTAACCACATCGCCAAGGTATCACCAGAGCCTGTTTGTTTAGCAAGCTTGTCCATAGCACCCTTGTTGGGTTGTGTTACCTGACCACTGTTATTTCCACTGCCGAATCGTATGAACTGCCGAAGGGCAAACCCTGCCCGGTTGCACAGCTGCACTAGTGTGTCAAAAGGGAATAAATTGAGATGCTCTACCGGCATCAGATAGCGCCAATCAGAGCCAAAAGCATCAGAAATCTCTCCTGTTACGGGAGTTTCAAGTAATAACCAGCCACCAGGTGATAGCAGTTCATAGGCTTTTCTAAGGTAAGCTTCCGGTTCCAGAACATGTTCTATTAAATGCCACATAGTAACAATATCGTAGAGGCCATCGTGTTGCAGAAAATCCTGCTGGTAACAATTAAAACCATGTTGCCTTGCTACATTTAAACAGTCTGCACTGGCATCAATCCCTGTCAATGTACAAGCGCCATAATCTCGCATCATCTGCAAAAATTGTCCGGTGGCGCAACCGACATCAAGAATATTTTTGTCTCTAAATGCCGACGTTTTTATCCCCAAATCATCAAACGTGAAAACTTTATCTCTAGCAAAAACCTGATAGCCGTCATCACTTAGATATACTGATTCGCTTGACTTTAATTTTTGATAAGTAGCATAAAAAGCGGCAATTTCATCGCTTGATGGATAGGGGTGTTGCCTTAACACGTGGCACCGTGCGCACTTAACATATTTATATTTGCCTTTTGTCAGTTGCGCGCTGATATCCGCACTCTGACAAATGCCACAACAACTAACTGCAATTGTAATGTCGTTCATTGCCGTCGCCTTGTTCAGAGCTTTATTAATAAAGTTAAAACAAAAAAGAGACTGTTCAAACAGCTTGATAATTTGTGACAATAAAACATTTCATAATGCTCCGAACATTAATTTGGCATAAATGTTACAAATGGAATTGATCCACTTTATAATCTAAATAATTAGCTGCAAGTGTAAATGCAATTTTTATAATTTAAATTTTAACTGGCCTGAAATTATCTTTTTTGTGCATATATAACAATCTCCCGTCCAATTCCTAGCTGCGATAAAGATGAGTATAAATCTAGTAACAATTGTTCGTTACCGCTCGCGACAAGGCTTTGCTCGAAGTGCATGCGTTTAGCATGACAAGCCCTGCCTACATCATCCTGACCAATATAGTTTTCTCCCATCAGCAAAAACATATCGATTGGGAAGGTGCTTTCTTTGTGCAAGATATCAAAGCCGCAACGACTGATTAAAGATGATAGCGATGTAAAGTTGAAATAATTTAAATGATGTGGTGGAGCTACCCACCACTGTGGAAACCCATTATGCTTACTAAGAATTTGTTGAAACGGATTGAAGTCGTTTGGCACGATCACACATATCAACCCACCAGTACTTAGCTGATTATGTGCAAGTTGTAGTAGTGCGGCAGGATCGGGGATGTGCTCCAGAACCAAACTTAAATTAATAACATCCACATTACCGAAAGTGGATGCTGTTTCGGCAGTAAAAAAACCGTTAAAGATATCCAGCCCCAGCTGACAACTAAAAGCAGCCGCCTTCTCAGAAGGTTCAATGCCAAAAGTTCTCCAATTGAGCGATTTTCCTTTTAATAAAAAGTACCCTGGTCCTGACCCTATATCTAAAATACTTCGTTGCGATGGCTTAAGATATTTGGCAAACATACTATAACGTTGCTCGTATACCTGGTTCCACCAAGCAAGGTCTTGTTGGTAACGTTCCAGGTATAAAGGCTTTTCCTGATTATAATAATCATGTTGATAAACAGTCGCCAGTTCATCTGTTGTTGGTAAAGGGATTGCGTGGTTAAAGCCACAATAATCGCAAGAAATTACATCAAAACCATTCGCATGGCTTAACACTTCACCGTGATGTTGGTGCCAATTAATCTTAGGCTTTACTGAGCTCATAATTGAAAGTCTCTTTTACTCTGCGCCAGACTGTTGTAATGCGTTAAACATCCATTCAGCACGCTGCCAATCCTCCGTCGTATCAATATCCTGCACCAGATAACGTGGCAGAATATAGGCTATTGCAGCCTCCGAAAATGCAGGCGTTTGTTCATGCACTGCCTTAACTGTTGACCAGTAAAATTGGCCTGCATCATGAAAAGCAGGTTCAAGGTCTTGTGAGCGTGTCATATAATGTTCAGGTTGAAACATACTAACCGTTCCATCGGCGGACAATTTTATGGCCCGCTGAATTGGAAAAGGAAAGGATGTAACACTGAACACTACGGATTTTTTGCTTTTTTGCAGCAAACAAAGACTTTTCATCAAATCTGTTGCTTGTACAAACGCGGCCGTTGCATATATCGTACATACGAATTGGGGCTTGGCAATATTCCGTTCTACCCACTCGCACGCATGTTTTACAACTAAGCCTGTGCCGGTGTAATCATCTGACAATTCTTCCGGACGGATAAACGGCACCTCTGCACCATAGTGCTGGGCAATTTTGGCAATTTCAGCATCGTCGGTCGATACAATTACATGGTCAAAACAACCACTTGCCAGAGCCGCCTCTATTGACCATGCAATCATTGGCTTGCCACAGAACAACTTAATATTCTTGCGGGGTATACGCTTACTACCGCCGCGTGCAGGAATAATAGCTATGTTCATTTGAGCAACTCCGCTAATGTATCTGCGATAAATTGCTGTTGCTCGCCGGTTAGTTCCGGAAACATCGGCAGGCTGATAATGCGCTCATAAAAATCCTCGGCCAGCGGAAAATCGCCCCAATCAAACCCTAATTGCTGATAGTAAGGTTGGGTGTGGATAGGAATATAATGCACATTCACGCCAATGCCGGCCTCGCGCAGGCCATCAAACACCGCTTTACGTTTGGTTTTGTCATCCAGCCGGATAATATATAAATGCCAGGCGCTGATATTAATATCATCTAATGCCGGTAAGCCCAGTGGCAGCGATGTTAGCAAACGGTCGTAGTTGGCGGCCAGCAACTGGCGTTTTTGAATAATCGGCAGCAGGCGCAGGCTCTGGCTTAAGCCTAATGCGGCTTGCAGATCGGTCATGCGGTAGTTAAAACCCAACAGCAATTGCTGATAATACCAGGCGCCGTGCGCCGGCTCGGTCATCAGGTTTTCGTCGCGGCTAATACCGTGGCTGCGCAGTAAGCGCATTTTGTCGGCCAGCTCTGTGTTGTTAGTCAGTGCCATGCCGCCTTCAGCGGTTGTAATAATTTTTACCGGATGAAAGCTGAATACCGTAATGTCGCTGTAACGGCAGTTGCCTACCGGTTCATCCTGATAGCTGGCACCCACTGCATGCGAGGCATCTTCAATTAGGCTGAAACCAAATTCATTTGCCAGATAATGTATTTGCTGCATATCGCAGCTGGCACCGGCCAGATGCACCGGTATCACCACCTGGGGCAGGGTGTCGTTGCTGCGCGCCAGCTCAAGCTTTTGCCGCAGTTTATCTACTGCCATATTGCCGCTGTCGGGCTCTATATCGACAAAATCCACAGTGGCACCGCAGTAGCGCGCACAATTGGCTGAGGCGACAAAGCTGACCGGCGAGGTCCAAACGCGGCTGCCAGGGCCTACGCCCAGCGCTAAACAGGCAATGTGCAGTGCAGAGGTGGCGCTGTTTACCGCCACTGCATGCTGCGCGGTAGTCAGCTCACACAAGCGTTGTTCAAAGGCCGGCATTGCCGGTCCCTGGGTTAAAAATTCGCTTTGCAGTACTTCTGTAACCGCATCAATATCAGCCTGACTGATGTGCTGACGGCCATAGGGGATCACGACATGGCATCCTGATTAAACTGACGCATTTGTTCCACGCTGAGAAAATCCGGATTGCTGTCAGACACATACTCAAAGCCAGGTTGCACCAGCTTGCCGTTTTCGTTTAAAGCATTGCTGGAAAAATCGTTACTGCGGTTAAAAAATTTAATCGCCGGCGCAATCACAAAGTGATCATCAAATTCAAAGGTATGATAAGACATGTCACCTGGGCACATCATTTCATGCAGCTTTTCGCCCGGGCGGATACCGATTTCTTTTATCGGCAAGTCCGGCGCCATGGCTTTGGCCAGATCGACTATGCGTATAGAGGGGATTTTGGGTACGAAAATTTCGCCACCAAGCATCCGCTCAAAGTTTTTCAGCACGAAATCGACGCCCTGCTGCAGGCTGATCCAAAATCTTGTCATATCCGGGTGTGTAATTGGAATATGGTCATTACCGTTATTAATCAGTTGCTGAAAAAACGGGACTACTGAGCCGCGTGAACCTACTACATTGCCGTAGCGCACCACCGAAAAGCGCGGCCTGCTGCCACCTGTCATATTATTGGCGGCGATAAATAACTTATCCGATGCCAGCTTAGTGGCGCCATACAAGTTTACAGGGTTTGCGGCTTTATCAGTTGACAGCGCAATCACTTTTTCAACATTGGTTTCGATAGCTGCATTGATCACGTTTTCTGCACCATTGATGTTGGTGCGGATGCATTCGGTTGGGTTATATTCTGCAGCTGGCACTTGCTTGAGCGCTGCGGCATGGATGACATAGTCCACGCCGTGCATAGCCCGAATTAAACGGTGTTCGTCGCGAACATCACCGATAAAGTAACGCATACAGCTCTGGTTAAATATTTGCTGCATCTCGTACTGCTTTAATTCGTCCCGAGAATAGATAATGATTTTTTTCGGCTTATAGCGTGTCAGTAGCGTCTCAGTATACTTATGGCCAAATGAGCCGGTACCGCCGGTAATTAGTATGGTTTTGCCATCAAACATAAGTCGCCCTCGACAAGCACTGTATCTGAAAATGTAATGTAAAGACCTTAGCATAAACCGTGCCGAAACAGCTAACGTATTCAGTTTAAACACTTTAATACTAAACTACTTTGCTATCTTTGTACGGTATTTATTTACTGGCCGCCAGCAACAGGATTGACTAAACTATAACCAGTATTTAAACAAAGTGGTGGTGGTATGAAACTAAATGCGGCGGGAAGTCTGAATACGTTAAACCAGACACAGTTACAGCAAGAGAATTTATTAAAAAAACTTGCAACAGCCAAACGTATTAACAGTGCTGCAGATGATGCCGCAGGTCTGCAAATAGCCAATCGCTTAACCAGCACGATAAATGAAGCCAGCCAGGGCCAGCGTAATTTGTATGATGGCATAGGCCTGGCGCAGGTGTATGAACAAAGCCTGCAAAATATCAACAGCGATTTATCTGAGGTGAGTACCTTGTCTGTTGCGGCAGGTAATGGCATTTACACCGATGCTGATCGCGCCGCGCTGCAGCAGCAAGCTCAGGGCTACCTCGACAATGCGCAAAACACGCTGCAAACCGCTAGTTTTGGTGGCGTCTCGCTGTTTAACGATAAGGATATCGCTTTTAATAGCGGCCAGAGCAATCTTAACCTTAAAGTTGAAGATGTCGGCGCGGCTCTTGCTTCACAAAATGTGTTTAATATTGATCTGACGACTCAGGCCGGTGCTGCCGCAGCTAATACCACTCTGAAACAGGCCACTGAGTATGTCAGCGGCTTGCAGGCCGAGGCCGGCGCCAGCATTAACAGCTTTGCGGCGCAGGCGCGTAACCTGAACAACCAGCAAATTAATCAGGCGCAGGCCAGAAGCCGTATAGAAGATGCCGATTTTGCCGATGCCAGTGCTAAGAAGGCCTCGGCCGATGTGTTGGCCAATGCAGCCCTTAGTGTGCGCTCACAAGCGAGGATTAGCCAGGAGCAGGCACTGCAGTTATTGGCTTAAAGTTAGTTTTACGCTATTTTTTTGACGCAGCGTCAAAAAAATAGCGTTTTTTCTTGCATGCTGGCTTTCAGTTAGTACAATGTTTAAAAATACAATAAAAAGCATTGGCATGGCGCAAACCCCCTTATTGTACATCGTTGATGAGCAGCCTGAGCGTAGCAGCAGATTAAGCACGGTATTAAGCTTTATAAATGAGCCTCATCAGTGTTTAAGCCCTGCTCAGCTGGAGCAGCGCTTGGCTGCACCAGAGCCCGCGGTGGTGTTGCTCGGTGCCTTATCACTGCAAAATGCTGACAGTTTAATCCAACGTTATCCGGCAACGGCTTTTTTGCTGCTGGGGCAGACGCAACAATCTCTTCTGCAATACGCTAATGCCGTGGGCTTGCTGGCCGAACCCTTTGCCTATGCTTCATTGACGCAATTGCTGCGCGACAGCCAACAGTACCATCGTTTGTTGCCGCTGCAGCGCCAGGAAAACAATACAAAATTTGACGGTATGGTGGGTAACTCTGACGCCATGCAGCAAGTGCGGTTCTTAATTGCGCAAGTGGCGAAAACCGATGCCAACGTGTTAGTGCTGGGGCCTTCAGGCACCGGTAAAGAAGTGGTAGCACGCAATATTCATTTGTTATCGCACCGTGCCAATGGGCCTTTTGTACCGATTAACTGTGGCGCTATACCTGCCGAGCTATTGGAAAGCGAACTGTTCGGACACGAAAAAGGCGCTTTTACCGGGGCTATTTCTACCCGTAAAGGTCGGTTTGAGCTGGCGCAGGGCGGCACCTTGTTTCTGGATGAAATAGGCGATATGCCGCTAAACATGCAGGTTAAATTACTGCGTGTACTGCAAGAGCGTACCTATGAGCGGGTAGGCGGTACCACAGCAATTAAAGCTGATGTGCGTATTGTGGCTGCGACACACCGTGATTTAGAGCAAATGATTGCCAGTGACAGTTTTCGTGAAGATTTATATTACCGTTTAAATGTATTTCCAATTGATACGCCAGCACTGGCGCAGCGGCCGGAAGATTTGCCTGTTTTGGTACAGGAGTTGATTCGCCGGCTGAGCAGCAGCCATGAAGCGCAGGTTAAGTTTACCGAGCATGCTATGCAAAGCCTTCAGTTACACAGCTGGCCAGGCAATGTGCGCGAGCTGGCCAATTTGCTGGAGCGGATGGTAATTATGTATCCGGATCAGGTGGTTGATGTGGCAGAGTTGCCGCAAAAGTACCGGCATCTGGATGTCGACAGCTATGTACCGCAATACCCGGAGAGCCTGCAGGAACGTGATTTGCTGAATGAAATGTTTCAGGGGGCTGATGACGATACTGATGACTTTAGCGATACAGCAGACTTTAGCGATGACACGGCAGTGCAGCAATTACCAGAGCAGGGGTTAGATTTAAAAGAATACCTGGCTGAGCTTGAGATCCGCTTTATTTCACAAGCGCTGGAACGGCATGAGTTTGTTGTGGCCCGCGCTGCTGAAGTGCTGGGGTTGCGTCGTACAACTCTGGTTGAAAAAATGCGTAAATATAATCTGGGTAAAGACGAGTAATTATAGCTGTCAGTGAATTGACACAGCTAACATTTTGAAATAAAACAATTTTATCATGGCATAAAGTCTGCATTGTACTTCCAGGATGTAAGTTACCCGGGGGTATTTATGACAACGGCCAATGCTTACGAGCTATCGCCAGCTGGCCAGAGCCGTCAGCACCTCAACACACCGCAACAGGCTCAGAGCAGCAGTGCTCAGCGTACATCACTGCATTTAATTCACACCGAGTTGCAAGATCCGGTGCTGCATGCGTTGCCAGCTGCGGTGATCCTGTTAGACCAGCGGGGGATGGTGTATCAGGCTAACCCTTATGCAATCAATATGTTAGGTGAGCCGCTGGTAGGGCAGCAGTGGTTTAACCTGATTAAACGTTGTTTTCGCCCGCGCAGTGATGATGGATTGGAAGTGTCGTTAAAAGACGGTCGAAGGGTGAAACTGCAGATCAGTGCTTTGCTAACCCAAACCGCATACACCCAACCCGGCCAGTTGATTATGTTGACCGATCTCACTCAAACCCGGCAATTACAAAGCCGGCTCAGTCATATGCAGCGTTTGTCTGCGCTGGGTAAGATGATGGCGTCGTTGGCGCACCAGATCCGTACCCCCTTGTCGGCTGCCATGTTGTACGCACAAAACCTGTCCAACCCGCGTATTACGTTACAACAGCAACAACATTTTCAACATAAGCTGCAATCGCGCTTGCAGGACCTGGAACAGCAACTAAATGATATGTTGTTATTTGCCCGGCCTGACAGTGCTCAGGCGGTTAGTGTTTTGAGTACAACAGAGCTGGCCGCTGCTGTGCAGGCGGCGGCAGAAGCCTGCATTAGTGCCGCAGGGGCGCGGTTTACCACACAGCTACCAGAGCAACCTGTGTATATTCTGGGCAACCAGAATGCGCTTTGTGGTGCTCTGATGAATCTGATCCAAAACAGTCTTCAGGCAGCCGGTGTAACGGCGGAGATTTCACTGCGCATGGCAGCAGACAGCGATAAAGCAGGTAATCTCACTATCAGTGTTAGTGATAATGGCCCGGGTGTACCTGCACAATTGCAAGCTAATTTGTTTGAGCCCTTTGTTACCGGGCGCTCGGATGGCAACGGCCTTGGCCTTGCAGTAGTGCAGGCAGTAGCGGCTTCTCATCAGGGCTCAGTAAGCTATCACACCGCGAGCAATGGCGGGGCCTGTTTTGAGATAACGTTGCCACAGCATAACATGCAGGGAGATACGCTATGACACAGCAGATATTACTGGTGGAAGACGATGCCGGTTTACGCGAAGCCTTGCAGGATACACTGCAGTTAGCCCAGTATCAGGTGCTAAGCGCCTGCAGTGCAGAAGAGGCATTGTTGTTACTTAAGCAACACAAGGTGCAACTTGTGGTAAGTGATGTGCAGATGGGCGGAGTGTCTGGTCTGATACTGCTAAAAACCCTGCGTGAGCATTATCCGAACCTGCCGGTACTGATGATGACAGCGTATGCCACAGTGCAAGCGGCGGTAGAGGCCATAAGGCTTGGCGCTGTAGACTATCTGGCAAAACCATTTTCGCCCGAGGTACTGGTTAGCACCGTTGGCCGTTATGTTATGGCAAATACCGCCAGTAGTGTTGAGCCTGTGGTTGCATCCCCTGCCAGCAAACAGTTACTTACCCTGTGTGCCAAAGTGGCTAAAACGGATGCCAGCGTTATGATTAGCGGGCCCAGCGGCTCGGGCAAAGAAGTGCTGGCGCGATATATTCATCAGTTGTCAGGCCGCAGCAGTGGCCCTTTTGTAGCCATAAATTGCGCAGCTATACCGGATAATATGCTGGAGTCTACCTTGTTCGGTTACGAAAAAGGTGCCTTTACCGGTGCGATAAATGCCTGCCCGGGCAAGTTTGAACAAGCCCAGCAAGGCACCTTATTGCTGGACGAAATAACTGAGATGGACCTGAATTTACAAGCAAAATTGCTACGTGTGCTGCAAGAGCGCGAAGTAGAGCGTTTAGGTGCACGAAAAACCATTAAACTGGACGTGCGCATTCTGGCCACCAGTAACCGGGACTTACGTCAGGCTGTTGTGCAGGGCCATTTTCGTGAAGACTTATTTTACCGGCTGAATGTGTTTCCGCTGGCGTGGCCGGCACTGAGTGAAAGGCCTGAAGACATTGTGCCTTTGGCACGGCACTTACTGACGCGCCATGCAGCAGCGTCCGGTCGACCTGGTGCACGCTTAGCGGCAGATGCAGAGCAGTGCCTGACGCAATATCATTGGCCTGGTAATGTGCGCGAACTGGACAATGTTATGCAACGTGCGCTTATTATTGCCAGCTCTGATGACATCGGTGCTGCTGATATTATGTTGCAGCAGCTTGATTTAGCGCAGGTAAGCGGCGTAGATAACCTGCCGGCACTACCGCCATCCGCGGCGGCAACAAATGCAGCACAGCCTGACGAAAGTACAACTGACAACGCCAATTTTAAACATAGCGTGCACCAGCAAGAGCATCGTATTATTCTGGCCACGCTGCGTGAATGTGCTTTTCGCCGTGCCGATGTGGCACGCAAACTGGGCATCAGTGACCGTACTTTACGCTATAAATTGGCGCGAATGCGTGAATCGGGTATTGATATCCCAGCCTGATAGCTGCTGCATTAGTTAAAAGCCCTTGCTTGCAAATAATCAAGGGCTTTTTGTTTTAAATCAATAATTTAAAATTGGCACAACTCCTGCTATAACCTGTGTACTCTTTGCGACAGCAAAATTTTGACAGGTGACGCTATGAATATCAAAGGTCAGGCTCTATACGCGGAAATGCAATCGCTGGCCTCTCAGGCCAGAACGGTTGGCGCTGAGCTAAAACTGCAGAACAATGCTGAAGTTAATCCCAGTCAGTCTGACTTTGGCAGCATGTTTAAAGACGCGCTAAGCCATGTTAACGGCTTGCAGCAACAGACGGGTAAGATGCGTACCGCATTTGAAATGGGTGACCCAAACATGTCGCTGGCTCAGGTAATGATAGCCAGCCAAAAATCATCACTGGCGTTTGAAGCTACCGTTCAGGTACGTAATAAGCTGGTAGAAGCCTACAAAGACATTATGTCGATGCCGGTATAACGGAGGATTAAGCAGTGGCTGACAATCAATCCACCGAGCTGGCGCTAAGCAGCGACAACTTTAACAGTGGTAACAGTACTGAGCAGCAAGAGCAGAAATCCGGTTTTATCGGCTCTTTGGGTGGCACAGATTTAGTGCGGCAGATCACCATGATTGTGGCGCTGACCATCTGTCTGGCGATTGCTATTCTGATAATTATGTGGGCGCGCCAACCTGAAATGCGACCGCTGGGAACCTTTCAAACACAAGAGCTTATCCAGACGCTTGATCATCTGGATGCACAAAAGATCCCCTATTCATTGGAAGGCAATGTTATCTACATTGCCGAAGATCAATTCCAGAATGTGCGCTTGTCATTAACCCGTGCCGGCCTTAAGCAAGAGCCGTCTAATGGCACTGAGTTTTTGCTACAGGATAGTGGTTTTGGTGTGAGCCAGCGCTTGGAGATGGAGCGCTTAAAGCACAGCCGTGAGCAGCAACTGGCCCGCACTATTGAAGAGTTGCAAAGTGTTTCCCGCGCGCGCGTGTTGCTGGCAATACCAAAAGAAAACGTGTTTGCCCGGGCAGAAAAACTGCCCAGCGCCACGGTGTTGGTAACGGCACGCGGCGGTACCGTGATCCGTGATAGCGAAGTAGACGCTATCGTTGATATTGTTGCCTCTGCCGTGCAGGGATTATCGCCATCACGGGTTACCGTAACCGACCAGAACGGCCGCTTACTCAATAGCGGTTCACAAGACGCCAGTTCAGCCCGTTCACGCAAAGAATACGAATTGCAGCGCACCCGGGAAGAAGAGTACCGTCAGAAGGTTGACTCTATTTTAATGCCGGTGCTGGGCTATGGAAACTACACCGCGCAAGTCGATTTACATATGGATTTTACCGCCACCGAACAAACGCAAAAACGTTTTAACCCCGACTTGCCGGCGGTGCGCAGTGAGATGACCATTGAAGAAAATACCGTTGGCGGCTCAAGTGGTGGTATTCCCGGCGCCTTGTCAAATCAGCCGCCGCTAAATTCGAATATTCCTGAGCAGGCAACAGGTGGCGGCGCACAACCCGTAATACCCGGGCGTAACAGCAAAGAAGCCACCCGCAATTACGAGCTGGATACCACCATTAGCCATATTTCACAGCAAAGTGGTGTCATTCGCCGTTTGAGCGTGTCAGTGGCTATTGATTACAAAGCCAATGCCAATGGCGAGCCTGAAGCCCGTACCCAGGCTGAACTGGCTAATATTCGCCGCTTGCTGCAAGGCGGTGTCGGTTTTGATGCTCAGCGTGGTGATATGCTTGAAGTTATTTCCGTGCCCTTTATGCGTGATGAAGTAATAGAGCCGCCACAGCCCAATTTTTATGAAGAAGAGTGGTTTTTACGCGTGGTGCGCCTGGCTATCGGTGGCCTGATTATTATTGTGCTGATCCTGGCAGTGGTTAAACCGATGCTGAAAAAACTGATTTATCCGGAAGACACCAAAGATACCTATGATGATAATGCCTTGAGTTCTGGTTTAGATCTGGGTGATGACACCATTGATATGCTCAGCTCTACCTTTGATGAAAATGCCGTAGGTTTCGCTGCAGATGGTACACTGATGTTACCGGATCTACATGGTGATGATGATCTATTACGCGCAGTGCGGGCTCTGGTTGCTAATGAGCCGGAACTGTCTTCTCTGGTCGTGAAAAATTGGTTGGCTGAAGATGAGTAGCATAGAAGCAACAAAGCCTGCGTTTGATGTAGGCAAACTGGACGGTGTTGAAAAAGCCGCGATCTTATTGCTGAGTTTATCAGAGGAAGATGCCGCGCAGATTTTAAAACACTTAGAGCCAAAGCAGGTACAAAAAGTCGGTCTGGCGATGGCACAGATGACCGATCTTAATCAGGCGAAAATCTCTGCCGTACACCGTTTGTTTATTGAACAAATCCAAAACTTCAGCACCATCGGCTTCCAGAGTGAAGAGTTTATTAAGCGTGCTCTTACCGCCGCGCTGGGCGAAGAAAAAGCCGCCAATCTGATTGACCAGATTGTCTTGGGTGGTGGCGCAAAAGGCTTAGACTCACTGAAGTGGATGGACTCTAAACAGGTTGCCAACATTATTCGCAACGAACACCCGCAAATTCAGACTATCGTGTTGTCTTATCTCGAACCGGAGCAATCTGCAGAAATATTGTCGCAGTTCCCGGAAAAAGTGCGGCTGGATTTAACCATGCGTATCGCCAATCTTGAAGAAGTACAGCCGGCTGCGTTGCAGGAGCTAAACGAGATTATGGAGAAACAATTTGCCGGTCAGGCGGGTACGCAAACCGCGAAAATGGGTGGCTTAAAAGCCGCGGCCGATATCCTCAACTACATGGATACCAACATTGAAGGCCAGCTGATGGATTCTATTCGTGAGCATGACGAAGAAATGGCGCAGCAAATTCAGGATCTGATGTTTGTGTTTGAAAACCTGATAGATGTTGATGACCGCGGCATTCAGGCACTGTTGCGTGAAATACAACAAGACGTGTTGATGAAAGCGCTCAAAGGTACTGACGAGAATCTGAAAGAGAAAATTCTGAAAAACATGTCGAAACGGGCAGCAGAATTACTGCAGGATGATCTGGAAGCCATGGGGCCGGTGCGGGTTAGCGACGTTGAAGCCGCGCAAAAAGAAATCCTGTCGATTGCCCGTCGTTTATCTGATGCCGGTGAAATTATGCTGGGCAGTGGCGGTGGCGATGACTTCCTGTAAGGTAGATTGAGGTAGCCATGACTACAGATGGCTTTAAATACAAACGGCCGTTTTCGCCGGATGATGAGACAGAGCAACAGCTGCAACACTGGCACACTCCGGACTTAACCAACGAAGGCCGCCGTGACACTGGCCGCAGCAATGCGATGAATATCACCTTGCCAAAAGCTCGTAAGGTTAAGGAAGAGTTGGAAGAAGATCTGGTTGTCAAACCGTTGACAGCAGATGATATTGAGCAAATTCGCCAGGCGGCCTACGACGAAGGGTTTGCCGAAGGTAAAGAAGAAGGTTTTGGCAAAGGTTATGGAGAAGGCCGGGCGCAGGGCGAGCAGGATGGGTTATTACAAGGGCAAGCCGAGGGTAAAAAACAAGGGCTAGCTCAGGGGGAGGAAGAATTAACCGCACGTTTGGCGCAGCTAACCGGCCTGATTGAACAAATGCAAAAGCCGCTGGCCAGTGTCGATCGCAAAGTAGAGCAACAGTTGCTAAAACTTTGCCTGGCCATGGCTCAGGCTGTTATTGCCGTTGAAGTACAAACCAACCCCAAAGTGATATTACAGGCGATAAGTGAAGCCACTTCAGTATTGCCGCTTGATGCAGCGCAAATACGCATTAAATTACATCCGGCCGATTTAACGATAGTAGAGCAATTTTACAGCAAAGAGCAGCTTGCAGAGCGCGGTTGGCAACTGCATGCTGAAGCTACAGTGGCACAAGGCGGCTGTCTGGTTGATACACCACGCTCAAGTGTCGACCGCTCTTTGGTGCAGCGCTTGCAAAGCAGCTTAGAGCATTTTATTCAGTTACAAGACAGTGCTGACAGTGCTGGCGATAATCCTGGCGGGCAGCTTGATACCAATATAGATACAGATTTAGATGCGGCGCCGGCAAAGCACGAGGCTGAAGATGGCCAGCAGTGAAGCACTAAGCCGTTTTTTGCAGATGCAACAGCAGTATGTGCATCCGTCCAAACCGGCGGTAGCCGGCCATTTGGTGCGTGTCGTCGGTCTAACGCTGGAGGCCACCGGCTGCAGCGCGGCAATAGGCCAGCCGTGCAGTGTTGAGACGGCCCGCGGCGATATAATGGCGGAAGTAGTAGGCTTTGCTAATGACCGTATCTTTCTTATGCCCAAAGATGATGTGTCAGGTGTGGTACCCGGCGCTAAAGTCACGCCTATGCTGAACTACAAAGGCGTACCGCTGAGTATGAACCTGTTAGGCAGAGTAATTGATGGTGTAGGTAGCCCGCTTGATGGCAAAGGGCCAATAGCGGCTCAGCAATATGCTGGCATTAAAGCTAAACCGATTAACCCGCTAAACCGCCGGCCGATAAAGCAACCACTGGATGTAGGTGTGCGGGCTATTAATAGCATACTTACAGTGGGTAAAGGCCAGCGTATGGGCTTATTTGCCGGCTCTGGCGTAGGTAAAAGCGTGTTGTTGGGTATGATGACACGCGGTACTTCAGCAGATGTGATTGTCGTTGGCCTGGTGGGCGAGCGTGGACGTGAGGTAAAAGAGTTTATTGACGAAATTCTTGGCGATGAGGGTAAACAACGTTCGGTTGTTATCGCAGCACCGGCAGATGTATCACCGCTAATGCGGCTTAAAGGCTGCGAGACTGCGGTGCAGGTGGCGGAGTATTTTCGTGATCAGGGGCTGGACGTACTGTTGCTGATTGACTCTATTACCCGCTACGCCCAGGCGCAGCGTGAAATTGCGTTAGCGGTTGGCGAGCCGCCGGCAACAAAGGGCTATCCGCCATCGGTGTTTGCCAAGTTACCTGCGTTGGTAGAGCGCGCCGGTAACGGCAGCGGTAATCAGGGCTCAATAACCGCTTTTTATACCGTATTGTCTGAGGGTGACGACTTACAGGACCCAATTGCGGATGCGTCACGGGCTATTTTAGACGGCCATATTGTTTTGTCACGCACCCTGGCGGATGCCGGGCATTTTCCCGCAGTAGATGTGGAAAAGTCCATCAGCCGGGTTATGCCTGCTGTTACCAGCCTTGAGCACCAGCAAATGGCGCGTAGTTTAAAGCAGCTATATGCCAGCTATCAGCAGAGCAAAGATCTTATCGCGATTGGTGCTTATGTCCGCGGTAGCGATCCGCAGCTGGATAAAGCCATTGCTATGATGCCGAGAATTAACGCCTTCCTGCAACAGGGCATGCATGATGTTGTAGCGTACGATGATAGCCTGCAAGGGCTGTATCAATTGATGCCGCAGGCAAAAGGAAACGGCTTATGATCAACCATCGTTTTGCCATGCTAATTAAAATTCAGCAACAGCGCGAAGAAAAACTGCAGGCACAATTTGTTGCTGCCCAACAGTTTTATCAGCAGGCTGAACAAAAATATCAGGGGCTGGCAAACTATCGCACAGAGTATATTCAGCAAAGCCAGCAACAAGGCGCGGCAGGTTTACAAAGCCGGCAGTACAGCCAGTTCGTCAACTTTATTGCCAAGCTGGACCAGGCAATTTTACAGCAAGGCAAGGCGGTACATCAGGCCAGAGCTGCGGCAGAGCAACGTAAGCAAAGCTGGCTGGCAATGCAAAAAAAACGTAAAGCACTGGAACTACTGGTGCAACGCGGTGAGCAAACCGAATTGCAGCGTCAGCTAAGAGAAGAGCAAAAAAATGCAGACGAATATGCCAGCCAGCTGTACGCGCGGGCCCGGGCTGAGCAGTGGTAGTGGCTAAACAACAAGATTGAGCTAAAGCATTAAAAATGGCCTAAAACTTGAATGCGTTATCGGCAGAAACGCAAAAAACAGCAATGGCGGCCGCAATATAGCTGGCCCAGGCGGGGTAACATATGACGCAAACGCTACCTATTTCAATGCTAATGCTAACTGCAGACAGCGCACTAAAACCAGACAGTAGCACGGCAAGTGGCTTTATAGCTGACAATCAGCTATCGCAAAGCGATGCCGACATGAAAGAGCAAGGCAGTGGTTTTAGCGCTTTGCTAAATGGCATGGTGCAACCTGCGCAAAGCGGCAAAGCCGGTTTTAACGCACGGCAGAACCCTGCCGCAGCAAGCGGTTTATCTGCTATCAGTGCAGCAATGTTAAAGGCTACAGCGCAAGAAGCGGATAGCACTGATGCTGACGACACGGCATTGGCCAACAGCTTATTGCTACAAATTGCATTGAAAAACCAAAACAGCGATGAGGCTGATACTGACAGTGACGTTAACGTCGCTGACAGCGATGTTATAGCTGTTGATGGCGAAGCAATAGCTGACGCAGCCATACAGGACGAAGGTGCCGGCGACAGCAACAGCCTGGTGGCACAACAGCAAGATGTATTAGCAACGCAGACTGCCAATAGCAAACTAGACACTTCAGCGGATAGCGAGAATACAGCTGAAACAACTGAGGCTGACGTTATAGACGGCGACGCTGTTAACAGCGAAAAAGCTAAACACGCAGGCAGCGACCCGGCTACAGTAGCAACACAACGTGGGGCTGTAACGTCTGATATTGCTGTATCTGGCACGTCATCAGGCGATAAAGAAACCACAGCGCAGGCGCAGGTGAAATTACAAAGCGGCGCAAAAGATCAGCCAACGGATGTCAAACTCACGGATAATGAAGTAATTTTGCAGCAGCAAAGCCAGATAGAGGATCAACCTAAACCTAACAGTGACCGCAACAGCATAGGTCAGAGCAATGCTGATACGGCACAAAGCCAGGCCGCAACGGCAAGTGCTAATATTACAAAGCCGGCTGATATTACAAAACCTGCTGATATTACAAAACCGGCTAATGTTGCTAAAGCAGGCCTAGCAAGTCAGGCGACACCGGCTTTAACTGCGGAACCTGTGGCCGCCGTAATAAACGGCCAGGTTAAGGTTACAGCAAACAGCAAAAAGGATGACAAGCAGCCATTAATCAGCGCTGAGCCTGAAAAAGCCAGCAGTAGCAAAACAGAAACTGCCAGCATGTTGAAAAACGCCGTAGCTGAGCAGGGCGCTCAGCAGCAACAGCAGCAAGGTCAGGCTCAGGCTGAACGGCAATTCTCAGCGATGGTCGCACACAATAACACAGCGAAAACGGCAACAGAGCCGGCGCGGGTAGAAAACAGTTTTGCTGCCAGCCTGCAGGCAGCAGACAGCCGACAACAAACTCAGACCAATAAAACGGTAGCCAAAACTGCAACGGAGCAGCTAAAGCAGGCGCTTAATCTGCAACAACATGATGCTGCAGGTCAGTTGCGTGAACGGGTTAACCTGATGGTACGGCAAAATATTCAGATCGCCGAAATCCGTCTCGATCCGGTCGGTTTAGGTCAGATGCAGATCAAAGTAGATATGCAACAAGAACAGGCCAACGTGCAGTTTATTGTGCAGCAGCCACAGGCTAAAGAGTTGCTTGAACAGCAGTTGCCACGCTTGCGAGAAATGTTGCAGCAGCAAGGCATAGTGTTGGGCGAGGGCAGTGTACAGCAGCAATCGCAACAAGAACGGCAGTTAGCTGAGCGGCAGCAGCAACAACAAAACGGACAAGGCCGGCAAGAAGGCTCAGCTGAAGGTAGCTCAGCCGATGATGGCATACAAACACAGCTAAAGGTTGCACCGACCGACCGGCTGGTTGATTATTATGCCTAGCAGTATGTTACTGCACCAATCAGTCAGAGCCAGATTTACTTTAGCATCAGGCTCTGAGCATAATAAGCACTGGCGCAATTAAGGGGGCAATGTATGGCTGCTGAAAAAGATTTGGTCATCGCCGAAGGTGGCGGTAAGAAAAAGTTAATAATTATTATAGCTGCTGTCTTATTGGTTGTAGTACTGGGGGTTGTTGGCTTTTTAATGTTTGCCGGTGACAGCAGTACACCTGCCGCTGCAGGGGCGGACCAGAATAACACTGGTTCAGGCCAGACAACAGGTGCTGCAGAAGTTAAAGGAACAGCACTCTATGTGCCATTACCAAAGCCGTTTGTTTTTAACGTACCCGGGGCATCCCGTGACCGGATGGTGCAGATTAAAGTGCAGTTGCTGGTAAGGGGCGATAACAATCAGACGCTGGCTATGCGACATATTCCGCTTATTGAAGGCGCTTTACTGGAGACATTTAGCTCGTCTAATGCCGATGAGTTAGTGACGGTAGCCGGACGGGATGCGCTTAAGAATAAAGCCTTGAGCGACTTGCAACAGGCAATGATAGAAGTAGTAGGTTCCGTGGTGGTGGACGAAGTGCTGTTCACCGGTTTTGTTATGCAATAAGAGTGAGCAGCCGTGACCGATTTACTGTCACAAGATGAAATTGATGCGCTGTTACATGGTGTTGATGACGTCGAAGAAGAAGAAATAGACGAGTCCGGCGAAGGTAGGGGCCGTTCCGCTATGGAATACGATTTCTCCTCGCAGGATCGTATTGTGCGCGGCCGTATGCCCACTCTGGAAATGGTAAACGAGCGTTTTGCCAGGCATATGCGCATTAGTTTGTTTAATATGATGCGCCGCACTGCTGAAGTGTCTATTAACGGCGTGCAGATGATAAAGTTTGGCGAGTATGTACATACGTTGTTTGTACCTACCAGCTTAAACATGGTGCGCTTCAGGCCGCTAAAAGGTACCGGCTTGATCACCATGGAAGCGCGATTAGTCTTTATTTTGGTTGATAACTTCTTCGGTGGTGATGGTCGCTACCATGCAAAAATTGAAGGCCGCGAATTTACGCCCACTGAGCGGCGTATTATTCAGATGCTGTTAAAACTGATTTTTGAAGATTATAAAGAAGCCTGGGCGCCAGTAATGGACGTGTCGTTTGAATATCTCGATTCAGAAGTTAACCCGGCAATGGCAAATATTGTCAGCCCGACTGAAGTTGTGGTCATTAGCTCGTTCCATATTGAACTGGATGGTGGTGGTGGCGATTTTCATGTTGCATTGCCTTACTCGATGTTAGAGCCAATTCGTGAACTACTCGATGCTGGTGTTCAAAGCGATAAAGAAGACACTGATCTGCGCTGGAGCAAAGCGTTACGCGACGAAATTATGGATGTAAAGGTCGATTTAACCACCAAAATGATGGATGTCGACCTGACGTTGCGCGAAATTATGGAGCTGCAAGCTGGCGATATTATTCCGATAGAAATGCCGGAACATATTACCGTGCTGATAGAAGATTTACCGTCTTACCGTGCCAAACTTGGTCGCTCGCGCGAGAGCGTGGCGTTGAAGATTATTGAAAAAATAAAACGGCCCGAGTCAGTGAAATCTGAAATGCACGTATTTACTAAGGGTGGGCGCCGGCTGGACAGCGACGCTGATATTTCTGAATTAGAAGCCGATCTGAATCTGTCAGATCGTGATAGAAGGTAATTGAAAATGGCTGATGATAAAGACACCATGGACGAATGGGCAGCCGCGATGGCGGAAGCTGAAGGTACAGGTGATGGCGCTGAAGCGGTAGAGCTCGAAGAGCTACGTGATGAAAAAGCCGACATTACCGTTGATGAAAAACGCAAACTTGACACCATTCTTGACATCCCGGTAACCATATCAATGGAAGTAGGGCGGGCGAAAATTAGCATTCGCAATCTGTTACAACTGAATCAGGGCTCTGTGGTAGAGCTGGAGCGGGTAGCAGGTGAGCCGTTGGACGTTTTAGTTAACGGCACCTTGATAGCGCATGGCGAAGTTGTTGTTGTGAATGATAAATTTGGTATCCGTCTAACTGACGTAATTAGTCAGATAGAACGGATTAAGAAGCTGCGTTAATGCGCTTTATTGCAATTATTTTGGGGTGCTTGGTATACCTGCCGGCCAGTGTTGTCGCACAGCAAGCTGACGCCCCTAAAACCGAAGCTGTACAGCAAGAGCCGGCAATTGAGGCTGAGCTGACAGTTGCCTTTCCTGCAACGGTGCCAACGCCTGTAACAGTGCCCTCGCGGTTACCTGCTGAGGAAAGTACTGCACAAGTGGCCGATACTGCGCCGGTAAAACCAAAAGTGCTGCAAAGCGCGCCGGAGCGCCCGGCAACGGGTGTTGGCCTGGGTAAAATGGCACTATCGCTACTGATTGTGGTAGCCATAGTGATTGCGTTGGGTTGGATATTCAAAAAATTGACACTGCGCTTACCAGGAAGCCGGTATATTAAAATTATTTCCACTATGCCTCTTGGGCCAAAAGAGCGGTTGTTAGTTATTGAAATGCAAGGAAAACAGCGGGTTTTAGGTGTCACAGCGCACAGCATAAATTTGTTGTTTGAGTTAGAAAATTCACTCCCTGAAGAAAAGTTGGCATCAGACTTTCATACACAGTTGCAATCTTTGCTAAAAAAATAGTGTGAGCTATGTTGCGATTGTTGTTCGTGGTGCTATTAGCCTGGCTAAGCCCCGATGTTTTTGCTGATAACGGTGCTTTGTCAGCGGTTACCGTTACTACCGGTGCAGATGGTAGCCAGCAGTATAGTGTAACGCTGCAAGTGCTGGCGCTGATGACGGCGTTAAGCTTTATCCCTGCAATGGTCATTATGATGACCTGCTTCACCCGCATTATAGTCGTGTTGGCTATTTTGCGGCAGGCTATTGGTTTGATGCAGTCGCCTTCCAATCAGATTTTAATTGGTATCACGCTGTTTCTGACCTTTTTCATTATGGCGCCGGTGTTTAAAAACATAAACGATACCGCCATTCAACCCTATCTGAATGAAGAGATTTCCCCGGTTCAGGCGTTGGATGCGGCTATAGTGCCGATCAAAGCCTTTATGTTGCACCAAACCCGCACTAAGGATCTGGATACATTTGCCCAGATTGCAGGGCTTGAATTAGCCGCCCAACCGCAGGACTATCCAATAACAGTAGTAATACCGGCTTTTATTACCAGTGAGCTGAAAACGGCGTTTCAGATAGGTTTTATGTTGTTTATCCCGTTTCTTATTATCGACTTGGTGGTTGCCAGTGTATTGATGGCAATGGGTATGATGATGCTATCACCTATGATTATTTCACTGCCGTTTAAACTGATGATGTTTGTTCTGGTTGACGGCTGGATTTTAGTGATGGGTACGCTGGCCACCAGCTACGGAGTTGGCACATGAGCCCGGAGATTTTTGTCGATGTGCTGCGCGATGCACTCTTTATTGTGATTTTGCTGGTTAGCGCGATGATTTTGCCATCGTTATTTGTTGGCTTAATTGTGGCGGTATTTCAAGCTGCTACATCCATTAACGAACAAACGTTGAGTTTTTTACCGCGCTTAATAGTTACGTTGCTGGCGCTGATGTTTGGCGGCCACTGGTTTACGCAGGTTATTATGGAATATACCCACGAGCTAATTCTAAGCATACCGGTTGTGGTGGGCTAAGCAGATGGAATTTCCGTTGTCGGTATTAATGCAGGCACTGGCAGATTACTTACTGCCAATGTGCCGTGTTACCGGGATGTTTTTGATTATGGCCGGTATTGGGGTCCGTAATGTGCCTACGCGGATAAAAACCGGTTTGGTGGTATTTATCAGCTTGATCATTATGCCAACACTACCGCCGGTAACAAACCCGGATCTAATGTCAGGCCAGATGGTACTGGAAGTGCTATTGCAACTGCTAATTGGCTTTGCGCTGGGTTTTATATCATTGATGTTTATCAACACCTTTGTGCTGGCAGGACAACTTTTAGCGACGCAAACCGGTTTAGGTTTTGCATCTATGGTTGACCCAGCTAGCGGGGTCAACGTGCCGGCTATCGGTCAGTTTTATCTGATTTTGGCCACCTTATTGTTTTGGATCTTAGATGGCCATCTAATCATGATCCAGATGCTGGTATTCAGCTTCAATGCTTTACCGATTAATAGCCAGTGGTGGGATGTTACCAGCTACTGGACAGTAGTCGAGTTCGGCGGCTGGATGTTTGCCACTTCACTGGCCATCGCGCTGGCTCCGATAGTGTCGATGCTGGTGGTAAACTTATCTTTTGGCATTATGACGCGTGCTGCACCACAACTGAATATTTTCTCGATTGGTTTTCCTATTACGATGTTGGCCGGCTTAATCATTTTGTGGTTAACGCTGGACACCTTTTTATTTCATTACGACAAACAGTGGCAGCACGCAATTGATTACAGCTGCCGGCTGATTGGTTGTTAAGCGGAGGGCTCTGCAATGGCAGATGATAGCGCCGAAAAGACCGAACAGCCCACGCCGAAGAAGCTGCAAGACGCAGCTAAAAAGGGCCAGATTGCCCGCTCTAAAGATTTAGGCACTGCTTTTGTATTGATTGGTAGCGCTACGGCATTGCTCATATTCGGTAAAATGTTGGCAATGGCTATGCTCGATATTAGCCAGCGCTTGCTCAGTTTAAATCACAAAGATATCTTTGAACCTAATTCGATGTTTACTGCCTGGGGCGAAGTAGGTGAGCACCTGGCTGCGCCAATGGCGGGTATTTTTGCCATTATTTTGTTTGCCGCCTTTTTAGGTAATATCTTGTTGGGTGGTTTTAACTTTAGCTGGGAAGCCGCCGGACCAAAATTAAGCAAAATGGACCCGCTAAAAGGCTTTAAGCGTATGTTTGGTGTGCAGGCTGCGGTTGAGTTGTTAAAAAGCATCCTTAAGGTAGTAGTCGTGGTGGGCATTGCGTACTTACTGCTTAAACTGTTTTTTGACGATATTATGGCGCTGTCTCTGATGAGCGAGCCGAACAACATTGAATCAACAATGTATTTTCTTGCCTGGTTGTTTTTAGGCCTGTGTTCCAGTGTATCAGTGATCGCGGTAGTGGATGCGCCTTACCAAACATGGAATCACATTCGGCAGTTAAAAATGAGCTTGCAAGAAATCAAAGACGAATATAAGAACAGTGAAGGTGATCCGCACATTAAAGCTCGCATTCGCCGCACTCAGATGCAAATGTCGATGAAGCGCATGATGCAGGAAGTGCCAAAAGCCGATGTGATAGTAACAAACCCGACACACTATGCTGTGGCATTAAAATATGACCAGGGCAAGTTCCGTGCGCCTTTAGTCGTGGCAAAAGGGGTTGATGAAGTAGCCCTGCATATTCGTAAAATTGCTGCAGAACATAAAATACCGATTATCGAGTCGCCAATGCTGGCGCGCTCGGTTTATCACACCACCGAGCTTGACCATCCTATCCCTGAGCAGTTGTTTGCTGCAGTTGCTCAGGTGCTAGCCTATGTTTATCAGTTAAACATGTATAAAAAAGGCAAAGGCAGCCGCCCTAAAGCTTTGGCAAAAGAGCTCCCCATCCCGGAAGATTACCGCCACTAAAACCTTTCAAGGGGTCAGAGCACTTGAAGCTACTGAAAAGTCTAAAGCTTCAAGTGCTCTGACCCCTTGAAAGCGTGTTGGAACGTTTTTTGCTGTGCAGCTATATAGCGCCAAATTACCGTCAGGGTTTTTATGCAGTTAGCCAGTTATTTTACAAAGTTTGACCGTTCAAAATTTGCTCATGTTAAAGGCTTGGGTACGCCGATACTTATTTTGGCTGCGCTGGCGATGGTGGTGTTGCCGCTGCCGCCGGTACTATTAGATATTCTGTTTTCTTTTAATATTGCTCTGGCTTTGGTGGTGTTACTGGTTACGATTTATACCCAGCGACCGCTGGATTTTGGAATTTTTCCGGCGGTATTGCTGGTAGCGACCATTATGCGTCTGGCGCTAAACGTTGCCAGTACCCGGGTGGTGTTGTTGGAAGGCCATAATGGTCCGGATGCCGCAGGTAAAGTTATCGAGGCCTTTGGCTCTGTCGTTATCGGTGGCAACTACGCTGTTGGTATAGTGGTGTTTTTAATCCTGATTATCATTAACTTTGTGGTTGTAACCAAAGGTGCTGGCCGTATTGCTGAAGTAACAGCCCGTTTTACGCTAGATGCAATGCCGGGTAAGCAAATGGCCATTGATGCCGATTTAAACTCAGGCCTTATTACACAAGAAGAAGCACGGATGCGGCGTGAAGAAGTAACCAGTGAAGCCGATTTTTACGGTTCAATGGACGGTGCCAGCAAGTTCGTAAAAGGCGATGCCATTGCCGGTATTGTTATTTTGGTTATTAACCTGGTGGGTGGCATTTTTATCGGCATGATGCAGCATGAGCTGAGTTTTGCCGATGCCATGGAAGTATATACCTTGCTTACCATCGGTGATGGTCTGGTCGCACAAATACCCGCGCTGTTGTTGTCAATTGGTACTGCTATTATTGTTACCCGGCAAAATAAATCGCAACATATGGGCGAACAAATGAGCGCTCAACTGGGCAATACCCGGGTGTTGTTTGTCGCTGCAGCCGTGTTGACGCTAATGGGTATCGTACCTGGCATGCCGCATTTTGCCTTTTTATCGCTGGCGGCTCTGGTGGGGGGCGCTGCATATCTACTGCATAAACGCGCAGAACAAACAGCAGCTGAGCTGGTAAATCGAAATACTAAAGACATTGCCCCAGTTGAGAACAATGCTGTTAAAGAAATTGGTTGGGACGACGTGCAAGGTGTTGACACTATTGGCCTTGAAGTGGGTTACCGGCTTATTCCGCTGGTTGATAAAACGCAGGGCGGAGAGTTGCTAAGCCGGATTAAAGGCGTGCGGAAAAAGTTGTCGCAAGAGCTGGGGTTTCTTATCCCCGCTGTACATATTCGCGACAATCTTGACCTGGAGCCTAACAGTTATCGTATGACGTTGATGGGGGTGACAACCGGCGAAGGAGAGCTGCGCCATGACAACGAGCTGGCAATCAATCCAGGGCAGGTCTTCGGTACGGTAAAAGGCCTTGCGACAAAAGATCCGGCTTTTGGCCTGGATGCGGTCTGGATTAACAAAGATCAGCGTGAGCATGCTCAGACGCTAGGTTATACGGTTGTCGATGCTGCTACGGTAGTTGCTACCCATTTAAGCCAGATTTTAACTAACCATGCCGCCAGCTTATTGGGGCATGAAGAAGTGCAGAACCTGCTGGATATGTTGGCGAAACACTCGCCAAAACTGGTTGAAGGTTTGGTGCCTGATACCTTACCTCTGACTGCGGTGGTAAAAGTATTGCAAAACCTGCTGAACGAAGGTGTACCAATTCGTGATATGCGTACGGTAGTGCAAACGTTGGTGGAATATGGTGCCAAGAGTCAGGATGTTGATGTACTGACGGCAGCGTGTCGTATTGCACTGCGCCGTTTGATTGTTCAGGAAGTTGGCGGTAGCCGGCAGGAGATCCCTGTAATTACTTTTGCCCCTGAGCTAGAGCAAATGCTGCACCAGTCGATGCAGGCGGCAGGCAATGACGGTGCCGGTATTGAACCAGGCTTGGCCGACCGCATTCAACAATCATTGCATCAAGCGCATCAAGAGCAAGAACTCAATGGCGACAGCGCTATTTTGTTAACGTCAGGCATATTACGCTCAGTTATGGCACGATTTGTGAAGTACACCATTCCAGGGCTGCGGGTTTTATCTTATCAGGAAATTCCGGATGATAAACAAATTCGTATTGTCAGCGTAATTGGTCAGGCAAGCTAGGAATTAAACTATGAAAATCAAACGCTTTGTTGCAAAAGATATGCGAACCGCACTGCAGGAAGTAAAGGAATTTCTCGGGCCTGACGCCATTATTTTGTCAAATAAGAAAGTTGCTGAGGGTGTTGAGATTGTAGCTGCTATTGACCAGGATGTAGTAACTGCCGACAAAGCAATACCAGTGGCTAAGCCGGCATTGCCGAGGTTTTCTGCCACAGTTGACGACGCTGATAGCGCAGAAGCGCCGGCTGACTCACTAAAAGCCTTGCTGGCAAGGCAGATGATTAAACAGCAGGTGGCTCATCCGCAAAAGCACGCTGCAGTGGCAACAAAAGCGCGGCAGCCACAGCCTGAAGTAAGAGCCGCACAGTTTGAACGTCAAACTTCTGGCGCGACATCCGCTGTCAGCAGCGCGCAATTAAATGAAATAACCAAGCAGCAAGAGCAACAGGCAAAGTTGTTACAGCAGCAAATGGATGCTATGCACAACGAAATGCTGTCTATGCGTCAGTTGTTACAGCATCAGGTGTCAGGTTTGATGTGGCAGGATTTAGCAAGGCGCGAACCGGTGCGGGCGTTGGTGATTGATAACCTGCGCCAGTTAGGGTTATCTGAACAAATGGCAGACCAGCTGGCGTGCTTTATGCCGGAAGATCTAAACAGCAGCGATGCCTGGCAGGCAGCGTTGGAGTTACTGGCTGGACAACTTAGTACTACCAACGATGATATACTGCGTCGCGGCGGCATTATCGCGCTGGTTGGGCCAACCGGCGTTGGCAAAACCACCACTGTGGCTAAGCTGGCGGCTGAGTTCGCCCGGCGCCATGGTGCTGATCAGGTGGCGCTAATTACCACCGACAGTTTTCGCATTGGTGCCTTTGAACAACTTGCCACTTTTGGCCGTATTATTGGCTGCCCGGTGAAGCAAGCAAAAGACAGTAATGAGTTGTCGGTGTTATTGACACAAATGCAGCAACGCAAATTAATCCTGATCGATACCGCGGGCATGAGCCAACGTGATGTACGTTTAGCAGAAAAACTTGCTACGCTGGTTCATAATAGTCGTGTCAAAATAAAAAGTTATCTGGTATTGTCTGCCACTGCACAGGCTAGAGTGATGCAGGAAAGCGTATCTCATTTTAAACGCATTCCGTTGTCAGGTTGTATTTTCACCAAACTTGACGAATGCTTAAGTTTGGGTGAGGTTATTAACGTGGCAGTGCAAAACGCATTGCCTCTTAGCTACTTGACTAACGGCCAGCGTGTACCTGAAGATATAGCTGTTGCCGATGCACAAAGCCTGGTGCAACACGCAGAACAATTACGAATCGCACAAAGTAGTACGGCTCATCAATGGTATCAATATGAAGAGAGCCGGGCGGACGGAACCTATGCATAGTCATGACAATACTGACGATCAAGCCAATGGCCTGAGAAAAATGAATAAGCAGATGGTAAAAGTAATATCAGTTACCGGTGGTAAAGGCGGCGTGGGTAAAACTAACGTTACGCTGAACTTTGCCATGGCGCTATCGCAGTTGGGCAAGCGTGTGTTAGTGCTTGACGCTGATCTGGGGTTGGCCAACTGCGACGTTATGTTAGGCCTTCGGGTCGAAAAAAACTTATCACATGTGTTGTCCGGCGAAGCTGAACTGGATGACATTATTATTGATGGACCTCTGGGCATTAAAATTATTCCCGCAACGTCCGGTTCACAAAACATGACAGAACTAACACCAGCAGAACATGCAGGCTTAATTCGTGCTTTCAGTGAATTGAAAACGCCGGTAGATGTTATGCTGGTTGATACAGCGGCGGGCATTTCAGATATGGTGTTAAGTTTTTCCCGCGCGTCACAGGATGTAATGGTGGTGGTGTGCGATGAGCCTTCCTCGATCACTGATGCGTATGCATTAATGAAAATTCTGAGCCGTGATCACGGTGTAGAAAAATTTAAGATTGTCGCCAACATGGTGCGAAGTTTGAAGGAAGGCCAAGAGCTGTTTAGTAAACTTACCCGGGTAACTGACCGTTTCTTAGATGTCAGTCTGGAGCTGGTAGCTACTATTCCTTATGATGAAAATGTACGTAAAGCGGCGCGAAAGCAAAAAGCTTTTGTTGATGCTTTTCCACGAACGGCTGCCAGCATGGCAATAAAGTCTTTGGCTTTAAAGGCTGTAAAGTGGCCGCTGCCTGCGACAGCTTCAGGCCATCTGGAGTTTTTCCTGGAACAGTTAGTGCAGCCGCAAAGCGATAGAGGTATTGCGTGAATAGCCGGATTGCAGCTTATGGCGGTGTCGACCATATGCAGCAAATGGTCGAACGGCATGCGCCTTTAGTCAAACGCATTGCTTATCATTTACTAGCACGTTTGCCTGCCAGTGTACAGGCAGATGATCTGATTCAATCGGGGATGATAGGTCTGATTGAAGCAGCGAAAAATTTTGACGGTAGCAAAGGAGCCAGTTTTGAAACCTTTGCCGGTATCCGTATTCGGGGAGCTATGCTCGACGAAATGCGTCGTGGCGATTGGACGCCGCGTTCAGTGCATCGTAATGCCAGATTGATAGCTGAGACAATAGCAGAACTCGAAGGTGTGCTGGGGCGGGATGTAAAAGATACAGAAGTTGCTGAAAAACTTGATATCTCTCTGGATGAATACCATCATATGTTAAGTGATATCAGCAGTGGTCGTATTATTGGCATTGAAGATCTTGGTATTTCGCAGGATGTACTGGTAACTTCTGATGACACCGATGCCGATCACTTATATGAAAGTCAGGCAAATGAGGCGTTTCAGCAGGCTCTTGTCAGAACTATCAGTAATTTACCGGAGCGTGAAGCATTAGTGCTTTCGCTGTATTATAATGACGAACTGAATTTGAAAGAGATAGGGGCCGTGCTGAATGTCAGCGAATCCCGCATCAGTCAGATTCATAGTCAGGCCTTGGTCAGATTGAAAGCCAGAATGCAGGATTGGTTGTAACCTATTCTGAGATAAAAAGTTATATCTCGTCGGAGGGGATTTTGGATAAAAACATGAAAATTCTTGTGGTTGATGATTTTTCAACTATGAGACGGATAATAAAAAATCTGTTACGTGATCTTGGCTTTACTAATGTATCTGAAGCAGATGACGGCAGTACAGCTTTACCTATGCTGCAGAATGGTGACTTCGATTTCGTCGTTACTGACTGGAACATGCCCGGGATGCAAGGCATCGACTTACTGCGTGCTATACGCGCTGATGCCAAGCTTAAACACATTCCCGTACTTATGGTAACGGCAGAAGCGAAAAAAGAACAAATTATTGCTGCGGCTCAGGCCGGTGTTAATGGCTATATTGTTAAACCTTTTACCGCAGCCACTCTGCAAGAGAAGTTAGCTAAAGTATTTGAACGGATCGGCTAACCGTAACTGACAAAGGAGCGTTGCTATGTCTGCAATTACGGCGCCGTTGATTTCACTGGAGCAAGCCCGGGAACTGGTGCAGTTGCTGGAGATGGAGCAACACGATGCGGCCAACGAACTGGTGCAGCAGCTTGCTGTGCCGGGCTCTTCTGAACTATTTGCTGAAGTGGGCAAACTGACTCGTCAGTTGCACGATTCATTAAAAAACTTCCAGATTGACCCATCACTGAGCAACTTGCTGGAAGAAGATATCCCTGATGCAAAAAAGCGGCTAAATCATGTCATTGATATGACAGAGCAAGCGGCCAATCGCACCATGGATGCTGTTGAATCCTGCTTACCTATTGCTGACCAACTAACTCAGGGTTTGAACGGTATAGCGCCACAATGGCAAAAACTGATGCAGCGCCAGTTGCAACTTAGCGAATTCAAAACGTTGTGCCACAACCTTGATGGTTTTTTAAACCAGGCCGGTGCAGACACTGCTACGCTTAACTCATTACTAACCGACGTGTTAATGGCGCAGGATTATCAGGATCTAACTGGCCAGATCCTTCGCCGTGTCATTGAGCTGGTGCGTGAAGTAGAAGAAAGCCTGATTGGTCTGCTCACCGCCTTTGGTCAGTCAAGTATGATGATGGCGATGGAAGCGAAGCCTGCTAAACCAGCCAAAAACAAGCCCAAAGCACATGAAGCTGAAGGCCCGATTATTGATGCAGCTGAGCGAGACGATGTGGTTAGTGGTCAGGATGACGTTGATGACTTATTGTCCAGTTTAGGTTTTTAACAGAGGTGTCTTTGCATGAGCTTTGATATGGATGAGGATATACTGCAGGACTTCCTGGTTGAAGCCGGTGAAATTCTTGAATTACTGCAGGAACAGCTGGTAGAGCTGGAGAATAATCCGGACGATGCAAATTTGCTTAATGCGATTTTCCGTGGTTTTCATACTATCAAAGGTGGTGCCGGCTTTCTGTCGCTGGGTGAACTGGTCGATGCTTGCCATGGTGCTGAAAACGTGTTCGATATCCTGCGCACAGGTAAGCGTCGCGTTACACCCGAGCTGATGGATGTCATCTTGCAGTCGCTTGACAGCATTAATGCCATGTTTGTTGAAGTACAAAACCGCCAACCCCTAACACCAGCAGCGACTGAACTATTAGACGCTCTGCATCATTACAGTGAACCTGATACTGGTCAAGCGCCGCCTTCTGTTGCTAAGCCTGAACCTGTTGTAGCACCGGTCGCTGCTGCACCTGCACCTGCACCTGTTTCTGCACCAGGCACTGGTGGTATAGATGAAATAACAGATGATGAATTCGATAACCTAATGGATGAGCTACACGGCAAAAAGGGTGGCCCAACTGCTACGGTTGCCCCTGCTGCTGCGGTTGCAGCCAACGGCGGTAATGACGATATTACCGACGATGAGTTCGAAGCAATTTTAGATCAGTTGCATGGTAAAGGCTCATTTGTTCCGGAAACATCCGTTAGTACAGCCGAGCCCTCGCCGCCAGCTAAGCCGACAACGCCTGCCAGCGCCAAGGCAGCTGATGAAATAGATGATGCTGAATTTGAAGCCTTGTTAGATCAGCTGCATGGCAAAGGTAAAGCGCCGGTAGATATTGCCAAACCAGCTACAGTTGCACCAGCCGCTGCGCCAGCGCCAAAAGCTGCGCCTGCAGCACCGGTAGAAACTAAAGCTGTAGCAGCGCCAGTAGCGCCAGTAGCAGTGGCCGCAGATAAAGCCGCAGCTACACAGCAAGCAGCTCAGGCTGAAACAACAGTCCGGGTTGATACTAAGCGGCTTGACCAGATCATGAATATGGTTGGCGAGCTGGTGTTGGTGCGCAACCGTCTGGTCAGCTTGTCAGGTACAGTTCAAAGCGAAGAAATGAGTAAAGCCATCTCTAACCTGGATGTTGTTACAGCTGATATTCAGGGCGCGGTAATGAAAACGCGAATGCAGCCGATTAAAAAGGTGTTTGGCCGCTTCCCGCGCGTAGTAAGGGATCTGGCGCGTTCGCTGCAAAAAGACATTGAGTTGGTGCTTGAAGGCGAAGAGACAGATCTAGATAAAAATTTAGTTGAAGCTCTGGCCGATCCTTTAGTGCACTTAGTACGAAACTCTGTTGACCACGGCATTGAGATGCCTGAAATCAGGCAAAAAGCTGGTAAAAAACGTACCGGTACTGTCAAGCTCGCCGCGGCGCAGGCAGGTGACCATATTTTGCTGACTATCCATGATGATGGCGCTGGTATGGATCCGGAAAAGTTAAAAGGTATCGCTATCAAACGTGGCATTCTAGATACCGATGCAGCAGCCCGAATGTCAGATACTGAAGCATTTAACCTGATTTTTGCCCCGGGTTTCTCTACAAAAGAACAGATTTCGGATATCTCCGGCCGCGGTGTTGGCATGGATGTGGTAAAAACTAAGATCACTCAGCTGAACGGTACTGTGCATATTCACTCGAAAATGGGTGAGGGCACCTTGCTTGAAATAAAGGTGCCGCTGACATTAGCCATTCTGCCGACGTTGATGGTGGTGGTTGGTCAGCAAACCTTTGCATTGCCATTGGCTGGGGTTAGTGAAATATTCCATTTGGATTTAGACAAAACTAATGTTGTAGACGGTCAGCTTACGGTGATTGTACGTGAAAAAGCTATACCGCTGTTTTTCCTGGAGCATTGGCTGGTTAAAGGCTCTGATAAACAGCGTCGCCGTGGCCAGGGTCATGTGGTTATCGTGCAAATTGGTACCCAGCAGGTTGGTTTTGTGGTTGACTCGCTGATAGGCCAGGAAGAGGTGGTAATAAAACCTCTGGATGCGCTATTGCAAGGCACACCAGGTATGGCTGGTGCAACGATTACCTCAGATGGTGGTATTGCATTGATCCTTGATGTACCAAACTTACTGAAACACTACGCGAAGAAATCAAAAATTAAATTTGATCGCTTCAACAAAATAAACGCCTAAAGAGAGAATTATATGGCGATTAAGGTGTTAGTGGTTGACGACTCGAGTTTTTTTCGCCGCCGCCTGACAGAGATCCTGACTAAAGATGGCGATATTGAGTTAGTCGATACTGCAGTGAATGGCCAGGAAGCTGTCGATAAGGCATTAGCATTAAAGCCAGACGTGATTACTATGGATGTTGAGATGCCCGTGCTTGATGGTATCTCTGCCGTACGGCAAATTATGCAGCAACAGCGTATTCCTATTTTAATGTTTTCGTCGTTGACGCATGAAGGCGCTAAGGCAACGTTAGATGCTCTTGAAGCAGGAGCTGTCGATTTTTTGCCAAAAAAATTTGAAGATATCGCCCGCGATAAAGACGAAGCAGGGCAAATGCTGCGTGACAGGGTCCGGGCCGTAGCGCGAAAGCGACAGCTTGGTCGGCCAACATTTAGTAGCGGGCTTAGCAGCAGACCTGACACAGTTGCAGCTAGACTTGCAGAGCGCCCGGCGTTAACCCGCAGCAACTTTGAGCGTCCAAAATTAAGCGAGCGTGTTGCAGCACCTGGTGCTCGTTTTCAGCCTAGTGGTAAAAATTATAAATTGGTGGCTATTGGCACCTCTACCGGAGGGCCGGTTGCACTGCAGCGAATTATTACTGCCTTGCCAGCAGACTTCCCACTGCCCATTGTTTTGATCCAGCACATGCCGGCAGCCTTTACCGGCGCCTTTGCTCAACGTCTGAACTCATTGGCTAAAGTTGAGGTACGTGAAGCGCAGGACAACGATGTGTTGCGTCCCGGCGTGGCTTATCTGGCCCCTGGTGGTAAGCAAATGTTAATTGAAGGCAGCGAACGTGAAGCCAGGCTGCGCATCAAAGAAGACGACTCTGCACGTATTACCTTTAAACCCAGTGTTGATATTACGTTTGCTACTGCAGCCAAAGTTTATGCCGATAAAGTATTAGCAATAGTGTTAACCGGTATGGGAGCTGATGGTCGTGAAGGTGCGCGGTTGTTAAAGCAGCATGGGGCGCGAATCTGGGCGCAGGACGAAGCAAGCTGTGTGGTATATGGTATGCCTCAGGCCATTGCAGCCGCGGGTTTAATGGATGTAGAGGTTAGCCTCAACGAAGTGGCAACTAAGTTAATCGCGGAAGTGGCGCATGGATAAACTTGCCATCAGTGGCTTTCTGCTGGCAGTTTTTGCTGTCGCCGGTGGCTTTATGATGGAAGGTGGCACTCTGTCGACGCTGCTGCATTTCCCGGCTTTTTTAATTGTTACCGGCGGTACTATTGGCGCCGTGATGCTGCAAACACCGCTTAATCAGTTTGTACTTGGGATGAAAATGTTGCCCTGGGTAGTTCGGCCAGCACAATTACCGTTACAACATACGGTAGAGCGAATTGTGCACTGGGGTACAGCTGCACGTACTACCGGCTTTTTAGCGTTGGAGAACGATGCCCTTGCAGAACCAGATGCTTTTTTACATCGTGGACTTAATTTACTCGTCGATGGTGTAGAGCCTAAGGTATTGCAAGACACACTGGATGCGGAACTAACGCTGGAGCGGGAACGGCTGCTGCGTGGCGCGCGTATTTTTGAAGCGATGGGTGGCTATAGTCCAACTATAGGCATCGTCGGTGCTGTACTGGGGCTTATTCAGGCAATGGCCAATATTTCAGAACCTGAATTGCTTGGCTTGGGTATTGCCACGGCTTTTGTTGCGACAATTTATGGTGTTGGCTTTGCCAATTTGCTGTTTATTCCCATTGGCAATAAATTACAAAGTCTGGTGCATCAACGTACTCTGTATCATGAGTTAATTGTTGAGGGGCTGGTATCAATAGCCCATGGTGAAAACCCGCGCAATATTGAACGTAAGCTGGCAGCTTACCATTCGGGATAGCTAATGTACCGGCATAAGCAGCGGCATAAGCATGTAGAACACGAGCAGCTGGATCGCTGGTTAGTATCCTATGCAGATTACATGACATTAATGTTTGCTTTATTTGTTGTGTTATATGCCATGGCGATGATTAAAGAAGAACAATATAGTGTGCTTGCTAACAGTCTTACCCGTATTTTTGATAAACCTGCTCAGCCGGGTACTGGAGTCAGCGGCCAGTCTGTGTTGACTGAAGCTGCAGTGCAAAGTGAGTTTGATTTACACGGCAGCTCGTTGCAGCCTGCCAGAGGTCCTGAATTAGTCGCAGACGCCCGACAGTTGTCTGACATCGCCGCTAAAAAACTAGGCAGTCCTTTGCAGTCAATAGAACAGGAGCTTACTAAAGCACTGGCAAATTTGTTGCAACAAGGTGTCGCTAAGTTACAACAGGATGAAAACTGGCTAACCATCGAACTCAACAGCGGTTTATTGTTTGCCAGTGGCAGCGCTACTACAACGCCATCAGCTGCAGTATTATTAGCTGAAATCAGCCGTGTTATTGCACCTGTGAGTAATTTTATCCGGGTGCGTGGCTATACTGATAACATACCAATTAATAACGAGCTGTTCGCATCCAACTGGGAGTTGTCCGTAAGCCGGGCTACGTCGGTACTACGATTGCTGGAGCGTCTTAATGTAGCACCTCAGCGTCTGGCAATTGAAGGATATGGCCAATACTATCCTTTCGTAACAAATGATACAGCCAGAGGCCGTGCAGAGAATCGTAAAGTCGTGATCGCAATTTCCCGCTATGGCTATCAGGCAGAATTAACCGGGCAGCGAGCGCCCAGTGCAGAAGATTTGGAACAGACAGAGGCGTTGCAACAACAGTTAGAGCAGGTCTCGCAGCAAGATGGTACTATCAGAGTGATAGCCTTACCCGGTGGTGGCATACGTATTACCACCCGTGAAGACAACCCGGATGCAGAAACACCGCAACAACAGGAACGCTAAGTGGTTATTTGGACAGTGGCAAATCAAAAAGGTGGGGTAGGTAAAACCACCACTACAGTGACGCTGGGAGGATTGTTAACGCAGCGGGGCTACAAAGTCTTGCTGGTTGATACGGATCCGCATGCATCACTGACATACTATTTTGGTATTGACGCTGAAGAGCTTGAAGTCAGTGTGTATGATATCTTTATCCGTGGTAAAGACATAAGCAGCGAAGAAATCCTGCAATCTTTATGTCCAAGTGGTATGAGAAACCTGGACATTTTGCCCTCTTCCATGGCATTGGCAACCCTTGACCGCTCCCTTGGCACTAAGGGGGGCATGGGGTTGATGCTGAAAAAAGCTCTGCAAAAAATAAGCAGAGAGTATGACTATGTGTTGATCGATTGCCCACCTGTTATGGGCGTCTTGATGGTAAATGCTATTGCTGCCTGCGATCGTATTCTTATTCCGGTGCAAACAGAGTTTTTAGCATTAAAAGGTCTGGAACGGATGATAGCAACGATGGCACTGATGCGTACATCCCAGCAAAAAGACTACGCTTTTACTATTATCCCAACTATGTATGACAAACGTACCAAGGCTTCACTGGAGGCCTACAAAGAGCTAAAAGCAAAATATCAGGACAAAGTCTGGTCTGCAGTGATCCCGATTGATACCAAGTTTCGTGATGCCAGCCTGGCACAAACGCCACCGAGCGAATTTGCCTCGGCCTCGCGTGGGGTGTTTGCTTACAACACTCTGCTTACTTATTTATTGCAGCTGGCACCGGAGTAATTTATGAGTAATCTGATTGCCAGTCAGAAAGTCATGCAACACTACCTTGCCGCTTTACTAACCGAAGAAGAGCCGCAGCAGCAGGTTGCGCTGCAACAGCAAAAACAGCAACTGAATGAATTGTTGGCGCAAGCTGTAATGACAACAACTGAGCCTGTAACCAAGGCAAATGCAGCTACTAATGTCAGCAGTAAGCTAACAACGGCAGCACAAACAGAACAGGCCTTGGCTGGGTTAAAACAAAAATTTGCTCAGGCAGAGCAGACTATGCAACTAGCGCAACGTGACGTGCCTGTAGCGCAGCGGCTTGCAGTAGAAACGCCTGCAGCGGTTGCAACGCCTGTTCCAGTATCACAGCAAGCGACAAAGGACTACCGTCAGGGCCGGTTTCAGGCATTGTTTTTTGACGTCGCAGGCTTAAAAGTAGCAGTACCTTTGAAAGAACTGGGTGGCATTCACCAGATGGCTGCGGTAAACAGTTTGTTTGGCAAACCAGAGTGGTTTAAGGGTGTTATGCTGTATCGTGAGCAGAAAATTAATACTGTTGATACTGCGCGCTGGGTTATGCCGGAAAAATATGATCAAACTTTACAGCAAAAGCTAAACTATCAATATGTTATTATGCTGGGTAACAGCAATTGGGGTTTATGTTGTGAAGCGCTGATTAACACCTTTACGCTTGAGCAGGACGACGTTAAATGGCGTGAAGCTGAAGGTAAGCGGCCCTGGATGGCCGGACTGATTAAAAAACATATGTGTGTGCTGGTAGATGTAGACGCTATGATAGATTTATTAAACCGTGGTTTGGATATTACTGCCTGACCAGACAAGGTATTGTAACAGGAGCTGTGCATGAGCAATTTAACCAAGCAGTCTGTCAATAAAAACGAAGCAGCTGATATTGTCCTGCAATGGGTAACGTTTAAACTGCAGGAAGAAACTTACGGCATTAATGTAATGCAGGTGCAGGAAGTGCTGCGCTACACCGAAATAGCTCCGGTGCCTGGTTCGCCAGATTATGTCACAGGTATTATCAACCTGCGTGGTAACGTAGTTACCGTAATCGACACTCGTTCACGCTTTGGGTTAGCACCGGGCGACGTGACTGACAACAGCCGGATTGTGATAATTGAGGCCGAGAAACAGGTGCTTGGTATCATGGTCGATAGCGTTGCAGAAGTGGTTTACCTTAAAGGCTCGGAAATTGATACTGCGCCAAATGTGGGCACTGATGAAAGCGCGCGCTTTATTCAGGGCGTATCAAACCGCGATGGTGAGCTACTTATCCTGGTTGACTTGAATAAATTGCTCAGTGACGAAGAGTGGGAAGAAATCCGGTCTATCTGATATGACACTATGGCTAAGTATAGTGATACAGGCAGGATTACTGGCGCTGGGTCTTATCCTGCTTATGTGCTGGGTGAACCGGCGTCTGGGCCAGAACAACACGCATACCGAGCTTGAGCACAGGCTTGAATATGCCGTGCGGCAATGGCAGCAAAGTCAGCTTGAGGTTGAAGAGCTAAGAGCAGGCATTATTGGTGTGGGCCAGCGCGTATTGCAGCTCGAGACCACTTTAAAGCAGTTTAGCAATCAAACGGAGCAGCAGCTTGTTGCACTTACAGAACAACAACAAGCTATAGCGCTCACTGATCCCGAGTCTAAAATATACAGCCGTGCAATGAAAATGGTGCAACTTGGCGCTGATCTTGAAGAGATCATGCGTGAATGTGAATTGCCGCGGGCAGAAGCAGAATTACTCTATAACTTACACCAAGCCAAACAATAGCGCTGATTTTCAAGGGGGCAGAGCACTTGCTTAAATCTTCAAGTGCTCTGCCCCCTTGAAAATAGCTTAGCTCTTAATATCGATACGCTGGTGAATATTGTGCCAGTTCTCCGGAAACTTCCCCTGCAACACATAAGAGAATGCAATAAGCTCGGCAATAACCACATACAGCTGTTGTGGTATTTGCTCGCCAAGTTGTAGTTGATTTAGCAATTTGCTCAATTCGTCATCCTGATGGATCAATACGCCGTGCTCTTTTGCTAAAGCAACAATTTCGTCGGCCAGGTCACCATGGCCTTTGGCGGTTACCGTGGGAGCGTTTTTGCCTTCGTACTGTAATGCGGTAGCGGTTTTGGATTTTTTGTTTGTCATAAATCAGGCCTTGATTGCCAGCAAGCTGTTCGCTCTGGGAACGAGTGTGTCTGGGATCTTCCCCAGAACGCATTCTGCGTGTTCAACCTTGATACCTTGCATAATACAGCGATCTTTGAGGATGGGTAAAAAACGTTCAGCTTGCTGTTTGGCAGCAAGTTGTTCGGTATAAAACTGTAGCTTCAGCTGTTGCTCAGTCAGCTTGGCCACTACCAGCATGCTGCCGTATTGTTGTAAATCAAACCGCATCGTTAGCTGCCACAAATTACGTTTTTCATTCGGCTGCTTACCGTCTGCTTCACGTTGTTCAAGCATCAGTTGGCAAAACTGAGATTGCTGCCCTTGTTGTAAGGGTAGTTGCAAAATTAGCTGTTGGTTATTGCTGGTGTCCAGTGTTGCCAACTGACTTTGTTGCAATGTACTACTATGACTTGCCAGCTGCCGAAGTGCTGTGCCTGCCTGGGCTTGATCAAGTTGGCTGATAACACGCGCTATTTGCGGTGTTACCTGCGCCGTTGTTGCCGGTTTTTGCAGTAACTGGCCGAGCAATAACTGAATCGCCACGGCCAGTGTACCGCTGCTGGTCGTCGGCGCGGCGTTTTGCAGCGGTTGGAACGCCAGGGCGGCAATTAACTGCGGTTGCAGCTGTGATGGCGTTAGCACCTTGCTGCCATCAATTTGACTGCGACGCAGCAACTGAAATAATTGCTGCACCGGCTCGGGTAGCTCCGGTAAGCTGGCAAGCGTTGATGGTGTGGCTGGTAACAATGGCAAAAGCTGGCGCCACGCTTGTTGCAGTGCAGCTTGGTGTATGGCGGGCTCTGGTGTTTGGGTGCGAGGAAAAAGCGTGCTTGGGGTCTCAGTGCTGGCAGACGATGGTTGGCTGAGCTGCACCGGCCTGTTGAATTGCTCCGGGCTGGCAATAAATTTTAGGGTGGTTTTCGGACTGATTAACTGCAGCAGAGGTAGGGTATTTTTTGTCGCCGGCCAGTCTAGCTCTACACTCTGATTGGCAACTATTGCCGGCAATTTACTGTCGTTTGGCAACAGTGTCGCTATAGTCTGAGCTGGCAACTGTTGTTGATTAAACAGCCGCACTAACTGCTGTATTAGCGTATTTTGCGTTACCGCAGTTAACTGCAGAGGTGGTAACTGCGCCTGCGCCGATGTTGCTGCTTGCGGCGTTACGCCGAGCATCACGCTGCGTTTGTCAGTATTGTCAGGTAGTTGCAGTAGTAGTTGCACTGCAGATTTGCCGTTACTTAGCAAGGCTGATAATTGTTGCTGTTCTTTAGGTGTGAGTAGCACGCCTTGCATATTTGCAATTTGCAGGGTTAAACCCGCACGTTGTTTGAACAGCATGGCCGGAATCGTGAGGGTAGCGCTTGCGTTATCTGCTGTTGTAATTTGTGGCGACAGCACGTGCTGTAGTGCTATTAGCAGGATCTGCCGCAAAGCCTGCCCGTTCAGCTGCACCGAAACGGTTGGCGCGTTGTGCTGCAAAGTAAGCTGTATCTGGCTTTCAGCTGCAGGTTGTAACTGCAATAACACCTGAGTTGTCGCAGCGCCGGTTTGAGCCGGCCCGGACATGGCCAGTAATTGCTGTATTTGCGGCATAACACTGGCGGGCAGATTTAGCTGCAAGGCACCACCAGGCTGGGGTAGCTGTAAGCGCAAGTTGCCGTCGCTAAGTTGCTGCACTTGTGCCTGATAAATCTGAGCAACCAGTAGTTTTAAACTACCGGCGTCTGTTTTACTGTTCTGTGTTTGTACTAACAGTTTTTCCAGATTGATCTGGTTCATGTTTTTACCTGTTTTCTGCTGGTCTGAAGCCGGGCTGCATTCGTATTATGACGTCATTATGCTACTATGCGCGCAATTTTTACTGTTATGAGCCGAGGTCTGCGATTAAAGCTGCATTATTTCCTGTACCTAATGGTGAAACTGTATTGCGCGGCCACCAACTTACTTGTATCCGGCAGGATCGGGTGCTGTTTGAGCAGTTAGACCTTCACGTCACCGCCGGCGAGCTATTACAAATAGCAGGCAAGAATGGTGCCGGAAAAAGCTCGTTGTTACGTATTCTGGCGGGGTTAGCCCAACCTGAGGAAGGACAGCTTTTTTTTGGCCCGGCGCTGTTGCATCAGGTTGGCGCAGAATTCGCTGCTAACCTGTGCTATATCGGCCACCAAAGTGGCGTGCATGAGCAACTTACCGCACGAGAAAATATCCGCTTTTGGCATGCCGCCACGGAAGAGCGTCAGCCGCTGGATGATTATGCTTTATTAGGTCAGCTTGGTTTAGCCGGGCTTGAGGATATACCCTGTCGCATGTTATCTGCGGGGCAGCAACGGCGTGTGTCGTTAGCCAGGCTTTGGTTTACCCGGCGCCAGTTATGGATCCTGGACGAACCTTTTACCGCACTGGATCAAGCAGCAATTGTTATGTTACAGCAGCACTTTTTGACGCATCTGCAACAAGGTGGCGCCATAGTATTGACGACACACCAAAAGTTAACGCTGGTGTTTGAACAACTTATTAGTCTGGAGTTGGCGTACCGATGGTAACCTTAGGTTGTTTTATTCAGCGTGAATTGCGTCTTCTGGCACGGCAAAAAGCAGATTGGCTAAACCCGGTATTGTTTTTTGTCATTGTGTTAAGTCTATTTCCCCTTGGCGTAGGGCCAGAGCCGAACCTACTACAACTCATGGCGCCTGGTGTAGTTTGGATAGCTGCCTTGCTGAGCGTGTTACTGGCAGCTGAGCGCTTATTTAAGGATGACTACCGTAATGGCGTGATAGAACAACTGGTAGCTGCGCGGCAGCCACTACTTAGTTTTGTATTGGCCAAGCTTATCACTAATTGGCTTAGTACTGGTTTACCACTGGTATTATTGTCACCTGTGGTGGCGTTATTGCTGAATGTTGATAGTGCGGCTTTTGGCGCATTGGCCTTGACGTTGTTGCTGGGAACACCGCTACTAAGTTTACTTAGTGTACTTGGCGCAGCGCTAACGGTATCGGCCGATAAAGGCGGTATTTTACTAGCCTTGCTGATTTTGCCACTGTATATTCCGCTTTTAATTTTTGCCAGTGCTGCGGTTGAAGCCGCCAGTATGGCGATGCCGTATCAGGGGCAGCTGGCTATTATGCTGGCTATGTTGTTATTTGCGTTAGCGCTGGTGCCAATAGCGGTACAAAGTGCTTTAAAACTGAATGTGAGCTGATATGTTTAAATGGTTACATCCGTTAGCTAAACCTGAAACTCTGTATCATTTTTGCCGTGTTTGTTATCCATGGCTGATGATAACAGCCCTAACGTTACTGGCGCTGGGTAATATTTGGGGCCTGGCCTTTACGCCCCCGGATTATCAGCAGGGCGACAGCTACCGTATTATTCATATTCATGTTCCGTCAGCCATTATGTCTATGGCAACTTACGCAGCTATGGCAATAGCGGCTTTTACCGCTCTGGTGTGGCAGATAAAAACTGCACAGTGGGCAGCTTTGGCACTGGCACCTATTGGCGCTGTGTATACCGCTATCGCTCTGCTAACCGGTATGGCCTGGGGTAAACCAATGTGGGGTACCTGGTGGGTTTGGGATGCCCGTTTAACGTCAGAACTTATTTTGCTGTTTCTTTACCTGGGCGTGATTGCCCTAAGTGGTGCTTTTTCGGACCGGCAAACCGGCGCCAAGGCGGCTAGTTTGCTGGCAGTAGTGGGAGTTATCAATCTTCCCATTATTCATTTTTCTGTTGAATGGTGGAACACTTTGCATCAGGGCGCGTCTATAACCAAGTTTGGCAAACCTTCAATAGATCCCAGTATGCTGTGGCCATTGTTGATCAGCATCTTGGCATTTAAAGTGCTAATGCTGGCCTTGCTATGCTTGCGCTTGCGCACAGCCATTCTGGTAAACGAACAACACAGACCCTGGGTTAAAGCACTGGCAGGAGAACAGTAAATGTATTTTCAGTCCTGGAATGATTTTTGGGCGATGGGCGGTTATGGCTTGTTTGTCTGGCTGTCTTTTGGTTTAACCTATCTGCTGCTGGTCGGTTTAATAAGTTACAGCCATTATCAGCAGCGTGCTTTTAAGCGGCAGTTGGCTCAGCGCCTGGCTCGTGAGCAACGTATCAAGCAGTATCAGGAGTAGTCACAGTAATGCTATCAAGACGTCAGAAGCGTTTATCCGCCGTAGTGTTGGTGCTCGCCTTGCTAGGCGGGGCAGTCGCTGCCATGTTGTTTGCACTACAGCAAAACATAGACTTGTTTTACACGCCGTCTCAGTTGGTCGATGGCTTGGGTAAAGATAAAATAAAACCACTGGTTGGCCAGCGCTTGCGCATTGGCGGTATGGTTGTAGAGGGGTCCGTCAAGCGTGATCCCAATTCATTAAGAGTCAGTTTTGATCTGGTCGACACCGGGCCGGTTGTTACTGTTACCTTCAATGGTATCTTGCCGGATTTGTTCCGTGAAGGTCAGGGTATCGTAGCACAGGGTACTTTAATAGACCCTGTTACCATCGCCGCTACTGAAGTGTTAGCTAAACATGACGAAGAGTACATGCCGCCAGAAGTGGCTGAAGCCTTAAAAGGTATACGTCATGTTCCGCCGTCACAGCAGCAACCTGTTGGCGGAGGTTACTAATGATTGTTGAAGCTGGTCAGCTTGCGCTGACATTTGCCTTTGCGTTGTCTGTGTTGCTGGCTTTGGTGCCATTGTACGGTAGTTTTCGTGCCGATGAGCCCATGCTGCTAATGGCAAAACCGTTGGCTATTGCGCAGTTTTTTACCTGTCTGCTGGCAATGCTGGCATTAATTTATGCGTTTCTTAACAGTGACTTTACTGTCATTAATGTGGCGCAAAACTCCAGCTCAATCTTGCCTTGGTATTATCAAATTACCGCTAGTTTTGGCTCGCATGAAGGGTCAATGCTGCTTTGGGTATTAATGTTGGCAGGCTGGACGGCCTTGGTAGCGGTATTCTCAAAAGCCTTACCTTTGCTACTGCAAGGCCGTATTCTGGCAATACTGGGCCTGATAAATGCCGGTTTTATTGCATTCTCATTATTTATGTCTAATCCATTCGAGCGCAGTTTGCCGTTTTTTCCGGTAGAGGGGCGAGATCTTAACCCATTGTTGCAAGATTTTGGCATGATACTGCATCCACCTACGCTTTATATGGGCTATGTTGGTTTTGCTGTGGCATTTGCTTTTGCGATAGCGGCACTAATGAGCGGGCGCTTCGACAGCGTTTGGGCACGTTGGGTGCGGCCGTGGGCACTGTCTGCCTGGCTGTTTCTTACCCTGGGGATTATGCTGGGCAGCTGGTGGGCTTATAAAGAACTAGGTTGGGGCGGCTGGTGGTTTTGGGACCCGGTAGAAAACGCGTCCTTCATGCCATGGCTGGCCGGTACAGCATTAATACATAGCCTGGCGGTGACAGAAAAACGCGGTACTTTTAAATCCTGGACCGTGCTTTTAGCACTGGCGGCATTTGCGCTTAGCTTGGTGGGTGCATTTTTAGTTCGCTCAGGTGTGCTGGTTTCAGTACATTCTTTTGCTACTGATCCTGGTAGGGGTTTGTACTTATTGGTGTTTTTATTGCTGGTTATTGGCGGATCGCTACTGTTATATGCAAGTAGAATGCACGCTGTGCGATCTCAGGCTCGCTATAAGCTGTTTTCCCGCGAGATGCTGTTGTGGAGCAACAATATATTCTTGCTTACTGCCTGTTTTATCGTATTTCTTGGCACGCTGTTCCCTCTTTTTCACAAAGAGTTGGGGCTGGGAACCGTATCGATTGGCGCGCCGTTTTTTGACCAGATGTTTTATTACCTGACTATCCCTTTTGCCCTGTTGCTCGGTTTGGGCCCCTGGGTGCGCTGGAAACAACAACAAATAATACCGCTGTTATCTCCATTGGCACTGGTTGCAGTTGCATCTTTGGTGCTGGCACTGGGCGTAATGGTTACCATGCAAAGCATACAGGCTAATTTAGCCCTGATGGGGTTACTACTTGGTGCCTGGGTCGGCATGTCAGCGCTGGCCGAAGTGATGCAACGCGCGCGGCAGTTTGGCAACGTAAAACAAGGGCTTTTCAAGCTCAACGCCAGCCACTATGGTATGACAATTGCGCATATTGGTTTTGCAGTACTGGTGATTGGGGTGGCCATGACCAGAACTTATACCGAAGAGCGTGACGTGCGTATGCAGCCTGGTGATACGGTGGAGTTAGCGGGCTATCAGTTTACGCTTACCGAAGTTTATCAGTTGAATGGGCCAAATTATGGCGGTCATGCCGCTGAACTGGATGTGCGCAAAGATGGCCGTTATGTTACCCACTTGCATGCAGAGAAGCGTTTTTACCGAATTCAGAGCACTATTATGACTGAGGCGGCAGTACATGCCCGTTTAAGCCGCGATCTGTATGTTTCTCTTGGTGAAGAGCTGCCAGACAACGCCTGGGCGTTACGTGTACAGGTAAAGCCTTTTGTGCGCTGGATATGGTTAGGTGGCTTGTTAATGACAATAGGAGCAACGATATCGCTGGCCGACAAACGCTACCGGCGTAAATCCGTAGCGCAGACAACGCAAGCCGAGGTGGAGCATGCGTAAACTAATGTTTTATATGCCTCTGGTTTCGTTCTTGCTGTTGGCGTTGTTTTTGCTAAGCGGTTTGTTTTCTGATCCGCGTGAGCGTGATTCAGCAGTACTTAACAAACCGTTGCCAGTATTTGCTCTGGCTGACTTAATGCAGCCGCAGCAAATCTGGACACCGGAAAAGTTAGCCGGAGAAGCTTTTTTGTTGAATGTTTGGGGTACCTGGTGCCCCACCTGTAATGCAGAGCTGGCTTATCTGACTGATTTACGTGCACAAGGCGTTAAAATTGTCGGTTTATATTACGAGCTACCGCGTGATCCGGCTTTTGACGCGCCTTTTGATCTTGAAGCCCTGCAAAAGGACGTAAGCCAAAAGCTAGCGCAACAAGGCAATCCGTATCAGTTTAACATTCTTGATTTGCAGCGCACTTTGTCAATGGATTTAGGCGTTAGCGGCGCACCCGAGACCTTTGTTGTTGACGCCAACGGCATCGTGCGGGCGCACCATATCGGTGATATTAATCCGATGGTTTGGCAGAGTAAGCTGGCGGCTATTTACCAGCAATGGAGTACACCATGAGAGCCGTGATTGCTGCCTTAATGTTATTTGTAGCGCCGTTGATGGCGCAAGAGCTACTTGAGTTTAGCTCGGAGGCTGAACGGAAATTGTTTTTACAGCTAACGGCCGAGCTGCGTTGCCCACAGTGTCAGAATCAGAATATCGCTGACTCTAATGCAATAGTCGCGGTAGATATGCGGCAAAAAACCTATCAGTTGGTGCGTGATGGTCAGGATCGCCAGCAGGTACTGGATTATATGATTAACCGCTACGGTAATTTTGTTCATTATCAGCCACCGCTAAATCGTTACACCATTTGGTTGTGGTTAACACCGCTATTATTGCTGCTGTTTTTGTTGGGTGTTGGCTTGTATCGCCGCGCTGCACAGCAGCGCAATAGTATTGCAGACTCTGATGTCGGCACCGACGATGCCGAGCTGGACAAGCTGATAGCACGTTACCGGAGTAAAAAATCATGATGGGGCAGTTAGTTCTTAGTGTGCTGCTAATACTGTTAGTAACCGCAGTGTGTTTATTTTGGCCAAGACGAGCTGCGCCACAAAGTGCGCAAACGGCACTGCAATTATTTGAAGAGCGGCTGCAACTGCTAGCACTAGCACGTGACAGCGGTGAGCTGGCCGAGCAGGATTTTGACAGCGCTGCGGCAGAGTTAAAAAGTCAGTTTGTACTTAAGCCGCAACAGCAAGCGGTTACTGGCAGGCTAAGCTGGCGTTTACCGCTCGCACTGTTAATTGCGACCTTGGTTATGGTTGTCGTTATTTATGCCAGCAATGGTCACTATCGGCAGTTGGCAGAGTGGCAATACGCGCAACAAAACCTGCAAAGTTTTGGTGAACGTGCGTTGTTAGGTCAGGGTGAGCCGCTGTCAGAGCAACAAGTTAACTTATTTGCATTGGCATTGCGCACCAAACTGGCGCAGGATGGTGATGATGCTGTCGCCTGGATGCTGCTTGGCCGCATTCGCATGTCGCAAGGCGCCATGGAAGAGGCTGTAGCGGCATTTGAGCGCGCTTTGCTTATGACACCAGAGCGCACTGCCTTACTGCTAAGCTACAGCCAGGCATTGATAGTGCTGGGTGATGAGCAAAGCCTTGCCAGTGCTGCACGTGCTGTCGCACGCGTGCTAACGAAAGAGCCGGATAATTCTGATGCTCTGTCGCTTATGGCGCTTATTGCTTATGAACGCGGCGACCTGGCCGAGGCAACAACCGCCTGGCAAATGTTGTTACAACAACTGCCACAGGACGATCCCCGTTACGCCGCCGTGCAACAACGTTTGCAGGAGATGGGGGAACAAATTTCACCTGTCGGGCGACAAATCAAAGTCAATTTATCCGTGGCGCCGCAGTTGCAGCAGGCTCACCCCGATGCAAGCTTGTTTTTGTTTGCCAGGGCTATTGATGGCGCAGCGTTACCGCTTGCTGTGCAGCGGATTGCTCTGCCGCAAGGGCAAGTCGAGCTGGTGCTGACCGAACAGATGGCAATGCAAAGTGGCTGGAGTCTGGCCAATGTTGAGCAGGTGCGGGTGGTTGCGCGAATGTCATTGGCAGGTACGGTGGAACAGCGCGCCGGAGATGTACAGGTAGAGTCTGAGATCCTGCAGTTTACTCAGCCGGTATTATCGGTATCTTTACAATTGGAACCCTGATATGCATCGTTATTTTTTATTAGTGCTTTCTCTGGTACTACTGGCATTGTTGTCCGGTTGTGCCAGCAAACCTGCACCCGAGCCAGCAACAGTCCGATATGTTGACACAAGGGACCCATTGGAAACCCTTAACCGGCCATTGTGGGATTTTAACTACGATATTCTTGATAAATACTTGCTGCGCCCTGCAACGGTCGGTTACATGACAGTGGTGCCTAAACCTGCCCGTAAAGGCCTGGTTAATGCGGTAAATAACCTGGGTGAGCCGGCCAGTTTTATTAATGCCAGCTTGCAGGCTAAACCATCAAGCGCCGCCATGAGTGCGGGCCGGTTTCTGGTAAACAGCACCTTGGGGATCTTTGGCTTATTTGATGTAGCCAGTAAAATTGGTTTGGCTGAGCGGCAGGAAGATTTTAACCAAACCATGGCGGTTTGGGGGCTGGGTCACGGTGCCTATCTAATGTTACCGGCCCTTGGGCCATCGACAGTGCGGGGTACCGCCGGTGGTGTGGTAGACAGTTTGTATTTTCCATTAGGCCTGCTTACCACACCGCTTACACTGACACGCGCTGCAATAAGCGCACTGGACGCACGTGAACAATTAATGTCGCTCGAACAGATGTTAGATGAGTCTCTTGATCCCTATGCTTTTATCAAAGAGTCTTATTTTCAGCGCGAACTGTTTAAAATTTACGATGGTAACCCGCCACAATCACAAGAGCCTGAGGTTGATGAAGATCTGCTGGAAGACTTGTTCAACGATCTGGATTAAACCGCTGCCGTTTTGCCACAGCCGGGCTCTGCCCGGCTAGCGTTTAAAGCCGATACGAAAACCACCCCAATGCCGGCCATTAACAAATACCGGCACTGACAAATCATGCAGTATCTCGCCGGTATCACGCTTGTAAGTTTGCAGTAACATCGTTTGTGTATGGCTACCGCAACGGCTGCCGGTGCGGTCATCAAAAATACGCTTAGTGCGGTTTTGCAGTAAGTCTTTAGCATAGTCACCGGTAAGTGGCTTGCTGAATTTTTTATTGTGGGTAGGAAAGTAACCTTTACGATCAACAGCGCCAGCATACAATACATTAGCATGACGGTTTAATATTGGCTCTTGTACCGCAGGAAATACCTGATCAGTAAAGCTATCGTAGCCGGTATGGTATTTCGGCGGATTAGTACCGTTAATTTGCTGGTATTGTTCGGCAAACACCTTATCAGCACTGAGTTTACCGCTGCTAATGGCCTCTGCCAGCAGCTCGCCTATGGCAGAAGCCGCGGTGCAGGCTTCCTGTAGTATTGGTTGATAAAAACTGTGTTGGCTTAAGCTGTTTAGTTCGCGGTAAATGCTCTCAGTTTGTTCGGACAGCGTTACTGCCTGGCCGGCTACTGTATGGCCTTTCTGGCTGATGTTACCCAGCGCGCCGCTGATGTTGGCAACAGACTGCGCTAACTGCGTGCTGGTGTGCTGTAAGTCTGCACTTACACTCTGCAGCTGCTGCAGGGTTTGCGACGAGCTACCAATTTGCTGATTAATGTCGGTAAAACCTGACGTTACCTGAGCCAGTTCCTCTTGTACCTGTTCGCCGGCTTGTTGCAGCGCGGCCATACGTTCGGCCGTGTGCTGGCTTTGTGCTCTGATACTACCAAGCATGCCGGCAATATCCTGCGTAGCCGCAGCGGTTTTGCCTGCCAGCGCTCTTACTTCTTCTGCTACAACCGCAAAACCACGGCCTTGTTCGCCGGCCCGGGCCGCTTCAATAGCGGCGTTCAATGCCAGCAGGTTGGTTTGTTCAGCTACAGTGTTAATAACATCGGTAATACGCTGGATATCATCGCTGCTGCTGCGCAATTGTTGTAATGCAGTGGCATTGTCACGTACTGAGTTCACCAGCACACTGATATTGCCTACCGCAGTGTCCAGAAGCTGATCGGCCTGAGCCGATGCGCCGGCAGTTTGCTGTAAGTTGTTGCTAATTTGCTGCAACGATACTGTTAGCTGCTCTCCGGTAGCCGCTAATTGCTGGCTTACGCCACTGATGTTGCTGCTGTCGTCACGACTGTGCTGAATATCTTTGATTAAACCGTCAATATAAAATGATACCTCAGCGGCACCTATCGCCATTTTAGATGTCGCCTCGGTAATATTATCTGCCGTTTTGGCCAGTGTGTCAGCCTCCTGCGCGCGGTTATCTGCTACCTCCTTGCGTGGCCAGTTGGCGTAGGCAACAAAAACGGAACTGCCCGCCAGCAAAGCTGCAATAGCAGAGTTTAACAACAGGTAACAGCTAATTTGTAGCAGTATAAACAGCAAAAACGCCACAATAAATCGGGTTGAGGGCAGTGACATAGCAACTCCGCAAACTGTACATAACATAAAAGCAGTTTAGCAGTGTTCTGGCTTTTTTCATTGCTGTCAATGGCTTATTGGCGAGCTGCGACTAAAGTCGTAGGCTGGTGTCAGCGTTATTTTCGCCGTAGCCAATTATTGAGTAAAAACAAAAAATTGAAATAAATTAACCCCTTTTATTTTGCTCGGACGTCTGAATTTGTAACAGCTCATCAGCAGGAGAAAAACGATGCTACTAAATAACTGATCCTAACTCTGATACACCCGCTGTAAACCATGACCACCTCCTGGAAACGGAGCTGCGTT
>NZ_BAAGTL010000017.1:0-4812 GCF_054781935.1 Rheinheimera gaetbuli
CCATTGCAGGAAGGTATTCTGTTCCATCATATGATGAGCACCAAAGGCGACCCCTATGTAATGCCTATGTTGTTCAAGATTAAGCACCGGGAAGCATTTGAAAGTTTCTTGATCGCATTGCGTTTTGTGATGGCACGGCATGATGTATTACGCACCGCAATACTGTGGGATGGCGTATCGGTGCCGGTCCAGGTGGTGTATCGACAGGCAGAATTACCAGTGACCTGGCTTAGCGCGCCAAAAGACACTGACGTCGAGTCCCACATGCAATCCTTGTGTGCTCCTGAAATCCAACAAATGGATATTACTCAGGGACCTTTGCTTAACCTTCAAGTGATGAACGACCAAAACAATGAACAACATTTTGTACTATTGCAATTGCATCACATGATTACGGATCACATTGGATTGGAAGTGATTCAGCAGGAGATAGCTGCTTTCGAACAGGGCAAGGATACAAGGCTAACCACCCCAGTTCCGTATCGGGAATTTATTGCCCACACCCAATACCAAGCTCGTCATTCAGATGCCGAAGATTACTTTAAAAAGATCTTGGCTGATGTGGAAGAACCTACCATTCCTTTTAATCTCAGCGGCATTAACGGAGATGGCAGTCAGATCATAGAATTAAAAGAAGCGGTTCCGGCTCAAATCAATCGTCAACTGCGTCAGCTAGCTAAATCGCTAAAAGTCAGTCCTGCCACTCTTTTCCATAGTGCCTGGGCCGTTTTATTAGGAGCATGTTGTGATCGGCAGGATGTAGTGTTTGGCACTGTGGTGTCAGGTCGTTTACAGGGTGCCCGTGGTGCAGAAAGTATGTTGGGTGTATTTATCAATACTTTGCCGTTTAGAGTGAGGTTATTTCAACAAAGTGCACGAGAGCTGGTTGAGCAAGTGCAAACAGCGCTATTGGATCTGTTGCCCTTTGAGCAAGTGCCACTGACTTTGGCACAAAGATGTAGCGGGTTGCGAGCTGACACGCCGTTATTCAGTGCGATGCTGAACTATCGTCATACTGGTAGCGGTAAACAGCAATCTGAAGCACAAACAGGAGACTATCAGCTGATAGGCGGGCATGAGCGAACTAACTTTCCATTCAACTTATCAGTTAATGATATGGGGGATGCATTTGAGCTTGATGTTCAAGTAGATAAGTCTTTGAATGCACAGATAGTAATGGCTTACATTCAGCGGGCTCTGGCAGAATTGATCGATCTACTCGCACAATCTTCGCAACGGCCTGTGACAGATATTTCCATTTTGGCAGATGCCGAACGCCAGCAATTGTTAGTCGACTTGAACAGCTTTGGCAATGATTATCCCAAAGATAAAACTATTCAGCAGATGTTTGCCGAACAAGTTGCGAAAAACCCTGAAGCGCCGGCAATCGAAAGTGAAGGTAGCAGCTTGACCTATAGGCAGCTAAATCAACAGGCAAACCAACTGGCGCACTATTTAGTTATCGATAAGCAGGTCAGTAAAGGGGAGCTGATTGGCGTTTGTATGCATAGCTCAGTTGACCTAGTGGTTTCGCTGTTAGGAATATTAAAAGCAGGTGGTGTGTATGTTCCGCTGGACCCCAACTATCCGAAATCCAGATTGGATTTCATGATAGCTGACAGTGGAGTACAAGTCCTACTTAGTCAAACTAATGTAGTGCAAGCGCTTGAACTACCGGATTCAATTGACTGTATCTCATATGACAGCGACTTTGTTCGGCAGGAGTTAGCGCGACAACCGGATACTGATATGATCCTGGCCGGACAAGAGCAGCCCTCCAGGATGGCTTACGTCAATTATACATCCGGTTCAACAGGTCAACCCAAAGGTGTCATGGTGCCCCATATTGGTGTTGTTAGGTTGGTAGTCAATCCGAACTTTATGAAGCTTAACTCGGCGACTCGTTTCTTGCAGGTTGCGCCTATATCATTTGATGCGGCAACACTGGAAATTTGGGGGCCTCTGCTCAATGGCGGTTGTTCCGTTATTTACTCCGGCGCCGCAATAGACTTGTTTAATCTGAATCAGACGATTACCAGCCATGAAGTAAATACTATCTGGCTGACGGCTGGTTTGTTTGAGCAATGGAGTGAGTTGGCTCATGAAGCCGGTCCATTACGTTGGGTCCTGACGGGAGGAGATGTTGTCAAACCGGCGGCTGTATCGAGAGTACAGAGAGCCTTGCCTGCTGCTACTGTGATAAATGGCTACGGCCCTACCGAAAATACTACGTTCAGCTGTTGTTACCCAGTTCCTTCATCGGTTGATACGTCGAGATCTTTACCCATTGGTTTCGGGATCAACGGTACACAGCTGTATGTGGTTACCCAAAATACAACACTTGCACCAATTGGGACAGTTGGCGAATTATGGGTTGGAGGAGACGGTCTGGCACTTGGATACCTAAATCAGGAGGAACTGACACAGCAAAAATTTGTGGCGAATCCTTTTAGTCCGGATACCGATGAGCGCCTCTATAGAACCGGCGATCTTGTGCGTTATCTGCCCAGTGGTGAGCTTGAATTTATTGGTCGGGCTGATAATCAGGTGAAGATAAGAGGCTTTAGGGTAGAACCAGGTGAGCTGGAACAAAAGCTGTCCAGTTACGAGGACGTGAAATCGTCCATTGTGTTGGTGCAGGAAGACAATACTCAGCAGAAGTGTTTGGTAGCCTACGTTGTGCCTGAAGTGCGTGACGGAAAACCTGAAGCGGATTTGGCTTCACTGCTTAAAGGCAGGCTGAGCAAGTCTTTACCCAGCTATATGCTACCCAGCAGCATCATGGTTATTCCACACTGGCCCTTGACGGAGAATGGTAAGGTAGACCGCAAGGCATTGCCAGAGCTGAATTTACTCAATCAAGAGGCCGAATTTGTTGAACCTTCTACTGATACAGAAAAAGTGCTCTGCGAACTTTGGCAGACATTACTTGATGTTGAACTTGTTGGTGTCAGTGACAATTTCTTTGAACTGGGTGGTCATTCTCTTTTGGCAACTCGCTTGAATGTGAGGCTTAACCAAATATTTGGCATTAAAGTCCCTCTTGAAGAAATGTTTGCTCGTCAAACTATTCTGGAATTAGGGCAATTTATTGATCGTGAAGTGAAGTTAAAAACTGCACTTAAAGCCAATAAAAAAATCGATGAAGAAGCTAACAATAAGGCTGCCGTATGGGAGATTTAGTGGTTAAGGATGTTCTACTGACGTTAATCGAAAGGGGGATCACTTTCGAAGTTTCAGAAGGCAAATTGCGGGTGGGTGGTGCGCTTGAAACTTTGGATGAGGAAGCCCGTTCGTTTCTGAAACGCAATAAATCTGGTGTGCTTCAATTAATTGAGGAGCAAAACGCTCAGGACACCTATTCAATAAAGCGTCGTAGTTCCAGCGACGCTATTCCTCTCTCTTTCGCTCAACAGAGGCTTTGGCTTTTGGAGCAAATCGACGGTGGTAGCGCGCTTTACAATATGCCTAATGCAATCAGGCTGTCAGGCACTTTGGATTTTGATGCATTAAACGGAGCATTCTCAACCATTGTCCACCGCCATGAAAGCTTAAGAACCTGCTTTGCTGCTGATCACAATGGTGAACCTTATCAAAGTATCCAGTCAGCCTCTGATTTTAAGATTTCGTACAAAGATGTGTCGTCGCTGCCAACATCTGAACGGCAAGTTCAGGTGACAAAAATGGTTACTGAACAGGCTCAAAAAGTATTCGATTTAAGCACGGATATTATGTTACGGGTTGTATTGGTTACGGTAAGCAAAGATGAATATGTATTGCTGGTGACTATGCACCATATTGCCGCAGACGGTTGGTCCATGGCATTGCTTATCGACGAATTCACTACACTGTACAGTGCATTTGTTGCAGATAGGAAAAATCCATTGCTTGAGTTGGATATCCAGTATGCCGACTATGCAATCTGGCAGCGTGATTGGTTACGGGGGGAAGTGCTCGAATCACAATTGACCTACTGGCAAACTCAGCTTGCAGATTTGCCTGAAACTCATAGCCTGCCACTAGACCGGCCCCGACCTAAACAGCAGAGTTTTGCCGGGAGTAGTTATTCATCTCAAGTTGACCTGGCCACAAGCAATAAGCTCAAAGCACTTTGCCAGGAGAATGGTGCGACACTTTATATGGGGCTGCATGCCGCTTTCTCTACTCTATTGTCATGTTATAGCAATGAAACTGACATAGTGCTGGGAACCTCAATCGCCAATCGTGAGCAGGCTGAAATCTCTAACTTGATTGGATTCTTTTTAAATACACTAGTTTTGCGTAGCGACCTGACGGGTTCACTCAGCTTTGTTTCACTGTTACTGCAAAGCAAAAAAATGTTGTTGGAGGCTTACTCTTATCAGCAGGTGCCCTTTGAGTTGGTTGTGGAACGACTACAACCTGAAAGGAGTCTCAGTCAAAGCCCGTTGTTTCAAATCATGCTTGTGTTACAAAACAACGAGCAAGGCAATATGATACTGCCCGGCTTAATCCTGGATTCGCTCCAAGAGCAGAGAACAGCAATGGCCAAGTATGATCTGACATTGAATGTCAGTGAAAATACTGATGGGTTGTATTTAGGCTGGGAGTACAATACGGATCTGTTTGATTCAGCCACTATCGAAGATCTTTCACGTCACTTTATCACATTATTGGTTTCTTTGCTGGAAGCATCGCATGAATGTGTGTTTAAAGCTAACCTACTCAGTGAATCTGAACGTGCACAACAACTTGTTAAATGGAATCAAACCCACAAACCTTACTCGCTGGAGAAATCTGTACACAGACTGTTTGAAGAGCAGGTTGAGCGCA
>NZ_BAAGTL010000018.1:0-1899 GCF_054781935.1 Rheinheimera gaetbuli
CCATTGCAGGAAGGTATTCTGTTCCATCATATGATGAGCACCAAAGGCGACCCCTATGTAATGCCTGTGCTGTTTCGTGTGAAAAACAAAGAAGCATTCGAAGCATTTGTTGATGCACTCCAATTTGTTATTGGTCGACATGACGTATTACGTACAGCCGTATTATGGGATGGCGTATCGGTGCCGGTCCAGGTGGTGTATCGACAGGCAGAATTACCAGTGACCTGGCTTAGCGCGCCAAAAGACACTGACGTCGAGTCCCACATGCAATCCTTGTGTGCTCCTGAAATCCAACAAATGGATGTTACTCAGGGCCCTTTACTTAAGTTACAGGTCATGGCAGATACCGCGAGTGAACAGCACTTTGTCCTGGCACAGCTACATCATCTGATCTCAGATCATATTGGTCTGGAAGTTATCCAGCATGAAGTCGGCATGTATGAACAAGGGCAGGTAGAGCAATTGACTACTCCTGTACCCTACCGTGAATTTATTGCCCACACTCAACATCAGGCACGAGTTAATGACGCAGAGGCTTATTTCCGCGGTGTATTGGAGGATGTAACAGAAGCTACCGCCCCCTTTAATTTGATGGATATTCAGGGGGATGGTAGCCGGATTGTCGAAGTGCGTGAAATCATCCCGACAGATGTCAGTATGCAACTACGTCAAGTAGCTAAATCCCTTAAAGTGAGTCCAGCCGCTTTATTCCATAGTGCCTGGGCAATTCTGGTCGGTGCTTGCAGTGGTCGTGATGACGTGGTGTTTGGCACGGTAGTTTCAGGTCGATTGCAAGGCACGGTTGGTGCGGAAAGTATGATGGGGGTATTTATGAATACCCTGCCGCTCAGAGTAAAACTAAAAAGGTTAAGTGTTTTACAGCTTGTACAGCAAGTACAAAGTGCCTTGCTGGATTTAATTCCATTTGAGCAGGCAAGTCTTGCTTTGGCTCAACAGTGTACCAGTTTGCCTAAAGAGGCTCCGATTTTCAGTGCAATGCTGAACTATCGCCATTCTGTAGGTGAAGCAACAGGTGCGGAAGCTCAGCAAACTAGTGACTACGAAGTTATTGGTGGTCATGAAAGAAGTAACTTTCCACTCAGCTTATTAGTTGATGATCTAAAAACCGACTTTGTTGTAACTGTTCAGGTGGAGTCTGTGGTAAACGCTTGTCAGGTCATAGGCTATGTGCAGTCTGTTGTGGCAGCTCTGGCCGAAAAGTTAAGTACATGTCCTGATACTGAAGTGACGCTATTAGCAAAGGCACCGCAGGCTGGATATGAGCAGTATATGGCAGCCTCTGATTACTTTGGCACTATGTTGGAAAGCGCGCCAGTACAACAAGTACCCTACAAAGTTGATGCCGCATTGGGTCAGGAAAGAGCATTTTCACATCATGCAGTGAAGATATCAGAGCTGGTGGTCGGATTAAACCAACGGGCAGATGAGTTGCAGGTCTGTTTATCATCCGTGCTATTGGCCATTCACTTCAAAATATTGTCTTTATTAAGTGGAGAGACAGAGGCTGTCTCCTGCATAGCCTTTGATTCAGTATACGGCGAGAAAGAGCAAGGCTTTACAGCTGCACTCCCTATGTGTATGGAAACCCCGGTCGGAAGCTGGAGAGAGCTTATTCAATATGTGAGTGGTTGTATTGAAACGTCTAAGCCATTCCGCTTTTTGCCCCTTGCTGAAATCCAAAAACAATCGGGGCGTGATTTTAGCGAGGTATTGTTTCATTTCTCTTCATTACTGACAGATGATTTCCCCTGTGAATTCGATCTTTGTATGGATGTAAGCGGTGCATTAGGGAGTAACACTCTGCAACTGACCATTCATTACAACCGCCACCTTTATGATGCAGAGCAGATAGCAGAGATAGGTGGATATTACGAGCGT
>NZ_BAAGTL010000019.1:0-794 GCF_054781935.1 Rheinheimera gaetbuli
GAGCCTATCAGCCGGCATGCCAACTTCTTTATGCTGGGTGGGCACTCTTTGCTGGTAACCAAGCTTAAATTCAGCATCCGCGAAAATTTCGGGATCGACGTGCTGTTGTCCCGCCTCCTTCAAACAGCCGAATTAAAGCGTCAGGCAAGCTTGATAGATGAATTATTGGTCTTGTCGCAGAACAAGTGTTTGGCATCTGAAGCTGAAGAAGTGGAGGAAATGTCATGGTAAGTGCAGCCAAACTTGTTCAAAAGCTTAATTCGAATGGCATAAGCATTACTGCGGAGCAGGGCCGACTGATAACGAAAGCTGCGAAAGGTAAGCTTACCGCAGAGCTGGCAGTTCAGATACGCGAGCATAAACAGGAGTTGCTGACTTTTCTTGGCAATGCTGCTGAGGTGTGCCAATCACCAAAAGTGATCGCTATTACTCACAGTAACGAGATCCCACTGTCTTTTGCCCAGCAGCGTTTGTGGTTGCTGGAGCAGATAGACGGCGGTAGCGCTCACTACAATATGCCCTTTGCTTTACGCCTGTGTGGCGCACTGGACGCGGTGGCCCTGCAACGCGCATTGGATGCGCTGGTATTGCGCCATGAGATTTTACGTACCAGCTATCACCAGAATAAAGCGGGTGAAGCCTATCAGCGCATCAGCCCAGCAGGTCCTGTGCTGTTAAGCTTGCACAGTGTTACGCAGGGCAGCCTGGATGCAGCGATAGAAGCCGAAGCCAATCGGCCGTTTGATTTAAGCCATGACCTGATGCTACGTGCAACGGTGCTGAGTGTGTCAGCG
>NZ_BAAGTL010000020.1:0-1838 GCF_054781935.1 Rheinheimera gaetbuli
GAGCCTATCAGCCGGCATGCCAACTTCTTTATGCTGGGTGGGCACTCTTTGCTGGTAACCAAGCTTTTAAAATATATCAACGCCACATTCAACACCCGCTTAAATCTGCAGGACATGATGACCTGTCCAACCTTGCTGGATCAGGCCGAACTTATCGAAACACATCAGTGGCTCCATAGAAAAGCCGTTTCGGCTTCAAATAATGTTGAGGTTTTAACACTATGACAATCGCACAATTTATCAAACAGCTGCGCAACAGCGGCGTTCATCTGGAGCTTCAACAGCAACAATTGCGCTGTGAGCTTCCGGCAAACGGTATAAGTTCAGAGCTGCGTGCCGAGATTGTTGCCCGCAAAGATGAGCTTAAGCAGTATCTGTTACGTCATAACGTACATAACAACAGCGTGACGCGCCGGGATTCAACTGCGGCCTGCAAAGGCGGTATACCATTATCATGCAATCAGCAGGTGTTGTGGACAGATCAGCAGGTACACGGCTGTCGGAGCGCTTTTCATATGCCTTTTGCCTTCCGCCTGCGTGGTGAGTTACGTCGCGATGCCTTGCAGCATGCGCTGGATAGCCTGGTAGCCAGGCATGAAGTGCTTCGAACAGTGTATCGTGCAGATAAGATGGGCACTGCCAGTCAGTTTGTTCAAGATGCGCATCATGTTGAGATTAGAGAGCTGAAGTTAGATGCACCGCTGAACAATCAAACGATGCTGCCAAATCTTCTACAGGAAGACATTTGCAGACCATTCGAGCTCAGTACTGATCTGATGCTTAGGGTGACCTTGGTTATGCAAGGTCCACAAGAGCATTTATTGCTGCTAACTCTACATCACATTGCCTCAGATGGCTGGTCAATGGCGCTTATGCTGCAGGAATTTAATGCGCTATATAACGGTTTTATAGCCGGTGAATTAAATCCACTGCCTGATATGACATTACAGTATGCCGACTATGCGTTATGGCAACGTGAATGGTTGGACAGTGACTCGGGGCAGCAGTCGCTTGATTATTGGAAGCAGCAACTAAGTAATTTGCCGGTTTTGCATAGCCTGAAACTGGACTATCAGCGCCCGGAGACGCCTTCATTTAAAGGCGCAACGCTTAGAACTGTGCTTGAGCCTAAAGTGTTGAATGATATGCGGGAGTTTTGCCGTCAGGAAGGCGCCACACTGTTCATGGGGTTACATACAATTTTTTCCGTTGTGTTAGCACGTTTCAGCGGTGAGCGGGACATTGTCATGGGAGCATCTGCTGCTAACAGGGGCCAGCCTGAGCTGTCAGGACTGATCGGTTTTTTTGTCAATATGTTGGTGTTAAGAAACGATGTCAGCAGTCAAGCGACACTGCGCAGCTTACTGCAACAAAGTAAGCAGACAATGCAAGACGCTTATGCGCATCAGCAGGTTCCGCTGGTAAAACTATTTGAAGCATTAAAACCTGCGCGTAGTCTCAGTCATAACCCATTATTTCAGATCTTACTGGTCTTGCAGAATAATGAGCAGGTGGACTTGAATTTGACAGCGTTAGATTGCCAACCTTTAGCAGTGCAGCGTGATGGCTCAAAGTATGATTTAACCTTGGGTGTCCTGGAAACGCCCGAGGGGTTGCTGCTGGATTGGGAGTACAACAGCGATTTATTCAGTGCTGAGACGATCTCAGATATCGCACGCTACTTCAATAGTTTAATGGTAACCCTTTTAGCTTCCTCAGATACAGCTATTGAAGATTTGCAGTGTCTTGATCAGTTAGCCCAGGGCAAATTAAGCCAATGGCAGGGTGAGGGAGCAGACGTCACGGACGACGTATGGAGCCTGTTTGAGCAGCAGGTG
>NZ_BAAGTL010000021.1:0-1977 GCF_054781935.1 Rheinheimera gaetbuli
CTATGTGGTGCTGGAGACATTGCCGCTTACAGCTAATGGCAAGGTAGACAGAAAGACATTACCGGAACCGGATGGAGCCTCCTTGCAAGCAGAGTATGTGGCGCCGCGTACAGAGACAGAAACCTTGTTGTGCAGGATTTGGCAAGAGGTACTGGGGGTTGAGCGTATCGGGATCCACGATAATTTCTTTGCCCTTGGTGGTCACTCTTTACTGCTAATGCAAGTGATTTCCCGTTTGCAAAAAGCAGATATATTTATTAATGCCCGCCAGATCTTTGCCAGTCAAAGTTTGGTAGAGCTGGCACTGTCCATTGATAATCTGAGCTCAGACCAGCTGCATGTCAATAAACAAACATTTTCGGCCCCGGCCAATCGGATACCCGCAGAGGCACAGCAGATCACGCCTGAAATGCTGTCTCTAATTGAGTTATGTGATGAAGATATTCAAACCATTGTGTCTCAGGTTCCAGGTGGTGCATCTAATGTGCAGGATATTTATCCATTAGGTCCATTGCAGGAGGGGATCCTGTTTCACCACATGATGAGTGGTGAAAGCGATCCTTATGTCATTCCCATGTTATTCAGTATCAGGAATACAGTCGCTGTCCAGAGGTTTTTGCAGGCTCTGCAGTTTGTAGTGGACCGTCATGACACCCTGCGGACAGCCATATTATGGGAGGGACTTACTAAACCAGTGCAGGTTGTTTATCGCAATGCTAGTTTGCCAGTTAGCTGGATTAAAGCTGATAAGGGCCAGGATATATTAGCTTATATGCAGAGATTGTGTGCTCCTGAAGTACAAAAAATGGATATCACTAAAGGGCCCTTAGTGTATATACAGGTGATGGTTGCGCCAGATAGTGAAGAGCATTATGTATTGCTTCAACTCCATCATATTATTTCTGATCACGTTGGCTTAGAGGTTATTCAATCGGAAATTGGTTTATATGAAAGTGGTGACGCCGCGCAGTTGGCAGCGCCTGTACCGTATCGGGAATTTATTGCCCACACCTTGCATCAGGCGCGAAATAATGATGCTGAGGCTTATTTTCGTAATGTTCTTGGAGATGTTGCAGAGCCCACTATCCCCTTCAATCTGAAGGATATCCAAGGTGATGGTAATCAGATAATTGAATATAGGGAGCAGGTGCCAGTTGATGTCAGTATGCAACTACGTCAAGTAGCTAAATCTCTTAAAGTGAGTCCAGCCGCTTTATTCCATAGTGCCTGGGCAATTGTGGTTGGTGCTTGCAGTGGTCGTGATGATGTGGTGTTTGGCACGGTAGTCTCAGGTCGATTACAAGGCACGATTGGCGCAGAAAGCATGATGGGAGTATTTATCAACACCTTGCCTTTCAGAGTGCATTTACAGGGGCAAGATGTTGAGGCGCTGGTACGTCAGGTTCAGGACGTTTTATTGGACTTAATTCCCTATGAACAGACCCCCCTTGCTCTGGCGCAAAAATGTAGCGGATTGCCCGGTGATACGCCGCTATTTAGCGCTATGTTGAACTACCGCCATTCGGCAGGAGGGCTTACAAAAGACGTTGTACAGGACGTAACACCACCTGCTGAGACGGAATTTAATTATGAACTAATTAGCGCGCAAGATCGCAGCAACTACCCCTTTAACCTGTCGGTGGATGATGCAGGCAGAGGGTTTGGCTTGGACTTTCAGGTTGACTCGACTTTGAATGCCGAACGTGTGGCTGGTTATATGCAAGTTGTTCTTGCTGGATTAACCCAAGCATTGGTTGCTCGTCCTCAATTGTTAGTTTCTGAATTGCCTGTGTTGTCAGGTGAAGAGCGTCAAACCCAGTTAGTTGAGTGGAATAACACTGCTGAGCATTATCCGCGGGGCAAGGGAATTCATGTACTGTTTGAAGAGCAGGCCGCGGCCAGGCCGGATGCGATGGCGTTAGTGTTTGAAGACACCAGCCTGAGTTATGGTGAACTGAACACGAAAGCGAACCAACT
>NZ_BAAGTL010000022.1:0-58110 GCF_054781935.1 Rheinheimera gaetbuli
AACCGCAGCACCCCGTGGCATGGCGCGCATTATAGGGCGTTTTTAAACTGGCGCAAGCGGTTATTTAAAATAAGTGGCAGAACCCAGCTCAACCGATGATTAAATATACAATATGGCACTGTTTTACCAAGTACCCGCCTTGCGACTATTATATTCAGTCACCATTTTCTGCATTTGCGCTTCTTCGTAAGGCATCAGGTTGCTCAGAATCATACGTTTTTCTCCTTTGCCAATAAGATTACCCTGCTCTGATAAAGAAAACTGCAACAAGACATTGCCACGTTTGCCTTCTATCTGCAAAGACGATGCTGTGAGACTTAAGTCAACTTTATGCTCAGGCAGGTTGATAAAGCTCAATGCCATACTCTCGTAGATAACCAAAGGCCGCGTCGGGTTAATCATTACCTGATGCTTCTGCATTAGCGGTTGTAGTATATGTGGGAAGTTCTGACCGGAGAATTTCACATAATCGCGGATCAACGGTTCTATCACGCTAAGATCTGTCCGACAAGCACCACTGTGTTGCAACGACAAATATACCTTGTCCTGACTATCGCAGATGCTAATAAGATTGTCATACTCTTTACATTGCAAGACAACATCCGCCCCTACCATGCCAGAAAAATTGCAACTAAGTTGTTGAGTAATGCCGTAACGAGTCAATAGATAAGAAAATAATAAATCACCCGGGACACAAAAGCGCTTGGCATCTTCGTCATGAATCGGATTAAAATCTGTTGCCACCTGCTTTGCAAACTCACACGCCTGTTTTCGACTAAAACTAAAACCTTCATTAGTTTGGTTAACGTACTTTTCTAACAACATCGATCACTAACTCTCTTCTTATATAAGCAGGTTATTCTACCCAAAATTAGAGCTCTAATGGTCCAGCCAGTAAAATTTGTTGAATGACAGCAAAATATGCTTGCTTTTTAAACAACGCCAAACTACTGTATATACATACACTGTACAAATAAACATACAGAGGCTGATATGCAACATCGTTTACCCGGTATCCAATACAAGCATTTAACCAAAACCAGTTATAACGATAGCAGCTTATTGAAAATACATTCTGTAACAGACGTCAACGCGCTCGCAGCAGGTCACTCGCGGCATAGTTTACTGCAGCTTATTCAGCAACATCAGCACCAGCAAGGCTGGGTTCTGTTAATTGCTCCTACTTATATACCCGATAAAGAATGGGCAGAGCACTACCAATTATCGTTGCACAATGTTTTGGTTGTACACCAAAAACAGATTAACGATTTAGAAGCCACAATTAAACAGGCACTGAGCTCTGCCAGTTGTAAGGTTGTGATTAACTTTGCAGATCAGTTGGACCAACAACAAATGGACTCTTGCCGTAAATTGGCAGTAGGCAATAACACCTGGTTTTATCAATGTGAACAGATGCATCAGCCGAGCTTAGCGCATTAAGGATAATTCCTGCTCGAAGGACAAACATACTGAATTGAGTTAAAATGGCTGCCTTTTATAGTGTTGGATAACACAAGTATGTTGTGCTTTTGCAGTTCAGCCAAACCATTTAATTTGTGCTGCCAGCCCTTTTTAACAGGGATGGTTAGCACGAATTGCTGCGAGGCGTTAATGAGATCACGCTACAGCGCTTATTGCCTGCGTGATATTGACTATATATACAACACTTATCATTCTTCCAGCCGGGTTGATAACCCCAAGGTGGCTTTAGCTGCTTTTGCTGATAATAGTCATTTTATTGCCCTTAAAGTGCAGTCTTGTGAGCAAAGCAATATGCAAGGCTATGTCAGCTTCAATGTCCGCTACATACAACAGAATATGCTGTACGAACTCACTGAGCGCTCAAGATTTGTGTATGAAGACGCCTGGTATTATGTTGACGGTGTTATAACAGACACTGCGCCCGTTAAGATACTCCGCAATGCGCTCTGCCCCTGCAGCAGCGGAAAAAAATTTAAACAATGCAACCCGCACAGGCTATCCGGCAGTTAATATCCTGTTTTATGCTGCGTTGTTGCCATGCAGCTGTTCTAGCAACTCATAAAGTTCTGTAGGATTAGCATCCTGCTTACTCGGTGTAATTTGCTGTAAACGTCTGCGAGTATGGAGGCTTAAACTCTGCCATATTTCAGTGGCTAACCTACTTTTGTCGTCAAACTGAGCTAACGGTGGCTGATTAAGATAAGTTGCTAGCTTTAGCTGTGCTAATCCGCTTTGTTGTAGCGCTTCGCTATGATGCAACATAACCTCAATATCGGTTTCAATTTGACAAAAAGTTCTGGCATCTTGTACGCCGAGCTGTTGCTGCAAGTTTTGTTGAATATGTTCTATTGGTAGTTGTGGTGTGCAGAATTGTGCAGCTTCATCAACAGCAGGCGTAATCCAAGCAAGATACATGGCAAAGTCCGCGCGTTGCGAACTCTGCAAAGCACGATTTAACTTACTATTAAGTTGCCACTCATTGAAGACTATCGTCATTTTAGCTAATTTACCGAAAAATCTATTATCTTGTTGGAATTATCGGCAGTCAGACAAAAAAGTTTAGCAAATTGCTTTACATCAAAAGTAAGTTTGATAATATGCCGACCACTCGTGGAGGGGTTCCCGAGTGGCCAAAGGGATCAGACTGTAAATCTGCCGGCACTGCCTTCGAAGGTTCGAATCCTTCCCCCTCCACCATTTCCCTGCCAAGCCGCAATCATTTCTAATTAGTTTACCATCCTTGCAATTCACCTCATTTTTTCTTGCTATATTTTGCGTTATTTCCGACACTTAGTCTGCAATAAGCAAACGTCAAGTGGTGTAAATGAATAATAAAACGCTCGAAAATCAACGGGTATTAATTGTCGATGATCAACGAGCTTTCCAGCTTATGTTTAAAGGAATCCTTTACTCTCTGGGAGCAACCAATGTAGCTTTTGCCCCTACTGGCGAGCAAGCATTAGCAAAATGCTCTGTGGCAAGTTACGATATTTTGTTTGTTGATTATCACTTGGGTATAGGCAAAAACGGCAAACAACTACTTGAAGATCTGAGAGAGAAAAAATTGCTGCCACCACACAGCATTTTTATGTTGGTAACCGGTGAAAACTCCGTGCCTATGGTGATGAGCGCTGTAGAGCTGGAGCCAGATGACTACCTGATTAAACCTTTTTCACAAAACGTATTGCGCAGCCGCATCCAACGTATCCAACGGAAAAAAACTCAGCTAGCAGATTTATATCAGGCGTTGTTTGATGATATGCCCAAACAAGCCATAGCGTTATGTCAGCAGGAAGTCGCTCAGGAAGGCCGTTATCAGCAATTCTGTAAACGGGTATTAGTGGAAAGCTTGATTAAACTTGGAAAGCTTCAAGAGGCAGAGCATATTTTGACACAGTCGCTAGTACAACGTCGTAACGGCTGGGCTCTGCTGCTACAAGCTAAAATTTGTTTTCAGCAACAACGCTTTGAAGACTGTCAGCTGTTATGTGACGAAGCCATCGTTGACAACCGCTACTTTGCTGAGGCTTTCGACATCAAAGCACTGTGTTATCAGGCAACTGGTGACTTAGATAATGCACTTAGCAACATATTGTCTGCCGCAGAAATCGCGCCTTTTAACATGCAACGGCAGTATTTGCTCATCGATATAGCTCGGGGGTTGGACAATATTCCTCAGCAAGTACAAGCCAGTAAGCAGCTATACGAAATCACCCGCCGTTCAGTTAAACAAGATATTGTGCATCTGCTGAATTACATTCGAAGTATCATTGATGCTGCAGTACGTACTGATGATCTATCACAGAGGAATCGTTACCTACAGGAAGTATCCTTAGCACTGCAACGGGTCAAGCGAGATGACGGTATGACCCGGGAAATTAATTTTGAACTGTTTGAGCATTTATGTCAGGCCAGATTAGAATCGTTACACGGCGCACAATATCAAGCAAAAAGAACCTACGCAGCAGTAGCTGAACAGTTATCAGAACAACATCAGTTGTTACCAGACGCTATTTTTTTACTGAATCAAATTGGAGAGTATGAGCAGGCTGCCACACTTGACAAATTGCTGCCCGCCGGAACAATGAAGAATCCCCTGCTTAAAACTTTATTCGCTGACCAAAACAGCTTTCTTGATCAGAAACAAAACAAATTCGGTGAGTTAAATAAAGCGGGCATTCAAAGCTATAAAGCGGGCAATTTTGTTGTCGCAGTCAAACACTTTGAGTCTGCACTTGAACTTGCACCGATGAATACGGGTTGCGCTCTTAATCTTATCCAGGCATCAATTCAGATGTTACACAGCCAAAAAAAACGTAAATCTACAGAGTTATTTGAACGCTGTAAAAAAACGTTTCGTGTTGTCGATAATATGCCATTACCAGAGCATCATCGCGCGCGTTATAAAGAGCTATTACAGCAATTTGACAAATTGCGCGATCAGTTCCGCCGTTAGACCTCTTGCTGCAACAGCGATGCAACATCGTTTGCTAGCACACTAGCGCCTATACGCATGTGTTCACTGGTTGCAATATTTCCAGTTATCCCCTCATAAAGCCGTATCAAGGACAATGCCTGCTCAACACTTCGCACACCGCCTGAAGCCTTAAAACCAACCTGACGGTCTGCCGCTTTAATGACCGTTAACATAATTCGGGCGGCTTCTTCAGTAACGCCTACGGGCACTTTTCCGGTTGACGTTTTGACAAAATCAGCACCACTTTCAATTGCAAGTTCTGTTGCCTTCGCCACCTGTTGTGCTGTTAGTAACTCTCCGGACTCAATAATAATTTTCAAACATTGCTGTGCCGATGCTTGGCGCACATCATATAGAAAGCTCTTAACTGCCCCATATTCACCACGAAGTAAGGATTTATAGGGAAGAACACAATCAATCTCTGTCGCCCCCAATGTTTTAGCCTGACGTATTTGCTCACAAACGCGATCTGCCGGTTGATTTCCGGTAGGAAAATTAACCACTGTAGCCAACGCCATACCGCTTTTTCGCAATGACCACTGCTGAACTGCAGGTAAAAACTGCGGATATACGCAATAAGCCGCGGCAGAAATATCAGCAACGGTTTGCAGCCAGTTCGCAAATGATTGGGTTGTTTCGTCATCCTGTAAACGGGTAATGTCAAGTAACTTGGCAAGCTGCTGCAAGCGCAGTAAATTTGTCATAGTGGTGCCCATAGCATATGCAGCCATACTAGCTGTCTAATTGTTAAAGCGTATATTTATGGTTTGGAGCTTAAACCAAACAAGGCGTTAAAAGCAAAACCACAGTGTGGAAAAAAGAAGAAAAATATTTTGAATTAATCGCTGCGATAGCAGTCTGAGTAATTAGTAGTCATTAGACTGTTTATGTTCTCTCCTGTTTTGATGTCCTAGTGTTTACGCCGGCTTAATCGCCGGCGCTTTTTTTATAACGCCAGTTGATGTTGGTTCTGCCTAAGCCATACTTTCGCTAGCTCTGCTTGTGGATAATGCAGCGTAACCAATCGCCAAAAACGTGATGAATGATTCAGGTGCTTAAGATGTGCCAACTCGTGCACAACCACATAATCAGCAACCCAAGCCGGTGCCATCAGCAAGCGCCAATTAAAACCTAGCTGTGCTGTACTTTTACAGTAGCCCCACTTCGTCTGCCAATTCCCTATCACTAACTCTCCTGCCCGCAGTTGCATCCGGTTCTGCCAATAAGCTACCCGCTCAGTAAACCAACAAGCTGCCTGCTCTTGATACCACTGCTGTATCAAAACCAGTGCTCGGCGTTGAAAATTTTGTGCTGCAGTGCGTGTAGATACGGTAACAGTAAGGCAATATTCAACATGCTGTACCTGCGATTTTAAGCCAAACTGCAAGTGCAACGGCATCATAATGCCAAGCACTGGCACTTGCCGCTGCATCAGCCAATCGGGTTTTACTTGTTGTTGCGCTTGTTGTAAATGCTTCGAGATCCAGGATTTCTTTTTTTCTACCAATTTTTGTATGTCGCTAAGGCAATAGCCTAAAGGCGCCCGCACAATAAGCTCGCCTTGTTTAATTTGCAGGGCCACACTACGTCTTTTCTTACTGTAGTAGAGCTGATAACTGAACGACGGGCTATCAATAACAAGGGCTGACAATTAGATACTCCACCTAATGGCTTGGTGTTAACACTTACGCTGTCATTGTGCCACAGCAAAAGATAAAGTGTTATGATCCGAACACTTTGCCGCATCAATAGAGTAAGGGCTAATAGCAGCATGAAAATAATTTCTTTTAACATCAATGGCATCCGAGCTAGATTACATCAGCTACAGGCGCTGATAGATAAACATCAACCAGATATTATCGGTTTGCAGGAAATTAAAGTGCATGACGACGAGTTTCCGCTGGCCGATGTGCAGGCTATGGGTTATCACGTCTACCATTTTGGCCAGAAAGGCCATTACGGCGTGGCCATTTTGAGTAAGCTGCCCGCAATAAAAATGCAGTATGGTTTTCCAACGGATGAAGTTGATGCGCAACGACGTATGCTGATTGGTAGCTTTAATATGCCGGACGGAACACCATTAACTGTACTAAATGGATATTTCCCACAGGGCGAAAACCGTGAACATCCGGTTAAATTTCCCGCTAAAACAAAATTTTATAATGACTTGCAGCAGTTTTTAATCGAACACCATAACCCAGAGGAGTTGCTGGCTGTTATCGGTGATATAAATATTTCGCCAATAGATTTAGATATTGGTATCGGCGAAGCCAACGCCAAACGCTGGTTGCGTGAAGGTAAAACATCGTTTTTACCTGAAGAGCGGGCATGGTTACAACGATTAAAGGACTGGGGCCTGACAGATACTTTTCGCGCTCTACACCCTAACGTGGAAGCACAATACAGTTGGTTTGATTATCGCTCTAAAGGTTTCTTAGACAATAGGGGCCTGCGCATCGACGTTATTATGGCCACCTCAGCACTGGCACAGCGCTGTATTGATAGTGGCATAGACTACGAGTTACGGGGAATTGACAAGCCTTCAGACCATGCTCCGGTTTGGTCAGTGTTTAGCTAAACTTATTATTACCATCATGCGGGTGGTTACAGCCAGTCTCTGACAAAGGTTTTATCTAATTGCTGATAAGCCTTGCGTAATAAAAGCGCCAGATCGCGATAGCAACCTGGCGCCTTAATCGCAGCCATTTCTATACCCTGTTGTTGCATTTTCTGTCGGATTTGTTGATACCATGCGGCAACTGCTGGAGGTAGTGGTGTAGCAGCCCTAATACCTAACCAGTACCAGCCTTGTATGGGTAAAGATGCCAACAGCAGTGACATTGCAATAATTTGTGGTAAAAAATCTTTACCCAAAAACCAGTATTGAACAACCGCACAGCACAAGGCAGCCATCGGCATAATGCGTGCCGTCAAAGACGTTAATAAAATTACCTTATTATCGATAAACAAGCTGTTAAGCTCTGCCTGCGCCGGCCATTGTTTACTGTATTCTCTGCCCGCACGCACAGTAGCGTAAAGTGGATACTGCATAACTAACTCCGAAACGGTTATCAGAAAACCATATTACAATTTACACTATTTTGGCTAACGCCACCACCCGCAGACAGCATCGCTGGCGTACAAAACTCAACTGAAAAAACAATCTATGCTAGTAAAAAACCTGCAATAAATCGGTTTTTAATTAACCGAAGCCTTAACAGCTGTGTTTTGTAGTACAAAACAGAGGTTTTTTGTGCTTTGGTTAAAAACAAGGCGTTGGCCAATGCAAACAAAAAGCATGCCAACAGAAATAACTATAATATTCAAAACATTACACTGGATCGAAATCGTTTCACACAAAGTTATCCACACAATCTGTGGACAACTGTAACGCAGTAAAATATCGGAAAAACCTAAATGTTAATAGATTTAATATAGAAAAACGCTGCATTCACGCGAATTTCATTGCTAAACAATAAAAGTATCATAACACTGTCACAATTACCTTTTACAAGCTCACTTGAGCCAATGCAGAAGAATAGTTTAGCATAGGGCTCAATTTGCTGATCTGAGGACGCTTAATGATCGCATGGCATAGCACCCTTTCATGCAAAGACGGTGTCATTATTACAAGCCCGCTAAGTGGTTACGTTTTGCCTGTAACATCACATCCGGATCTGTTATATAACACAAATGTATTACCAGCGGCTTTGTGCATCCAACTTACGCAAGGTACACTGCTGGCGCCGTTTAACGGCGACTGTGAATTTAGTTTGCAGTACAACAGACGAGTCAGCATAAAGCATCATAGTGGGCTGACGTTGCAAGTTGAGTTTAGCAACGAGCTCTGTGGACAACAACACATGCGGAAGCAGCATTCCAATAAAGGGTCGGTTGTTGCTGGTCAGCTTCTACTAACTTTTGAACTGCCGCTAGTTAAGCACCGCAACAGTTACGCCGTTGTTATGCTGTGTCCTGACAACACCATAGCGGAAATACATGCCTGCCAGCGTCTGGTTCTTGCCGGTACAGATCCTCTGCTGATAATAAAGAACAATACTGATAATCAACTAAAAGAATAAACAATTATGACCACTCTTTATGGCATTAAAAATTGCGACACGATGAAGAAAGCAAGGCATTGGCTTGAGCAACAGCAGATTAACTATCAGTTTATTGATTACCGCGCTGACGGCCTGAGTCTAGAGCAGCTTCGGCAATTTGCTGCTGCCTGCACTTGGCAACAATTACTCAACACACGAGGCACCACTTATCGCCAGTTGCCTGATAATGATAAAACGGATCTGACCGAACAAAAAGCACTGGATTTGATGTTGGCTCAACCGGCGATGATCAAACGACCATTGCTATTACACAACGGTAAATACCACCTTGGATTTAAGCCGGCAGAGTATCAGAAAATTTTTGGAGCCTCAGCATGACAACAAGTAATGTAATCGATCTGGCCAAAGCGCTCATCGCGCGCGCTTCAGTAACACCAGAGGATGCAGGCTGCCAAAAACTTATGGCGTCTCGGCTATCTGCTGCGGGATTTAATATTGAAGTTATGCACTTTGATGACACCTTAAACATGTGGGCGAGGCGTGGAAATGGCAAACCATTATTTTGCTTTGCTGGTCATACTGATGTAGTACCAACAGGTCCGTTGGAGCAATGGCATACGCCGCCGTTTGAACCCACAATTGTCGGCGATACACTGTATGGTCGTGGGGCTGCAGATATGAAAGGCAGCCTGGCTGCAATGATTGTGGCGACTGAACGTTTTTTACAGCGCTACTCAGAACCAAAGTTCGATTTAGCCTACCTCATAACCAGTGATGAGGAAGGCCCGTTTATCAATGGCACCAAACGAGTAATAGAAACTCTGGAAGCGCGTAATGAGAAAATAACCTGGTGTATTGTAGGTGAACCCTCCAGCAGCCAGAAGGCAGGTGACGTGGTTAAAAATGGTCGCCGCGGTTCTTTAACCGGTCAACTGAGTGTAAAAGGTGTTCAGGGGCATGTGGCCTATCCGCAATTGGCTGAAAACCCGGTACACAAAGCAGCGTCAGCACTGGCTGAACTTGCTGCAGAACACTGGGATGAAGGCAACGCTTTCTTTCCGGCAACCAGTTTTCAGATAGCCAATATTCACGCTGGTACTGGCGCATCCAATGTGATCCCCGGTGAGTTAAATGTGATGTTTAACTTTCGCTACAGCACACAAAGCAGCGCGGAGCAATTACAACAACGCGTTATCGCTTTGCTGGACAGGCACGGTTTGAATTACACCCTAAACTGGACGTTAAACGGCTTACCGTTTCTGACCGACAAAGGCTCTTTGGTTGATGCCACCGTTAAAGCCATTTTTCAAGTGCAGGGTTTTGAGCCAAGGCTTGAAACCACAGGAGGCACCTCTGATGGCCGCTTTATTGCCCCCACCGGCGCTCAGGTTGTTGAACTGGGTCCCTGTAATGCCACTATTCACAAAATTAACGAATGTGTGTCAGTTACCGATCTGGAACAGTTGGCTAAAATGTATGAAGCCGTACTGGAGCAACTTGAACTTAGCCTATGACCGTTATCAGTAATGCGATCCTGACCGGCCTGAGCGAGCAGCATTTGCTGACCCGCTCAGGCGGTTTTATGCTGCATAAAGATGTTGAGCAACCTTATATTGCATTGTGCGCTGCGGCGAAGTTGGTTGGTATTGAGCTAAAAATTGTTTCCGCTTTTCGCTCTTACCAGCGCCAGCAGGCTATCTGGCAAGCAAAATTTGCCGGCTCAAGGCCGGTGTTTAACCTGGATGGTCAACTGATTGATGTCGCAGGTTTAACCGGCAAAGCAAAACTCGACGCGATATTGTTGTACTCTGCTCTGCCGGGTGCCAGCCGCCATCACTGGGGTACAGACCTGGATATCTATGACGCAGCAGCAGTACCGCCAGACTATAAGCCCCAACTTGATCCGGCTGAATATGGCCCAAATGGCCCGTTTCACCATCTGCAACAATGGCTAAGTGCAAATGCTGAAACATTTGATTTTTTTTTGCCGTATCGCGAGTTTCAAGGTGGTGTTGCGGCCGAGCCATGGCATCTGAGCTATCAGCCCATAGCCGGGAAATATTTAGCGCAAATGACGCCAGCGCTACTCAGGTTATGTCTTGAAAAACATCCTATAGCCGGGCAGTCGCTAGTGCTGCAGTATCTGGATAGCATATTTAATCAATATGTCAGCAATATCTGCGGGGATAAGCAATGAACTGGCCGTTATTTTGGGCATTAACGCTGGCTTTTGGTGTGGTAATTAGCAATATTTTACTGCTTAAACACGCTGTTAAGTTTACCATGCCAACGTTAAAACCGCGGCAGAACGAACAACCGCGGCAAACGAAACCCGCTACTCAGAGTCAGCACGTGAAGTCCGATCAAAAGCCGAATAGCCTTGAATAAAACGCTGCAACTGGTCGCGTAGATTCGGCGGCGTACCTTTGATTAAAATAGTGTCACTGTGCGGGTCATATTGCACCCTTTCGCCTAGCAACTTTTGTTCAAAGCTTATTGACAGTCCTGCCCCCTGTCCGGCAAATTTCACCAGATTTTTGAGTTCTTTTACTTCAACCGGAAACTGTTCAGCCACTTGTAGCTGCTGTTCCTGACAATAACGCAAAAAGCCTTGTTGTTCTTGCTCATCAACAACTGCAGATAATTCAGATAACACCACGTCCTGCCCCGCTTTTGCGCGCTCTTCGCAGTAACTGAACACTTGCCTTCGGGCATCGTTTTTTTCAGCATTGTCAAACTCTGCCGCAGTGAAATACTCCTCCACTGACGCTAGCACTGCCTTACTATTCGCTTTAGCGTCGGTACCTTCCGCACAGCCGAGAAAGTCGAGAAAAAAGTCGGCAACTTTACGCCCGGCACGACCACGGATAAAGCTAATATATTTGCCCTGCTCAGGCGAGCTTTGATACTCGGTAAGATCTATGCGGGCCGCCAGCTGCATTCTGGCAATATCCAGATGACGTGATGTCGCCAGCTCCAGTTGCTCTGTCAGTGAAAAGTGATCTTTACTGCCCAACAAACAAAACAGCAGATAGTCACTGGCCAGATAACGGTAATGACACACCAGTAAATAACCGCTTTCAGGCAGTTGGTGCGCCTGCAGTTGCTGTTCCAATGCTGAGGTAGCGGTATTTGCCAAGACACTAAAGTCACTGGTTTGTTTTTGCCAGTCATGCAGTACAGTAGCTACCTGTTGGTCTTTTTCAGCGTTAAATGCCGCATAGCCTTTAGCGGGTTTACCGTTATACGCCAGGTGCAACTGCTCTACTAAATGCGCGACAGCGGCAGTGGGCTCTACCAGAGACGGGCGATAATGCGCTTTACTTTGTCCCTGCTCATCCAGCTCCAGATAGTTTATCGCCAACTGCTGTACATCTACTGACATAACTTTTCCTGTTTAAAATGAATTCTGATACTATTCTACCTGTTTAAACCATATTATTTGCGGATAATTCATGCCAATTGTATCAAAGTACTCCACTGCCCAAATTGAAAAGCTGGTTAATCAGTTACTCGATGTACTGCATGCCGATAACGCCACGACCGAACTTAGCCTGATGTGTCTGGGCAATGCGATTAGCCACGTCGTTAACAGCAGCGTCCCACCAGCGCAACGACTTGACGTGGTAAAGCATTTTAACCAAGCCCTGGCAGACGCAATCACAAGTAAGGCCAGCTAAACAGTTATGGTGCTGGAAAATAACCTGTCTCTGGTAAAAAAAGTGAACCGGCTGCTGAACTGGGGCCACTGGTTCAGCTTTTTTAATATTCTGCTCGCACTAAGTGTCACAGCGGTATTCTGGCTATCTGAACCTTTGCCGCAAACGCTGTTAGGCAGCTCGTATTTAGTGTTAAATTGGCTTGGGCATACTGCCTTTTTGTGCTTTATGTTTTTTATTCTCACCATCTTTCCAATATCCCTGGTATTCCCTTATCAGCGACATGTTCGAGGCTTGGCGGCTATTTTGGCTACGCTGGCATTTATCGTGTTAATTTTCGATGCCTACGTGTATGCCAGCCTGGGTTACCATATTGGCAGCACATCGCTTGACCAAACAATAGATTTGCTGCGTCAACAAATCGTCACGAACCTGCGTAATTTTGTGTTGATCGTATTAGCAGTTGGCGCCTTGCTACTGGCGCTACAACTTACGCTTAGCAACTACTGCTGGAAAAAAGTAGAGCGTTTAAAACAATCTGGCATCGCTAAACCGTTATTGTGGTTGTTTATTGGCAGCTTTATGTTGAGTCATCTACTGCATATTTATGCCGATGCCAATCTGAACTACGACGTGACAAAGCAAGATAATGTACTGCCATTGTCTTATCCGGCAACAGCAAAAACCTTACTGGCACGACACCAGTTAGTCGATTTAAATAGTCGCTCCCAGCTGCAATTGGATAACCTTATGCTTAGTAGCCGGGTTAATGGCAGCGGCGTTGCACAATGCGCTGCGCCTGCCGGGCCAAGCACTGCGCTTGTTGTGGCAAGGCAATTGACTGACGACCAGCAACAGTGGTTGTCTGCAGAGCGTCTTAAACCGCTGGCGCAACATTTTGCACCGCGTAACAACGAAGAGGCGCTGTTAAACCTGCTATACGGCAAATTCAATGCTAATCCCCAAGCCACCGAGCAGCTTAATGCTGCTCCGGGTTGGCTAAGTAAAATGCCGGCAGATTTAGTTTCGGTCAGTATCGCACCCGGTACTGCTACAGAGCTACTACCCTGGCTGACACAGCAGCCTACAGCGCAGTTCGCCATTATTTTTGATGATGCGCCGCAAAACAATTGGGTTTATTATCAACAATTTACTCAATTAGTTGTCATGTCACTTACGTCTAAACACAGTAATTTTTTACTGGCGCCGGCACCGGCATGGTCAAACTGGTCAGGGCTTCATCAACTACAACCACACCAGGTCACACAACATCTGGATTGGCTGCCGACATTATTGGCTCAAGCTGGCTGTGTCGGCCGCAACAGTTGGTTGGGTGATAACCTGCTACAACCCAGCAGCTTGCCTAAACTGAACATTAGCGGCGACACCGTTATCAGTTTTAAAAAAGATAAAATGATATTGCTGCGCGCCGATGGGAGTTATGGTGTCTGGTCTGCAGGTACTCTGCTACCGTTAAATGACAAGCTTGATCTACCGATGTTAATAGATGCGCTAAAGCGGATTGAACAAGACAACGCTCAATAAACCACTACACAGCGCTAATGTATTGCTGATTTGGGCTGCTTAACTGGCCTGCCCGCCAGCTCTAACTCTGCCAGATGAAGCATATTGGTTAAGGCAATCGGCGCAACAGGCTGTGAAAACTGCTCAAGATACGCTATAGCAGCTTCTCTTAACATCTGCTGGCACAACTGATCATATAAACTAAAACTGTCATAAGCTAATGGCTCATTTAGCTCGGCTAACTTCAGTTCGCGCTGTCTGCGCATAAACCAATGCAGCAAAAATTCGTACTGTTTTACATCTAGCCATTGCCGCCAATCCATATCTGCTCCTAACGTCTGCTCACAGCTATTACGTTATCATCTGTATATTCGATTAGTACAAACACATTAATTCACTTTAAACAATAATAAGAACGGTTATTATCTGCATCAAAGCAACTATTGAGATCAACGCCATGACGAAAACCCTTACCTTTGCGATTATGCACTTTAGCATTGCCTTTACTGTTACTTATCTCATCACGGGTAGCCTGATGTTAGGAGGCCTTATCGCAATAGTTGAACCCGCAGTAAATACCCTGGGTTATGTTGTGCACGAAAAAGTATGGCAGAAATATGCTGCAGCAGGCATGCAAGCTAAGCAGATAAAATACTTCAGCTAGCCTCAGGAGTAGTTTGCCACACCTGCTGCTGTGCTGGCGTCAGATAACTCCAAGCCAAAATGCGGCTTACTTTATGGCCCTGGCGCATGTCAATTACCTCTGTTTGCGCTGCGCCTACACTTCGCAACAGCTTTTGCAACGGCGACAGATGCTTTTGTTGTGATACCAGGCTGCTGAACCAACATACTTGCGGTTTATATAACTGACTTTCGGTAATCATTTGGCTAATAAATGCCAACTCGCCGCCTTTGCACCAGAGCTCGTGCTGCTGGCCGGAGAAATTTCGCTGATGTCCCTGAGCTGCTTTGCCAAGGTTAGTCCATTTGCGACTGCTGGCAGCTTCTGCTTCGACTTGCGAGGCAAAAAAGGGTGGGTTACACATTGTCAGGTGAAAGCGCTGCTGAGGCAAAATAATACCAGCGAATATCGCACTATTTTGCTGCTGCACAACCCGGACATGAGAGCGCAACGCCGGATTGCTGGCGGCTATTACCCTGGCAGTGTTTACCGCCAATAGATCTGTATCACTGCCAACCACCTGCCAACCATAACTTTGACTGGCAATAATCGGATAAATCAGATTAGCCCCGGTGCCAATGTCTAATAATGTTATCTGTTTACCGCGCGGAACAGTGGCAAAGCTGCGTGCCAACAAATCCGCCAAATAGTGTACGTAGTCTGCACGGCCCGGCACTGGCGGGCACAAGTACCCCTGTGGGAGTTGCCAAAACCTGACATTGTAATAGCTCGCCAGCAACGCCTGATTAAGTGCTAACACGGCATTGTTATCGCTAAAATCTATTGTCGGCTCACCTGCCGGATTTACGCAGATAAAACTTTCCAGCGCCGGATAAGCTTTGAGCAAAGCGCTAAAATCATAACGCCCCTGATGAATATTGCGTGGATGTAGTAATGGTTGTGACAACACGTAATTGCTGACCTGCATGAAAGACTAATGGCGTTAAGTTTACCATGTCAGGGCTAATTTAAAGCAGTACGGCAAAAAAACCGCTACAATAGCGCCATTGTTACAGCCCACCCGGGCAAATTTATGGATGTCGCATGCTGGCTCTTGGAAAAATTAATCGTTTATCGGTAAAAAAGCAGGTTAAGTTTGGTTTTTATCTGGATGGTCTTAGCTGGGGAGAAATTTTGCTACCGAACAATGTGGCTCCGGCCGGATTGGAACTTGGTAGTGAACTGGATGTGTTTCTCTATCTGGATTCAGAAGACCAACTAATTGCCACCACTGAGCAGCCGAAAATAAAAGTTGGCGAAGTAGCACAATTGCAAGTTGTTGCCACTACCAAAGTTGGCGCTTTTGTGAATTGGGGTTTGAAAAAAGATCTGTTGGTGCCCTTTAGCGAACAGCAAATTCCATTAAAAGAAAGCCAAAAATATTTGCTGTACTGTTATGTTGATAACAGCAATCGTATCGTTGCTTCGAGCAAACTCGATCGCCACCTGCACAAAACCACACCGCTATATCATGCCGGCGATAAAGTGGACATTATTGTCAGCGAACAAACCGACATTGGTTACAAAGCGATAGTAAACCACCAACACTGGGGCGTACTGTACAGTAATGAAGTGTTTAAGCTGCTGCGCCGGGGTGAAAAAATGCCAGCTTACATCGTAAAAGTGCGCGACGATGGTAAAATTGACTTGCGGTTAAACTCTACCACCTATAAGCAAGCGCTAGAGCTTACAGAGCAGGTATTAAAGAAACTTCAACAAAATGGTGGCAAGCTGGCGCTTACTGACAAAAGCTCACCAGAGCAGATTTACGCCACGTTTGGTGTTAGCAAAAAAGCCTATAAGCAAGCCATTGGTAGTCTGTACAAAGACAAGAAAATTGTTATCAGCGAGCATGGCATAATTTTGGTCCCAGAGGCCTGAAAACAAAACGCCGGGCATTGCCCGGCGTTTTACTATGTAAACTGCAACTAAGCACTACGATTTTGCGGCTTAGCTAACACCATATGTACTGCGCTGGTCGCTCGCTCACGAAAGCCCCCTTCGCAATAACACAGATAAAACTGCCACAACCGGACAAAGTTATCGTCATATCCCAGCTGATGTACCTTGTCTCTGGCATGCATAAAATTATCACACCAATCTTTTAAGGTTTGCGCATAATCAAAACCTATATCCTGCAACTGTCGCACCACCAAGTCAGTTTTACGACTTACTGCATCGGTCATCCGACTTACAGAGGGCAGACAACCGCCAGGGAAAACATAGCGCTTTATAAAGTCTACTTCGCGTACATATTGGCTGTAGCGCTGATCGACAATAGTTATTGCCTGCAACACCATCAAACCATCCGGTTTAAGCAAACTGGCGCATTTAGCAAAATAAGTATCGAGGTACTCCTCCCCTACAGCTTCTATCATTTCAATCGATACCAGCTTGTCGTAGTGGCCACTAAGATCACGATAGTCGTTCAGCAGCAAGGTTATTTGCTGTTGCAAGCCCAAAGCCTCAATCCGTGCTTTGGCATAATCATATTGCTGCTGCGAAATTGTCGTCGTCGTCACTTTACAGCCGTAATGCTGTGCAGCGTAAATTGCCATACTACCCCAGCCTGTGCCTATTTCCAGCAGATGGTCAGTAGCCTTTAACTGCAATCGCTGACAAATAAGCTGCAATTTATGCTGCTGCGCCGTCGCCAAATCCGCAGCACCATCCGGATACACCGCGCTGGAGTACATCATGCTGTCATCAAGAAACAAACGATACATATCGTTACCCAAGTCGTAGTGGGCCGCGATGTTTTTCCTAGCTTGAGCTTTAGAATTACGGTTACGCCAGTTCAACAGCTTTAACAAAGGCCTGCCAAGTCGGGTAATCGCAGAGTCTAACTTATCCAGTGTAGTCAGATTCAGTGCAAAAATTTGCACCAATGCAGTAAGATTATCGCAGCGCCACCAGCCATATATATACGCCTCGCCGCCGCCTACTGAACCTGCCATAACCATTTTTTGATAAAATGCCGGGTCAACCACCGTAATAACCGTCTTCAGTTGTGCGTGCTCGTCACCGAAACGCAGCCGTTGATTACCTTCTACTACCGTAATATCGCCATGCTTTAACTGGCTGATAAAATCCAGCGCAAACTTACGGCAAAGGCGCTCAACCCAACTCAGATTATCGAATACTGAAGTTTCAGTAAGACTCATTGTCATGCATTTGTATCCTTTGTTTTGGGGTGGGCATGCACAGGTACACCTTTTAGAAGTAATTTAAGTGCATGCCAGTATATACGCAGTACAACCTGTACGTTTTGCCAAGGTTGACGGATCAGCCAGCGCTTTTTCCAGTCGGAGGTAAGTGGATGCCGGCTAAGATTTATCCAGGCGCTAAATATTTTGTTGTCATTCTGAGTATTAGTAATGCTACAAATCAAACTGGTATCTGGTGCACTAATCTGCCAGTGATACTGCATTGCTAAAGGGTTAAAAGGTGAAACGTGAAATGCCTTAGCATGTTGGTAACATTGTTGTCCGGCAATGATAGTTTGTAAGTAGTAATGCCGCTCATTCCATGGCGTATTAGATACTTCAGCCAGCAAATAACACAACTCGCTTGTGTCGTCAAAGCAGTAATACAAGGTGAGCGGGCTAAAATACAGGCCCCAGTTTGCCAGAGGTGTCAGAACAAACACCTTTGCTGGCAAAGTGGCCGCACCAAGCTCAGTTAGCTTGTTACATACCGCGCGATACAGATTGTCCTCGCCGGCCAGATAATCACGTCGCCGGTAACTTAACGCGCCAAACCGCTCATAGCAGATACCATGTGCTGACAAAGATGGCTGCTCCAACTGATCAGTGTCCAGCCAATAGTACGCTACAGAATAGCTAAAGCCATGCTCGCGCGGTACCAGCCTTAAATGGCCAACCTCGCCCTGATAAACCGCATGGCCAGAGTGCATCAGTAATCTACCCCCAACAAAGCAGCGACATCAACAGCGCTTCTGGCGCCATCTTCATGAAAGCCATTATGCCAATAGGCACCGCAAAAATATGTGTGCTGCTGACCGTTGATTTTGTTACGTTGTTGTTGTGCTGCCAAAGTGTAATGGTTGTATACCGGATGGCTGTAGCGATAAACGCCCAAAATTTTATCCTTATCGATGGCATCGCTGTTGTTTAGCGTTACACAAAAAGTCACCGGTGCATCAATACCCTGCAACAGATTCATATTATATGTCAGCGTCGCTCTGTCATTGACATTAGCGTCCAAATTATAGTTCCAGGCGGCCCAGGCACGTTGCCGTTTTGGCAGCAACGCAATATCGGTGTGCAACACCACTTCATTTTGCTGGTAAGCTATGCCGCCAAGTACAGAACGCTCAGCATCGGTAGCGTCAGTGCCAAGTAACTTAAGTGCTTCATCACTGTGACAAGCTAAGATCAACTTATCAAATTGCTCAGTAGTGCCATCAGCAAAATGCAATACTATACCGCTTTCGTCCCGCTTTATTGCAGCTATAGTTTGTTTCAAGCGCACTTTTTCAGCACCAAGCTGCGCCACCAAAGCGTCGACATAACGTTTGGAGCCGCCCTTAATTACCGACCACTGCGGCCTGTTAGTAACATTTAATAGTCCATGATTATTAAAAAATCGTAGAAAAAAACGTACCGGAAATGCTGGCATATCAGCCAAGCCAGCCGACCAAATGGCAGCGCCCATCGGCAGCAGGTAATTGTGTTTTATTGCCTCACCAAAACCGTGCTTACGCAAAAAATCACCAAGTGACAACTCCAAATCTGCGCTATCCTCTTCCAGTAACTTTTTGCCCAGCTTATTAAAGCGGATGATATCCAAAAGCATCAGCCAGAATGATGGGCGAAGCAAATTGCGCCGCTGAGCAAACAGGCTGCTAAGCGTATTACCGTTATATTCGAGATTTTTCGCACTATTTTTAACCGAAAAACTCATAGTGGTGTGCTGATACGCCACATTTAGCTCAGAGATAAAGCGATTAAAAATTGGATAGGTCCAGTTATTAAACACAATAAAGCCGGTATCAATAGCATAGGACTGCCCTTGCACTTCAACCTCGACCGTAGCAGTGTGACCACCAAGATAGTCATTCGCTTCAAATACGGTAACATCATGATGCTTATCTAGTAAATACCAAGCCATCATGCCTGAAATACCACCTCCAACTACTGCTATGCGCATACTTATCCTTTAGTTAACTTGTATATTGCTACCCATTCAGGCGTGCGTATTAGACATGCGTTGCTTAATTTTACCGGTTACCCAACCAAGTACTGGTAGGTGGCGGTAAACCATGTCGTTTAAATCATAGTAATCACGATGGTAAATAATTAAGCCATCCTGCCAACGTAGTACAGTACAACCATCAACCTGAATCGTTTTATTTTTACTGATTGCCGGGTGAATAAACTGCATTTGCCAGCTAACAAAACCCTGTTCATCTTGTTCCATTTGCTGTAGGGCGTTAAACCGACAAAACTCAAGCCGGGCATAGGCGTTGGCGAAGTAGCTATTAAGGCTGCTCAAGCCATGAATTTCATGCACGGGGTCAATAAATACCACTTGCGGATGATACATCAACGACAGTGACTGCAAAGTGTTACCGGATAGTTGGTTGTAGAAATCTAAAAAAGCGCCGATCTTTGCTGTGGAGTTAGTGCTCATTTTTTTGTTTTACCTCTGCAAAAAGCGCTAATGTCAATTTACGCGCAACAGCGTGATCAATAATGGGTTTGCTGTATGCTTTTACACCGCCTAACGCATGTGGCCAATGCAGCGCTTTGCCTTGTAAGTGTGCTAGTTCAGGTAAATACAAACGAATAAAATCGCCTTTTGGATCAAACTTTTCGCTTTGACTAACCGGGTTAAAAATGCGGAAATAAGGAGCTGCATCAGTACCCGTAGAAGCCGCCCATTGCCAACCACCATTATTGGCAGCAAAATCACCATCTATCAATTTCGACATAAAGTAGCGCTCACCCCAACGCCAATCGATATGTAAATCTTTTACCAAAAAACTAGCGGCTATCATCCGTAGACGGTTATGCATCCAGCCAGTCTGGTTTAGTTGGCGCATAGCCGCGTCGACGATAGGAAAGCCTGTGCTGCCCGAACACCAGGCATTAAACAGCGCCATGTCATTTCGCCAGCGAATAGCAGCAGTGTCAGCTTGAAACGGCTGATGTTTGATCAGATTAGGATAAGCAACCAGAATATGTTTATAGAATTCGCGCCAAATCAGCTCAGACAACCAGACTTCTGCGCCGCTTTTATCCTGTTGCCAGCTTTCGGCTGCTTCGAGTTGCAACCGGGCCACACATTGAGCTGGAGATACGACACCAAGCGCCAGATAAGCGGATAGCTTTGACGTGCCTTCAATAGCCGGAAAATCGCGAGACTGATGATAATTCTGCACCTTGTCACGACAAAATCCGCGCATCAGCTGCAGTACATCGGCTTCTGCTACCGGCCATGCTGCCGAACTGTTGTCACCGTTTCTTAGCGCCGGTAACTGCGGCAATGCCAACTGAACTATCTGTAGGTTTGTTGCTGGCAGTGCTTTAGGTTTTGTGTAGCACTGTACACCCTGCTCTTTCAATCTAGCCAGCCAGGTACGCTTAAACGGCGTAAACACTTTATAAATATCGCCTTGCTGAGTGCGTATGCTTCCTGGTTGCATAATGCACTGACTATCGAAACGAATAAACTGGCCAGATTGTCCATGTAACCATTGCTCTACGGCGACATCACGCAGTTGCTCACGCAGTTCATACTCAGTTTGTACAAATATCTTCAACTGAAACTGCAGGCTTAACGCACTGAACACCGAGGTTACCTGTTGGTAACTGCTCCCTTCTACCGCCAGCATTGGTATATTTAGCAGCGCTAACTCTTGCTCTAGTTGCAACACCCGACGGCGAAGTAAATCTTGCTTTATCGCTGCCATATCGTGCAATTGCCAGGTCTGCGGTGTTGCAATAAACAAGGCCAGCACTGCAGCACCAGTTTTGGCAGCATCATCAATGGCACTATTCAATACTATATTATCAAAACAACGCAAATCATTGCGCAGCCACACTACATTTAATAGTGACATATCAGGCACGTAACCCCAGGTTTTCTGGATAAGGCGCAAAGTAACGTTGGTTACTAATATAGGCGTTCGGGTGCTGTTTCAAATGATGTTGCAATAACGTAATAGGGGCCAAAATAGGTATAAACCCCTTGCGGTAGCGCTGGATCAGATCAGACAACTCCTGCTTCGCCTCTGTAGTTAAACCATGTTTTAAAAAGCCCTGCAAATGTTGCAATACATTGGCATGTTGCTTGCGACTGGCAATATTTTTCAACGCTTGCATCAAATCGACCAAATAGCGTTGTTGTAGCTCTGTGGGGTCAAACAGCTTGGCTTGAGCCACCAAGCGGCCAAGCTCTCTGTAGGCGACAGGGCTGTGTGCCATAATCAAGAATTTGTATCGGCTGTGAAATGCCACCAACTTACCGACACTAAAACCGTCCGACATACTTTGCTGATAATCATGGCAACTGAACAACCGGCAAATAAAGTTTTCTTTTAGTGCCGGATCAAACAAACGACCATCTTCTTCTACTGGCAACCACGGATAGCGCTGCATTAATTGTCGGGTGTAAAGCCCTACACCCACTTTGCCTAACTGAGCACCGTTTTCATCAAACAGCCGCACTCTTTCCATCCCGCAAGTAGGGGATTTGGCGCAAACAATATAGCCACTTAAGGCAGCTAATTGTGGTAGTTTACTGTCGCAAAATTCCTGCATCGCCTGAGTATGGTCGATACTACTGTCATTACTTTGCACCAGATGAATTTGATTGCTGTCCTGACGCTGTAAGCGAATAGCCGGACGAGGCGCTGACATACCAATGGCCATTTCCGGACACACTGCAATATACTGAACCTGCTCTGAGAGCTGCTGCATACAAAATGCAGAGGCCTTATGTCCACCGTCAAAGCGTACTTTTTGACCAAGCAAACAACTGCTGATACCAACTTTTATTGCCATAAACGTTTTAACTCATATTCTTATACTGCTAATACTGTAGTACGCCGCTTTTGGATCGCAAAAAAGCACCACCCTGAACTGACCGCATAAAAAAACGGCAAGCTGCCTGCACAACTTGCCGTTTTTTTGTATTTAGCCACCCTGCTTACTTTTTGCTGGTGCCAAGCTCGACCCGCGACTTTAACTTCTGCCCTGGTCGGAATGTCACCACACAACGGGCAGAGATCGGAATATCTTCACCGGTTTTCGGGTTACGCCCCGGCCGCTCGTTTTTAACCCGCAGGTCAAAATTGCCAAAGCCAGATAACTTCACCTGATCTCCCGCTTCAAGTGCAGTGCGGATCTCTTCGAAAAAAGCTTCCACTATCAATTTGGCATCGCGTTTGCTAACACCAAATTTTGTAAACAGACGTTCTGCTAAATCGGCTTTGGTAAGCGCCATTCTTAATCCCTCAACGTTGCGTTGAACTCTTCTCCAAGCGCGCTAACTACTTGATTTACCAACTGTTGGATATCTTTATCCTCCAGGGTACGCGCTAAATCCTGCAGGGTCAGAGCTATGGCTAACGATTTAAAACCCTCTGCCACACCTGGTCCTGTGTATACGTCAAACAATTTTAGGTCAACTAGTTGATTTTCGCCAACTTTTCTTATCGTAGCAGCAACATCGGCAAAACGCACGTCTGATTTAACAACAATTGCTAAATCGCGACGGTTAGCCGGGTATTTTGACAACTCGCGCGCCTGGACAATATCGCGTAAACCAAGCGCCGCCACGTCAAGCTCAAACAGGTATACTTTACCCTTAAGCCCAAGCTTGCGCTCAATTTCCGGGTGCAGAGCACCAACAAAACCAACCTGTTGCTCAGCACGATAAATTGCCGCCGTCTGGCCAGGATGTAAAGCGCTGTGTTGTGCGCCAACAAAACGAAACTGCTCTGAAGCCGACGTTTGCGCTAACAAAGCTTCAACATCACCTTTAATATCATAGAAGTCGGCGTTACGGTTTTCCATGTTCCAGTGTTCATTGTGCATACTACCAACAATAACACCGCCTATTACCGCGATCTGACGCACGCCACCTTCGGCTTTCGCATCCGGAATAAACTTCAGGCCATATTCAAATAATCTTACCCGGTTTTGCTGACGGTTTTGGTTATATTGCACGGTTTGCAGCAAACCCGGCCACAAATTAAGCCGCATGGCCGACATATCTGCCGAAATTGGATTGGGTAGCACCAAAGCCGGTTGCTGAGGAAACAACTGTTGTTGCACTTTGGGGTCAACGAAACTATAAGTAATCGCTTCCTGATAGCCACGGTCTACCAACACTGTGCGCAATCGCTGTACGTTAAGCTCAGCTTCGTTAAAACTGCGCATTTTTAAGTTAGCCTGTGGTGCTACGTTCGGAATATTGTTGTAACCGTAAACCCGCGCTACTTCTTCAATTAAATCTTCGGCAATACTGATATCAAACCTATACCCGGGTACCTTTACCTGCCAGCCATCAGGCGTGACAGCAACATCAAGACCTAAACGGCTAAAAATCGCGCTCACCTCGTCTTTTGCAATGCCAATACCTAAAATTCGCGCTAACTTGGCTTCAGTCAGGCTTATCTCTGCCGCCTTAAGCAAGTGTGCTTCAGATACTGCTTCAACGACCGGACCCGCTTCACCACCGCAGATCTGCAATAACAACGCTGTTGCCCGCTGCATTGCAATATGCTGCAGCTGTGGGTCAACACCACGCTCGTAGCGGTGCGAGGCATCAGTGTGCAAGCCATACTGTCGTGCCTTTCCGGCAATTGCCAGCGGTGCAAAAAAGGCACTTTCAAGAAAAATATCCTGAGTTTCACCGGTTACACCGCTGTGCAAACCACCAAAAATACCGGCCATTGCCAACGCCTTGCTGCTATCAGCAATTAATAAGGTATTGGCTTTAAGCGTAACTTCGCTTTCATCCAACAACACCAGCTTCTCGCCTTCTGCCGCCAAACGCACGGTAATATCACCATCAATTTTTGCCAGATCAAAGGCATGCATCGGGTGGCCTAGTTCCAACAGTACATAGTTAGTTATATCGACTACCGCATCAATACTGCGCACGCCACAACGGCGTAGTTTTTCTGTCAGCCACAACGGGCTTGGTGCGTTGACATTAACATTGCGCACCACACGGCCCAGGTAGCGGGGACATGCATCCGGCGCCGCCAGCGTAATAGCTCTGCTGTCATTATGGCTTGCTACAACCGGCTCAATGATGGGTTGGCATACATCTAGTTTATTCAATACGCCAACTTCACGTGCCAAGCCTTTAATACCCAGACAGTCCGCCCGATTTGGTGTTAAATCCACCTCAATAATACGGTCGTCCAACTCAAGATATTGACGGATACTCTGCCCTATCGGAGCATCTTGTGGCAGTTCAATAATGCCGTCGGAGGAATCAGCCATACCAAGCTCTGATAATGAGCACAACATACCATTAGACGGCTGGCCACGTAGTTTAGCTTTTTTAATCACAAAATCGCCGGGCAACACTGCGCCTACCGTTGCCACTGCGACCTTTAACCCCAGGCGGCAGTTTTTCGCGCCACAGACAATGTCTAACAGTTCATCTGCACCAATATTTACTTTGGTTACCTGCAGTTTGTCAGCATCCGGGTGTTGAATACAATCAACCACTTCCCCTACGACAACACCGCTAAACTCGCCGGCAACAGGCTCAATGCCGTCTACTTCCAGACCGGCCATCGACAACTGTTCAGATAAGGTGTTGCTATCAATAGCTGGGTTGACCCATTGCCGTAACCAGGCTTCACTGAATTTCATCTAGCTAAACTCCACTTATCTGAACTGTTTTAAAAAACGTAAATCGTTTTCAAAGAACGCGCGTAAATCGGTGACGCCATAACGCAACATGGTCAGGCGCTCAACCCCCATACCAAAAGCGAAGCCGCTGTATACATCGGGATCAATACCTACTGAGCGCAATACATTCGGATGCACCATGCCACAACCAAGCACTTCGAGCCATTTGCCGTTTTTACCCATTACATCCACTTCTGCTGAAGGCTCTGTAAACGGGAAAAAAGAGGGCCGAAAGCGGATCTGTAAGTCTTCTTCAAAAAAGTTATGCAAAAAGTCATGTAAAATACCCTTTAGCTCAGTAAAGCTAACCTTGGTATCAACCATTAAACCTTCAACCTGATGGAACATTGGCGTATGCGTTTGATCGTAATCGTTACGATATACCCGGCCGGGTGAAATGATACGCAATGGTGGTTGCTGCTGCTCCATAGTGCGAATTTGTACACCCGAGGTTTGCGTACGCAACATCAGTTTGGGGTTAAAGTAAAAGGTGTCATGATCAGCACGTGCCGGATGGTGCTCGGGAATATTCAGTGCATCAAAGTTATGAAAATCATCTTCAATTTCCGGTCCATGTTTTACTTCAAAGCCCAGCTCAGCAAAAAACGTATTGATACGTTCAATAGTGCGGGTAACCGGGTGTAAACCGCCGGTTTCCAGCGTGCGGCCAGGCAAAGTCACATCTATTTGTTCCTGTGCCAGCTTAGCGGCCAGTTGCGCATGTTGCAGTGCATCGCGCTTGTCATTCAGCACGTCCTGAACTTTTTGCTTCAGATCATTAATTTCAGCACCGGCCTGCTTACGCTGTTCCGGGTCCATAGCACCGAGCGATTTTAATAATTCGGTAATGCTGCCTTTTTTGCCCAGAAACTCTACCCGGATAGTTTCCAGAGTAGCTATATCATTGGCATCAGCAACAGCCGCTAAGGCGTTGTCCAATATTGCTGTCAGGTTCATCTGTGTCCTCAAACCAGCTGGTATTTACAGGATGTCAAAGCCGGTAATGATACACCAGAATAGCGGCTAAACGCATGCTACTGTGGCATTTTTTCGACAATTTGCAGTGATTTTACTGCAAAATTTCTTTCAGGAAGGGAATCGTTAGCTTGCGCTGGTGCACTATGCTGGCTTTATCCAGCTTATCCAGAGTAGATACCAGCGCGCGAATGTCACGATCCTGATGGTTTAGCAGATAACGCGCTACCTCATCGGGCAAGTCCATACCGCGCAAGCGGGCTTTTTGCTGCAGCAGCTTTTGCTTGTCATCGTCGGTTAATAACCGCAGCTGAAATGCTGTGCACGCTTGTAAACGCGACACCAGATCAGCCAGTTGTAAGCCGAGCATAGGCGGCGGCTCATTGCCAACGATCAGTAATGCTTTACCTTGCTCTTGCATCCGGTTGTATAAATCAAACACTGCTGTTTGCCAGCTTAACTCACCGGCAATAGCCTGAATGTTATCCAGGCAGACTAAATCCAACTGCTCTAAATCATCCAACAACCGCGGGTTTAAACTGCGGCAGTCATCCAGAGTTACCAACTGGCTGGTTAACCCCTGCTCTTGCGCCTGTACGCAGCTGGCATACAAAAGATGGGATTTGCCACTGCCACTGGCACCAAACAAATACACTGGTCGTTGCTGTTGCGGTAATAATAAATAGCTTTTTAAAAAAGCCACGGCCGCAGACTGACCTGCAGCATAAAAACTGTCCAACGTTTCATCTTCTGGTAAGGTCACCGCCAGTGTATATTGCAAAGGCTGCATCAAAGCTTTGTATACTCCAATGTCGCCAATACCGGCACAACTGACAAATCAAGTTGTAGCTCATTTGGCTGAGGTTTCAAGCGCAGCTGCGGATTAAATCTCAGAGCACTTAGTAGCCCCGTAGCATCTATACCGCTATTAAGCGTATAGCGGGCACAGCCATTTTGATAGGCACTAATAGTGACGCCAGATACGCCGACTAACTGTTGCAGTATTTTTTGTACCTGCACCAGGCTAGCCAAATCCATTAGGCCATTTATTTGCAGCACAAACTGCGAAGGCGTTGCCGACAATACAGTAGCGTAGTTTGCCGCCAGTTGTTGCGCTAATTTCCAGGCAAAAGCCTGCATCAACGCTGTTTCATTTGCTGCACTGACTTCATCACGTTGTACGCGGCCATTATAATTGCGCTGCCAGGTCAGACGATATAATACGTCAGCATCTTGTTGCAGTTGCTCGAGCGTAGCAGCAATGACTACGTCAGCCTTGTAACGTGCACTGGCCTGATCCAACGGTTGCCAGAACCCAGCCCAAACATCTGTCTCACTCAGGCTCAGTAAATCATCTATGTCGTACAATGGCAGCAGCAGTGGCAAAGCCGTCTGCGTAAAAGCTTGCTGCAGCGCCTGATTAGCCGGGTGCGTGCTTTGTCGCACAAACTGTCGCTGTGAACCCTGCTGTTCAACTAACCAAATCAGAATATCCGGCCGCAACGCGCCCCATACAGCAATATTATTTTGCTGCAGTAACTGATTAACTTTACCGGCGTCCAGCAACACCCGCATCCGGTTGCCATCGGCACTGCGTAAAGCTTCAAATTGTTTTATGTAACCGGCGGCCCGGCGCATTTCCTCTTTAATCTGCGCCTGCTGATAAATGTTTTCCTGGCCAGAAACTTTGGCCAGCACCTGGCGAAAGGCGTCTTGCTGCCATACTGATGCTGATGAGGTAGCAGCAACGTCTGCCTGATACAAATCGTTAACCTGCCCGGCAGACAATGCCTGCGATAGCAGTATTGCCAGACACAGCAGTACTCGTTGATATAGGCTTTTCATTGCACAAGTCCTTCGGCTGGCCACAAAGCACTGCCACCACAGGGTGGCTTTAGCGGTTTAAATATTACAAATCAATCTGGGCAAGACGTATCGCCTGAACAAAAGGTTCATGCAACGCCAGCACGGTTTCAGCATCCAGCTGTCCACCGTCTTTATCACGTAAACTTAATGCCGTCAGATTACTGCTACGACTTAACACCAATTGATATTCCCCGGCAGGCACAGGTAACACTGGCTTTGATGCAGAGCCCCACAACTTAGACCATAAGCCGGGTGTGGTTTTTTCATAGTTAAGATAGAAAGTGTAAGCGGAACGGTTACGATCGGTTACAGTTAAATCCAGCTCACTAAACAACGCTTCCAATTGTGACCAAGTCACATCCAATGGTTGTGTTGTCAGCAGCGCAGGGTTACCTTCAGCGTCCATTCCAGGTTCCAGCGCCACATCTGGGGCTTTAGCCTTGTTTGCTATTGCATAGACGATTTCTTCTTTACCCACGCGGTCAATTATCTGGTTAAGCAAAGCTACTTCCTGCCGCTTTACATCATTGGCAGCCAAACTGGCCGATGGCGTAAAATAGTGGTGTTCAAGCATAGTAACCAACATGCTCGCTGAGCGGCCATGGCTTTTAGGCTCAATAGTGATTTTGAAACGGGCTTGTTCTGTTTTTTCTTCTGCAGACCAAAACCAAAAACCGGTTTCACTGGAACGGCCGATCCAGCCAGTATGATACTCAAGTTCTTGCTCATCTTGCGGCGTTAACAAAACACCTTGCTCAGCAAACTGGGTTTGCAAAATGGTTTGTAAAAACGGCACTAAATCGCCCGTTGTTTCAGAACGATCAAACCATACCCGACTTTGCCGCTCGCCTTCTTCAACCCTACTGCTTGCTGCCGTCGCCAATACTAATACCGGCGAACGGTTATCAATAAAGCCGGCTTTCGCAGAGGCGTCAGGTATATCAAACTCACCGGGCTGCGAAGGCTTTTGCAATCCTGACGGAACGACCAGCGGTTGCATCTTGCTTCGTTCCGCATTTTGCGCTGGCGCAGGCTGAAATAAAGAACATCCCGACAGCATCACACTGGCTAACACACTATACTTAACCCAATATTGCACTTTACTACTCCTGATTTGGCGGCATAACACTGTTTTAGTGTTAGTTGTTACAGTCCTGACGTTCATGGTAACGCTATGCCAGCCTGCGATAATGCTTGTTCGATTACACTACAATGAATTGGTTCCAGTTGGGTGAGTGGTAAGCGCATCATATCACTGTCAATCAGGCCCATCCTTTTCAATGCCCACTTAGTCGGGATCGGGTTAGACTCAATAAATAAATCCCTGTGCAACGCTTGCAGCGTATCATCAATGCGATAAGTGTTTTCAGCATCGGCTTTAAGCGCACTGCGACAGAGTTCAGCCATCGCTTTGGGCGCCACATTGCTGGTAACCGAAATAACACCGTGGCCGCCTTGTAAGATAAATTCTGCGGCGCTGGCATCATCACCGCTTAAAAGTAAAAAGTCTGTTGGACACTGTTGCTTAAGTTCAGCCAACCTGACCATGCTGCCCGTCGCTTCTTTAATGCCAACAATATTTTTAACTGCAGCTACCTTTGCTACCGTTTCTGGCAACATATCCACTCCTGTGCGCCCAGGTACATTGTATAACAGCACAGCTTTATCTGTCGCAGCAGCAACCGCCTGATAGTGTAATATCAGCCCCTTCTGTGTTGGCTTATTATAGTATGGCGTAACGGTTAAAAACCCATCGATACCCAATTCAGTCAACGTTTTAGTTTTAGCCACTGCGGTGGCGGTATCATTTGCACCGTTGCCAGCTACTAGCGCAATTCGACCTTTTACCTGCGCGATAACTGCACGTATTACATCCAGTTGCTCGTCAAACGAAATGGTTGCCGCTTCACCGGTGGTGCCCATCAGCACCAGGCCCTCGGTGCCGTTTTCAAGATGAAAATCCACCAAACGCTGTAAGCCGGGGTAGTCGATATGCCCCTGTGTTGTCATCGGCGTAATAAGCGCAACCCAACTTCCTCTGAACATCTTTTAAGCAGCCCTGTTGTTGTATAAGGGCGCCTATGTTAAAGAGACACCCGACTAAACACAAGTCGGCTGAGGCATCCTTGTGGTTTCGACAAACTAATGACTTAATCTGGCGGTATGTTACACTTTTGACCGGCGACATACGCGCTGCTTACAAATTGATGTTCATTGGATTTTCAAATTATGCCTCAACAACTTGTCGTCACCGCCATTGGCACTGACCGTACCGGTATAGTCAGTAAACTGGCGCGTCTGGTAACCGATTGCAATTGCAATATTATTGACAGCCGTATGGCGATTTTCGGCGGTGAATTTACTTTTATTATGCTGTTATCCGGCGATGTTGCGGCAATAAGCCGGATTGAACATTTACTACCTGGTCTGGGATTAGAACTTGATCTGACAACCATGACAAAACGTACCAGTGCGCACAAACGTAAAGCGGTGGCTGCACACTACGTGTTGGAGTACACCGGTCCAGACCGTGTCGGCACGCTAGGTACAATTACCGGTTTACTTGCCAGCCGCAGTATTTACATTGGATCGTTGCAATCAGCCAGTAGTACTATTGCTGATGATACCGAGCCCCGCATGCACACCATTATGACGCTGGAGTTACCAGAAGGTGAGCAGCCAGAGCAAATAGAAGCCGATGTGCTGGCTTTATTGCAGCAAATGAATTTATCCGGCAGTTTTCATGCCCAAACCTGATTCGGAGTAGTATATGAATTATCTGAGCAAGGGTGCGACGGCACCAGATTTTACCTTACAGGACCAAGACAATAACCCGGTTCAACTATCAACATTGTTAAAACAACAGCGTGTACTGGTGTATTTTTACCCGAAAGCCATGACGCCAGGCTGCACTGTACAAGCGTGCGCGCTGCGCGACGTTAATGCTGAGCTGGCAAATAAAGGTGTTAAAGTTGTTGGCATAAGTACCGACGCTGTCGCCCGGCTGGCTAAGTTTGCTGAACGTGACAAACTTAATTTTACCTTACTGGCCGATGAAGACCATAAAATAGCCGACGCCTTTGGCGTGTGGGGCGAAAAGAAATTTATGGGTAAAGTGTATGATGGCCTGCATCGTATCAGCTTTTTGATTGCACAAGACGGCACAGTTGAGCAAGTGTTCGATAACTTTAAAACCAAAGACCATCATCAGGTGGTAATGAATTATCTGAGCTGACAGCATTATTATATCTCATATAGGCGGCGGTTGGTCCGACAAACGACAGCCATTCTGGATAAACCTTGCTATGGTTAGCCACAAAATAAAACTTTGTGTTGGAGCATCAGATGATAAAAACCTTTATTAGTGCAGGCTTGCTTGCCCTGCTTAGCACAGCAGCACACTCAGCTACAGTCAGTACAGAAAAAACCACCTTGCAAATCGACACTGTTGTATCAGGTCTGAAGCACCCTTGGGGTATGGCTTTTCTGCCGGATGGCCGCATGCTGGTTACTGAGCGTAATGGTGGCATGTTGCTGTTAAGTTCGGACGGCAAAACAAAAATTACGCTCAGTGGCCTGCCTGATATCGCAGCCAGTGGCCAGGGCGGTCTATTAGATGTTGTCCTGGCGCCCGATTTTGCCACAAGCAATACCGTGTATTTCAGTTACAGTGAACCCGGCACAACTGGTAGCAGCACCGCAGTCGCCAAGGCAAGCCTTGGTGATAACGCGTTGGAAAATGTCAGCGTGGTATTTAGCCAACAGCCTAAAGTTAATGCCCGTCATCATTTTGGTAGCCGTTTAGTGTTTGATACCAGTGGTAATTTGTTTATCACCCTGGGTGATCGCGGTAGCCAGCGTGCAGAAGCACAAAACCTGGCAAACCATATCGGTACTGTTGTGCGGATAACTACAGATGGCGCAGCTGCACAAGGCAACCCGTTTACTGAGCAAGCCGGTGCTAAAGCTGAAATTTGGTCTTATGGCCATCGCAATATTCAAGGCGCGGCGCTTCACCCGACGACGGGAGCATTGTGGACCCACGAACACGGGCCACAGGGCGGTGACGAAATTAACATTGCTGAAGCAGGTAAAAACTACGGTTGGCCGGTTATAACCTATGGTGAAGAATACGGCGGCGGTGTTATTGGCAAATCTAAACAAGATGGCCTTGAGCAACCACTGCATTATTGGGTGCCTTCAATCGCGCCAAGTGGTATGGCATTTTATAGCGCTGAGCTATTTACTCACTGGAGCAATAACCTGTTAGTCGGGTCATTAAAGTTTGGCCAGTTAGTTCGGTTGGAGCTGGACGGTAATAAAGTCAGCCATGAAGAACGCATAATTATTGGCCAACGTATCCGCGATGTGAGGCAAGGCCCGGATGGCGCGGTTTACCTGCTTACAGACAGTTCTGATGGCGAGATCCTGCGCTTAACGCCAGCGAAGTAAGCACGTTTATGACCATTAAATCTTATGCCGGCAAGCTGAGCTTGCTGGCCCTGGCGTTGCCATATTTATTTAGCCGTAGCGTACAGGCCGACACTGAAATAATTATTGTAAGTGCCACTGAGCAGCGTGAAAGTTGGCTTGCCAGCCCCGCATCTGTTGAACTGAGTACTGCTCCAGAACAAGGGATCCTGATCGACAGCGCACAATTATTCAACACTATCAGCGGTGTGCAAGCCGACAGTCGGGCCAACTTTGCCCAAGATACACGCATAAGCATTCGTGGTTTTGGTAGTCGCAGCGCTTTTGGTATCCGCGGTTTACATATACAACAGGACGGCATTCCGCTGTCCACCCCGGATGGCCAGGGTCAGCTGTCTAGTGTATTGCTCGACAACATAGCCCGGGTAGAAGTGTTAAAGGGGCCGTTAGCGGCACTTTACGGCAACGCTTCCGGTGGCGTTATTTCACTATACAGTCAAGACCCGGCACAAAGTGCGTTGGCTGTCAGTGTAGCCGGCAGCGGGCAACACCGGCAGTATCAGTTGCATGCTGATTGGGTCAGCGGTGATAGCAGTCTGAGCACCGCCCTGAAACAATTTACCACTGAGGGCTACCGCCCGCACTCTGCAGCTAAAAAGCAACAGGCCCAATTGCTATACCGCACCGCACTGGCAGAAACTGCGAAGCTTACAGCCAGGCTGGACTACGCCAGAGATCCACAGTTGCAGGACCCGCTGGGGTTATCCCTCGCTGACTGGCGTCTGGACCCACAGCAAACCAACGCAGCAGCAACATTATTTGATACAGAAAAACACAGCCGTCATCGCCAGCTCAGCGTTAACCTCACTGATTACCGTGATACCGAACTATGGCAGCTAAGCAGTTGGCTTGGCGATCGCAGTATCGGCCAGCGTCTGGCTTTTACCGGCAGCGCGCTATCCTCAGCTGGCGGTGAAGTCGCCTTACAGCGCACTTTCAGTGGCATCAGCGGCAGTTACCGGCTAGCACAGGGTACGTATTATCAACTGCGCATGGGCGGAAGTGTGGTACAAAGCGATGACGACAGACAAGGCTTTGTCAATGACTTTGGCCAACGTGGTGCTATGCGCCGCGATCAAACTGACAGCGCCGATAATACGGATATGTTCGTCCGTTTTAACTGGCAACCGGCAAAGCGCTGGCAATTGCAGGGAGGCTGGCGTTACAGTCAGCTGCAACTGACCGTTGCCGACCGCTTTATCAATGCTAATAACCCGGATGACAGTGGCAGTAAACGTTTTTATAACCAGGCTCTGGCGCTGGGGCTCAGCTATCGGATCCATGATGACGTAAGCGGCTTTGTCAGTGCCGGTCGCGGCTTTGAAAGCCCAACATTGGCAGAAATTGCCTATCGTAGTGATGGCAGCGGGGTAAATCTGGCATTGGATGCCAGCACCAACCGGCAATGGGAAAGCGGTATTAAGTGGCTATACAGCAGCACAAGTGGCAGTGTCAGTCTGTTTAATATCACAACCGACAATGAACTGTTAGTAGACAGCTCAACCGGCGGTCGCACCAGCTATCGCAATGCCGCCAAAACCAAACGTTATGGCACAGAGCTGCAACTAAACTGGCAGCAAAATGCTTATCTTCGGCATCAACTTAACGCTCACTATCTGACAGCTCAGTTTGCTGATGCAATACTTGATGGCAAGCGTTTACCCGGCGTAGCAAGTCGCCAATTACATTGGCAACTGCAGTACCGGCCGTGGCAAACTGACACAGTATTAGCATTACACAGCCAGTATCGCAGCAAGGTATATCTGGATGATGCTAACAGCAACTCTGCACCACCGGCAGTAGTCTTTTCTGTAAGCGCCCGCCAGCGCGAGCAATGGCAGCAACTGACACTGGACTACTGGCTGGCACTGGATAATCTTACTGACAAAACCCATGTTGGCTCAGTAATTGTTAATCAGAGCAATGGCCGTGCAATTGAACCGGCGCCGGGACGTCAATTCAGTGCCGGCATCAGCGCAAGTTTTTCCTGGTAGTTACACAGCAGTACGCTTAGACGTTACTGCTGTGTTTCCGTTTCATCTGCATGTGGATGCACCCTGCCCGACCAGGCATTTACAGTGGCTTTAACCAACGAGGCCAGCGGTATCGCGAAGAATATTCCCCAAAAACCAAACAAACCACCGAAAAACAACACAGCAATAATAATAAACACCGGATTCAAATCAACGGCTTCAGAAAACAACAGTGGCACGAGTAAATTACCATCCAGCGCTTGAATAACACCGTATGCCAACATCAAATAACCAAACTCAGCGGTTGGCCCCCACTGAAAAAACGCCACTAACGCCACAGGTAAAGTGACAACAGCAGCACCAATATAAGGTATCAATACCGACAACCCAACCAACACTCCCAGCAACAATGGATAGTTCAAGCCAAAAATTGCAAATACAATGTAGCTGACGCTGCCAACGATAAGGATTTCAAGCATCTTGCCACGGATGTAGTTCATAATTTGCGCATTCATTTCATGCCAAACCTGCCCTATCAACTTGCGCTCTGTCGGCAAAATTTGTACAAAACTGGCGGTCAGTTGTGTCTTGTCTTTTAGCATAAAAAATACCATTAACGGCACCAACACCAGATAAATCAGCAGTGCAACCAGGTCAACAATCGACGCAAGAGATAGCTCCAGCATGTTGCGGACGAATGTCATTACGCGTTCGTCTACCGAATGCATCAGAATGTTTACCTGTTCGACGCTGACTACGCCGGGAAAATTTTCCGGCAACTCCATCATATAGCTCCGGCCCTGCTCAATCATTTGTGGCAAGTCACGCAGCAGATTGCGCCCTTGGTACCAAAAAATGGGGATAATCCACATCAGCGTCAGTACCGTCAGCCCCAAAAACCCTGCCACAACAGCGACAGTGCTGACAGCACGTGATAGTCCCAACCGGCTTAAGCGAACTACCGGCCACTCCAGTAGATAAGCAAAAGCAATCGCTACCAGCACCGGTGCCAAAATGCCACTTAACCAGTAAACCGACATAAAACCCATCAACAGTAACAAAAACAAAGTTACAACCTGAGGGTCTGAAAACTTATGCGCATACCATTTTTTTAACCAATCAAGCATGCAAAAACTCCCACAGCAGAACCAATAAATCAGATGCGTTGCAGTATACCGAAGATATAAGTCATTTTGTCAGTTAACTGCCTGTTGTAGCGAAATATATGATAGATTACTGCTCAGTGAAGCCGGAACTTATCGTCATCAGAGCAGCCAAAGCCAGCAGTAATGAAACTTATACAACTTAAGTCAGGTGTACAGACAATGACTCTTTTTGCAGTAACTAAAGCCGTATTATTCTGCATGCTGATACTGCCACTGGCATCAGGCACTGCTGCCCTGCCCGATTTAGGCGGTAATGCGTTCAACACCATCACCCCGGAAAAAGAAAAGCAGCTTGGCGACGTTATGATGCGCCAAACCCGCGGCAGCTTGCCTATGGTGTATGACCCATTGCTGGACGAATATATCAATGCGTTAGGCAATCGTCTGGTTGCGCGCGCCAATGACGTAAAGTTTCCATTTAAGTTTTACTGGGTCAACAACAAGAACATCAATGCGTTTGCAACCCTGGGGGGCAATATTGCCTCTCATACCGGCACACTTGCCGTAGCCGACAGCGAAAGTGAATTTGCTTCAGTCATGGCACATGAAATTGCCCATGTAACCCAACGTCATATCGCCCGTTTTGTCGAAGCGCAAAATCAACGGGCACCTTTAACTCTCGCCGGTGTACTCGGCGCCATAGTTCTGGCAACAGTAAACCCCGAAGCAGGTATGGCAGCGATGATGGCAGCCCAGGGAGCCGCGCAACAAAGCGCGATAAATTTTACCCGAGGCAATGAGCAGGAAGCTGACCGTATTGGGATGCAAATACTGGCTGAAGCCGGTTTTGATCCCTATGCTGTGCCAGAATTTTTTCGCAAACTTACCGAACAAAGCCGTTTTGTAAATCAACAGCTGGCATTTTTACAAACCCACCCGTTGTCACAAAGCAGGGTCAGTGATACCCGTTTAAGGGCCGAGCAATTCCAGCAACGTTTTATACCAGATAGCCAGGATTTTACCCTGGCTAAAGCCAGAGTGTTGGCTCGGTATCACTATAACAGTAAAGATGCCGAACAACTTTTTCGTAAAAAACTCAGTGAGCCCGGTGGTAATACCAAAGCCAATCAGTATGGCCTTGCCATTACATTATTAGATAGCGAACAATATGACAAAGCGCGCCCACTGATCGAGCAATTGCTGGCAAAAGATGAACATAATTTATATTTTATTGATGTCTACACCGATATCTTGCTTGGTATTAAAGCTTATCAAACCGCGTTAAGCATGCTGGAACAACAGTATTTAATTCGCCCTAATAACCTGGTTGTCACACTTAACTATGCCAATGTCGCGCTGAAATCCGGCGCAAACCGTTTAGCAATACATTTATTAAAAAACCTGCTGTATTACAAAAACGACAGCATTCTGGCATATGATCTATTGTCTGATGCATACAAAGCTATTGACGATATGGCCAGGTTTTACGAAGCCAGAGCAGATTTAAGCTATCAATTGGCTAACTACCCAAAAGCTATCGACGATCTTAACGAAGCACTAAACCATCTAACGGCGGACGATAAATTGGAAAGCCGGCGCCTGGAAGCTAAGAAAAATCAGCTGCAAACCGAATTTGATCGGCTGCGCCGCATGTAATACCCAGCACCAACTAATACACAGGACATGTCATGTTAAAAATTTACCATAATCCACGCTGTTCCAAGAGCCGTGAAACGTTAGCCTTGCTAGCTCAGCATGCTGAAAAAATTGATATTGTCGAGTACCTGAAAACACCACCTTCAGAAGAGGAAATAACGTCATTGCTGACCATGCTTGGCTTAACTGCACGGCAATTAATACGCAGCAAAGAGCCTGAATACACCGAGCTTGGCCTGGACAGTCCCGCACTGAGTGAACAACAGTTAATTAGTACCATGGCCCTCAACCCTAAGTTAATAGAGCGGCCGATAGTAGTACACGGTAACAAAGCCGCTATTGGCCGGCCGGCCAGTAATGTACTGGCCATTTTATAATGACAGCCTGCGTACTTATTTTATATTATTCACGCCACGGTGCTGTTGCCGCCCTGGCCGATAAAATCGCTATCGGCGTTCAGCAGGCCCAGGCTACAGCCATGGTTCGCAGTATTCCACCACTGCAGGCAGAACAAGTCAGCCGCCATCCTCAGGTAACACAGCAAGAGCTCATAGACTGTGATGGTCTGGCATTTGGCAGTCCGGTACGTTTTGGCAATATGGCAGCAGAAGCAAAGGTCTTCTGGGATAATACCAGCGGCCTGTGGTTACGTGGTGACCTGATAGACAAACCTGCTGGTGTATTTACCTCATCTGGCAGTTTACATGGCGGTAATGAGGCGACGTTGCTCAGCATGAGTTTACCGCTACTACATCATGGCATGCTGTTAACCGGTATCCCTTACAGCGAACCGGAGTTACATCAGACAAAAACCGGCGGCACACCTTATGGCCCCAGCCATGTCAGCGGACATTTGGCAGACAATAAACTTAGCCAGGACGAGCAGAAACTGGCAATTGCCTTTGGCAAACGTCTGGGCAAGCTGAGCACACAATTAAAACTACATCGAGGTTAGCATGCAAAGTAGTAACGCAGTGCCCATGTCAGCGCAAACCGCGCGCTTTTTATTTCTTGGCCGGCTGGGTTTTTTCGGCTTATTGCTGTTACAACCAATGTGGATCCTGTATCTGGCACCGCCAGAGCTGGGTAACCCCTGGGTTTTGTTGACACTGCTATGGCTACCGTTATGGTTTCCTTTATATGGCATTATCAAAGGCCATGCTTACACCCTGGCCTGGGCAAACTTTGTGGTAATGATTTATTTTCTGCACAGCCTGACGCACTTATGGGTTAGTGATGGTGTGCGCCAATTATTGGCGCTGATAGAACTAATACTGGCCAGCATGATGTTTATTGGCTGTACTTATTATGCCCGTAATCGCGGTCAGGAACTGGGTTTAAAAATTCCCCGCTTAAAAGACGATCCCCGGCATTAACGCGGATACTCTGCCACCGGAGACTGCGCACTATTAGTGCCCATATAAAATGCCAGCCGTTGCTGAATAAAGCCGCTTTGCACCAATTGGGCAAAGCCGGCTGTAAGCTCGATAACTTGTCTGGGGTTGTGCTTACTGATGGCACAGTAAACGGCTGGCGGTTCAGACCAAAGCGGATCAGCCGCAAAACTATTATCTGCTGACGTATTAACATAAAAATAATAAGACAAGTCTACCGTCATTACCACGTCTAACCTGCCATGCTCTAACCGCAGCAAATTGCTCTCCAAAGAATGAGCATCATCGCGGATCACGTCACCAAGTTTAAACACTTGCTCCAGCTCAGGATAGGTAAAGCCGCGGGTGGTGCCAACCCGCTTACCCGCCAGATGCTGCACTGCGGTAATAACAGCACTGTCTTTACGCCTTACCAATAATTGCTGCGTGGTAAACAGCGCGGCCGTCCATTGCAAGCTGTCTGGCTCAGCCACCCAATCCGGACTGAGAAAACAAGCTAAATCTGCTTCGCCGCTTTGTAGCCAGGGCTCAACCCGGCTGCGGGGTAAGTTCAGGTAACTTACAGCTCTGCCCAGGTTGAGCCCCAGCTCATCAATGATGTCTTTACTTAAACCGGCTTGTAACACTTTATCGGCATTAAAAATGGCATAAGGTGGTGTGTTGGTTTCACTGACAACAGCTCTGATTGGCTGCGTAGCAAAGGCCGCAGTGCCTTGAAAAAACAGTAAGAACACCAAGCAACCATTTCGCATAACCGGCTCCCTGCTTTACTACAAAGCATGACACATTTAGCAATATGCTTAATATCAGCCTAGTCGCTTTCTTCCAGCCATTCCACTTTTTCTATTTGGCTAAACCTGTTGCTTATTTTGTGTGCTGAAGTATGGATTTGCTTAACATCCGTCGCGGCTTGATCAATGTGCTTGGCCAGATTATCAAACCGGCCACGAAAGCGGTCAAAATCTTCAGCCAGTTTAATTAAATGCTCCTGAATAAGGTGCACCTGGCGGCGGGTAGCATCATCTTTAAGTACGCTGCGAGCTGTAGTCAGCACCGCCATTAAGGTAGTAGGTGATGTCAGCCATACCCTGCGCCGGTAAGCCTCTTCAACAATGTCGGCGTGATAAGCATGCAGCTCGGCAAAGATGGCCTCTGCAGGCAAAAACATAATGGCACCGTCGGCGGTTTCATTGGCAATAATGTATTTGTCGGCAATATCATTAATATGCTTTTTAATATCCAGCTTAAACTGGCGCTGCGCTTGTTTGCGCTCTTCTGCGCCATATTGCGGATCGGTCATCCTTTTATAACTTTCCAACGGGAACTTGGCATCAATGGCAATATCACCGCTGGGTTTGGGTAAAAACAACATACAATCGGCAATACGGCCGTTACTTAATGTGTGCTGCAAAGAAAAATGCTGCTCCGGCAGCACATTGCGAATAAGCGCAGTTAATTGCACCTCGCCAAAGGCGCCGCGTGATCGTTTATCGGCTAACACCTCCTGCAAGCTGACAACGTTGCTGGACAGCTCGGTAATTTTCTTTTGCGCGTCATCAATCAGCGCCAGCCGTTTTACAATATCAGTAAAGGTTTGGTTGGTTTTTTCAAAGCCTTCACTTAAGCGCTTCTCTACCTGACCGGCAATGTCCTTTAAGCGCTGATCGATACTTTGCGTAAGCTGTTTTACCTGCTCAGCCAATATAATGGCTTGCTGCTGCAGGTTTTTACTCAGTTCAAAACGTGCCGCTTGCTGGGTGTCGGTTATTTTTTGTAATACCTGCAGTAAATGATCCTGTTGCTGCTGCTGTAGCTGCTGACGCTGACTATGTAATTGCTCTAGCATCTGCTGGTGCAACTGCGCCTGCTGCTGCATCTGTTCTAACTTAAACAGGCTGAGCAGCTTGCTAACATCAGCGCGACGCAACAATAGCCACAGCAACAGTAAAACATTCAGCGTTAATAACCCGCTAAGCAAATAAAACCAATACTCTGTAATCATAAAACCCCTGTAACAGCAAACCAGTGTGATACCCCTCGCGTATAAGGAGTGAACTATACAACTTTATCAGCGGTACTATGAAACAACTGGCGTTATTTCCGTTAAACAGTTTTCTCTTACCTGAAGGACGTATGCGTCTGCGGATTTTTGAACCCCGTTATGTGCGGCTGATTAGCGAAGCCAGTGCCGGTAAACGCGACTTTGCCGTGGCGCAGATTAACCCTTATGTTAGCCAGTCACATCCAGACCGAATTTTACCACTTGCCACCCGGGTTTATATTGAAGATTTTGAACAGCTCGATGACGGTCTGCTGGGCGTTACTATTGTTGGTGTGGAAAAAGTACAGATAGTAAATCGCTGGCAAGAGCACGACCAGCTTACTGTCGCCGACGTTAGCATACTGGATAATTGGCCTGCGCTAGCTGTAAGCGACGAGTATCAGCCACTTATTCAACAAATGCAGAAGTTGCTGTTACAGTATCCTGCGTTAAAACAGCTTTATCCCAGCCCTAAATACCGTGACGCTTCCTGGCTGGCATCACGCTATCTGGAAATCCTACCGATGCAACCAGCGCTAAAACAGCGCTTAGCCCTTGAAGACAGCCCCGCCCCCTGCCTGGACAGTTTACAGGCGTGGTTATCACATCAAGCCTGAGCATTGCTTATGCGGTCATAGGCCGCCTGTTCATCATCAAGAATAATGGCCACGACCTGCCAACGATCACTGCATTTTTGCAACGTATAAGACGTATGGCAGGTAAACAATATGTCGTTGTCAGCGTTATAAAAACGCCAATACAAACTAACAAATTGCAGTTGTTCCGACAAACGCAGTTGATGCTGCAGCACAAAATCAGCATGCACAACGCCTCGTGAACGGTATTTCTGTACGGTAGAAAGCACATGCTGATGCAGACAGGTACTGTCTGTCAGTAGCGTTTTGTGCTCGCCGTCGAGCAGTAAACTTGGCGTTGCGACTAAGTGTTCAAATTGCGCTACTTCAGCAGAAATATATGCCTGGGCATAGTCATTGAAAAATCGCTCTACCGTTTGCATTTAGCTGATCCCCAAATATTTATGTACCTGCACACTTAAGCGCCAGTTATGTTGTTTACACATCGCTATAGCCAATTCTGTGGCGCGGCGCTGCTGACTTATTGGCTGTAAATAAATCAGCTTAGCTGCCGTGTCAGTGTGTTGCAATAACTGCAACAGCTCATCAATATGTTTCTGCATCGCCACCGGGTGCTTTATCTCGTTTGCCCGGTCCAGCGCACTTTGCAGTACTTTATAGCCACCGGCCATATTCACTTTGGGTGACACTGTAACCCAGGTTTGTGCCGGCGCTTTAATATCAAAGGTACCACTGGTTTCAATTTGTGTGGTGTAGCCGTTGCTATGCAGCGCATCACACAACGGAGTTAAATCATACATGCAGGGCTCACCTCCGGTGATCACTACATGCCTGGCCTGGTAGTCCTCGCGGGCAAACAAGGCAATTAAATCCTCAGCACTGACGCCAGCCCAGTGTTCCGTCTCCGCAGTTTTAATTACAATATCACCCAGCGGTTGGCGCAGCGCATCTTTGATTTCCCAGGTGTGCTTGGTATCACACCAACTGCAACCCACCGGGCAGCCTTGCAAGCGGATAAAAATGGCCGGCGCGCCGGTAAAACTACCCTCGCCCTGAATAGTTTCGAAAACCTCGTTAACTTTATACACTCTGTGCTTTGCCCTTTAGCCTGCGGCTGATTTACTGTACAATGCGCGCCCCGCAATGCTTGGCGGGCCATGTCGCAAAATTTGAGTTGTATTATACAAGAGAGAGCCTGCTATGCCGAACAAAGTTGTGGTGATTTATTCCGGTGGGATGGACTCCTTCACCGTGTTACACAAAGCGGTGCAGGCCGGCCATGATGTTTATGCGCTGTCGTTTAACTACGGCCAACGTCATGTCAAAGAGCTGCAATGTGCGGCACAGGTGTGTCAGGAGCTGAGTATCAAGCACAAAATTGTCGATATCTCAGCCATTAACCAACTGTTAGCTGGCTCATCACTTACCGACAATATTGATATCCCGGAAGGCCATTATGCCGCCGACAATATGAAATCAACCGTAGTACCGAACCGCAATATGATTTTATTGTCGTTAGCGGTGGGCTATGCCGTTTCTATAGGTGCCAACCAAGTGTATTACGGCGCACACAGCGGCGATCACTTTATTTACCCGGACTGCCGGCCGGAGTTTGTGCAAAAAATGCATGATGTTTGCCAGATTGCCAACTACGAGCCTGTCGATATTATCAGCCCGTACTTAGCACAAACTAAAATTGAAATTCTGGCCGATGGTCTGGCCATGGGGTTGGACTACAGCAAAACCTGGACTTGTTACAACGGCCGCGAAAAAGCCTGCGGTAAATGTGGCTCTTGTCAGGAGCGCTTGGAAGCTTTTACGCTGAATAACACCACTGACCCACTGCCCTACGAATAAGCAGCCAAACCGATCCAGAACAGCTGGTTATAACATATAGAAAAGCGGCCTTGTGGCTGCTTTTTTCGTCTCTATAATGTCAAAATCTTATATTATGGCAGTAATTTATGTTTAGTTTTTGGTTTGCTATCCCATTTTGGCAAAGGGTGCTTGGTGCGCTGTTGCTCGGCGTGACTACCGGTGTGCTGTTGGGCGAAACGGCTACAGTATTTAAACCACTGGGCACCCTGTTTATTAACGCCATCCGCATGTTAGTGGTGCCACTGGTATTTTTTGCCCTGATCAGCAGCATTACCTCACTGGCCGACAGCGGAAAAATGCAGAGGTTGGCCTTTAAAACCGTTGGTCTGTTTTTGTTTACCGCCTTTGTTGCCAGTTTAATTGGCTTAGCTGTCGGCTCGTTAATTAATTGGGGCGATGCCGTGCAACTTACTGCGGCTGAAGTAAAACCGCGCGATATTCCGCCAGTTGCTGATGTGCTAACTAACCTTATCCCCACCAACCCGCTGGCGGCGATGGTAAATGGCAATATTTTGCAAATTATTGTATTTGCATCGTTAGTGGGTATCGCCATTAATCAACTGGGTGACAAAGCTGCACCGATGAAAAAGGTGCTGCTTTCCGGCGCCGATATTATGTACCAGATCACCCGTATGGTGCTGGAACTCACCCCGCTGGGTGTTTTTGGCTTAATGGCCTGGGTGGTGGGTAACTACGGTCTGGACACCCTGCTGCCGCTGGGTAAGTTCATTCTGGCTATTTACCTGGCCTGCGTCATCCATATTCTGTTTACCTATGGCGGCCTGGTTAAGTTGTTTGGCGGTATGCGCCTGCGAGATTACTTTAAAGCCATTTTACCGGCGCAGTTAGTCGCCTACAGCAGCGCCAGCAGCTACGGCACCTTGCCGGTAAGCCATAAAGTGGTTACCGAAAATTTAGGCGTGTCAAAAGATTACGCCAGCTTTGTGCTACCACTGGGCGCCACCATAAATATGGACGGCTGTGGTGGTATTTATCCGGCGATTGCGGCCATTTTTATCGCTCATTTGTACGGTATTGAATTAGCGGCTGTAGATTACCTGTTGATTGCCGGTACCGCTACGCTGGCCTCGGTTGGCACCGCCGGCGTACCTGGCACGGCCATGGTTATGCTAACGGTAACCTTAAGCGTGGTAGGTTTGCCTATAGAAGGTATTGCGTTTATTGCTGCGGTAGACAGGATTGTCGATATGATGCGCACCGCCACCAATGTCACCGGTGATACCATGGTAGCGCTGGTCATCGGCCGCTCTGAAGGCCTGGTTAATGCTCCACTTGATGCCACCGCCGGGCAGGATAGACCCGCAGCAGCGTCTTAACGCTCACTGCTGCGGGTGTTTGATCAGGCTGCACTAAACAAGTTTTGGTGCAGCTGTTTCACTACGCCGGGTGCATCGGCGTCCTGCACTAAAAAGCACAGGTTATGTTTAGAGGCACCGTGGCAAATTAACCGCATATTAATGCGCTCAAGCGTATTAAATAAATCGCCGGTAATGCCTTTACTGCTGTGTAAATGATTGCCGATAACCGCTATAAGGCTTAAGCCCTGCTCTACCGACACTTCACAAAAACTGCGTAACTCTGCCAGGGCCGGCTCTACCGAGGCGCTAAAGGCGCTGGTCATGCCACCTTCGTCCAGGGTTAAGGCAACGCTGATTTCTGAGGTAGTGACTAAATCTACTGAAATTTGATGCCGGCTAAGAATATCAAACACCCGGGTTAAAAAGCCGGCGGCATGCAACATGGCAGGGCTTTTTACTGTGATGAGCGTTTGTGATTTACGCAGCGCAATAGCACGGTAAGGCGGACGCTCTTTGACCTCTTTGGCTATCCAGGTACCACCGGCTTGAGGCTCGCGGCTGGAGCCGACAAAAACACCTATATTACAGCGCATTGCCGGTATTAATGTGGCCGGGTGTAATACTTTGGCGCCAAAGGTGGCCATTTCAGCCGCTTCATCAAAGCTGATTTCTTTAATACAGCGCGCTTGTTCAGTTAAACGCGGATCGGTGGTAAAAATGCCCACCACATCAGTCCATATCTGCACTACAGACGCCCTTAATGCTTCACCCAACAGCGCAGCACTGTAATCTGAGCCACCACGGCCCAGCGTCGTCGTTTGGCCGACGTCATCTGCACCGATAAAACCCTGGGTTACTACTACATTGTCAGCAAGTAACGGCTGCAATTGTATGGCACACAGCTCACTGATCTGCGCTATTTGCGGCTCACCTTTACCAAAACGGCTGTCGGTACGCAGTACCCGGCGGGCATCAAAACATAAACCGGCAGCACCGCGCTCACGCAGCACCTGGGCAAACAGCACTGAGCTTAAACGCTCGCCAAAGGATTGAATTTCGTCTTTATGTGCAGCGCTATACACGGCACCACTTTGATCTATCAGCGCTTTTAATGCCGATAGCAGCTGATCGATATCTGCTGCAACCCTATCAGGATGTTGCAAGCGGATCAGTACCGCCAACGTAATACGCTCAATGCCCTGATAGCAGGCATAGCGCTCTGTTACATCGGTATGTTTGGTAATGTCGACCAGCAGGTTGGTTACACCGGAACTGGCGCTAACCACCACTAAACGAATGGCCGGTTCAGCCAGGATAATGTCAGCGCAGCGCGACATCGCATCGAAGTCTGCGACACTGGTGCCGCCAAATTTTGCAACAATAAGATTGGACAAGGGTGCCTCTCCTTATAAAACATAATAAGCAGAGCATGGCATTTGCTAACAGCAAAACGAGAACGGCACAGATAGCTTCTGTAATTTCTGTAAACTGTAGTTAACAAAGGCCAGAAGCTCTCCACCGAAATTCAGGTGACAGTCGTAAGGATTCAGCCTTAACGACCGGGACAGGCAGCTCTATAACTGCGCATCCCTCGGCGTTAGTCCCCCTTATTCAGGCTACGATGTATAGACATCTGTCCTGAACTACCTGGCTAACGCACCTCTTCTGGTCTATCAGATATGATTGACGCGCGACACCTTACCCTGTTTTTCTGCCTCAAGCAATAGCCTTTTAGCCGTCTAAACAATTCTTTATTCAGATAACGTCCGCTGTCACGTCTGCCAGCGCTTATAGTTGCGTGCTATGGTAGCGGTTTAAACTGAACAAATCCTTAGCCACTATGAAATAAATCAGTAGGCGCGGTTAATTTTTTTAAGCTGTGCCACAAAGGCATCCATATCAGCCTCATTGGCAGCGTCACTGTGCCATTTATTATGAAAACCCAGCGTTAACTGCACTTTGCCGTCGCTGAAATACACTTCATAGCCGTCAAAGCCGGAATTTACCGTTATGCCATCCAGGGTAAAGCCGGCGCCCAATTCGTTGTTAACGGCGGTACCGTGTTTTTCTACCTTACCAAACACGCCAAGGAGAAATTTACCATCTAATTCATTCTGCATTTGTATGCTCCTGTCTCAATTGCCATAAAAGTATCACCGGTTTGCAGCAGATACGTACAAAGGTTATAGTCCAGCGCAGTTATACCAGAACAATAAGGAAAATATATGCATAACAACCTGCTCACAACCTCTGTAGCCCTGAGTTTCTCCATCGTCGCTTTGGCCGCCACCGCTGATATTGTGCAGCCAGCGCCACTGGTGTCTATTGCCAGCCAAGATGCCTACTTTGATAATCTGCGGGCGCATTGCGGTAAAGCCTATCAAGGCAAAGTGGTAATGGACAACCCAAAAAGCGATGGCTTTGACGGTAAGCTGATTATGCATGTTCGTAAATGTACAGACAGTCAATTGCAGATCCCGTTCCATGTCGGTGACAATCATTCCCGCACCTGGATCATCACTAAAACCGGCTCGGGCCTGAGCTTAAAGCATGATCATCGCAATGAAGACGGCAGCCATGATGTCTCCACCATGTACGGCGGCCATACGATGGATGCCGGCTGGCCGACAGTACAAAGCTTTCCGGCGGATCAGTACTCGAAAGAGCTGTTTGTGCGCCTGGGTATTCCGGCCTCTAATGGCAACACCTGGCAGATGTATATTTATCCGCAAACGTTCAGCTATCGCCTGGTGCGTGATGGTCGTGAATTTCGTGTTGACTTTGATTTAACCAAACCGGTGGCTTTACCACCAACGCCCTGGGGTTATAAGGACTAAGCGCACTACAACTGCGACCACTATACTGGTGGCTGATTTTCACATGCGTTAAGATAAACCGCTTTTAACACTGAGCGCTGAGACTACAGCGACATATAACGATAAAAACACCACGGAGTGACTATGATTACCCTTTCCAGGTTTACGCTGCTTGCCGGCGTATTAGCTACCGGCGCCTTACTTGGTGCTTGCTCTGAGCAACCCGCAGACGTAAAAACGGTTGAAGTAAAAGCACCAGAGTTGGCAGACACCGCCATTAAGAATTCTGAATTACAATTTGCTGACGTAAACCCGCGCTTGGGCGAATATATTAAAACACTATCAGCCGATGAGTTTCAGGGCCGCGCCCCTGCCACCAAAGGCGAAGAGCTAACCGTGGCCTTTTTGGAAGAGAACTTCCGCCGTATCGGCTTAAAACCGATAGATGGCGACAGCTATAAGCAGCCGGTATCACTGGTACAAATTGACCCGAAACAAGTGTCTGCCATGAGCTTAAAAGGTGACAAACTACCGGCGCAATTTAATTACCGTGACGATATGACCGCCTGGACTACCCGCGTAACCGAACAGGTACAGGTAACCGACAGTGAGATGGTATTTGTCGGCTATGGTATTGTTGCCCCGGAATACGGCTGGAACGACTACGAAGGCTTAGATGTTAAAGGCAAAACCGTAGTAATGTTTGTTAACGATCCCGGCTTTGCTACCCAGGACCCTAATCTTTTTAACGGCAATGCCATGACCTACTACGGCCGCTGGACTTATAAATATGAAGAAGCGGCCCGACAGGGTGCAGCGATGGCGCTGATTATCCATGAAACCGATGCCGCCAGTTATGGCTGGGGTGTAGTCGCGCATGGCTCGCCGATTAAATTTGATTTAATCAACGAAAACAAAAACATGGACCGCACCAAAATTGAGGGCTGGGTCACCACTGAGTCAGCTGAAAAACTGTTTGCCAATATCGGCACCGATTTGGCCACTATGCATAAAAAAGCGCTGGAAAAAGATTTTGCGCCCATCGCACTTAACGCCACCGCTTCGGTCAGCGTAAAAAACAACCTGCGCGAGCTCACCTCCAGCAACGTGGTCGGCTATATCGAAGGCAGCAAATACCCGGACGAATATGTGCTTTATATGGCGCACTGGGATCACCTGGGCATGGATTTTTCCAACCCGACCAATAAGGTATTTAACGGCGCTCAGGACAATGCATCCGGCACCGGTGGTTTACTGGCGCTGGCGGAATACTTTACCCAACAAGCCCAGCCTGAGCGCTCTGTGGTGTTTGTCGCAGTAACCGCGGAAGAGCGCGGCTTATTAGGCTCAGCCTGGTATGCAGCCAACCCGGTATTCCCGCTGGAAAAAACTGTTGTTGGCATCAATATGGACGTAATGAATGTCTACGGCCCGATGAAAGACATGGTAATTGTCGGCCTGGGTAACAATAACGCTGAAGATATTTTAATTAAGTACACTGAGCAACAAGGCCGCTATGCGGTGCGCGAACATAACCCGGAAGCCGGTATAGCTTATCGCTCAGATCACTTTAACCTGTCGAAAAAAGGCGTGCCTATTTTGTACGCTAAAGGCGGTAACGATCACTATGAAAAAGGTGAAGCATGGGGCAAAGCGCAGCGTGCTGAATACAATAAGTGCTGTTACCACAAAGTCGGCGATGAGTGGAGCGACGACTGGGACTTACGCGGCGCGCAGCAGGATTTGTTCCTGTTTTATCAGGTCGGTAATGAGCTGGCAAACAGCCGCACCTGGCCTAACTGGAACGAAGGCAACGAGTTCCGCGCCCTGCGTGATGCCTCAGCGGCAGCACGTAAAGAATAGCTTAGTGCTTAGAAAACAGTATCGGATAATATCAGGGCAGCGCAGGCTGCCCTTTTTTATCGCTGCAACACAGAACGCAGTAACGTGGTATATTCATTGTCTATTCAGTAACTTCGGTCTAGTGTCGGCTTAACAACCTGAAGGATCACCTATGCGCCGGTGGCAAACAGCACTGCTTACCACTTTAGCCCTGTTACTGCTGTTAACAGCGGCAGCGTATTGGTATCTGCAAAAAACACTGGCCGCCCTGCCGCTGCAAAACCTGCAATACCAGATCAGCAGCTTTAGCCTGCGCCAGTTACAACTTAGCAGTGTAAGTTTCAGCCTGGATAATCCGCAACTGCAGGTTCAACTCACTGATATCAGCATTAACTGGCAGCTGTTAAACAGCAAAATAACCCGCTTACAGCTGGGCAGTGCCGATATCCGCCTGCTGCAATGGCCGCAAACTACTGACGACAACGCCGCACAGCCAAAGGCAGAAGCTTTACCCGCCAATTGGCAAGTACCGGCCAATTTCCCCGATAACATAAACATTGACCGACTTGCTCTGCAATTGCCCTGCGCTGCCGGCGACTGCCGTTATCTGCTATCGGCCACGGTAAGCCACTCAGCACAGCAACTGCAGTACCGGCTTACGGCTACAGATAGCGCCTCCCCAACACTGCCACGGTTAACCCTTAGCGGCGATTATCACACCGTGCAGCAACTGCCGGTGCTGACTCTGCAGCTGGAACTGGATAACACCACAAAGCTGCAACTACACCAGCAACTAAGCAGTGAAAACGGTATCAGCGCCAACGGCGAGCTGACATTAGACATCGCGCCGCCCTCGCCTTGGTTAATACAGCAGCTAAAGCTGTGGCAGCCGGCTATTGCACAAGATGCCTTAGCGCAATTTACTGCGCCGGTATCCGTGCAAAGCAACTGGCAACTGCAACTTCCGCCTGGCATGGATCTCACCGGTATCACCTCACACGCCAGCGGCAATTGGCAACTTAGTGCCAACCTGCCGGCACCGTTAACCGTGCCGGGCATAGGACAAGTACAAGGCACAGTGCAGGCAGAGCTGGCTCTGGCCAACGGCAGGCTAAACCGTTATCAGTTAAATGCACAGCTGGCGGTAAAGCAGCCACAGCTGCCAGAGCAGCTGCAGCAGTTTGGCGCTGATGCAGAGCAATTGCAGATAACTATCAGCGCCGATGGCCAAAGCCAACCACAACTTAACGCCCTGCCGCTCAGTTTCAGCCTAAGCAGCATCGGAGACACAACACTGCAACTGGCAGCCGACGCCACGCTGAACCTGACACCGCCGCTAAGTGCAACACTGCGTAATGGCCGGCTTAACTTAGTGCAGAAACAACTGACGTTGCCAGGTGATGTTACTGCTAAAAACCTGACACTAAACAGCCATTTTAACGCTTATTGGCTGGTGGACAGCTGGCAACTTGCACTGTTAAACACAGAGGCCAGGATTGCGCAGCTAAACACTGCCGATGTGCAGGCAGGTGAGATTCGCCTTGTTGCCGCGTCAGGTCAGTTTAGCAGCGACAGCGACTTTAACCAGACTACACTGCGCACTGATATTGACGTAAATGTGGCGACCTTAACGCAGGCACAGGTAAAACCCTTAAGCTGGCAGTGGCACGGTAAACTTAGCGGCTCAACCGCAGCACTGAGTATCGACGGCAAGCTCAGTAACAGTGCCAGCCTCGGTCTTAGTCATCAGCTGCGTTATTCGCCGGACAACACCGTTGTCAGCTGGCAGCTGGACGAGATATTCTTACTGGCCGGTAATCCGCTTTCTGCCACACTGACCGCCTGGCCGCCAGTGCTGGAATTTAACCGTGGCCGGCTTAGCGCCAAAGGCGACCTGACTCTGCTACCGGCTGTCAGTATTGACGCTACCCTGGCGTTGTCCGGTATCAATGGTATTTATGATCGCAGCCTGTTTAAAGAGCTGGCCGGCACATTGCAGATGCAATACCAGTACGACAACTTACTGCTGGCAACAGACAACATTACAGTAGCAGAAATTCTGCACGGGGTTAGCGTCGGGCCTTTGGCGCTGAATGCGCAGTATACCGCGCCTGTGAAAACGCCAACGGCAGGCAAGCTGAATATTCAACAACTGCAGCTGCTGGCTATGGGAGGCAAGGTGTTGGTGCAGCCGGTGCAACTGGACTTAGCTAAGGCACAGCAGCAACTGCAACTTGAACTACAACAAATAGACTTAAGCCAGTTACTGCAACAGCACCCTACTACAGATTTAACCGGCAACGGCCGTATTTCCGGCAGCATTCCGCTGCAGCTTGGCAGCAATGGCGCCAGTGTAACTGATGGCAGCATTGCCGCCGAAAGCCCGGGTGGTAAGCTGCAATACCGCCCGCCTGCGGCACAAGGTATGGCAGCAAGCAATCAGGGCATGAAAGTGGTGCTGAACGCGCTGGACGATTTTCATTACTCGGTGCTGTCAAGCAATGTAAACTATGATACCAGCGGTAAGCTATTACTGGCGCTGAATCTGCAAGGCCAAAATCCGGCACTGGAACAAGGCCGGGCAATAAATTTAAATATTAATCTGGAAGAAGATATCCCTGCACTGATCACCAGCTTGCAACTTAGCAGCCAAATCAGTGACAAAATAAAACAACGGGTACAGCAACGCATCCAACAGCAACGCGTAAACAACGCCAATGGAGTACAACCATGATACAAAAACTAGGCGCAGCGATAGTGCTGGCGCTGTTTCTGGCCGCGTGCACCCCTAAGGTGCAGGTAGCTTTGCCAGCCGAGCCAATCAACATTAACCTCAACGTTAAAATTCAGCATGAAATTTATATCAAAGTCGACAAACAGCTGGACGAGCTGTTCAGCGACGACAGCGGTTTATTCTGAGGAGCACAACATGAAACTGGTTAAACAAATCAAAATGCTACTATTACCTACCTTGTTCGCGTTGAGCCTGCCCGTGCTGGCGATGGATTTGCAACAGGCAATGGCCGCGCTAGGCCAAGCTAAAGCGCAAGGACTGGTTGGTGAACAAGTCAACGGCTATCTGGGGGTGGTACAAGACAGCAACGATGCAGCCGATATCGTAAAGCTGATTAACGAAGCACGTCGCGCCGAATACGCCAGGCTAGCAAAGCAGAATAATATTTCGCTTGCTGACGTAGAAGCAATGGCCGGTAAAAAGGCGATAGAGCGCACCAGTTCAGGCCAATATATTTGGCTAAATGGTAATTGGACGAAAAAGTAGCGACGGTCATATTAAATTTATCGTTGAAGCGACAGAAGTTCAGCTATGCTGATAAAGGCATTGTTTTATCTGGTAAATATCTTTGTATAAATATTTTACAGTTTTGTTTTTTATGAGTCTGGCTCTGTCAGCGGAGCCTGAGCGTTTTGATGCGCTGGTGCACGAAATTGAGAGCGGCCAGCGTTATTTTTTTTCTGTTGATGATTTTAGCAACACGATTGAAGAGCTCGAAGCAGCTTTACCCGCTAACGACAATAAACGTAAACACCGGCTGGATCGAATGCGCTGTATGCTGGAATATTATGACCGCCCGGCCGACGGTATTGCATACAGTGATCAGCAAATTAGTGCAGCCAAAGCACGCGATGACAATGAAGCATTGTCAGACTACTACAACTGCAGATATTACCTTTACAGTCAAATGGGCCAATCAGCTCTTGCCGAACAAGATGCTCAACTAAGCTACCAGGCTGCCAGCGATAGTGAAAACCCGTTAAGCATTGCAACCAGCCGCACACTGCTTGGCAACCTCGCCTCTTTTCGAGGCAATTATGCTGATGCTTTGGAGCATTACGTTAGTGCCTACCAGTTACAGCGCGATCTTGGCTACAAACCTTATACCAGTGACTTAGTAATGCAAATAGCTGCAACTTACCGGCGTATGGGGTTATTTCAGCAAGCGTTAAATTATATAGACCAGGCTGAACTTGAATTTAGCAAGCCCGAAGAACTGTTTCGCAATGCCATGATTTTACATGAAAAGGCTTACTCATACGCGGAGTTGGGACAGCATGACACCGCGTTAAAACTGTTTGAGCAAACGATGGAGGTATACCAGCAACTTAACGAGCCCATGTGGCGTGTTAATACAAAAATTAATATGGTTTGGATACATAATCTGTTGCGCAATTACAATAAAGCAATACAGCTTGCGCAAGAAGCACAGACCGAATTAAACCAGCTTAGCGCGCCAGATTTATCTGCGCTGGCTATGTATCAAGGCCTGTTAGCGTTATACAACGCAGAAACCCTGCTGGCTATTGGTCAGGCACAAACCGCACTTGAAAAACTGACCGAAGCAGAACAACAGCTACTAAAAGAAAACAACCCACGCTACATGTTACTACTATACAACACTGAATCTGCAGCACTGGCTGAAACCGGTCAATATCAGCAGGCTTATCAGCGCCTGCGCCAGTTTGTCAGTCTGAATCAACAGCAACTGCAAATGTCACGCGATCAGCACAGCAATCTGTTACGTTTTCAATTTGACTCAGTGCGCCAACAAGAGCGAACCAAACAACTTGAAGCAGAAAAACAACTTGCTGAGCAAAATGTCAGCGCGTTAAAGCTAGCACAACGCTGGCAATATGCAGCACTTAGCTTGATTGCATTATTATTTGTTATTTTATTTAGCTTTGCCATTTCACTGAAAAAACGCAATCACAAGTTACATCGCCTGGCCATGACAGATGAGTTAACCAGCATTGCTAACCGGCGCCGCATTATGATGCAAGCTGAGCAAGAGCGGGTGAAGGCGATTGATACCAGCCAGCCATTGTGCTTTCTCATCCTGGACTTGGATCATTTTAAACAGGTTAACGACCGTTATGGTCATGATGTTGGCGATATCGTGTTGCAGCAAATGTGTATGACAGTAGCATCTATGCTGCGCCAACAGGATCATTTTGGCCGCACCGGCGGCGAAGAGTTCCTGATAGTATTGCCAGACACCGGTAAAGACGCCGCTTTTGCTATCGCAGAACGTCTGCGTCAAGCCATCGCAGCAATTCAGTTTGCTGATGCTCCGCAAAAAATGCGTATTACCTGCAGTATTGGCTTAAGCCAATTTCAGGCAAAAGAAGCGCTAAACATCAGCCTGGCACGTGCCGATGATGCCCTTTATCAAGCCAAAGCTGCCGGACGGGATCAAACACAATTCAAAGACTAACGCTACTTTAGTCTAATACCCGCTGTACTTAGCATTTTGTATTATGCTTGGCTGACCCTAAGCATAATAAAATCAATGAGAACTGAGGTTATAGGATGAATGCCATCTTTCTGATGTTAATGGGGCTGGGTGCTATGGCGCTCGGCTATTTTCTTTACTCTAAGTTTATCTGCGAAAAAATCTTTAAAGTTGACCCTCACTTTCGTACGCCGGCGCATGAAATGCAGGACGGTATCGACTATGTACCTACTAATAAGTATATCCTCTGGGGCCACCACTTTACTTCAGTAGCAGGCGCAGCGCCTATTATTGGCCCTGCTATCGCCGTGATCTGGGGCTGGGTGCCGGCTTTTTTATGGGTGGTTTTCGGCACTATTTTCTTTGCCGGTGTGCACGACGCCGGTGCTATTTGGGCCAGTAGCCGCAATAAAGCGAAATCTATCGGCGCCTTAACTGGAGACATCGTAGGTAACCGCGCCCGCAGCATTTTTATGATTGTTATTTTCCTTGTGCTGTTGATGGTTAACGCGGTGTTTGCCGTGGTAATCGCCGGCCAGCTGATTAACTTCCCTAGCGCCACTATCCCCGTGTGGGGCGCTATCGTCGTTGCGTTAATTATCGGTCAATTGATTTACCGAAAAAAAATCAGCTTACTACTGGTTACGATCATTGGCGTTGTAGCCTTGTACGGTATGATTTATGTCGGCCCGATGATGCCACTGGCATTGCCGGAAATGGTCGGTCCGCTGAGCGATAACCAAAGCTGGATTATTATGTTGTTTGTGTACGCTGCTATCGCGTCCTTACTGCCGGTATGGATGCTGCTTCAACCTCGCGACTACATCAATGGTATTCAGCTGTTTATCGGTTTAATTTTGCTGTATGGCGCCGTATTAATTTCTGGCCCCGATGTCGTTGCACCGGCGTTTAATAACGATGTACCGGAAGGCACACCGTCACTTATACCGTTACTGTTTGTTACCATCGCCTGTGGTGCCATCTCGGGCTTCCATGGACTGGTGTCCAGCGGCACCACCTCAAAGCAACTTGATAAAGAACCAGACGTACGTTTTGTCGGTTATTTTGGCGCCGTAGGTGAAGGCTCATTGGCTCTGGCTGCGATTATTGCCGCTACTGCTGGTTTTGCTACACTGGCAGACTGGCAAGCCATTTATCACAGCTTTGGCCAAGGCGGCGTATCAGCCTTCATAAAAGGTGGTGCTAACATTTTACAACAAGGTATTGGCCTGGATACCGTGCTGTCGCAAACCTTGCTAACGGTAATGGTGGTGTTGTTTGCCGGTACTACTATGGACACCGGCTTGCGCTTACAGCGTTATATTTTTCAGGAATGGGGTAGCATTTATAATATTGGCTGGATGCAAAAAGCCGCGCCGGCTACTTTACTTGCTGTTGGTTCCTGTTTACTGCTGGCTTTTGGCGCCGGAGGCGATGGTTCCGGCGGTTTAATGATATGGCCACTGTTTGGCACCACCAATCAGTTGCTGGCCGGTTTAACCCTGCTGGTCATCACGGTAATGTTAGTTAAGCTACGCCGACCAATGTGGTATACCCTGGCACCGTTAATCTTTTTGCTGATCATGACCACACTGGGTTTGTTAATTCAACTGAAGAGCTTCTACGACAAAGGTGACTGGTTCCTGTTCACTATGGATTTAGTGGTGCTGGTTGCAGCAATACTGGTGTCACTGGAGTGCAGCTCTGCATTAACCAAACAAATTAAGGCTAATAAAACCAACCGTGTTGCACAAGACACATGAGCTTAGACACCGTTAAAACCTGGTTTAAAAAGGCCAGCTTTTATGCAGAAGAAGCCTATAACGCGCCCTATCGCAGTGCGATAGCGCGCGCCAAGCGTGAGCAGGATGATTTATTTATGCTGCTCATCTTCAGTGAAATGATGGGTGTACCCAACCCCGCCAGTTACTATACCCTCGAGCTGCAACCGTTATTAATGGAGCGCTTTCATGACTGGCATATCCGTATGGGTATGGAGCACTCGCCACTGGACAACGTTAAATGCTGTTAACCGATAAACGTGTACTGCTAATTGGCGGTAAAGGCGGTGTGGGTAAAACCACCACATCTTCTGCGCTAGCATTACTCGCCGGCAACCGCGGCAAAAAAGTATTGTTGGTATCCACCGACCCGGCGCACAGCCTGGCGGACGCCTTCGACCGTGATATCGGCGATAGCATTACCCGGCTGGCGCCGCATGTTGATGGCTTAGAGCTCGACCCCGACCGTGAAGTAGAGCAACACCTGGCTAAAGTTACCGAGCAGTTAAAACGTTTTACCAGGCCGGAAATGTTTAGCGAAATTGAGCGCCAGATGCGTTTAACCCGGCAATCGCCGGGCGCACAGGAAGCCGCCATGCTCGAGCGTATCGCTAATGTCATTGAGCTTGGGCTGAAAGATTACGACATCGTGATTTTCGACACTGCCCCTACCGGCCATACACTGCGCTTACTCAGCCTGCCGGAAGCCATGGCGGCCTGGACTCAGGGCCTGCTGAATGCAAATAAACGCTCGGAAAAACTCGGTGATGTACTGGGCCATTTAACCCCCAAAGCCGGGCGCGATATCGATAATCCGCTGGCAGATCCTAATCAAAATGCTACCGCCGGCATGGATGCGCGCAATAAAGCCATTACAGAAACCTTATTGGCGCGCCAGCGCTTATTACAGCGCACCCGTGAGGTATTAACCGACAGCAGCCACACTGCCCTGTTATTTGTGTTAACACCGGAGAAACTGCCGATATTAGAAACCGGCCGCGCCGTACAAAGTCTGCAGCAGGAAAAGCTGCCACTGGCAGGGTTGGTAGTTAACCGTATTTTGCCCGACAGCGCCGACGGCGATTTTCTTGCGGCAAGGCGCAGCCAGGAAAAAGTACACCTGACACAGATAGAACAAGATTTTGCCAAACTGCCGCGCTACAAAGTGCCGCTGCAAGCCACCGATATTCAGGGGCTTAACGCCCTGCAGCATATGGCAACGCTACTTGAGCAAGCCGGCTTATAGCCGGCGGCTTTGAGCGAAAAGCAGACAGTCTAAAAATTGTCTGATAGTCTGTGTTAAGTTCCGTTATCGACACAAAGCACACAGTTAGATATGGACTTGTAAAAGTCGTCAGCTTTGTTATTAGGAAGTAAGTCATATTTAAAATCAAAAGGATACAAGGATTCTCCAATTGAAAATTTCCCATATTGACATTCAAAACTTTCGTAAATTAAAAACATGCCGAGTTGAGTTAGCGGATAAAAGTACGATTTTAGTTGGGGCAAATAATAGCGGGAAAACCTCCGCCATGGATGCGCTGATTATGTTTCTAAAAAAATCTAAGCGCAAAGAAATTTGTACCACAGATATCACATTATCTAATTGGGCTGAAATTAATAAAATTGCCAATGATTGGCTTTCGAGAACTGCCAATGAACAATCTGTAGATCTATCGCTAGATTCTTGGCGTTCATTATTACCGGCCATAGATGTTTGGCTTAACGTTGATGACTCGCAAATACACTACGTCAGTCACATTTTGCCCACCCTAAATAACTGTTCCAAACAGTAGATCACTAAAAAGAAGGAACTCAACGCGGTTTACGCGATCAGA
>NZ_BAAGTL010000023.1:0-72112 GCF_054781935.1 Rheinheimera gaetbuli
GCCTGCGAACCGCAGCACCCCGTGGCATGGCGCGCATTATAGGGCGTTTTTAAACTGGCGCAAGCGGTTATTTGATAAAAGTTGCTACTTTTAGATCGTTCGCAGAAAAATGCAGCGAAAAGCGCTTTTTTAGTACATTTACTGCATAATAACGCAGCATTGGAGGACATTATGAAAATACGAGCTTATAAAGGTATAACGCCGAAACTGGCATCAGGGGTATATATAGACGAATCCAGCGTGTTGGTGGGTGATATTGAGTTAGCTGAAGATGTCAGTATCTGGCCTTTGGTTGCTGCACGCGGGGATGTAAACTATATCCGTATTGGTGCCCGCACTAATATCCAGGATGGTTCGGTGCTGCATTTATCCCGCCGAAGCAATAACAAACCTGAGGGCTCGCCGTTGATTATCGGTGAAGATGTTACTGTAGGACATAAAGTTATGCTGCATGGCTGTACGCTTGGCAATCGTATTTTAGTCGGTATGGGCGCTATCGTGATGGACGATGTAGTAGTAGAAGATGAGGTGATTATCGGCGCCGGCAGTTTAGTGCCACCGGGTAAGCGTCTACAGAGCGGTTACTTATATGTAGGCAGTCCGGTGAAACAGGCGCGGCCACTTAATGATGCTGAGAAAGCCTTTTTAACCGAGTCTGCCGCCAACTATGTAATATTGAAGAACGAGTATCTGGCAGAAGCTTAAAGCCAGATCTCGCCTGCACTATTATAAGCGTCGTCAGCTATCGCTTGCTCGGCAGCATCTTCCCAGTGAAATGCGTCTGCTTTTATTTGCTGCAAGAACGCTTCTGCTTGCTGCTCAGCCGGCAGAGGAATGTAGCAGTGCACTTTTAAGCCACTGACCAGGCAACTGAAGCTAACCGCTTGTCTGGTCACATCAAAGACAACATCATTGTTAAAGATCAGTTGTTGGTTCATTGCGCCAGCTGCTGTTTTAGTAATTTCAACACTGCTGCAATATCCGGCCTTTTACCCCGCCAAATGTAAAAGGCTTCTGCTGCCTGCGCCACTAACATACCCAAACCATCGGCTTGCTGCGGCACACCTACAGCTTTTGCCCATTGCAAAAACGGGGTGGGCTTAGCGCCGTATAACATATCGTAAGCCAGCTGACAGTGCTGAAAGTGCGCCGTATTGATATCAGGCCGCTCGCCGTTTAACCCGGCTGAAGTTGCATTGATCACCAACTGATAATCCCGGCCGGGAATATCAGCATAACCGCAGGCTTCAACTCTTTGGTCAAAATGAGTTGCTATGGCTTGCGCTTTACTAATAGTACGGTTTGCCAATACCAGCTGTTTTACACCGGCGGCCAATAAAGGGCCAACAGCACCTCGGCTGGCACCGCCGGCACCGAGTAGCAATACATTTATATCAGCCAGATTAACAGCCAGCCGTTTCAGGTCAGCCACCAGACCGATACCATCGGTGTTATCGCCGCAAAGCTTTCCTGCGCTATCTATATAAAGTGTATTTACCGCGCCGGCTTGCTTTGCTCTGTCTGATAACCGCTCTGCTAACTGATAGGCTTCCTCTTTAAACGGCACAGTCACATTGCCGCCTTTACCACCGGCGGCGACAAAGCTGTTCCAACTGTCGGCAAAGCCGTCAAGCGGTGCTAAAATGGTGTCGTATTGCAGTTGTTCGCCCAATGCGGCAGCAAACTGTGCATGAATAAATGGCGACTTTGAGTGGCCTATCGGATTACCGAATACAGCATAACGGTCCACAACTGATGTCCATCACGAAGTTAATACAGATGATTTTTAATAAAACCACGCCAAATAGCAAGCCACATCCTACACCGGAGCAAACGCCTTACGCCATGATGGGCGGTGAGGACACCGTACGGAAGCTTGCTAACCGCTTTTATGATGTGATGGAAACAGCACCGGAAGCGGCTGAGCTATATGCTATACATCCACTGCCGCTGGATACTATCCGGCAAAAATTTTTCGAATTTTTATCCGGCTGGCTTGGCGGCCCACCGTTGTTTGAGCAGCAGTATGGCCACCCTCGCCTGCGAGCCCGGCATTTACCTTTTAACGTAAACGAGCAAATGCGAGATCAATGGATGTTTTGTATGAGCCAAGCGCTGGATGAAGTGGTTGAAAATAAACTGCTGCGTGATGGTATTCGCCAGTCGATTGGCCAACTGGCGAGCCATATGATTAACTGTTAAGCCTGAAGCTGCAACCAGTCCTGCGGTTTCAGGTAACGTTCGTACAATAGCGCTTCTGCACTGCCTGGCTCGGGTTGAAAGCCATATTGCCAACGCACCAACGGCGGCATCGACATTAAAATGGATTCAGTGCGCCCGCCGCTTTGCAGACCAAACAAGGTACCCCTGTCATACACCAGATTAAATTCAACATAGCGGCCGCGACGGTACAGCTGGAACTGGCGCTGATGCTCGTCATATGGCGTATCTTTACGCCGCTCAACTATCGGCAAGTACGCCGGAATAAAAGCTTCGCCAACAGCACGCATCAGTGCAAAGCTTTGCTCAAAGCCGGGCGCATTTAAGTCATCAAAAAACAACCCCCCAACACCCCGGGTTTCACCGCGATGTTTTAAATAGAAGTACTCGTCACACCATTTTTTATACGCAGGGTAGTATTCAGCGCCAAAAGGATCGACTACCGTTTTAGCGGTTTGGTGCCAATGCACCACATCATCTTCAAACGGGTAATAGGGTGTTAAATCAAAACCGCCACCAAACCACCACACCGGCGCTTCACCGGCTTTTTCGGCAATAAAAAACCGCACATTGGCATGCGTGGTGGGTATATACGGATTATTTGGGTGAATAACCAATGACACACCACAGGCGTTAAAGCTGCGCCCGGCTAGCTCTGGCCGGTGCGCCGTAGCCGAAGCCGGCATATTGGCCCCAAATACATGCGAGTAATTTACCCCCGCCTGCTCAAATAGCTTACCACCGGTTAGCACGCGGCTTTTACCACCACCGCCCTCAGGGCGCTGCCAGGCGTCTTCAACAAACTGCGCTTTGCCATCTGCCTGCTGCAGCGCAGCGCAGATGTTGTCCTGTAATTGCTGTAAAAACTGCTGCACTGTAGCCAAATGCTGCTGGGGTTGGTTGGTTGTCACGTTAACTCCTAACAATATCGCCGCTTATGGCATCACGAATTTGACTGGGTTGGGTTGCTCCACCCAAAGGCCCAGGCATAATAGCAGACAACTTATCGCCTAAGCTTCGCTCCAGCTCAGCTTTGTCAGTGATGGCCGGCTGACCGGACAAATTGGCACTGGTTGATACCAGCGGCTTGCCGTAGGCACTGCATAACTGTTGCACTACCGGGTGCGCACTTACCCTTACCGCAATAGTATTGAACTGGCCCGTTATCCATTTAGGTGCTGTTTTGCTGGCCGGTAGCACCCAGCTGATATGGCCAGGCCAACTGGAAAAAATCTGATAGCGTTTTTCCAGCGGTATGGCTTTGTCATCAACATAAGGCAGCAATTGCGAATAATTGGCCGCAACTAAAATAAGCCCTTTCTCAACCGGACGCTGCTTAATTGCCAGTAACGCCAATACCGCAACCTCGTTGTCCGGGTCACAACCGAGGCCATATACCGCCTCGGTTGGATAAGCGATAACGCTGCCTTGCTGTAAGGCCTGTAATACCCGCTGCAGTTCTGCCATTTGTCGCTACTTCTCCGGATAATTAGACGAAAAACACAGTTAAAATTTTCTTCAGTTGCGCAACTGGCTATAATAGCGCCTTCACGCTTTTAGTTCATCACGTACAGAAGGAAACAACAATGCAAGTTGGCATCATCATGGGTTCAACCTCAGACTGGCCTACTATGAAACACGCCGCTGATATGCTGGATAAGTTCGGTATTGCCTATGAAACCAAAGTTGTTTCCGCACATCGCACGCCGCAGCTACTGGCCGATTACGCCAGCAGCGCCGCCAGCCGCGGCTTAAAAGTGATTATCGCCGGTGCCGGTGGCGCAGCCCATTTGCCGGGAATGGCAGCAGCTTTTACCAGCCTGCCAGTGCTTGGCGTGCCGGTACAATCTAAAGCCTTAAAAGGTTTAGATTCATTGCTCTCAATAGTACAAATGCCTAAAGGTGTAGCAGTAGGCACCCTGGCCATTGGTGATGCCGGAGCAGCCAATGCCGGCTTGTTAGCCGCGCAAATTCTGGCTACAAACAGCCCAGAGCTGATGACAAAAATTGATGCCTTCCGCAAAGCACAAACTGAGATGGTATTAAGCCAGCCCGATCCGTCGCAGGTGCAATTATGAAAGTATTAGTTTTAGGAGCCGGCCAGTTAGCCCGAATGATGTCTTTAGCCGGCGCACCGCTGAATATCAGCATCAGCGCTTATGATGTCAACAGCGACAGCTTAGTGCACCCTTTAACACAGCAGAATTTGGGCAAGGGTTTGGCCAATGCCATTGCCGATGCTGATGTGGTTACCGCCGAGTTTGAACATATTCCACTGCCAGTATTAGCGCAGTGCCAGCAAAGCGGTAAGTTTTTTCCGGGTGAAGCCGCGATTAAAGCTGGCGGCGATCGCCGGTTAGAAAAGCAATTACTGGACAGCGCCGGTGTGCGCTCTGCAAGTTATCATATCGTTAATAATGAAGCTGATTTTAATGCCGCCATCAGCAAGCTGGGATTGCCGCTGGTTTTTAAAAGCGCGCTGGCCGGTTATGACGGTAAAGGTCAGTGGCGCTTAAAGCAGCCCGAACACGCCGCTGCGCTATGGCAAGACATCAGTGCCTTTCTGGCCGCTGATAGCAAACAAGCTATAGTGGCTGAGCAATTCATTCCGTTTCAACGTGAAGTGTCATTGATTGGTGCCCGTAACAGTCGCGGTGAAGTACAGGTATATCCGCTAACTGAAAACCATCATGTAAATGGCGTACTTAGCGTGTCATTAGCAGTAGCTGGCAATGAACAACTGCAACAGCAGGCACAGCAAATGTTTACTGCAGTGGCAAACCAGCTGAACTATGTTGGCGTGCTGGCGATTGAGTTTTTTGATGTAAACGGCAAGCTACTGGTCAATGAGATTGCACCACGGGTGCACAACTCTGGCCACTGGACGCAGCAAGGCACTGATGTCTGTCAGTTTGAACAGCACTTACGTGCCGTGTGCGGTTTGCCGCTCGGCAACACAGCGCTGCTGCGCCCGAGTTTGATGGTGAATATTCTTGGTGAAGACACGGTGCCAGAGCAAATTCTGGCGCTGCCAGGGCTGCACTTACACTGGTATGGTAAAAGCAAACGCGCCGGCCGTAAGATGGGCCATATTAATTTATCAGCAGTAAACAACACCCTGCTAAAGCAACGCTTTGAGCAATTAATTGCGTTGTTACCCTCAGCGGCTTTTCCTGAGCTGGCACAAATGGCAGACCGGTTAGGCTGACAAGCCGGCCGGTAGCTCAGGTTGCCGGCTGTTTTGCCCCGCACTTTTTATCGGCACAATACAACGCCGCTTTCTTTTCCACCAATAAGCCGAAGCCACAGCTAAAACAGCTGCCGTCGACCGGTCTGTCATTCAGTAAAAACTTGCATTTAGGGTAACTGTCACACCCCCAGAACGCTTTGCCAAACTTATTAACCCGTTCTGTCAGTTGGCCCTGCTTGCATTTCGGGCAGGTCAAGCGCTCTGCTGCTGGCTGTTCATGCTTCTCATGCACAACAAAGTTACATCGCGGATAGTCCGTACAGCCAATAAACATGCCATAACGGCCGTTTTTTACTGCCAGTGCATTGCCACATTGTGGACAAGCTTCACTGTCCAATACTTTTACGATGCTGGTTTCATGCTGGTGCAAGGCTTTGATATAGTTGCAGGCCGGATAAGCGCTGCAACCAAGAAAGGGGCCATTTTTACCAGATTTTATCACCAGCGGTTGCTGGCATAGCGGACACAACTGCTGCTGTTGCGGCAGGTCAAACAAGGCCGAATTGTCTGTCATAAAGGGTAAGGCCGCTTAATGCAGCGGCCCTTCAGGTTCATCAAAAATTAAATCTTCCATTTGGGCATAGGCATTTTCATGGCCGGGTACGTTAAACAGCACCATTAATACCACCCATTTTAAATCTTCCAGGCTAATACTGTTGCTGTCCAGATCCATCACCCTGTCGATAACCATCTCACGGGTAACCGCATCAAGCACATTAATTTGCTCCAGAAACAGCAAAAACCCCTGACACTCAACATCCATTTTCGCCAATTCCGCCGCGCAATAAATACGGGTGGCATTGGATATGCCTTTAGATAAGTACGGCTTTACATGACTTTGTTGCAGCGCAGACAGGTTATCTAACCATTTTAGCGCTTTGAAGATATCGTCGTCATGAAAACCCGCCCGGCTTAACTCTTTGGTCAGATCGGCATGATTAACGTAAATGTCAGATTCATTGTGAATATAGTTTTCGAACAGATAAACGAGGATATCAAACATACTCAGGCACTCCTCACTCTAATGTAGCCACCGGGAACTGCTGCTACTTCACCAGCTAACTCCAACTGTAACAGCGCAATAGTTGCATCAGCTATTGCCAAGCCGGCGTGCTGTGCAATTAAATCAACTGCGGTAACTTCATCTCCTACGTTAGCCAACAACTGACGGGCAAACAAGTCTGTTTCAGTACTTTTTTCCTGTTCAGGCTCAATTCTTAGACAACTTTTACTAAAAAAACGCCATTCTTCCAATATATCGGCCACAGATGTCACCAGTTTAGCGCCTTGCTGAATTAACTGGTGACAACCTTCAGACTGCGGGCTGTATACCGAGCCTGGCACGGCAAATACATCACGACTGTATTCCGCTGCCAGATTAGCACTTATTAAAGTACCGCTTTTCAGCCCGGCCTCAACCACTATAGTACCGATACTTAAACCTACTACTATACGGTTACGCTGCGGAAACCACTCAGCACGGACCTGCACGTCAGGGAAGTATTCTGATACTAACGCCCCCTGTTCTGCAATCGCCTGCGACAAGGCTTTATTCGATGCTGGATATACCTGCTCTAAACCATGCCCCAACACTGCTATGGTTAAACCTCCAACCTGTAAGGCACCTTTATGGCTTTCGCTGTCAATGCCGCGCGCCATGCCACTGGTTATCACATAGCCTTGCTGCGACAATTCAGCAGCAAAACTTTGCGCGACTTTACGCCCGGTAGGGGTCGGTGTGCGGCTGCCCACCATCGCCAGCTGTTGTTGAGCTAACACTTGTGGCTCACCTTTAACAAACAATAACAGCGGCGGTTGCTTGGTTTGTTTTAACAAAGCCGGGTAACGTGGATCCTGATAGGTAATAACATGATGATTTTCGCTTTGTTCCAGCCATTTAAGTGCAAGCGCTACTTTTGGTGGAGCCTCCTGCGTCAGCAAATAAGCCTGGCGCTCGGTAAAACCAATATTACGTAAGGTGCTGGCTGGCAGTTTGACCAGCTCAGCTAAAGGAATATGCTCGCTCAGACGTTGGAACTTCAGGCCATCCTGGCCATGCACAGTGGCTAAAGCGAGCCAGTTGCGAAGATCTTCCATGGCAACCTGGCTCCATCATGCTTATATTATAAGTTAGAGATTAAGTCTCCAACGCGGATAGGACGCTGCGTTCTGGTTACTATAGCAAAACTGCTACGCTCTGATACTTTAAATACCATTAGCTCGCCTACTTTTTCACGTGGTAATTGGATTGCGTTATCACCAAAGTTTTTGAATGTTTGCTGCAGCTTGGTAGCATCTTCCACATAAACTGGGCCATCTTTCCCATCAATCACTAGCGGAGAATTGCGATATATACCCAACATATGGCCTGCTTTCAAATTTTGCAGCTCTCCACGATTCAGTACGACAATATCCCACTTAGAGAATTCGCGTAAATTAGACGTAGTGTCAATAATCAAACCATCGACGGTATGATCTGGCTTGTTCATGGTGAAAAAGGCGGGCAACGCCTGACCTTCCAATGCAGGCATCAAGCGATCACCCTGCTTAATTTCACGCTTTACGCTCAAAACATTCAATGATGACGCTTCTGCCGGAGTGTCTTCAGTGGCATCACGTCCTGGCCTAAAAGCACGAGCGGTAGCAATCAGCGTTGTTTCATACCCCAGAACAGTGTCTGTTTCAGGATCTATATACGGTTTACCTTTGCGATATACGCCGTAAGAAGCACCGGTTTCTAATACACCTTTGGCGTAAATAATGTGGTCATTAACTGAATTTTTCACGTTGGCATTTGAACCCAAAATATACGGCAAGGCGGCTATTTTTTCTTCATCTAACGCTTGTTCAAATGTCAGGTAGTGGCGGATCATACTCAGCGGTAAGGTGCTTACAGCATCAGATCCTTTCATAGTTTTACGTATAGTAGGTGATAAACGTTTTACATTTTCATTCACTATCAGCCGCGGCTTGCCTTGGGCGTCGTATACCAACGTCAAAGTATCACCCGGATAAATCAGGTGAGGATTATCAATTTGCGGGTTCATCTGCCAAAGCTGCGGCCACAGCCAGGGTTCATTTAAATACAACGCAGAAATATCCCATAAAGTATCGCCCTTTTTCACCACGTAGCTGGCGGGCGCATCATCACGTATAGTTAAAACATCTGCGAACACATTAAAACAGCTACTAAGTAGCACTAAAGTAACACCAATTGCGAGTTTTTTCAGCATGCCTGCATCCTTGAGCCGGTCTTGTTGTAATTATTGCACACTAAGCTGTTAATACAGCGCATTAATGGCTAAAATTAAAACATACCACAACCTTTGAAACAAAGCATATTTTTGTAGGTGTTATGGCAGTTTTACAAGTTTTACATTATCCGGATGAACGGCTTCGTACTGTAGCAAAACCAGTAACAACAGTAACGAAGGAAATTAAACAATTAGTTGACGATATGCTTCAAACCATGTACGCCGAAAATGGTATAGGGTTGGCAGCAACTCAGGTCAACGTGCACCAACGCGTAGTGGTCATTGATGTATCAGATGATCGCAACGAACCTATGGTATTTATTAACCCTGAAATTATCAGCCGCAGTGGTGATACCAGCTATGAAGAAGGCTGTCTGTCTGTGCCGCAAAGCTACGCCAGCGTAGAGCGCGCAGCAGAAGTAACAGTAAGGGCGCAGGATAAAAACGGTGACTGGTTTGAATTGGCCGCCGATGGTTTGCTGGCAATTTGCCTGCAACACGAATTAGACCATCTGTTGGGTAAACTGTTTATCGACTATTTATCGCCGTTAAAGCGCGACCGTATTCGCAAGAAGTTAGAAAAAGAAGCCAAAATGGCACAGCGCCACGCGTTGTAATCAGGGATCATTGTGACCACACCTTTACGTATTATATTTGCCGGCACGCCGGATTTTGCTGCCCGCCATCTAAAGGCACTTCTTGATTCACAGCATCAGGTAATCGCGGCCTATACCCAACCAGATCGCCCAGCGGGTCGGGGACAGCAGCTACAACCTAGTGCAGTAAAGCAACTGGCACAGGCACACAATATTGCGGTGTATCAGCCAAAGTCTCTGAAAAAACTGCCTGCGCAAGCAGTATTAGCCGCATTACAGGCAGATGTAATGGTTGTAGTGGCTTACGGGCTAATACTGCCACAGGCAGTATTAGATACACCGCGCCTGGGTTGCATTAACGTGCACGGTTCGTTATTACCACGCTGGCGCGGCGCGGCGCCTATTCAGCGGGCAATTTGGGCAGGCGATAGCGAAACCGGCATTACCATAATGCAAATGAATGCCGGTTTAGATACCGGTGCCATGCTAAGCACAGTAACTTGCGGCATTGACGCAACCGACACCAGCGCTAGTCTGTACGATAAACTGGCACAGTTGGGGCCAAAAGCCCTGGTTGATGCTTTACACCAGCTGCCAGCATTGCAGCAACAGGCTCAGGCACAAGACAATAGCCAAGCCAGTTATGCCGAAAAACTGCACAAGGACGAAGCCCGACTTGATTTTACTAAATCTGCCGCTGCCCTGACGCGTGAAATTCGAGCCTTTAACCCCTGGCCAGTCAGTTATCTTGCTTTGGCACAAGGCAATGTTAAGGTGTGGCAAGCTCAGAACATCGCACAAGACAGCGAAGCCCCTGCCGGTACTGTGCTAAGTGCAGACAAACGTGGTATTCACATAGCCTGTGGCAAAGGCGTACTGTGTATCACTCAATTACAGCCGCCTGGCAAAAAGCCGATGCCAGCTGCCGACTTTCTCAATGGTCGTGCCGACTGGTTTCCAACCGGAAACCAACTATGAGTTATAACCTGCGAGCGCTAGCCGCACGATGCTGCTATGACGTTGTAGATCAAGGCGTTAGTTTATCTGAAGCCCTGCCAAAAGCGCAGGCGTTGACAGAAAACACATTAGACAAAGCCCTGTTACAAGAGATCTGCTTCGGTGTACTGCGCTATTTGCCGCAGTTGGAAGCCGTGTGCGGCCAACTGATGACAAAACCACTGATAAAGCAGCTGCGGCCGCTGCAGTTCTTGTTGTATGTTGGTATTTACCAACTGAAGTTTATGCGCATTCCGGATCACGCCGCCATCAGTGAAACCGTCGATGCTGCACGCGAGTTAAAGGGGCAGTCATTAACTAAACTGATTAACGGTGTGCTGCGCAATGTACAGCGGCAACAGCAGCTGTTTAACTTTAATGATGCTCCTGACGCAGTAAAATATAATCATCCAGGCTGGCTCATCAAAGCTTTGCAACAAGCTTACCCTGACAGTTGGCAAGCGATCCTGGAAGCAAATCAGCATAAAGCGCCGCTGTGGTTGCGGGTCAATGTTAGTAAAATCGATGCTACCGACTATGCCGCGTCACTAACCCGGGCAGGTATTGAATATAGTCGGCCCTTAGCAGATTTACCCGGCGCTATTAAACTGACACAGGCACAAGATGTTACCAGCTTACCAGGCTATGCCGAAGGTTGGTTTTCTGTACAAGATGTTGCGGCACAATATGCTGCCGTGTTACTCAACGCAAAAAATGGCCAACGGGTACTGGACGCGTGCTGTGCGCCAGGAGGTAAAAGCTGCCATATTCTGGAGCTGGCACCGCAAGCTGAACTAACTGCGTTGGATAAAGACCCTAAGCGACTGCTGCGGGTAGACGACAATTTGGCGCGCCTGGGTCTTAAAGCGACAGTGATGGCAGCTGACGCCGCCGAACCCGACAGTTGGTGGCAAGGCAAGTTATTTGACCGGATCTTGCTGGACGTACCCTGCTCTGCTACCGGCGTAATCCGCCGTCATCCGGATATTCGCTGGTTGCGTAAACAAGCCGATATTGCGGTGTTGGCTGAACTACAACAACGTATTCTTAGCCAATGCTGGCAATTGCTGGCGCCTGGCGGCACCCTGCTTTATGCCACTTGTAGTATATTGCCACAGGAAAACCAGCAGCAAATAGCAGTGTTTTTACAGCAACACAGCGATGCACAGCTACAATCGGCACCGCAGCAAAGCACTCTTCAGCAGTTTGGCTGGCAGTTACTCCCCGGTGAACAGGACGGTGATGGATTTTTCTATGCCATTTTGCATAAAAACCTAGCAGGCTAAGCGTATGAAAATAATCATTCTGGGAGCCGGCCAGGTCGGCGCTACTTTGGCAGAGAATCTGGTCGGTGAGCAAAACGACATTACTATTGTCGACACCAATATTGACAAACTGCGGGCGCTGCAAGATCGTTTTGACCTACAAGTGGTGTTTGGCCATGGCTCACACCCGGATATATTGAAAAAAGCCGGTGCGGAAGACGCTGATATGGTAGTTGCCGTAACCAACAGTGACGAAGTTAATATAGTTGCCTGCCAGGTTGCCTACAGTATTTTCAGTACCCCGGTAAAAATTGCCCGTATTCGTACCAACCAATACCTGAAATATCGCGACGAGTTATTCCATAAAGACGATATGCCGGTAGACCACTTTATTGCGCCGGAAGCCCTGGTAACAAACTATATCCGCCGCTTAATAGACTACCCCGGCGCTCTGCAGGTAGTGGAGTTTGCCGGAGGTAAAGTTAGTCTGGTGGCGGTAAAAGCTTATTACGGTGGTTTGCTGGTTGGCCATGCACTATCGGCGCTAAAAGAGCATATGCCAAACATTGAAGCCCGGGTAGCCGCAATATACCGCCGTGGCACCGCGATTAAACCTCTGGGCACGACTATTATCGAAGCAGACGATGAGGTGTTCTTTGTCGCTGCCACTAAGCACATTCGTGCCGTGATGAGCGAGTTGCAAAAGCTGGAGCGCAGTTACCGGCGCATTATGATTGCCGGTGGCGGTAATGTGGGTTTTGGCTTAGCACGGGCACTGGAAAAAACCCACAGCGTTAAACTGATAGAGCGCGGCAAAGAGCGTGCAGAGTTTTTATCCAGTGCACTGGACAACACTGTTGTCTATGTTGGCGATGCGTCAGACCCGGAATTGCTGGAAGAAGAAAACATTGAGCAGGTAGATGTTTTTATCGCTGTTACCAACGATGATGAAGCCAATATTATGTCTGCCATGCTTGCCAAACGTATGGGTGCCCAAAAAACCATGGTACTGATTAAACGCGGTGCTTATGTTGATCTGCTGCAAGGTGGAGAAATTGATATCGCCGTGTCGCCACAGCAAGCCACTATTTCAGCACTGTTAACCCATATTCGCCGCGGTGATATCGTTAATGTGTATTCGCTGCGCCGCGGTGCTGCTGAAGCGATAGAGGCCATATCACGTGGCGATGCCAGCACCAGCAAAGTAGTGGGGAAAACTATTGGCGAGTTGAAATTGCCGCCGGGTACAACCATCGGCGCCATCGTTCGTGGTGACGAAGTGCTTATTGCGCATGACAATACAAAAATAGAAACCGACGACCACATTATCTTATTTATGGTTGATAAAAAACATATCGTCGAAGTTGAGAAACTGTTTCAGGTAAGCGCCATTTTTATCTGACAGGCCTTTAACGCCAAAGCCGCTCAGCTGTTGCGGCTTAATCTTTCCAGAACGCAGGTGTAAACAGCACCAACAGCGTAAACACTTCTAAACGGCCAAACACCATAGCGACCACCAGCAGCCATTTGCTGATGTCCGGTATATTGCCATAATGAGCAGCTACTTCCCCCAAGCCCGGGCCAAGGTTATTTAAACACGCAGCCGTAGCAGTAAAGGCAGTAATATTATCTAGTCCGGTAAGAATTAGCAGCAGCATTATCACTACAAATACCAATGCATATGCGGCAAAAAACCCCCAAACAGCTTCGACAATACGATCATCCACCGCGCGCCGGCCCAGCTTAATGGCATAAACTGCCCGAGGGTGAATTAAGCGGTTAAGCTCGCGCTTGCCTTGCAAAAATAACAATAATACCCGCACTACCTTCATGCCACCGCCGGTTGAACCGGCACAGCCGCCGATAAAGCTGGAAAAAATAAGCAAAATAGGTAGAAACAAAGGCCAGGCGGCAAAGCCATCCGTCGCGAAACCAGCCGTGGTAGAAATAGACACAGCCTGAAATGCGGCATGATTTAATGCATCACTGGTATTACTATATACGTTGGTGTAAAGCAGCACGGCAAAACAGATAAAAACAAGCGCAGCCTGAATAGCCAAAAAGGCTTTAAACTCCGGATCACGAAAATAGGTGCTGACACTTTTACCGCGCACCGCAGCGAAATGTAACGGGAAGTTAATGGCACTAAGTAGCAAAAAAATCACACAAATTGCATTGATCATTGGGCTGTTAAAATGGCCAATACTGGCATCATAAGTCGAAAAGCCGCCAATAGCGACGGTAGAAAACGCATGACAAATTGCATCAAACCAGCTCATGCCGGCAAGAAAAAAAGCCAGTGCACAAGCTAATGTCAGCGCCAGATAAATATACCAAAGGTGCTTGGCAGTATCCGCAATACGTGGCGTCATTTTATTATCTTTTACCGGCCCTGGTGTTTCAGCACGGTATAGCTGCATCCCCCCAACACCTAACATTGGCAGTATGGCCACGGCCAGAACGATAATCCCCATGCCCCCCAACCATTGCAACTGCTGGCGGTAATACAGTATCGCTTTGGGTAGATACTCAATACCGGTAAGCACTGTGGCGCCGGTGGTAGTAAGGCCAGAGAAGGCTTCAAACATTGCACCGGCCAGATTCAGCTCTGGGTTGTCCGCCAACATAAATGGAATAGCGCCAACCGCACCCAGCACGGTCCAGAACAATACAACAATTAAAAAACCATCACGTACTTTAAGTTCCCGCCGATAAGCGCGGTTGGGGTACCAGATCACAAAACCAATAAACAAGCACAATACAAAAGACAATAAAAACGGCACACCGGCGCCATCCTGATACCAGTATGCAACAAAAGCCGGTGGCACCATGCTGATGCTAAAAATAGCAATCAGCAAGCCCAGGATCCGAATTATCGAGCGGTATTGCATAGTGCCTGCCGTGTTATCCCTGCGTAGTTCGCTTATGCCAGTTTCAAATCTCGGGTCATATTTTCGTTGCGATCCTGGTGCACAATAATATTGTCCTCAATACGAATTCCGCCAAACTGGCGGAATGCATCAACTTTTTGCCAGTTGATAGCTTTGTCATGCTCAGTTGCTGCCAGATCTGCCAGCAAGCTGTCAATAAAATACAAACCTGGCTCAATGGTAAACACCATATTGGCTTCAATAGTGCGGGTGCAACGCAAATACGGGTGATTTTCTGGCGCGGCAACATGGGTACCACGTTCATCAGCCATAAAACCACCAACATCATGAACCTGTAGCCCCAGATGATGACCAAGGCCATGCGGAAAGAAAGTCCGGCTAATTTGGGTTTCGACAATTGCATCGGCTGACATGCGAACAAAATCAAAACGTTGTAGTATTTCAGCGATGCGCTGATGGCACTTCACATGCAGGTCGCCATATTTCAAACCAGGTTTCAACGCGCCAGCCAGCTCCAACTCTACCGTATTTACCGCACTGATTAACTCGGCAAACTCTTCCTGTGGTTTAAAACTGTATGTTCGGGTTATATCAGCCGCATAACCATTGAACTCAGCACCGGCATCTATCAAAAAGGAATGAGACTGTTGTGGCGCCCGACGCTCCAGTGCCGTGTAATGTAAAATAGCGCAGTTTTGATTCAGAGCAATAATGTTGCCATATGGCACTTCGTTCTCAGTTTGCCGCACCGCCGCCAAGTAAGCCAGCTGAACATCAAACTCGCTGCCACCGGCGTAAAATGACGCTTTTGCAGCATTATGGCCAGCCACCGCCATCTGGTTTGCTATGCGCAAACAAGCTTGCTCATAGGGCGTCTTGTAGGCACGATAAAAATGAATAAAGTTTAACACCGGTTCGGGGTTAATCTCTGTAAAGCCGAGCGCCTTTGCCACCTCAATATGCTCTCCTAAATAAGCCAGCCGGGCTTTGTCGTAAGGCAACAATGTCTCAACTTTGTTAGCTTTATCCAGTAGTTGAATATCAAAATGCTCAGCCCAAAAGTCATGCGGCTCGTCGGGCACCTTATGCCAAAAATCTTTCGGCCGGTAGAAAATCAGTTTTGGCTTATTTACTCCATCAAGCAACAACCAGCAATGCGGGTTATCTACCACTGGTAGCCAGGCTTTGAACAAGGGATTTGCCTTAAACGGGTAATCCATATCATCAAGGAATTTGCGTTGCGTCTGGCCCGAATGCACAACAAGCGCATCCAGATTTTCCCGCTCCAGTAAACGACGGGTACGTTGCTGTAGTTCGGCAATGTGTGCCGGGTACAAACTCTGATAAGTCATTGTCATAAGTCTCTGACCTGTTGGCTGAAAAATATGTCGGCAATCATATCATCATTCCACAATGACCCCAATCTGCATTGTGGTCAGCGGCTTGAATACATCTGTGCTTGAGTTAAGCCTGATATTGTAAATCTGGTAATACGCCATCACGGCTTTGACATAATCACGGGTCTCACGGTAAGGAATGGTCTCAACCCAAACATCGGCCGGCAATGCATAGTTTTTCGGGATCCACTGTTTTACCCTGCTGTATCCGGCGTTATAAGCAGCAGTTGCCATCAGTAAATTGCCGTCATTACGCCGCATCAGATAATTCAGATAATCCACACCGTAGTCTATATTCAGTAATGGGTTATTAAGCTGTGCCAACTGCACCGGCTTTTTTGCTATCTGCTTTGCTGTAGCTGGCATCAATTGCATTAAGCCGCGGGCGCCAACCGGTGATGCTGCATCAGCCATAAAAGAACTTTCGCGCCGCGCAATCGCCATAGCCCAGCCAGATTCAATTTCAGCTTTGGCTGCCCTTTGGCTAATCTCTTCTTTATAAGCCAGCGGGAATCGCAGCTCAATATCATCCCAATAGCCAACATCAGCCAGCGAAAAAATAGCCCGCTCATACCACTGCAATTGATACGCCAGCTTAGCAGACACCAGCTTTTGTTGCTCTGTCGAAATATCCTGCAGATGGTTCCATTCTCTGCGCGCTTCCGTCAACCGCCCTAATGCTAACCACTCCTGCGCCCGCAACACCGTTGGGTGCACTTTTAGTGTAACCAGCTCAGCCTCGGTTACGCTCACCGGTGCGTGTGCCAGGCTGGGCGGCAAGCCCAGTTTGGCGGCCGCCATAAAACCATAAAAGTGACGTTGCAGCGCCAGCTGCTGCATTAACGGTAAGGCTTTATCTGCCTGACCTTGTTGTTCATAAGCGCGTGCTAACCAATAGCGCCAGGCATTGTCCCCACTTACCTCTGCAGGTAACGCTTCTATAATGTTTTGCACTTTCGGCCAGTCTAACTGTGCCAGGGCATGACTTACATGCCAATGTGCCAGGGTACTATCGATAAACTCTGCCGGCAGATCAGCAAACCAGTGTGCAGCCCGATCGTCACCTTTACTGGCCAGTGCAATGGCAAACTGACGCTGCACATCTAAGCGCTGTGCTGCAGTAAAGAATGGATCGTTAACAAACTTCTGCCACACCCGCAGTGCCTGATCAGGATGGCGCCAAATTAGCCGCTTCATGCCATAAGCGGCAATATCACGCTCCTGCACTTTCTTCAGTGCAAAAAAACGCGCATTGGCAATCACCGCCGGGTTACGCCGGGCTTGTTGGTACATATCAGCCAAATAGTGCATATCGGCAGGTAACTGGGTTTTTAAATAAGGAATTAAGCCGGCATCGCCGCCTTCTGCCGCCAGCGTCAGGCGCTGCCATACCCGCTCAGGTGTTTGCATACCTGCTTTGCGCCAGGCTGAAAACAGCGGGTCGCACGCTTTTGGCTGAGATTTACCCACCAGCCACAACCGACTCACTTCTGGCCACAACTCATCGCTGTCGGCATCTTTAGCTGATAATTTAAATCGTAAAGCATAACATTCCAGCTCGGCGTCGGACGATCCCTGGTAGTTTGCCAGATAAAGCCCGGCTTTTTGCCGCCGCGCTAAATCTAGCAACCAGGGTTTTCGTAGCGGCCAATCTAACGGTGACCCCTGATGCCGCTGTAAGAAGGTTGAAATGCGCTCATCAGCGGTCAAAAACTGCTGTAAACGACGCTGCTCCAAATAAGGTTGTAAAGGATAGTCGGCAAACTTTTGCAGCAGCTTTTGCGCCTGCTCATATTTTACACTGCCAATCTGGCGCTCGGCCTGCAAAAACTCGTTACGAAGACCTGCATCTGAAGACACCGACGCCGCCGATAAAGGCGCCAGTAGCAGGTTAGTCAGCATAAAAACAATACGTTTCACGACGATAACCCCAACAAAAATTCTAAACTGAAAGAAATAACACCTATAGTTACTGCTGATCTGTCGGGGAAGATTCAAACACGTGTTTAAATAACGGTTGAATTTTTTACCAAACCACGACACACTGAGCCAGACAACCTCATCGTACCAGTTGCGAACAACCTTAACATACGCGACCAAGGAGCACCGTTATGATTTACCAGAGTGACAACATCAGTGTTGCCTACCTCAAGCCTGGTATCGCCCGTTTTGCTTTTAATGCCAAGGGCTCTGTTAACAAATTTGACCAGCAGACGCTAACTGATTGTAAGACAGCTTTAGACCTACTGCACGCCGATAAGTCATTGCAGGGCGTTATATTTTGCAGCGAAAAAGATGCCTTTATCGTTGGTGCCGACATTACCGAATTTTTAACTACCTTTTTGCGCCCGGAAAGTGAGCTAATTCCATGGATCAAACAAGCCTCTGATATCTTTGATCTGGCCGAAGACTTACCAGTACCCACTGTGGTTGCCATTAAGGGCTTTGCGCTAGGTGGCGGATGTGAGTGGTCACTTACAAGCGATTACCGCGTTGCTGACACAACTACCCGCATCGGTTTACCTGAAGTAAAACTTGGCTTAATGCCCGGCTTTGGTGGTACTGTGCGCCTGCCGCGTATCATTGGTGCCGACAATGCTATGGAATGGATCACTACCGGCAAAGACCACAGTGCCGACCAGGCACAAAAGTTTGGTTTAATTGATGCGGTAGTAGCACCAGAAAAACTGGAAGCGGCCGCGCTGAGCATGCTGGAAGATGCCATTGCCGGCAAATTGGACTGGCGCAAAAAGCGCGCAGTTAAACTGCAACCACTCAAGCTGAATAAAACCGAAGCCACCATGAGCTTCAGTACAGCCAAAGGTATGGTGTTTGCCACTGCAGGTAAACACTACCCGGCACCGATGTTGGCAGTAAGCACCATTGAAGCGGCCGCCACACTGGATCGCGCCGGCGCTATGGCGCTGGAAAATGCCGGCTTTGCCAAACTGGCGAAAACCGATGCCGCTACGGCGCAAATCGGCCTGTTCTTAAATGACCAGCTGATTAAAGGCAAAGCGAAAAAAGCCGCCAAAACCGCCACTAAAGCAATAAATAAAGCTGCGGTGCTGGGCGCCGGTATTATGGGCGGCGGTATTGCCTATCAGTCGGCGTTAAAAGGCGTGCCGGTAGTGATGAAAGACATCGCCGATAAAGCCCTTGAACTGGGTATGGGCGAAGCGACCAAGTTGCTGGGTAAACAGGTAGAACGTAAAAAGCTCGATGCCATTGGCATGGCTAAAGTAATAGCATCTATTACCCCTACGCTGAGCAACGAGAACGTCAAAGGCGTTGATATCGTGGTAGAAGCCGTAGTAGAGAACCCGAAAATTAAAGGCGCGGTGTTAAAAGAAGTAGAGGCACTGCTAAGCGATGACGCCATTTTAACTTCGAACACCTCCACCATTTCTATTGATTCACTGGCGGCCAACTTAAGCCGGCCACAAAACTTCTGCGGTATGCACTTCTTTAACCCGGTACACCGTATGCCCTTGGTAGAGGTTATCCGCGGTAAAGATACCAGCGAAGAAACCGTAGCCGCAGTAGTGGCTTACGCCGCCAAAATGGGCAAGTCACCTATCGTGGTGAATGACTGCCCGGGCTTCTTTGTTAACCGCGTACTGTTCCCCTACTTTGCTGGCTTCAGTAAACTGGTGTTAGACGGCGCCGACTTTGCCCAGGTAGATAAGGTAATGGAAAAGCAGTTCGGCTGGCCAATGGGCCCGGCGTACCTGCTGGATGTCGTCGGTTTAGACACCGCTTACCACTGTACCGACGTTATGGCAGCGGGCTTCCCTACACGGATGGCCAAGCTGGATAACGACCCGGTAGCGGCGATGTATAAAGCTGATCGCTATGGCCAGAAAAACGGCGTTGGTTTTTATGCTTACAGCAAAGATGCCAAAGGTAAGCCGAAAAAGGATATCGACCCTGCCGCGCTGAGCTTACTGACCGCTATTGCCGCTGATAAGCAGGAATTCAGCAGCGAAGACATTATTGCCCGCGTGATGGTGCCAATGATTAACGAGACTATCCGCTGTCTGGAAGAGGGCATTGTCGCCAGCGCCGCTGAAGCCGACATGGGCCTGATCTACGGTTTAGGCTTCCCGCCGTTCCGCGGTGGCCCGTTGCGTTATGCCGATACCATAGGTTTAAGCAACTTCGTCGCCCTGGCCGATAAATACGCCCATTTAGGCGAGATTTATCAGGTAACAGACAAAACCCGCGCTATGGCCGAAGCCGGCCAGCGTTTCTTCCCGGTTTAAGCGCAGGAGCAAAATAATGAAAAACGCAGTTATTGTAGATTGCATTCGCACCCCGATGGGCCGCAGCAAAGCCGGTATGTACCGCAACGTGCGTGCCGAGCAACTGTCTGCCCATGTCATGGCCTCGTTGGTTGCGCGCAACCCGGCATTAGACCCAAGCGACATCGACGACATTATCTGGGGCTGTGTACAGCAAACCTTAGAGCAAGGCTTTAACGTAGCCCGTAACGCCGCGCTATTAGCCGGAATTCCGCACTCAGTACCGGCCGTTACGGTTAACCGTTTATGCGGCTCGTCGATGCAAGCCTTGCATGATGCGGTGCGCGCCATTCAAACCGGTATGGGTGAAGTGTATTTAATCGGTGGTGTTGAACACATGGGGCATGTGCCAATGAACCACGGTGTCGATTTTCACCCGGGTTTATCCACCTCGGTAGCCAAAGCCGCCGGTATGATGGGCTTAACGGCAGAATTGCTGGGTAAAATGCACGGCATCAGCCGCCAGCAGCAGGATGAATTCGGCGCGCGCTCGCACCGGTTAGCCCAGGAGGCCAGCCTGCAGGGCCGGTTTAAAAACGAAATTATCCCCACCGAAGGCCACGACGCCGACGGCGTGTTAAAGCTGATGGATTACGATGAAGTGATCCGGCCGGAAACCACAGTAGAAGCGCTGGGCCAACTGCGCCCGGTATTCGACCCGGCCAACGGTACGGTAACCGCAGGTACCTCTTCAGCATTATCCGACGGTGCCTCTGGCATGCTGGTCATGAGCGAAGACAAAGCCAAGGCGCTGGGCTTTCCAATTCGTGCTTACGTGCGCGGTATGGGTGTAGCCGGTTGCGACCCGTCTATTATGGGTTACGGCCCGGTACCGGCGTCGAAAAAGGCGTTAAAAATGGCCGGTATCAGCATCAACGATATCGACTACGCCGAGCTGAACGAAGCGTTCGCCGCCCAGGCGCTGCCGGTAATGAAAGACTTAGGCTTACTGGAAGTTGCCGATCAGAAAGTAAACCTGAACGGCGGCGCTATCGCGCTGGGTCACCCACTGGGTTGCTCTGGCTCACGTATCAGCACCACGCTGATTAATGTGATGGAAGATAAAGGTGGCAAGTTTGGCCTGGCAACCATGTGTATCGGTTTAGGTCAGGGTATTGCGACGGTGTTTGAACGGCCATAAGCTGGCAGCAATAAGCACAATCGCATAGAATAAGGGCCGTTTTTACGGCCCTTATTTATTGGCGAATATATTAGGTTAGGCGGAAGTCCCGCTGGCGCAGCCACAAACCGCTTTATATTTTACCGGAGTTAAAATGGAAGATATTTTCAGCAACGCAGATCAAACCCTCGATGCCTTAGGCCTGCGCTGCCCAGAGCCGGTAATGATGGTACGGCTGCAATTGCGCAAAATGCAGGTAGGTGAAACTTTACTGATTATCGCCGACGACCCTGCCACCACCCGCGATATCCCGGCATTCTGCCGCTTTATGGATCACGAGTTAATGGGCTGTGATACGACGGAATTACCTTATCGGTATGTGGTAAAAAAGGTTAGTGGTTAACTCGGCATCTTATAAGCGATTAAACTGCCTTTCACAAGGTACACCGTCACCATCGCCATCCATCTTGGTATCCGGGCAGTTTCTTAGAAAGAAGACCGCTTCTTCATAAGATGTCATCTGGCTGCAGTGTTGCCGGCCATCGCAGCGAAACTGTGATGCATTGGCCACGGCGCGGGCTTTGTTAATTGGCACGGTGTAGTCAGGCAACACTTTGCGCACAGCAGCAGGTTCTACTCCTGGCGCAGTGTTTTGTTTTTGATAGTAATTCCACGCACCGAAGGCAATCAGCGCGATAAGTAACAGCTTTTTCAATGCACTCTTCCCTGTTATGTAATCCTTTACCACTCTATGGCGGCTATCAGATTCTAACTTAGTGGATAAAAGAGGGAACGGCAATATTTTTCTATAGGCAGTAAACGCCGGCTGGAGGTTGACATAAATTAAACAATTAATCATCATGCAGTTAATTTTTGACTCAGGATGAGAACCATGTCTGGAAACACCACATTACGTAACTTCACTGCAACCGAACTAATCTTCGATGCAGCAGAAACTAAAATCATTCTGCGGTTTATCTTTAAATCAAAGCTAGCGCAGGTAGATAAGCTTACTATTGACGACAAAATAAGGTCATTTGCCCAAGGCTTATTGCTCGAAGCTGTTGATGGCTCCTACGCATTGGGTTTTGTCCAATCGATATTTGGCTCGCTAATGCATCCAGGAGATGGAGCTAAAAAGGTGCTGCTTAAATTTGGTAGAAAGGCAGCGAAACATTGGTTTAAGCATGCTAAAGCTGAAGATTTAAGTAATATCAAAATTTATGAAACTGTCCGGAAAAATATCGAATGGAGCTTTGGCAGAGTTCTGCTTTTATATGTCAATGGATTAGCGAAGCATAATAATGGTTCACATACAGCTATCGCCCTTGCTGCACCGGGGCAAAGTAAAACTGTCTGGGGTTAAACGATGAAGAAGTTTCTGCTTATAGTCGTCATATTGCTTACAGTTCTGCTTAGTATCACTGCATTCTCTTTATCACGTATGTCGGTGCAAGAGCTAATTATCTGTTCTACTGACAACAACTCTTATGTGCTGCCTGCGCCACTTTGTTTTACTTACTTTAATAGTATGACTAATGAGCAGCATGCCAAAGAGCTGGATCAGCATGCAGGCCTGGCCTATGCATTTGAAATTAAGCCTGAGCAACTTAAATATATAGTTATAACTCGATTACTAGCACTCGATGTTGATATCAACAAACCATCGGCAATTGATGGTCTACCACCATTACATGCAGCTATATTGCTAAAAGAGCCAAAGCTGGTTCAGTATCTGTTAGAGCAAGGTGCTGACAAAAGTATTTCTGACAATACTCAGAAAATGACTAGCTCTCAACTGGTAGATCACTTGCTTGAGCGTAAGGCTACCGCAGAGTTATTAGCAATAAAGCAATTGCTGACCGGCTAACGCCGGCAGCTATTTACTTAGTTACTTTACAGCTGTTTCAAACTTATTGATGCACAAATGCCCGGCAGATTTTCTGCTGTCATACCATCTTGCAGGAAACCGTCGGATGAGCCGAGTTTGGCTCTTTCAGCGTCATCTGCAGCCATTACCTGATCTATCCAATTAGTGTGGCTGGATACCCGGGTGTACAGCTCTTTAACACCGTACTCGCCAACATCCTTAAACCATGAGTCCACTCTGGAGCTTACGCCAAGCAGGTAATAACCATCGTCTTTTTTCAGATAAGCAGGGCCACCACTGTCGCCATTACCCGAAACGCCTTCCAGTTCAAGCCCGTGTTGACCTGATTCAAACACAAATCTCAAATCGGATTTTGTCACAGCAGTTACTTTGTTTTGCGCTTTACGCAGCACGCCGTTGTTTTCTTTATAGCTGACCGTTTCGCCGGTTAAACCTGTGCCGGTGCCACCACTGCCGATAAACCACAGCACCTGGTCGCGCTCATCCTGCTGGCGGTACAATTTGGCAGGCGCTACGCTCAGCACTGGTTTTGCCAGCTGAATAAGCGCTAAATCGTTCTGCTCACCTAATTGATAAGACGGATAACTATAACGTGCTTTAACATCAACCAATTCATCGCCCACGGCAATTGTCTGACCCGGATTCAGGCAGAACACGGTATGCGCTGCAGTCAACACCCAGTCAGGCGCAATCAAAGTACCGTGCACACCGATGTTGTAAAAGGTCGCCAACGGCGGGAAATCGGCTTTAGAGGCCAGATAAAGCTCTGCGGGTTTATCATGGCGAATAACAATAGCTGTAGCCGGAGTGGTCAGAATACTGGTCGTTATCAGCAAACCAATACTTAGCAGCTTTAAATCGGCGTGGTTGCGCATTTGGGTGTCCTTACGGGGCTTTTGCTAAATACCAGACTGGCAGAAAAGCTCATAATAATTAAGCCATTAAATGTAACTGGTTATGTATATGTATTAGCTGGAATATTTGATCGACACCGGTCGTTACAGTTCTGCGTATGGCTTTACTTGAAAATAGCCCTTTGAACTCATAACTTAGTTAAAAGGTAATCTTTATTAAGGATATAAACACTGATGTTATGGGCGCTGATTAAAGACTCTACCGTCGCTAAGGTGTTATTGCTGCTGGCAATAGCTGCGTTACTGTGGTGGTTTAACTGGTATGCCGCAGTCGGCTTGTTGCTGCTGCTGTTTGCAGATATCGCCATCATGTTTGGTTTTCAACCCAGACATAACGGCGATTTTGTGTACAGTAAAGATATCCAGCAGCTGTTTTTCACTGACGGCAGCCAGTTACGGATAGGCATGGACAGTGCTGACATTAACAATATTAAGCAGATTAGTCTGTATCAGAAGGATCAATTGGCGTATATCGACTTTAGGCTAAACTCCGAGATGCAGGTAAGATATAAATTTCCATTACAGCAATACCAACCTTTTTTGCTGTGGCTAAAACAACATTTACCACACGTTGAGATAGACACTGGTTTTGCTGGTTAGTGCACTGCAACTGTTGCGGCGAGCCCGGACTAAATTGGCGTATTGATGTTGTTTTTTTGTGCTAGCATCATTCTATCTGCATATAACAAGAAACGGCAGCCTTGCACGCATCAATACCGCGCCACAGCAATAAGCAGGCCGAAAAAATAGATCAGCGCCGGCGGCGATATATACTGGCTTTTGTTAGCTATATCACCAGCGCGGTGATGTTTATCTATGGCCTGAAGAATCTCTCGTCAGAGCAAGTGTTGCTGCCCGTTATTCTGTTTGGCACTGGGTTGGCATTTTTATTAAATATTCTTTGGTTTCATATAAACCACAACCTACAGCGAGCCTGCATAATAGAAGCCGTATTAGTAAGTGCTTTTGTGCTTAGCCTGGTTTATCAGGGTGGTTTTAATAATACAGCTCTGTACTGGGTGTTTCCGTTTCCTGCGATACTGTTTGGTTTGCTTGGTGTGCGTATGGCATTGCTAAGCAACGCCCTGTTGGTGTTAGCGTTAAGTATGATGTTGTTTTTTCCTGAGCTTATTTTGGCGCAATACAAAGACGCCGAAGCCAGCCGCTTTATTGCCTCCTTACTAATTGTGATTACAGTATGCTGGATTAACGATCATTACCGGGAGCGTAGCCATCACGCCATGGATTTGCTACAGCAAAGTAAAGAATTGCAGGCCAATACCGATGCGCTGACGGAGCTGGCCAACCGGCGTTTTATAGATGCCAGCCTGTTACCTAGCCTGGCATTGCAACCCGGACAATTTTTTCCATTATCGCTTATTATGTCTGATCTCGACCATTTTAAGCAGCTAAACGATCAGTTTGGTCACGACGCCGGCGATGACGCTTTAAAAGCGGTAGCGCAGTTATTTCAGCAAAACCTGCGACAACAGGATATCGCTTGTCGTGTTGGCGGTGAAGAGTTTTTATTGATCCTGCCTAACACCAATCAGGCGGATGCATTTTCGGTGGCCAATAAAATTCGTGAGCAGTTCGGGAAACACGTTTTGCTGGCCAGCCAACCAGATTATCGTCTTACCGCCAGTTTTGGCGTCGCGGTGTGTGACAGCGCTGAAGACTTTCATCGGGCGGTCAAGCTGGCAGACGAACAACTTTACTTGTCAAAGCGCAACGGACGCAACCAGGTAAGCTGACAGTGTACCTAATTTACTAATGCCCAAACAGTAACTACTGTGGCAAAATGCCGACTTTAGCCAGCTACGGAGCCGCTATGCAACTTTCTCCTGCCGATCTACACATTCTGCTTGTTGAGCCTTCCGAGGTTCAACGTAAAATTATCCGTAAAAAACTGGCGGAAGAAAACGTCACTCAGATAGAAGAAGCCGATAGCTTGGCGGGTGCGCGCGCTAAAATTGCTGAGCATAAGCCGGATGCTGTAGCGTGCGCACTGCATCTGGCCGACGGCACTGCTGAACAGTTGTTGAAGCAATTGAAGTCCGATGTCAGCACGGCTGAGATCCCGTTTTTATTGGTGTCCAGCGAAACCCGTAAAGCTCAGCTCGAAGCCTTTAAGCAATCTGGTGTCGTTGCTATCTTACCCAAGCCGTTTGACGCTATGCAATTGGGTAAGGCGCTGAATGCCGCTGTTGATTTACTTAGCCCGGCCGAGCTTGAACTCACTCTGTTTGATGTGCACGATGTACGTGTACTGGTGGTGGATGACAGCCGACTGGCGCGCAATCATATCCGCCGCGTGTTAACCAATTTGGGCATGCAGCATATTATTGAGGCCGAAGACGGCAAGCAAGCAATAACCCAACTGCAGCAGCAAATGTTTGATCTGGTAGTAACTGATTATAATATGCCTGAGGTAAACGGGCGTGAGCTAACCACCTTTATCCGTGAACATAGTACTTTGTCACATATACCTGTGTTGATGGTGACCAGTGAGGCTAATGATGCGCATCTGTCCAATATTGCACAAAGTGGTGTCAATGCCATGTGCGACAAACCATTTGAACCGGAAGCAGTAAAACAATTACTGTACCGGCTTTTAGATCACTAAGCCTATCTTTATAATAAAAAAGCCAGCACAAAGCTGGCTTTTCTTTATTTATTTCAAATAATTACTGTAACACGGAAATGTCGGCAACTTGCAGGAACAGCTCGCGTAATTGCTTTAACAATGCTTGGCGGTTTGCCCGAACGGCGGTGTCATCGGCATTAACCATTACCTTGTCAAAAAACTGGTCAATCACATCGCGCATCAAGGCTAAATGAGCCAAACCCTCGGCATAGCTAAGCTGGCCAGCCTGATAAGCTTGCTCTGCTACGATAGCGCTATGCAAGGCCTGCTCGGCCTCCTCCTGCAGTAAGGCTGTATTTACCTTGGTGGCAATATCACCCTCTACTTTGGCAAGAATATTCGCCACGCGTTTATTGGCCGCTGCTAACGCTGCCGCTGCGTCCAGCTTACCAAACTCAGCTACCGCTTTAACGCGACGGTCAAAATCTGCCGGGTTAGTTGGCCTGCGTGCTAGTACCGCCTGAATGACATCAACGCTGTAGCCTTCGGCTTCATACCAGGCGCGGAACCGCCCCAGCATAAATTCGAGCACTTCTTCGGCCACTTTAGCATTGCTTAGTTTGCTACCAAAGGTTTGTTGGCTAAAGGTAATAATATCCACCAGGTCCAACGGCAGCTGCTTTTCTACCATAATACGCAGTGCACCAATGGCGGCGCGGCGCAGCGCAAACGGGTCTTTATCACCCTTTGGTGCCTGGCCGATACCAAAAATACCGACTAAGGTATCCAGTTTATCCGCGATGGCAACGGCTGCGCCCTCCAGACGACTTGGCAATTCATCACCGGCAAAACGCGGCATATACTGCTCGTTCAGTGCCAGAGCAACTGCTTCAGCTTCGCCATCTAAGCGGGCATAATGCATACCCATAATGCCCTGCACTTCCGGAAACTCGCCAACCATGTTGGTCATTAAATCAGTCTTAGACAGTAAACCGGCGCGTTCTGCTGCGACTTGCTCGGCACCAATTTTAGCCGCAACGAAGCCAGCTACTTTACTAATGCGCTCAGACTTTTCTGCCAACGTGCCCAGCTGCTGCTGGAATAACACCGTTTTTAAGCTCTCTAAACGCTGTTCCAACTTTTGCTTGCGGTCGGTATTAAAAAAGAACTGAGCGTCAGACAAGCGCGGCCGCACTACTTTTTCATTACCCTCAATAATTTGCTGCGGATCTTTACTGGCGATATTCGCGACAAAGATAAACTTGTTCTGCAGATAGCCGTTGCTATCCAGTAACGGGAAGTACTTTTGGTTATCTTTCATGGTTGAGATTAACGGCTCTGCCGGTACCTGCAGGAAGCTTTGCTCGAAGCTGCCCACTAACACTACCGGCCACTCTACCAGTGCAGTAACTTCTTCCAGTAAGGCATCGTCCATCAGCGCTTTACCATTTAGCGCAGTGGCCGTTTTAGCTACTTCAGCCGCTATAAAGGCTTTACGCTCAGCAAAATCTGCCACCACAAAGGCGTTACGCAAGCTAGCCAGATAGTCATCGGCATGATTAATAGTGACTTTTTCTGGCGCATGAAAACGATGGCCGTGTGTTTGGTTGCCACTGTTACGGCCTAAAATAGTCGCTGGTACCACAGCGTTGCCGTACAGCATAATAATGGTATGCACCGGGCGGATAAACTCTGCGGTAGAGTTACCCCAGCGCATCGGCTTGGCAATAGGTAATTTGGCCAGCGCCTGTTGCACTACGTCCGGCAGTAAGCTTACGCTGGCTGCGCCAACCACTTTGGCTTTATGTAGCAACCAGGCACCTTTGTCGGTTTCCAGTTTCTCTGCCTGCTCTACCGTTATGCCACAACCTGCAGCCCAGCCTTGCGCCGCCTTAGTTGGTTTGCCATCAGCGTCATACGCCGACGCGATAGCCGGACCGCGTTTTTCCACTACTTTATCGGCTTGCTGTACCGCCAGGCCATTAATACGTACCGCTAAACGCCGTGGCGCTGCGTACCAATGTACATCCGCGTGGCTTAGCTCGAGCTTGGCTAATTCAGCACTCAGGTTATCTGCAAAAGCCGTAGCCAGTGTTTTCAACGCCTTTGGTGGCAGCTCTTCTGTGCCAATTTCAACAAAAAAATCTTGCACCGACATTATGCCTCCTGCTTCGCGTTGTTGTTTTTATTGCACAGCGGGAACCCAAGCTTTTCACGCGTGGCGTAGTACGCTTCGGCACAAGCTTTAGCCAGCGCCCGCACCCGCAGAATGTAGCGCTGACGCTCAGTCACAGAAATGGCATGACGCGCATCTAGCAAGTTAAAGGCGTGTGAAGCCTTCATTACTTTTTCATAAGCCGGTAAAGCCAGGCCTTGCTCAATTAAATACTGGCTTTCTTTTTCACACTGATCAAAGTAGCTAAACAATGCGGCTACGTCGGCGTGTTCAAAGTTATAGGTGCTTTGTTCTACTTCATTCTGATGAAATACGTCACCGTAGGTTACCCGGCCCAACGGGCCGTCGGCCCAAACCAGGTCATAAATAGAGTCGACGCCCTGGATATACATGGCGAGACGCTCTAAACCGTAGGTTATTTCACCAGTTACCGGGCGACATTCTAAGCCACCCACCTGCTGGAAGTAGGTAAACTGGGTTACTTCCATCCCATTTAACCAGACTTCCCAGCCCAGCCCCCAGGCACCTAAGGTAGGCGATTCCCAGTTGTCTTCGACAAAGCGAATATCATGTACCAGGGTATCAATACCCAGTTCACGCAGCGAGCCTAAATACAACTCCTGAATATTGTCTGGCGATGGCTTTAAAATCACCTGAAACTGGTAATAGTGCTGCAAACGGTTTGGGTTTTCACCGTAGCGACCATCGGTTGGCCGGCGGCAAGGCTGCACATAGGCCACGTTCGTTGGCTCAGGCCCTAACGAGCGCAAAAAAGTCATCGGGTGGAAAGTACCGGCGCCCACCTCTAAATCCAGTGGCTGCACTATCACGCAGCCCTGACGAGCCCAGTAATCCTGCAAGGCCAAAATTAGGCCCTGAAAGGTTTTCATATCATATTTTTGCATGCGCTTCTAACTCGCTAAAATGACTGAGGGGCCGAAGCCCCTTTGTTGTTAATCGTTAAAACTACACGTCCAGGTTGGCCACATAGAGCGCGTTTTCTTCTATAAAAGCGCGGCGCGGTTCTACGTGGTCGCCCATCAACGTAGCGAACAACTGGTCGGCACCGATGGCATCTTCAATAGTTACCTGCAACATACGGCGGCTTTGCGGGTCCATGGTGGTTTCCCATAACTGCTCAGGGTTCATCTCGCCTAGCCCTTTATAGCGCTGAATATACAAGCCACGCTTTGACTCACTCATCAACCACTCCAGCGCTTCGAGGAAGGTTTCTACCGGTTTGATTTTCTCACCACGGCGTATATAACCACCTTCTTCTATCAGATCGCGGATAGCGTCGCCCAGAGCAGCAATACTTAGATAGTCACGCGAAGTAACAAAGTCATAGTGCAACAAGTATTCGTTGTCGATACCATGCTGACGAATAATCACCTTAGGTAGGAACAACTGGCGCTCGCGGTCTTCGTGAACCACATAGCTGTAGCTGGAACCATCACCTTCTTTTTCATCTAAACGCTGTACCAGATTTTGTGCCCATTGCTCACTGTATTCTGCCGATTTCGCCTGCGCGACATCCAGCGTAGGGACGTAAATCAGTTCATTTAACAGGTTATAGGGTATTTTACGCGTTAAGCGCACAATAGTGGCCGACACCTTATGGTACTGGCGTACTAAAGTTTCCAGTGCAGCGCCACTGATGCCTGGCGCCTCTGCGTTAACATGCAATGAGGCTTCGTCCAGAGCCAGCGTTGTAAGATACTCTGTTAACGCCGCTTCATCTTTAATATATTGTTCTTGCTTGCCCTTTTTCACTTTATACAGTGGTGGTTGAGCAATATAGATATAACCGCGCTCGATAAGCTCAGGCATTTGACGGTAGAAGAAGGTCAACAGCAGCGTACGGATGTGCGAGCCGTCGACGTCAGCATCCGTCATCAGGATAATGCTGTGGTAGCGGGTTTTATCCGGGTTGTATTCTTCACGACCTATGCCGCAGCCCAAAGCGGTAATTAAGGTACCGACTTCTTGTGATGACAGCATTTTGTCGAAACGGGCTTTTTCTACGTTAAGAATTTTACCCTTCAGCGGCAGTATCGCCTGATTTTTGCGGTTGCGGCCCTGTTTGGCAGAACCACCCGCAGAGTCACCCTCTACTATGTATAGTTCGGATAACGCCGGGTCTTTTTCCTGGCAGTCGGCCAGTTTGCCGGGCAAACCCGCTATATCCAGCGCGCCTTTACGCCTGGTCATTTCGCGCGCTTTGCGCGCAGCGTCACGTGCACGGGCGGCGTCGACAATTTTGCCAACGATGATCTTGGCATCACCCGGGTTTTCCAGCAGGTATTCGTTTAGCTTCTCACCCATTACGCTCTCTACTGCCGAGCGCACTTCGCTGGACACCAGCTTGTCTTTGGTTTGCGAGCTGAATTTCGGGTCCGGTACTTTTACGCTAATAACCGCGGTTAAACCTTCACGGGCATCATCACCAGAAGCCTGCACCTTCATTTTTTTGGCGTAGCCTTCCTGTTCAATATAGGTATTTAATACCCGCGTTAAGGCACCGCGGAAACCGGCTAAGTGAGTACCACCATCACGCTGTGGAATGTTATTGGTAAAACAAAATACGTTTTCCTGATAACTGTCGTTCCACTGCATAGCTACTTCAACTGAAATACCGTCGTCGCGCTGATCGGTGAAATAAAAGGCTTTCGGGTGCACGCTGGTTTTAGTACGGTTTAAGTACTGAACAAAGGCTTCAATACCGCCTTCATATTTAAAATGATCTTTTTTATCGTTGCGCTCGTCAGTAAGGATAATACTGACGCCAGAGTTTAAGAATGATAGCTCACGCAAACGCTTAGCCAAAATATCAAAGTGATAATTGATATCGGTAAATACCGTTGGGCTGGGCCAAAACCGGATGGTGGTACCTTTATCTTCAGTTTCACCAATTACAGCCAATGGCGCTTGCGGCACACCAAGATGATAAATTTGTTGATGCACCTGCCCCTTACGGCGGATAGTCAGCTCCAACTTGTCAGACAGCGCATTAACCACTGACACGCCCACGCCGTGCAAACCACCAGACACTTTATAAGAGTTGTCGTCAAACTTACCACCGGCGTGCAGCACAGTCATAATAACTTCAGCAGCAGATACGCCCTCTTCGTGCATGTCGGTTGGAATACCACGGCCGTTATCGCGCACCGATACAGAACCATCACTGTGAATAGTTACCCAGATATCAGAGCAATGACCGGCTAAGGTTTCATCGATAGAGTTATCGACCACCTCAAACACCATATGGTGCAAGCCAGAGCCGTCATCGGTGTCGCCGATATACATGCCTGGTCTTTTACGAACTGCATCCAGTCCTTTTAATACTTTTATACTCGAGGAATCGTAGTTATGTTGTTCGGCCATCGTTATCTGTCCGTGCTGTTAGCTGCCCATGTTCCACGTGAAACATCGCTCGTTTTTCGGCGACGATAAAAGGTGAAACCTGCTCAGCGTTAATTGCAGTAATAAAAACCTGTGAGTTTATATCGCGTAAATAGCTAAAAATCTGTCGGGTCGACTGCTGGTCTAACTCCGACGCCAAATCATCGATCAGCAACAACGGCTGTTTATGGCCGTTATCACGAATAACATTGTTTTGCGCAATTTTAAGCGCAAATAATAACACTTTTAACTGACCACGGGATAACACTTCTTCTGCTGCCCACTGGTCTTTTTTTAGCTTTAAATCGGCTTTTTGCGGGCCATACTGGGTAAAACCCATTCGGCTATCCTGGCTAAAGCTCTGTTGTAGCAGCTGATGTAACTCTGCTGGCTGAACAATTTTCTCTGGCCAGCCTTGTTGCAACTGAAAGCTTAGTTGCTGCATTAACACATCACCGATTGTAAGCTGACGAAATGCGGCCTCTAACTGGCTAATGTAGTTGAATCGCAGATGCTGTAGCTCAAACGCAAGGCCAACAAACTGCTCGTCCCAGAACCGAAATTGGCTGTCATACTGACGATTAGTTTTAAGCAAGGCGTTGCGCTGCTTAAGCACTTTGTTGAACCGCAGCCAACGATCAAAGAAGTTTGGTTCCACGTGGAACAAACCCATATCAAAAAACTGTCGTCGCTCTTTTGGACCGCCAAAAAATAACCGAAAACTGTCGGGCGTAATAAGTTGCACTGGCAACAAACTGGCAAAATCTGCCAACCGGTTAACATTGGCGCCATTAAGACGTAGCACAAGCTCACCCTGTTTATCGCGCTGCAAGCCCAAGCTGTGGGTTTGCTGTTGGGCGGCAACTTTGGCATGTAGTGTAAAAGCGTCAGTATCGTGCTGCACTAAACGCTGAGCTCGACTGGTACGAAAAGACCGACCATGCGCCAGGTAATAGATAGCTTCAAGCAAACTGGTTTTGCCGCTACCATTCATACCCGTAATGATATTGAACTGAGCATGGGTATTTAACGACACTGCCGTCAGATTGCGAAACTGACTGGCGCTAACTGACAACAGTGACATGGCTACAAACGCATTGGCATAACAACGTAACAAGCGCCAACATTACCTACGCCTTCAACCAAGGCACTGGAGTTGGCATCGTTCAAATGCAGTACCACCAGATCCGTACCCAGAGTGTTCAACACGTCCAATAAATAACCCACGTTAAAGCCAATCTCAAGATTGTCACCCTGATACTCCACTTCTATAACTTCTTCGGCCTGCTCGTGCTCAGGGTTGTTTGCCACTATCTGTAGCTCACCACTACTTAGCGTAAAGCGCACGCCGCGGTATTTCTCGTTAGATAAAATAGAGGCACGGGTGCAGGCGTCTTTTAACACGCTGCGGTGCGCCGTAACCAGCTTGGTGCTGTTACGTGGCAATACCCGACGGTAATCGGGGAAACGACCGTCAATCAACTTGCTGCTAAATACATAATTGCTGTCAGTTAAGCGAATATGGTTTTGCCCCAGGCTCAAGGTAACCAGCTGGTCATCACTGGCCAACAAACGCATCACTTCCAATACACCTTTACGCGGAATAATAATTTGCTTTTGTTGGGCGACTAACGCCGGCAATTCCAAGCTGCTTAGTGCCAGTCGGTGGCCATCGGTTGCAACCGCCTTTACTGCGCCATTGTCAACTTCAAACAGCAGGCCGTTCAAATAATAACGTACGTCCTGGTTCGCCATCGAAAAAGCCGTATCATCCAATAGCTTACGCAGTTGCGCCCGTGTTAATTGAATGTCCACCTCACCTTGCCAGCTTTCCAGATTAGGATACTCAGACGCACTAAGTGTAGATAACGTAAACTTGGTTTTACCACAGGTCAAAATACAATTGTCGCCTTGCAGCTGCACCCGAATATCAGCCCCTTCTGGCAGACTACGGCAAATATCCAGTAGCTTTTTTGCCGGTACCGTAATCCGCCCGGGGCTCTGCACCGTCAAGCCATCGGTTGTAGCGACCAGCTCTACTTCCAAATCGGTACCTGTCAGGGATAAAGCTCCATCGCTTACTTCAAGCAGCACGTTAGATAAAATAGGCAACGTATGGCGGCGCTCTATAGCACCAGACACCATTTGTAATGGTTTGAGCAAGGCGTCTCTGTTGATGGTAAATTGCATGACCAAGTCCCTTTACGATGACAAAGTACGGATTAAATTCTGAAAGTCTTCTTTTATTTCGTGTGTTTCTTCTTTTAACGACTCAATTTTTCGGCAGGCATGCAACACTGTAGTGTGATCGCGACCGCCAAAGGCATCGCCAATTTCCGGCAGACTATGGTTAGTCAGTTCTTTCGACAGCGCCATCGCCATTTGCCGCGGCCGGGCTACGGAGCGCGAGCGTCGCTTAGACAATAAGTCGGCAACACGGATTTTGTAGTATTCCGCCACCGTTTTCTGGATATTCTCGATAGTAACTAACTTGTCTTGCAGCGCCAGCAAATCTCGCAATGCTTCACGCACGAAATCGATGGTGATTGGCCGGCCGGTAAAGTTGGCGTTGGCAATTACCCGGTTCAACGCACCTTCGAGTTCACGCACGTTAGAACGCAAACGTTTGGCAATAAAAAAAGCCACTTCTTCTGGCAAGCGGATCTGGTTTTCATGCGCTTTGCGCATCAGGATCGCCACCCGGGTTTCTAACTCCGGCGGCTCGATGGCGATGGTAAGGCCCCAACCAAAACGCGACTTCAACCGATCTTCCACGCCATCGATTTCTTTTGGATAACGATCGCTGGTTAAAATGATCTGTTGGTTGCCTTCGAGCAACGCATTAAAGGTGTGAAAAAACTCTTCTTGTGAGCGTTCTTTATTTGCAAAGAACTGAATGTCATCGATAAGTAGCGCGTCGACCGAGCGATAGTAGCGCTTAAACTCTTCTATCGCATTGTTTTGTAGGGCTTTAACCATATCTTGCACAAAGCGTTCAGAGTGCATATAAATAACTTTAGCATCTGGTTTTTTCGCCAAAATGCCGTTACCTACCGCATGTAACAAGTGAGTTTTACCCAAACCGGTGCCACCGTAGATAAATAGTGGGTTATAAGCAGTACCAGGATTATCAGCCACCTGGCTGGCAGCAGCGCGGGCTAGCTGATTCGATTTACCCTCAACAAAATTGGTAAAGGTGTAGTTGGCACGGACATTACTGGTAACGATGCTTTTAGGCGCTGGCTCAGGAGTTTCTTTAGGTACAGGCGCTACAGGTGCAACCATCGCCAAAGCAGGTGCCGGTGTCGTAGACCTGGCTTTGTTACTTTGACTGGACCCTACGTCAAATTTTAGTCTGGGCGCATCATCGCCACAATAATCCTGGATCAGTTCCAGGATCCGGCTTAAGTACTTTTCACGTACCCAATCCAATACAAAGCGGTTTGGCGCATACAAGGTTAGCCCGGAATCTGAGCTATCTGCTTGCAATGGGCGGATCCACATACTGAAATGTTGCGCGGGCAATTCGGCCTGTAGCGCCTGCAGGCAATTTTGCCAAACGGACTGATACACCATATCTCCTGAAGCCTAAATTATTATAATTAAAAAGGCTGGCGTAAATTAACTGAGGTGTCATTATCGTATGATCTTATCCACAACTTCAATATTGACTTTTTCAAATTACCAAAAGAGTAGCAAAAATACTCACAACACACTGTATATAAACACTATATTTCTCTTATTCCTTTTAATAATACCTGAGGTTTAAGCTGTAGTTAATCAGACTAAAGAAAATTTAACTCACAATTTATTCATAGAAAACATCACCACCTGTGGAAAACTTGAGTAACAACTGTAATGAGAAAAGATCTGCTGCAATAAAACACAGGATCAGATTGACTTTAGCTGGCGAACTACTTAAAATTCGCGCTCATTTTTGTCAGCTGCGTTTTGGTGTATTTGCTAAAACACAGAAACCTTTAGTAAATATTTCGACCGGACGGATGAGATTATGAGTAAAAGAACGTTTCAACCAAGCGTGTTAAAGCGCAAGCGTAACCACGGTTTCCGTGCTCGCATGGCCACTAAAGGTGGTCGTCAGGTGTTAGCGCGTCGCCGTGCTAAAGGCCGTCAGCGTTTATCTGCTTAATCAGCGGTTAGCCGCTGCGTGGTCAGCCTGAAATTTGGCCGGGAGTTACGCCTGTTAACTCCCGGTCAGTTCGATAATGTATTCCAACTCCCGTTTCGGGTTTCTTCCCCGCTGTTTACTATCCTGGCAAAAGCCAATCATCTGCCTCATCCGCGATTAGGTCTTACTATCGCGAAAAAACGTGTTAAATTAGCCGTGCAACGCAACCGTATCAAACGCTGCGTGCGTAACAGCTTTCGTTTACATCAACATGAGTTGCCTGGCGTCGATTTGGTACTGATGGTGAAAGGTGATATTAGCAATACCGCTAATGATGAGTTACAAAGGCAACTGGAAAAACTATGGCGCAAGATCGCTCGCCAGTACACCGCATCGCTGTCAGCATAGCGTTGACGCTGCTGCGCGGGTACCAGAGACTGATTAGTCCGCTGTTTGGACCAAGCTGCCGTTTTAATCCAACCTGCTCACATTATGCTATCACCGCGATAGAGCGTTTTGGCGTACTAAAAGGCTGTTGGTTAGCTGCGAAACGTATATTGAAATGTCACCCCTTGCATATGGGCGGTGATGATCCTGTTCCTGAAAAGCACAATGAGAAAAGCTAAGCCATGGAATCACAACGTAGTTTATTAGTTATTGGTCTGGCACTGGTCAGTTTTTTACTCTGGCAACAGTGGAATATTGACACTGCACCTAAACCTGTTACACCAATAATCGAGCAAAGCCAAAATGGCGTCGGCGGTTCAGCAGATTTACAACTAACCACAGCCGATGCCGAGCAACCGGCCACCATGGTTGCCGCAGCAGCGCGCAGCATTCAAGTTAGTACGGATGTTCTGACACTTAGCATTGACAGCCGCGGTGGCGACATTGTTGCGCTGACATTACCAGCATTTGAGCTGGAAAAAGGCAAAAGCGAACCCTACCCATTAATGCGCCGCCTGACCGGTTTCGAGTATGTGGCGCAAAGTGGCCTGATTGGTCGTGACGGCCCAGACGACAGCCGTAACCCACGGCCGGTATACAGCGCTGAGCAAAACAGCTACCGCCTGGCCGACGGTGTAAACGAATTAGTGGTGCCGTTAATGTTTAACCATAATGGCCTGCAGATTGAAAAACGTTTTACTTTTACTGCCGGTCATTATGATGTCCGGGTAGAATATTTTATTCACAACCAAAGTAATGAAGTAAAAACCGTTCAGCCTTATCAACATCTGGTACAAAGCATTGATAACGGCGAAAGTGCCAGCATGATGATGCCGATTTACCGCGGAGCAGCTTTCGGTACAGCGACCGAGCGTTATTCAAAGTACGACTTTGATGACATGGCTGAAAAAAATCTGCTGGAAGCCACTACTGGTGGTTGGGTTGCCATGCTAGAGCACTACTTCGTGTCTGCATGGATACCGGATCAACAAGCCGACAACCAACTGTACAGCATGGTACGTAACGGCCAAGGTGTTATTGGCGCCAAAGGCCCGGCAGTGAATATCGAGCCGGGCGCACAGATCAGCCTTGGCAGCACCTTCTACGCCGGCCCGAAAACGCAGGATAATCTGGCGAAACTAGCCAATGGCCTGGACTTAACTGTTGACTACGGTTTCCTGTGGTTTATCTCGCAGCCGCTGTTTTGGTTATTGACACTGATTCAGGGTTTCGTAGTGAACTGGGGCGTGGCTATTATCTGTATTACCATTATCGTTAAAGGCGTAATGTACCCACTGACAAAAGTGCAGTACGAGTCGATGGCCAAGATGCGTAACTTAAAGCCTAAGATTGAAGAGCTGCAAGCACGTTACAAAGACGACCGGCAGAAAATGGGCCCGGCCATGATGGAATTGTATCGCAAAGAAAAAGTGAACCCTATGGGCGGTTGCTTACCGATGCTGATCCAGATGCCTATCTTCCTTGCGCTGTACTGGGTATTTGTTGAAAGCGTTGAGCTGCGCCACGCGCCCTTTATGTTGTGGATTGACGACTTATCCGCGCTGGATCCGTACTATGTATTGCCGGTGTTGTTCGGTGCCAGCATGTTCTTAATGCAAAAGCTGACGCCGATGCAGGTAACCGACCCGATGCAGCAGAAGATTATGATGTGGATGCCTGTGGCGTTCTCAGTATTCTTCCTCTGGTTCCCAAGTGGCCTGGTACTGTACTGGTTTGTTAGTAACCTTATTTCACTGGCGCAGATGTTATACATCTACAAAGGTATGGAAAAGAAAGGCTTACATACCAAAAAAGCTTAAACAAGCTAAAAAGCAGGGGTAAGGTGTCATCATGAAGCAGCAACAGGGATGTTGCGGAGGTTGAGACAGCACAAGGACGTGCTGTCGAAAGCGGCGAAATGATGATTTCCTTACCCTTGCCGTTAAACCTTAAGCCTGTCGCATCACGTTGACAGGCTTTTTCCATTAAGAGGCAATAACATGTTTACTACCGATACCATCGCCGCTTTAGCCACCGCTCCCGGCCGCGCCGGTGTCGGTATTATCCGCATTTCCGGCCCCGATACCAAAGCCGTGGCTCAGGCCATACTGCACAAGCTGCCCAAACCGCGTTATGCCGAGTATTTACCATTTTTTGATAGTCAAGCTAAGGTGTTGGACCAGGGCATTGCCCTGCTGTTCCCAGGGCCGAATTCCTTTACCGGTGAAGATGTACTGGAGCTGCAGGGCCACGGTGGTCCGGTATTACTCGATATGCTGTTAAAGCAGGTATTAGCGCTACCCAATGTGCGTATAGCCCGGCCGGGCGAATTCTCTGAGCGTGCATTTTTAAACGATAAACTCGATTTAGCTCAGGCAGAAGCTATTGCTGACTTAATTGATGCCAGCAGCGAACAGGCGGCTCGCAGTGCTATGCAATCACTGCAAGGCGAGTTTTCTAACCGCATTCATCAGCTGGTAGAAAAAGTCATTCACCTGCGTATGTATGTCGAAGCCGCGATAGATTTCCCCGATGAAGAAATCGACTTTTTATCTGACGGCAAAGTTGCCGCCGATTTAGCCGAGATCATCGATTATCTGGCGACGGTAAAAAAACAGGCCACTCAGGGTAGTATTTTACGCGAAGGTATGAAGGTTGTTATCGCCGGCCGGCCTAACGCCGGTAAATCCAGCCTGCTTAATGCTTTAGCAGGCCGTGAAGCAGCTATTGTCACCGAAATAGCCGGCACCACCCGCGATGTACTGCGTGAGCATATTCATATCGACGGCATGCCACTGCATATTATCGACACCGCCGGTTTACGTGATGCTACTGATCACGTGGAGCAAATTGGTATAGAACGGGCGTGGAAAGAAATAGAACAAGCCGACCGTGTGCTCTTTATGGTCGACGGCACCACCACCAACGCTACTGATCCACACGATATCTGGCCCGACTTTATCGACCGCTTGCCGGCCAATTTAGGCGTGACTGTAATTCGCAATAAAGCCGATATTACCGGCGAGATGCTCAATCCAGAGTCGAGCGCCGATTTAACCGCCAAAGCGCCGGTGTATCGTTTGTCCGCCAAAACCGGTGCCGGTATCGATGCGCTGCGCGAGCATTTAAAACAATGCATCGGTTTTGACGCCAGTACCGAGGGCAGCTTCCTCGCCCGCCGCCGCCACCTCGACGCACTGGACCGCGCCGCCGAGCACCTGGCAATCGGCCAGGAGCAGCTGCACAGCTTTATTGCCGGCGAGATTTTGGCCGAAGAGCTGCGGCTAACCCAGCAGCACCTCAATGAAATAACCGGTGAATTTAGTTCTGATGATTTACTTGGTAAGATTTTTAGCTCGTTTTGTATCGGGAAATAATTACTTTACCGCATCTAACTGCTGGGCGGTGTTATCTGTTGCGATAAGCACCGCTATCAGTAGGGCGCCCAACGCAACAAAACCCGCCGCCAGATACAGGCCGATATCATAGTGACCGCTAAGCTGGGCTAAATAGCCGGTTAACGCCGGCGCCAGCACCTGAGCACTACCGTAGGCCAGCGTCATTTTGCCCATTAGCTTCGCCGGTTTACTTGGGTATAAGCGCCCTGCCATCGTCAGCACTAAACTGACCACGCCAACGAAGGTGGCACCAAATAACGCTGCGCTTAATAACACGGCCGTTAACGCGCTAAACCACAACGGCAACAGTATTGATACCGCCTGCAATATTAAGGCTAACATTATCGCTTTAAGGTAGCCGGTTTTGCGCGCTATCAAATCCCATAGCAGCACCGCTGGCGTCGCGGCCAGACCCAAAGTAATAAAACTTAAGTTGCCGCTGCCACTTAAGCCCGGCATGCGCTCGACAATAGTGACAATAAAGGTCGCACTGATCACATAGCCATAACCGGCACAAAAATAGCTGGCCAGCATCAGGCGGATAAAGCGTTTGGCCGGTGGCGTATCAGCAGCGCTATGGTGTGTCGACAGTGTAACGGCTGCCGGCCGTGGTAACCAGCGCCAGGCAGGAATCGCCAGCATGACACCAAACACAGCAAAATATTGCCACTGTGCACGCCAGTCTAACTGCAGTACTAACATCAGCTCGACTAACAGCGCCGATAACGCTATGCCAAAACCCAGCCCGGCAAAATGGATACCCAGTTCAGCCCGCTGTTTATGGCTTAACAGCCAGTGCATGATCAGCCCGGAGGCTATCAGCATGGAGCCGGCGCTGCTTAAGCCTGCGACAAAGCGCCACAACGACCACAGCCAGACGTTTTCAGTCAACGCCATACCAAATGTGCTTAGCACGGCTAACAGCAAGCCCAGCCGATACAGAGTGTCTTTTAACTGGAGGTTGCTCAGGTTGGCGGCCAGCAGCGCGCCGGCCATATAACCAAGGTAATTCACCGCCGCCAGATAGCCGCCGCTGGCATCATCCAATACCTGTTGATGCTGCATTAACGGCAACAACGGGGTATAAGCAAAGCGCGCCACCCCCAGACAGAGTAACTGACTGAAAAAACCGGCCAGCAACACATAAAAACGTTGCGGCATGCTGTTAGTTAACATTGGCAGAATAAAAGCCTCCGCAAGCGAAAAGCCTAGCTTAGCGCAAGTAAAAAGGCCGCGGTATGCGGCCTTAGTCTGATGTCCCGTTTTTTACGCCTAACGGGCGTAAGTGGCGGTTAGTGTGGCTTTGCCCAGCGCCATGGCATTTAGCATAAAGCCCACCACCGCTGCGCTTGCGCCATCAGCCGCCGGTAAGGTGTCTTCAGGCAAGGCCCAAACAGTAAACTGATAACGGTGCATACCATGGCCCTCTGGCGGACAGGCGCCGCCAAAGTCTCTGCTGCCGTAGTCATTGTTAAAGCTACGGCAACCCGGTGGCAAGCTGCCTTTACCGGCACCTCGGGCTAAACCGCTGGCCGCAACCGGAATATCGGTTACCAGCCAGTGCCAGAAACCAGAGCAAGTTGGCGCATCCGGGTCAAATACGGTAACGGCAAAGCTTTTCGTGCCCGCCGGGGCATTGGCCCAATTTAGCTCAGGCGATACATTGTTGCCGCTGCAGCCAAAGCCATCGAATTCGTGATCTTTAGCCATAAAATGGCCCTCTTTAATGTCCGGACTGCTAAGGGTGAAAACCTGCTTTGTCATAAAACCTCCAAAGTGAGTGAATACTTACTTATTCTGAGATAACCATTGATAAAAGGCTTGCTTGGGTAAAGCACCCGCTTGCTGTGCCACAACCTTACCCTGTTTAAACAGCATTAAGGTAGGAATAGAGCGGATATTAAACTGCGCTGCCAACTGCTGCTGTTGCTCAGTATTGATTTTACCAAAGCGAAAATGCGGCTCCAGCTCACGTGCAGCCTGGCTGAAAACCGGCGCAAAGTCCTGACAAGGGCCACACCAGCTGGCCCAAAAATCAACCACCAACGGCAGTTCTGCTTTTTGCGCTTGGGCCGCAAAATTGGCGGCAGTTAATTCTATCGGTTCACCCACAAACAGCGCCTGCTTACATTTACCACAACGCGCTTCACGCGCCGGCTTATCAGCCGGCAAGCGGTTTAAACCATTACAATTCAGGCAGGCAACTATCATGTCGATACTCCGCGGATTATTCTGCACTACAGGCTTACAACACCCACTTTGGCTCGCCACAGCAACTCGCTGTTTGCTGGCGCAAACACTCAGACACTCTGTGTCGCCCAAATCGGGGTTCTAAGCCTTTTGTTTTGTTAAAACTACATGGGGTGGAGTCGTAACAGTTTAAAGCTGAAGCCATAAAAAAACCCTGCCGTGGCAGGGTTTGGTATTAAGCTAACACTTAATCGCGTGGCTTACGCGGCGCGCGTGGCGCAGCACCAGGGCGTGGGCCAGGGCCGTTAGACGGGCGACGCTCACCGGCTGGTGCAGCGCCGCTGTCTACTGTGATATTCAGCTTTTGCTTACGCACATAGACTTTTTTCAGGTGTTGGAAAATTTCATTCGGAATAGTTGCTGGCAACTCAACCGTACTGAAATGATCAAACAGTTTAATATTACCAATAAACTGGCTGTCGATATTGGCTTCGTTAGCAATAGCACCGACGATATCACCGGCGCGTACGCCGTGTTCTTTGCCTACTTCGATGCGGTATGTCTGGTAATCACCTTTCATTTCACGCTTAACACGCGGGCCACGGTCCGGACGCTCGCCACTGCGTTCAGGGCGATCACTGCGCTCACGACGCGGACGGTCATCACGATCGCCACCACGGGCGTGCGGCTCACGGATTTCCGGGAACTGGCTTGCTACGTTCAAAGGTTGATCTTTCTGCGCTAAAAACAGCAAAGCCGCAGCAAGATCATTCTCAGTAGTTTCAATCTTTTCACGCCAATCGTTAATTAACGCTTGGAAGAAGCTTAAATCCTGAGTTTCAATCGTTTGCGCTAACTGCTCCCGGAACGATTCGATACGACGCTGCTCAATGACCCGGCCGGTTGGCAGGGACATTTGCTCAATCGGCTGCTTGGTAGCATGCTCAATAGTCCGCAGTAAACGGCGCTCACGTGGCGAAACAAACAAAATTGCTTTACCTTCACGACCGGCACGGCCGGTGCGACCAATACGGTGTACATAAGCTTCGCTGTCATACGGAATGTCGTAGTTTACTACCAAACTGATACGTTCTACATCCAAACCACGGGCGGCAACATCAGTAGCAACAATAACGTCTAACTGGTTTGCTTTCATTTTACGGATGGTCAGTTCACGGTGCGCTTGGTTCATGTCACCATTTAAGCACGCTACGGCATAACCACGGGCACCCAGTTTTTCGGCGATCTCTTCAGTAGCACTTTTGGTACGCACAAACACAATAGTGGCATCGTATTCTTCGCCTTCCAGCAACCGGGTTAATGCATCCAGTTTCTGGTTGCCATCTAACATTACATAACGCTGCGTAATACGCTCAACGGTGCTGGTTTTCGAGGCAATTTTAATTTCTTCAGCATTTTTCAAGTGTTTTTGCGCGATAGCACGGATTTGCGGTGGCATAGTTGCAGAGAACATAGCGACCTGGCGGCCGGCCGGCGTAGCATCCATAATGGTTTGCACGTCGTCGATAAAGCCCATACGCAGCATTTCATCGGCTTCATCCAGCACGATAGCACGCAGCTTATCCAACTTTAACGTACCGCGGTCTAAGTGATCAAGAATACGACCCGGCGTACCAACGATAACCTGAGAACCGCGCTTTAGCGATTTAAGCTGATTGGTATAGCTCTGGCCACCGTATAACGGCAGAACATGAAAAGCCGGCATATAACGGGCATAAGCCTGGAACGCTTCAGCAACCTGAATCGCCAGCTCACGCGTTGGCGCTAATACCAGAATTTGCGGATCATTTTGTGCAGGGTCAAGCCGTGCTAATAAAGGCAGCGCGAAAGCACCGGTTTTACCGGTACCGGTTTGCGCCTGGCCTAATACATCTTCGCCAGCTAATAGTTTAGGGATAGCAGCAGCCTGAATAGGCGACGGCGTTTCATAGCCAAGTTCAGTAACAGCACGAACAATAGCTTCAGGCAGCATTAGCTGGGAAAATGACACAGTGTCAGACATACGTTGTTTAAACCTCAATAACACGCAGGCGTAGTGGTAGTGCTATTGTTGTTTTTACTTAGCCTGCAGAGCAGTAAAAACATGTAAATCATGCCAAAGCCATAGCATTAGCTGATTTTATTCCAGTAGTATAGCCAAACATTCTTATGACAAGAGGCATATCATGATAGACATCCTCGTTGGCAGCCAAATGGGCGCAGCGGAATATGTGGCAGAACAAGTTGCTGAAACACTGGTACAAGCGGGCTATGAAGCAACACTTCATCTGAAACCCGAACTGGATCACCTTAACCCTTCCGGGGTTTGGTTAGTGATCACATCCACCTATGGCGCAGGAGATCTGCCTGATAATATTCAACCCTTTGCGGATCAATTAGCACAAGATCGGGGTGATCTTACCACACTTTCTTATGCTGTGATCACTTTAGGTGACTCTGCATATGATACTTTTTGCGAAGCCGGTCGAAAACTAGCCGCTTTGCTATCAACAAAGGGAGCAGTGAGTCTGATCAACGCACTGGAAATTGATGCCCAGCAAGCCGATTTACCTGAAGATACTGCGCTGGCTTGGTTACCACAACTAATAAAAGCACTGGCATAAAAAAGCGGGTGGCAAAACCCACCCGCAAACACAAGTATATCTCAGGAAGAACGGAATAACCTTGGTTTCTCCCAAGTTGGCCTCAGCAATAAAACCAACTCGTGACCACAGTAAAACGAATGCCTCTTATTGTCTTGATAAGCTCATGATAAAGGCTTGATAAAGGTGAAACCAACAACAAAAACAAGTTATACAACCTTATACACAAATTAACATTTAAAAATAAACTAATGTGCATAACTTAACTTCAAAGCAGTTATTAAGCTGTATTTATCCTCGTTATAAAATAAATATTTTTATCGTCTGTGGATAAAGTGTGATATTGATCACCGGTTAACAGCCACTAGATCCTAGCTTGATCACAGGATCTGATCCTGTCTAAGTTTCTGATCCTCCATTCAAAGATCCTCTTATCCACCGAAAAGCTTCTGCTTAATAGTAAAAATAATAAAAAGATCTCTAAAAAGATCTTATTTAAATTAGACGATCCTATGCCGGCTGTAGCATTCCCCTTAGCGGAAGATCACGGTACAATAGCAACCCTTTTGCTTAACATGATCAACCTGACACTGAGGCTACTATGCTGTACCAAGAGACATTCGACGTAATCGTTGTAGGTGGTGGCCACGCTGGCACAGAAGCCGCTCTGGCAGCAGCACGCATGGGGCGTAAAACCCTATTGTTAACTCATAATGTTGAAACCTTAGGTCAAATGTCGTGCAACCCTGCTATTGGCGGAATTGGCAAAGGCCATCTGGTTAAAGAAATAGATGCTTTAGGCGGTGCCATGGCCATAGCTGCAGACAAAAGCGGAATACAGTTTAGAACATTAAACAGCTCAAAAGGCCCGGCTGTCAGAGCAACAAGAGCACAGGCAGATCGTCAGCTATATCGCGCCGCCATACGACAGATATTAGAAAATCAGCGAAATTTAAGTATTTTTCAACAATCTTGTGATGATCTCATTGTTGAAAATAATCAGGTTACCGGCGTGGTAACTCAGATGGGCTTAAAATTTAAAGCTAAGTCAGTCGTGTTAACCGTTGGTACTTTTTTAGGTGGCCAAATTCATATTGGGTTACAAAGCCATTCAGGTGGCAGGGCCGGCGATCCACCGTCAATTGCACTGGCTAAACGCTTACGTGAATTACCATTTCGTGTAGACCGTCTAAAAACCGGTACACCGCCACGTATTGATGCTCGTACTATTGATTTTTCTTTGATGCAACCCCAGCCAGGTGACAACCCAACACCGGTATTTTCTTTTATGGGCAAACAAGCAGATCATCCACAACAGATCCCTTGTTACATAACCTATACCAATGAACAAACCCATGATGTGATCCGTAATAACCTGGATAGATCACCGATGTATACCGGCGTAATTGAAGGCATAGGCCCGCGTTACTGTCCTTCTATTGAAGATAAAATTACCCGCTTTGCCGATAAAGATAAACACCAGATCTTTATTGAGCCAGAAGGCCTGACGACACATGAAGTTTACCCAAATGGCATTTCTACCAGTTTGCCGTTTGATGTACAGTTAAGCATAGTGCGTTCGATTAAAGGCATGGAAAATGCGCATATTACCCGACCAGGTTATGCTATCGAATATGACTTTTTTGATCCGCGTGATCTGAAAAACAGCCTGGAAACCAAATTTATCAAAGGCCTGTTTTTTGCCGGTCAGATAAATGGCACAACTGGTTATGAAGAAGCCGGTGCTCAGGGCTTATTAGCAGGCTTAAACGCCGCACTGTTTAGCCAGGACAAAGCCAGCTGGTCACCTGGCCGTGAGCAAGCCTATCTTGGCGTACTGGTTGATGATTTAACCACTATCGGCACCAAAGAACCGTATCGCATGTTTACCAGTCGCGCTGAGTACCGTTTAATGCTGCGCGAAGACAACGCCGACGCGCGCTTAACCGAAAAAGGCCGTGAATTCGGTTTGGTTGACGATGCACGTTGGGCCGCATTTAACGAAAAAATGGAACAGATTGCTATTGAACGGCAACGCTTAAAGCAAAGCTGGATCCACCCACAACACGCTGCTTTACCAGCGGTAAATGCGTTAGTGAAAACTCCGCTTGCTAAAGAAGCCAGCTTGGAAGAGTTAGTGCGCCGGCCAGAAGTAACCTACGCCCAGCTAATGCAAATTACTGATTTTGGTCCTGGGCTTGAAGATCAGGCTGCAGCTGAACAAGTAGAGATTCAGATAAAATACGAAGGCTATATCCATCGCCAACAAGATGAGATAGCAAAACAGCAACGCAACGAACAAACCTTGTTACCACAACAGTTTGATTATAAGACGGTTAAAGGGTTATCAAACGAAGTGATCGTTAAGCTGAACCAAACTCAGCCGCAAACGGTGGGCCAGGCATCACGGATTTCCGGTATTACCCCAGCAGCGATTTCGCTATTGTTGGTTTATTTAAAAAAACAGGGGCTGCTGCGCAAGTCGGCATAAAATAAGGATCACGATGTTAGAACAACTCAGAGCACTGATAAAACAAACTGATCTGACGCTTACAGAGCATCAATTGCAACAATGTGTTGCTTATGTACAGCTACTGGATAAATGGAACAGTGCTTATAACCTGACATCCGTGCGCGATCCGAACGACATGCTGATCAAGCATGTGATGGACAGTTTAGTGGTGGCACCATTTTTAACCGGCGAGCGCTTTATTGATGTCGGTACAGGCCCAGGATTGCCGGGTGTATTACTAGCCATTTATTACCCAGACAAACACTTTACTCTGCTCGATAGCCTGGGCAAGCGGATCCGCTTTTTAAATCAGGTAAAACTGCAGCTAAAATTGGATAATATTCAGCCATTGCAAAGCCGGGTTGAAGATCATCAGCCTGAATATGGTTATGACGGTGTAATAAGCCGCGCCTTTGCTTCAATCAATGATATGCTGAGCTGGTGCCGACACTTGCCGAACCAAAACGGGCGCTTTTTCGCCATGAAGGGCGCTGCAGTACAAGAAGAAATTGCAGCTTTGCCTGATTTTGTTAAAGTAGCGGCCGTTCAATCTCTTGCCGTGCCACAGTTGCAAGCACAACGGCATATGGTAATACTGAACCCCTGCTAACTGATAACGAGGACATCTTGTGGCGAAAGTGATCGCAATAGCTAACCAGAAAGGTGGTGTGGGCAAAACTACCACAGCAGTAAACCTGGCCGCGTCACTGGCAGCTACCAAGCGCAAGGTGCTTCTGATCGATCTGGATCCACAAGGCAATGCCACTATGGGTAGCGGCGTAGATAAATATGAATTGCCGGCAACAGCTTATGATTTACTGGTCGACGACAAACCTCTGCTGGAAGTACTGGTAAAGGATACCAGTGGCGGCTACCACCTGGTGGGTGCAAATGCTGATTTAACTGCAGCAGAAGTCCGTTTAATGAACCTGTTTGCCCGTGAACTTCGTTTACGCAATGCGTTAAAAGACTATCGTAACAGTTATGATTATATTTTTATCGACTGTCCGCCGTCACTGAATATGCTTACCGTTAATGCTATGGCTGCTGCTGATACAGTTCTGGTACCAATGCAATGTGAATACTTTGCCTTGGAAGGTTTAACAGCCCTGGTTGAAACAATCAACCAATTAGCGGCTGCAGTTAACCCAGAATTAAAGATCGAAGGTATCTTAAGAACAATGTACGATCCGCGCAACCGGTTGGCTAATGATGTATCTGAGCAGTTAAAACAGCATTTTGGTGATAAGGTTTACCGTGCCGTGATCCCACGTAATGTTCGCCTGGCTGAAGCGCCCAGTTTTGGCGCACCGGTAATGTACTACGACAAAAGTTCAACCGGTGCTAAAGCCTATTTAGCATTAGCTGGTGAAATGTTACGCCGGGCAGACAAAAGAACGGTAACACCTGCATCTTCTGTTTGAACTAAACACTTTTAGGGAAATTATTCTGCATGTCGGTAAAGAAACGCGGCCTGGGCCGGGGTCTTGATGCCTTATTAACATCAAACCGTAACTCTGGTAGTGAAACAGCCAATGTTAGCAGCAGTGAACTGCAACTATTACCGGTAGAGTATCTGGTACGTGGTAAATATCAACCCCGTAAAGATATGTCGCAAGAGGCACTGGAAGACCTGGCAAGTTCTATTCGTGCTCAGGGTATTATTCAGCCCATCGTTGTGCGGCCTTTGGCAAAAAACCAGTTTGAAATTATCGCAGGTGAACGGCGTTGGCGCGCCAGTCAGTTAGCACAGTTGGCCGAAGTTCCCTGTATTGTCAAAGACGTGCCAGACGAAGCGGCTGTGGCTATCGCTCTGATTGAGAACATCCAGCGTGAAGATTTAAACGCCATGGAAGAAGCGATAGCACTGGAGAGATTGTTAACCGAATTTGCCCTGACTCATCAGCAAGTGGCCGATGCGGTAGGTAAATCACGTGCTTCTGTTACCAATTTATTGCGCTTGAATCAGTTAAATGACGATGTAAAGCTGTTGTTGGAGCATGGTGATATTGAGATGGGACATGCCCGGGCATTATTAGCACTAAATGATATCGAGCAGTCAGATGCAGCACGTTTAGTTGCAGCCAAACAGTTTACAGTGCGCGAAACTGAAAATTTAGTCCGGCGTATTCTGGAGCCGAAACCAGCGGTTGCTGAAAAACCGCGCGACCCGGATGTTATGGCGTTGGAGCAACGATTAAGTGAGCGTTTTGCTGCACCGGTGCAGATAAGCTACAACAACAAAGGCAAAGGTAAGTTAGAAATTACTTACAGCAGCCTCGATGAGTTAGACGGTATTATTAACAAGTTGAATTTAGCTGAACAATAATGCACCAAACTGTACCAGTTTTGTCGACTGACCCTGTACTATCGTGGGGCAGTTGCCGCTTTTTGTTGCAAATTAAAGGCAGATAAGTATACTTTCGCAAGCTTTTTATACCCCCTTCATGGGTGATTTAAGGGGGACTTACAGTGACTGATAAAAGTGCTGAAATTGCGCGTAAATCAGCCTACAAACTGGCAGTATGCCAGTTAGCAGTAGCCGGGGTTATCGCACTGGCTTTTTTTTTAGCTGCCGATGCAGCTGCAGCAAAATCAGCCTTTAAAGGTGGTCTGGTTGCTGTAATACCGAATTGTGTGTTTGCGTTTTTTGCGTTTCGTTTTAGTGCATTAAATGACGCAAACCTGGTACTGGCGGCCTTTATGCGGGGGCAGTCAGTAAAATTAATTTTAACCGCTGTGTTACTTGGTATAGTGATGTCACAGCCAGAACTGGTCGCAGAAGCGTTTTTTACCGGTTTTGTTCTGACGCTTTTAACACAATGGACAGCACCAGTTTTTTTTAAACATTAACAATGGGATGAAACATGGCTGCAGGTGAAGAGTTAACCCTCTCTAGCCATATTCAGCACCACCTTACTAACGCAAAAATGTGTACTGTTGATGGCAGTGTCGCATTTAACAAAGCGTGTAGTGAGGCTGGGTTCTGGACATGGCATATTGATACATTAGCGTGGTCTATTGGCCTTGGTTTACTGTTTCTGTGGATTTTCCGCAGTGCTGCAAACAAAGCCACTATTGGTGTGCCTGGCAAATTTCAGTGCTTTATTGAAATGATTGTCGAATTAGTTGCTACCAACGTTAAAGACACTTACCACGGAAAAAGTAAATTAATCGCACCACTGGCACTGACTATCTTTGTCTGGGTGTTCTTAATGAACCTGATGGACTTAATTCCGGTAGATTTCCTGCCCGCCTTTGCTGGTTTTGTCGGCGAACAGGCTTTTGGTATGGATTCACATGATGTATACATGAAAATTGTACCTACGACTGATGTGAATTTAACCGCCGCATTGGCACTAGGTGTGTTTATTCTGATGATCGGCTATTCGATTCGCATTAAAGGCGTGTTGGGCTTTATCAAAGAATTAACGCTGCACCCGTTCAGTAGCAAAAATGTACCACTGCAAATTGCTCTGATCCCAGCCAACCTTATTTTGGAAACTATCGCCCTGGTAGCTAAGCCGTTTTCATTGGCGCTGCGGCTATTCGGTAACCTGTATGCCGGTGAGATGATCTTTATCCTGATTGGTGCTATCGGCCTTATGCAGTTACCACTGCACTTCGTCTGGGCGGTATTCCACATTCTGGTTATTGTATTACAGGCGTTCGTATTTATGATGCTGACCATTGTTTACCTAAGCATGGCCAGTTCAGATAACCATTAACTTTTTACTTTAACTTTAACTTTAAAAAACTCTGGAGATAAAAATGGAAATTGCAGTAGCTATCAAATTAATCGCAGTTGCTCTGTTAATCGGTTTCGGTGCTATCGGTACTGCACTGGGCTTCGGTAACATGGGTGGCAAGTTCCTGGAAGCGTGTGCGCGTCAACCTGAGCTGGCCCCTTCACTGCAAGTTAAAATGTTCATCCTGGCAGGTCTTATCGATGCTGTTGCGATGATCGGTGTTGGTATCGCTATGTACATGTTGTTCGCTCTGTAATCGAAGCTTAGTGTTAATCCGAACAACTGTTAACTAAGGAGGAGCGGTCGTGAATTTAAACGCCACTCTGCTAGGCGAATTAATCGCATTCGCGGTGTTCGTGCTGTTCTGTATGAAGTTTGTCTGGCCACCGCTGAATAATGCTATTGAAGCGCGGCAGAAAAAAATTGCTGATGGTTTAGCAGCTTCTGATCGGGCGGAAAAAGACCTGGCACTAGCGCAGGACAAAGCCAAAGATCAGTTAAAAGATGCGAAAGCGCAGGCAGCAGACATTATTGAGCAAGCGAAAAAACGCGAAGCCAAAATGATTGACGAAGCCGTGCACAAAGCCAACGCCGAACGTGACAACATTCTGGCGCAGGCTAAAGCAGAATTAGAAGCGGAACGTAACCGTTTACGCGAAGAACTGCGCAAGCAAGTTGCTGCATTAGCAGTAGCTGGCGCAGAGAAAATTCTGCAACGTTCTATTGATGAAGCTGCTCACAGCGACATTCTGGAAAAACTGGTTCAAGAACTGTAAGAGGATGAGCTATGTCTGATTTGACTAATATTGCTCGTCCTTACGCCAGAGCGGCTTTCGATTTTGCTGTTGAGCAAAAAGCGTTAGACGCCTGGCTACAGATGTTGGCCTTTGCTGCAGAAGTAGCAAAGAACGACCAGGTTGGCGCTTATTTGGGCGCCAACGGCGCTGCTGACAAGCAGGCCGGTCTGTTTATTCAGGTATGTGGTGAGCAACTCAATGAGCACGGCCAGAACTTTATAAAAGTGATGGCAGAAAATCATCGCTTGTTGGCGTTGCCTGAAGTGTTAGCTGCCTTTGTTGCGTTAAAAGCCGAGTTTGAAAAAGAAATCGACGTAACCGTCGTTTCTGCTACCAAGCTTTCTACAGCACAACAAGACAAGTTAGCCACGGCATTATCGCAACGTTTGGCACGCAAAGTTAAATTGAACTGTAGCGAAGATCCTGCAGTGGTTGGCGGCATGCTAATCAAAGCAGGTGACATGGTAATTGATGGCTCGATCCGCGGTAAGCTGGATCGTTTAGCAACTGCGCTGCAGTCGTAATTGGGGAACAGAGAATGCAACTGAATTCCACTGAAATATCAGAACTGATCAAAAGTCGTATTGCTCAGTTCGAAGTGGTCAGTGAAGCTCGTAACGAAGGTACTATCGTTCAGGTAACTGACGGTATTATCCGTATCAACGGCCTTGCAGATTGTATGCAGGGCGAAATGATTGAGCTTCCTGGCAACCGTTATGCTATCGCGCTGAACTTAGAGCGCAACTCAGTTGGTGCGGTAGTTATGGGCCCGTACGCGGACTTAACTGAAGGCACCAAAGTAAAAAGCACCGGCCGTATCTTAGAAGTACCGGTTGGTCCGGCGTTATTAGGCCGTGTAGTAAACACCTTAGGTGCACCTATCGACGGTAAAGGCCCGATTGAAGCTGCTGGTTTTGAACCGGTAGAAAAAATCGCCCCTGGCGTAATTGAGCGTCAGTCGGTAGACCAGCCAATGCAAACTGGTTACAAATCTGTTGATGCGATGATCCCTATCGGCCGTGGTCAGCGTGAATTGCTGATCGGCGACCGTCAGACCGGTAAAACGGCACTGGCTATCGATGCCATCATCAACCAGAAAGGCACCGGCGTTAAGTGTGTTTATGTCGCTGTAGGCCAAAAAGCCTCTACTATCGCTAACGTAGTACGTAAACTGGAAGAGCACGGCGCGCTGGGCCACACTATTGTGGTAGTAGCTTCTGCCTCTGAAGCGGCTGCACTGCAGTTCCTGGCACCTTACTCAGGTTGTACCATGGGCGAATACTTCCGTGACCGCGGTGAAGATGCGCTGATTGTATACGATGATTTGTCAAAGCAAGCTGTTGCTTACCGTCAAATCTCGTTGCTGTTACGCCGTCCACCAGGCCGTGAAGCTTACCCGGGCGACGTATTCTATTTACACTCACGTCTGCTGGAGCGCGCATCACGCGTTAACGCTGACTACGTAGAAAAATACACTAACGGCGAAGTAAAAGGCAAAACCGGTTCTTTAACCGCGCTGCCAATTATCGAAACCCAGGCTGGTGACGTTTCTGCGTTCGTACCTACTAACGTAATTTCGATTACCGATGGTCAGATCTTCTTAGAAACTGACTTATTTAACGCCGGTATCCGTCCTGCGGTGAACGCCGGTATTTCGGTATCGCGTGTTGGTGGTGCTGCACAAACCAAGATCATCAAGAAATTAGGTGGTGGTATTCGTCTGGCATTAGCCCAGTACTCAGAGCTGGCCGCGTTCGCACAGTTTGCTTCTGACCTTGACGAAGCAACCCGCGCCCAGTTAGAGCACGGCCAAAAGGTTACTGAGCTGATGAAACAGCTGCAGTACAGCCCGATGTCAGTGGCCGAAATGGGTGTGTCTATTTTCGCTATCGAAAAAGGCTTTATGAAAGATGTAGACGTGGCCAAAGTGCTTGATTTTGAAGCTGGCTTAATCGCTTTCATGAAAGCAGAACACGCTGAGCTGATGGCTGATATCGATAAAACCGGTAACTACAACGACCAAATCGAGTCTACGTTCAAAGCTGCTATTGATAAATTCAAGGCAACGCAGACCTGGTAAGCAATGTGGGTGGCTATGCCACCCCATTCGTTGAATAAACGGAGATACAGTCATGGCCGGTGGTAAAGAGATAAAAAGTAAGATCGGGAGTATTAACAATACTCGCAAGATCACCAGTGCTATGGAAAAAGTTGCGGTAAGCAAAATGCGCAAAGCGCAAGACCGTGTAGCTGCAACACGCCCATACGCTGAAGGTATGCGCAAAGTGATTGGTAACCTTGCCAATGGCAGCCTGGAATACCGCCATCCGTATTTGTCGGAGCGTGAGGTAAAACGGGTTGGCTACATTGTCATTTCAACTGATCGTGGTCTTTGCGGTGGCCTGAATACCAACGAGTTTAAGAAAGTTGCCCTTGAGCTGAAAAGCTGGAAAGACAAAGGTGTAGATGCGCAGTTTGCCGTTATCGGTAACAAAGCAACGGCCTTTTTCAAGCGTTTTGGCGGTAAGGTAGTAGCACAACAGGCGGGTTCAGGTGACGTACCACGTTTGGCTGATGTGATTGGTTCGGTACAAGTAATGCTTAACGCATTTAACGAAGGCCGGATTGACCGCTTGTTTCTGGTGTACAACCAATTCGTTAACACCATGAAGCAAGAGCCAGTGATCGATCAACTCTTACCTTTGCCAAAAGCAGATATTGAGCAAAAAGCACATAACTGGGATTACCTGTACGAGCCGGATCCAAAACCTATTTTAGATATGTTATTGGACCGTTTCGTCGAATCGCAAGTGTATCAGGGTGTGGTAGAGAACTCTGCCAGTGAGCACGCGGCGCGGATGGTAGCCATGAAGGCTGCAACCGACAACGCCGGTAACCTGATGGACGACCTGAAGCTGGTGTATAACAAAGCACGTCAGGCCGCGATTACCCAGGAGCTTAGCGAGATCGTCGCAGGTGCGGCAGCTGTAGGCTAAGGTAAACAGTTTTGAGAAATTTGAGGAAACATCATGAGTCAAGGTAAGGTCGTCCAAATCATTGGCGCCGTTGTGGATATCGATTTTCCACAAGATGCGGTACCTGGTATCTATGACGCGTTAAACGTGACTGACGGTGATCTGGCTGGTTTAGTGCTGGAAGTGCAGCAGCAGCTGGGTGGCGGTACAGTACGTACTATCGCGTTAGGTACTACAGACGGTTTACGTCGCGGCGCCGCCGTGTCTAACACCGGTAAAGCAATTCACGTTCCGGTGGGTAAAGCCACACTGGGCCGTATTATGAACGTATTAGGCGAGCCAATCGACGAAGCAGGCCCTATCGGTGAAGAAGAGCGTATGCCTATTCACCGCGGTGCGCCAAGCTACGAAGATCAAGCGGCGTCTAACGCCTTGCTGGAAACCGGTATCAAGGTTATCGACCTGGTATGCCCGTTCGCTAAAGGTGGTAAAGTTGGTCTGTTCGGTGGTGCCGGTGTAGGTAAAACCGTAAACATGATGGAACTGATCCGTAACATCGCTATCGAGCACAGCGGCTACTCAGTATTCGCCGGTGTAGGTGAGCGTACCCGTGAAGGTAACGACTTCTATCACGAGATGAAAGACTCTAACGTACTGGATAAAGTATCGTTAGTGTACGGTCAGATGAACGAGCCACCAGGCAACCGTCTGCGCGTAGCGTTAACCGGCTTAACCATGGCGGAAAAATTCCGTGATGAAGGCCGTGACGTACTGTTCTTCGTTGATAACATTTACCGTTACACGCTCGCGGGAACGGAGGTGTCTGCACTTCTGGGCCGTATGCCATCTGCGGTAGGTTACCAGCCCACGCTGGCAGAAGAGATGGGCGCCCTGCAAGAGCGTATCACTTCTACCAAGACCGGTTCTATCACGTCAATCCAGGCCGTATACGTACCTGCGGATGACTTAACTGACCCGTCACCAGCTACCACGTTCTCGCACTTAGACGCGACCGTAGTACTGAGCCGTAACATTGCTTCACTGGGTATTTACCCGGCGATCGACCCACTGGATTCAACTTCTCGTCAGTTAGATCCGCTGGTTATCGGTAAAGAGCACTATGAAGTGGCACGTGGCGTACAGTCTGTACTGCAGCGCTACAAAGAGCTGAAAGACATCATCGCAATTCTGGGTATGGACGAGCTGTCTGATGAAGACCGCACAACCGTATACCGCGCGCGTAAAATTCAGCGTTTCCTGTCACAGCCATTCTTCGTTGCTGAAGTATTCACCGGCTCACCAGGTAAGTACGTACCGCTGAAAGAAACTATCCGTGGCTTTAAAGGCATTCTGGAAGGTGAATACGATTCACTGCCAGAGCAAGCGTTCTACATGGTTGGTTCTATCGACGAAGCGATCGAAAAAGCGAAGAAACTGTAAGTTCAGGCTTTAGGAGAGCGAGATGGCGATGACAGTGCAACTGGATGTAGTAAGTGCCGAAGAAAAAATCTTCTCCGGCCTTGTCGAATCCGTGCAGGTCACAGGCAGTGAGGGCGAGCTGGGTATTTTACCTTTCCACGCCCCGTTACTGACCACCCTGAAACCTGGCATGGTCCGTATCGTGAAACAATTTGGCGAAGAACACGTGATATACGTAGCCGGTGGTGTACTTGAAGTACAACCCGATACCATCACCGTACTGGCCGATGTCGCGGTACGCGGCGAAGACTTAGACGAGCAAGCGGCTTTAGACGCACAAAAACGTGCCGAAGAAGCGATGCAACACGCTGGCGCAGACTTCAACTATGCTGAAGCTGCGGCGCAACTGGCCGAAGCCATTGCCCAGCTGCGCATTATTCAAAAAATGCGTAAAAAATAAGTTCGGGTTCCGAAATATAAAAAGCCACCTTAGGGTGGCTTTTTTGTTCCGATAACAACTATATCCAGCAATTACCAACTACTCCCCGATAAGGGCAACAAGGTGCTAAGTTTTTTCACTAAGCATCTTTAAAGAGGATATTCATATTTGATTATTGTAGTTTGGATTAAGATATAGCACCGAAAATATCATTGTTTGATGCTAAGTTTAGGAGGATAAATATTAAATTGATTCAAGGGGGTCTTTAGCCGGCTTTAGAAACGAAATGGTATGGTGAGCACAGCACAGTATTTAGCAGTCCGCAGCGTTATAAGGGGCAATTACCGTTTGCCGACTTTGGCGATGAGGTATCAATAAACCCGGAGGGTGATCGGGTGCTGTTTTCCAGCGGTGTCAGCATGACGTATCAACTGGTACGTGGCAGTTATACGGTTAATTAGAGGGTAACTATGCGCTTAGCCATTATTGTTTTGCTTTTATTCTGTGTTGTACCGCAGGTGCAGGCTTATTGTTTTACCTTTGGCCCGGTAGGCTATGGCTTTTGTAGTGATGACCCGGCAGCAGTAAAGTACCCGTTAAACTGGGTGGTGGTGCTATGGCTGGCAGCCGTTATCAGCTATGGTAAATTGCTGTTTAACCCGCGCGTGCATTTATTGGTTAAAGTAGTCCTGTTTTTCTTCTCTTTTCCGGTTAGCCCGTTGCTGACTGCCATTTTAATGCTACTGCATTATGTTGAACGCCGTTTAGGCTGGCATCAGCAGGCTGAGTTTAAAACCATCACCAACGCAGACAATGCCAGCCTGCCTTATGTTGCTCCGGCATTGATGCAACTTGGTGAGTTTGAGCTGGATACACAAACGCAAAGTCTGCACAAAAATGGCGCAGTGCTGCAATTAGAACCCAAAGTATATCAACTGTTGGCGTATTTTTTTGAGCAACAAGGCCGGGTGATAAGCCTGGAAGAATTGCACCAAAATATCTGGCCGGGACAAATTGTTACCGACACCGCGGTGCGTCGTACCGTGAGCAAATTGCGCCAGGCACTTGACGATACTAACCCGCAGCAGCCACGCTTTATCCGCTCGGTAATGAAGCGGGGGTATCAATTTTTAGCGCAATAAGATATTGATTTATAAATGGTTATAAAATGGTTATAGCTTAATCCGTCAAAGGTAGTGACTTGGTTGTCGCTGGCTTTGCCTGGTTTTCTTAAGCTGTTGTTATCGCTGGCGCCGGGCCGGCCAACACAGCTAAGGACACATTATGGATTACATTGGTTTAATTTCATTATTAACTGCGGGCGTCGATACCACGGCAACCCTGGGTCAAATAGCTTTGGTGGCGGATGCCAACGCCACAGATGCCTCCAGTTGCTACCGCCAGGGGGCTTTTAGTTTTGGTGGTTGTGATCTTAGCACTGTGCCTGCAGATTCAGCTCTAAGCTATGCCTGGATCCTGGTTAATCTGCTATTTGCGGCTATGTTCTTTAACCCGACAATAAAACGCGGCTGGAAAGTACTGGCATTTCTGGTGGGTATACCGGGCACACTATTTATTGCCGTCTTTATGCTGTTATTTGGCAACAGACGGTTGTCGTAATGGGCGTCAATCGCGGTGGTACAGCCGGCTTATACTTACACCCGGCGTCACCGCTTTTTTTACTGGCTTTCAACCTGCCACTGAATAAACTCCAGCGCCAGCTCGGGTGCTACAAATACTGTGGCATACAGATTATCCGGGTTGTGTGGGTCCGGGTGTAGTGAAATCAGTTTATGTGGCAGCTGGGTTTTGCGGGTTTCGCCGGTTACAGTGTTGTACTGCTCTATATGGCCCAGCATACTGAAACGATACTGCAGTCCGTTTTGTAGTAACCAAACACCGATAAAGCTGTTGTCGCTGCTACTGTTAATTTCAATATCGTTTTTTGTACCATCTACATAGCGATACAACTTGCCATCACGGTGATAATGCAGCTGGCCTTGCTGGTCATACTGGGCAAAGCTGCCGGCCGAGAAGGTTAACTGGGTTAATTCGTTGCTGACTAAGTCGAATTGCCACAAGTTTTGACTGTTGCCCTGTAACCGGGTTAACACCAAACCGCTGTTATCCGGCTGCCACACCGGCTGGCCAATATCATTGTTTTCCAGTTTAGTAATCAGCTGTTGGCGCTGGGTATCATATAAATACAGATTACCCTGTTGTACAAAAGCGATATAGCGGCCGTCGCCTGACCAGCTAATACCGTTTATCGGTTGATTATCTGCTATTAATTCTGTTGCTTGCTTGTTCTGGCCATCAGCATGCAGCCATAATTGCCAGCTTCCGGTCCAGTTGGCAGCAAAGACGTAACGGTTGGCATTTGTCGGCGATATTGCTATTGCCATATCGCTGCCAGCAGCATTATTTAAAAAGCTGATTTGGCGGTTTGCAATGTCAAAAGCCCGCGTCACCTTAACCAACTGCATACCGCTTTGAGTAGTGGTGTTGGCTGTCATCGGTGAGATATAAGCCTGGTTTTCTGTTAATAGTGACATCTCGCCCACGATGACATCGTCCGGCAGTTTTAGCAGAGTACGGGTTTTGTCTGCCAGATTAATCTGCAATATGCCGTTGCCGCCTGGTAACAGTAAACTGGCTTGATCCTGGCTCCATTCTAACCCCAATAGTAATATTGGCATTGGCAGGCTGGCAACCCGGCTGTGTTCGCGGCTGGCTGGGTCATAAATATAGATATCTGGTTGGTTTGACTCAGGCATCAGAATATACGCCAGTTTGCTGCCGTCGGCAGACAGTGCCAGCAAAGTAACACCAAGCCCGGCTGAAGGCGCGTCGATCAGTGTTTGCACCGTACCATTAATCAGGCTTTCTGCCAGCAATGCGTTACCAGAATATAGGCCTGCATTGCTTTTGCTGTAATACAACCATTGGCCATCAACACTAACCTGTGCAGTGCCAAGTGTCATACCTGCACAACCGGTGAGGCGTGTGACGCTGTATTGCGGATACTGGCTAAAGTCATAGTTTTGGTATTCGCAGTCACTGCCATCTTCACTTACGGCTTGTACCAATAATTTACTGCTTTGTGGCTGCCAGGTTTGTACGCTGTAAATTTTGCCTTGCCCCTCAATGGCCACTTCCTGTAACAGGTTACCGGTGTTGAGACCCAGTTTACGCACCATGGTGCGGATATTGCCATCGGGTTGTGAGTGGCTGTAAGCCAGTAACTGTTTGTCCGGCGACACCATTGGCCGTGATTCGATACCTTTAAACCAGGTAATTTTTTGTTGGGTAGTAATGCTAAGTTTGGTAGGGCCAACGGCGCTTTTAGCCGCAACGTCCTGCTGCTGAGTTGTTGAGTCTGCCAGCATGTTATAGCCCAAAAATGCAAAGCTAAGTAGCACGGATAGCGCGATGGCAATAGCAGGTATGCTAAAACGTCGGCGTGCAGGCATAGTATTGCTGGCTGTTGCGCTGGCCGAGCCGGGTATTTCAGCGATTTTAGCAGTGCTGGCGGCGGTAGGGAGTTGCAGGCTGTAGCCTTTGCGGTGGTGCGTTTTTATCGGCGATTCGGTCAGGCTGTCATGTTGCAAAGCTTTACGCAGCTCTGAAATAGCACGGTTAATCGCATTGTCATCGACAAAGCTCTGCTGCCAAATAGTTTCAACCAACTGTTGGCGCGACACTATAGCGCCGGGGTTAGCGGCGAAACACTGCAGCAGTTTACATAACAAGGGTTCCAGTTCTGTGCGTTTGTCGCCATCATAAATGCTGAAATCGGCCGGTATAAAAGTCCAGGGGCCTAACTGAAACTTATGCATATGTTAATTATTCTTCTTATTTTAAACCAGCTGTAACTTTAACAGATGTAAAGGGTGATTCAATATAAATCTTCTGCTGGCATTTAAAGCTTATGAACGCGTCATAAGGTTTAGATAATGTTTTATAATTTCATTTAAATACAAGTGCTTAAACTTTATTTTCTTAGCAATAAATTGCTTATCTTCTGATAAGCGACTTTTTTCTGTGTTGCTTCTAAAGTGAGCTCAACAACGAAACGGACAGGCAGTGAGTCCGCTGTTGTCGGCAGACAAACATACTTACTGAACCAGAAGGAATAGCAAAATGAATAAGTTTAAAACAACTGTTAACACTGTAATTATGGTAGCTAGTTTATTAGGTAGCTCTGCAGCGCTGGCGCAGCAGCCAGAGCAAGCGCCCAGCCAAATGCAGTTGCAAAAGGAAGCTGAGCAAAATATCAGCACCGTTACCGAGCAGCTGGTTAACGATTTTCAACAGCAGGTAGGCAGCAGTATTAAGCAGCAAGTTAGCCTGACTCTGCAAAGTCTGGCTGAATCGGTCAAACAGATGATGCAATAACTAGTGTGCAGACTAGTAATCAGCTTTAGCAAACAACAAGTATAAAAAGGATAAAATTATGAAAATAAATAAAATTTTTAAAGCAAGTTGCGGTGCGATGTTACTAGGTGCTGTGTTGGGGTCAACTGCGGCACTGGCAGAAACTTCAATGTGGAAAGTGAGTAAAGGTAATGACTATTTGTATATTGGTGGCACCGTGCACTTATTGCCAGAGTCTGCTTTTCCGCTGCCTGCCGAGTTTGATCAGGCCTATGCTGCAACCGATACACTGGTACTGGAAACCAAAATGCCAGAGCCTACAGATACTGAGCTGCAAACTGCCATGCTAAAAGCCATGTCTTATGCCGATGGTCGCAGCTTGTCTAAGGTATTGTCGACTGAAGTGTATCAGCAGTTAAACGATTACTTTACGCCGTATGGCATCCAGCTGACACAGTTGGATGGTTATAAGCCTGGCTTTGTTATGTTGCAGATGCTGGCATTGGAAATGATGAAAGCCCAAATGGCCGGCGAAGGTGTGGACAGCCATTTTGACAAAAGGGCCAAAGCCGATGGTAAAACCCTGGCTTATCTGGAAAGTGTTGAAAGCCAGATAAACCTGCTGGCCAACATGGGCGAAGGTTATGAAGATGCCTTTGTAAAAATGAACCTGGCACAAGTTAATGATTTTAAAAGTTATTTTAATGCAATGATTGCCGCCTGGCGCGCTGGTGATATGACTGAGCTTGATAAACTGGTAGTTGAACCTGCACGCGATTTAGATCCGGTATTGTACCAAGCGATGTTTGTGCAACGTAACAACGCCTGGCTGCCGAAAATAGAGAAAATGTTTGGCAATAACAGCAAAGAGTTGGTGTTGGTTGGCGGCGGGCATCTTGCCGGTAGCGATAGCGTGCTGGCGCTTTTGCTGCAAGCAGGTTATCAGGTTCAGCAGGTTAAATAGGAGGCGGTTATGCCACTTCGCAGAGCGTTCAATAAAGAACTCGCCGGTGTGTTGCTTGCTGCCGGTTGCTGGATAGCAATGTGGACCGTGTTAAATCTGCAATTGCTGCAAAGCTTAAACGTGTTTGTTTAGCCGGTATTCAGCCAATCTTCACCCTACCCCTGTAATCTGTAGCGTTATTCAGTAGAATAGCGCTATTAGGATGACAGGGGTTTTTGTTTTATGGCATTAAATGTAGTGATTCTGGCGGCCGGTAAAGGCACAAGGATGAAATCAGACTTACCCAAGGTGCTGCACAAAGTGGCCGAACGGCCAATGGTACAGCATGTTATTGACACTGCCCGCGCCTTAGGTGCAGCAAAACCACAGCTGGTTTATGGTTACGGTGCTGAAGCCTTACAAGCAGTGCTGGGCGAGCAGCCATTACATTGGGTTTTACAGGCCGAGCAGCTGGGTACTGGGCATGCGGTGGCGCAGGCGATACCGAATATTGCTGATGATGATACCGTGCTGGTTTTGTACGGCGATGTACCGCTAACCCGTTTAGAAACCTTGCAGCAATTATTGGCGGTAAAGCCGGCCAATGGCCTGGCAATTTTAACGGTTAACTTAGTAAACCCTACCGGTTATGGCCGCATAGTGCGCGCTGGTGAAAATAATAGCGGCAAAGTAGTAGGCATTGTTGAGCAAAAAGATGCTACTGCCGAGCAACTGCAAATTAAAGAAGTAAACAGCGGCATTATGGCGCTGCCCGGTAAGCAGCTGAAGAACTGGCTGAGCCGTTTATCCAATAGTAATGCTCAGGGCGAATATTACCTCACCGATGTGATTGCTATGGCGCATGGCGAAGGGGTTGAAATTGCCACCGCCCAGCCGCTAAACCCGATGGAAGTGGAAGGTGCCAACAATCGCGTGCAATTGGCTGCGCTGGAGCGAGCGTATCAGCAACGCCAAGCGGAAGAGTTGATGCTGTCTGGTGCTAATTTGCGTGACCCGGCCCGGGTTGATATCCGCGGCAGCATCGAGGTTGGAAATGATGTGATGATCGACATCAACGTTATTTTTGAAGGCAGGGTCGTGCTGGGTAAAGGCGTGACTATTGGTGCTAACTGTATATTAAAAGACTGCATTATCGGTGATAACACTGAGATAAAACCCAATTCGATGATTGAAAAAGCTTCAGTCGGTGCAGGTTGCTCGGTTGGACCATACGCCCGGCTGCGGCCAGATAGTATAATGCTGGACGACAGCCATGTCGGTAACTTTGTCGAAATGAAAAAAACCACCCTGGGTAAGGGCTCTAAAGCCAATCACTTAACCTACCTGGGCGACGCTGTAATTGGCGCTAAAGTTAATGTTGGCGCTGGCACTATTACCTGTAATTACGATGGCGTGAACAAGTTTGTTACTACCATTAAAGACGGTGCTTTTATTGGCTCTAACAGCTCATTGGTGGCGCCGGTTACCGTGGGTGTTAATGCCACTGTGGGTGCTGGCTCGGTGCTGACCCGTGACGCTGAAGATGGTGAGCTGGTGGTCGCGCGCGCTAAACAGCGTCATATTGCTGACTGGCAGCGGCCTGTGAAGCAACCATCCGGCAGCAAGAGCTAGTTTGAATTTACGTACCTGTTTGGGTTGCATGGTAAGCATTGCTTAACTACTCGGGCGACAGGTGTCATTTTTATAAAGGAAGCTATCTCTGGAACCGTTTATCTCTGCTGTTGAGTACAGCTCATGGCGAAATTGGAATCTGGTCAGCGCGAAGTTTTCCGTTGCACAGTTTCAACCGGAGTTGTGGCAACAGGCTGGCATAGCTTTACCTGCAGGAGTAGCTAAAGCGGTCCCCAAGCGGCAAGCTGAGCATTTGGCCGGACGTTATTTAGTGCGTCAATTACAGTGCAAGTTAATGCTGGCGCAAACTGCGGTGGTTAACGCACCGGATCGCAGCCCGGTTTGGCCAGCTGGCTGCAGTGGCTCAATCAGCCATAGCCAAGGCATTGTCTGGGCGGGGTTGTCCCGTCAGGCGGATATGAGTTTAGGGTTGGATGTCGAGCAGTTGTTTAATGCTGCGCAGGTAAAGGAGTTTGGCAGCCAATTTCTTAGTCCGGACGAAAAACGTTGGCTGCATTGTCAGCCCTATCCCGAAACCTTATTGTATAGCTTGGCATTCGCTGCCAAGGAAGCATTATATAAAGCACTGTATCCGGACTGTCAGAAAATTAAAGAATTTACTGCTGCCAGGTTTAGTGCTATTTCAGCCTCTCAGCTTGAGCTGTGTCTTACAGAAAACTGGTCGGCACAATGGCTGGCCGGGCAATGTATAACACTGGATTACTGGTGTCATTCAGGCATGGTTTGGTTGGCCTGCGAAGTAAAAAAACGGCACCATACTTAAGCTGGCGCCGCTGCAAATAATGTCAGCGCCATGCCAGCAACACAGCCGTGTTGGCAACTCACTTGTAAGATCTGACAGTTTAATCATTAAAGGCATTAGTGTTGAATCGGCATAGTTTAATAAATATGGCCCGGAACCACATTATGTCAATACCAACACTACACCCAAAATTCTGCAATTCAGCCTCAAGTGCTGACAATACTGTCAATGATGATATTTTGGCCGAGTTCTCATCCGGCTGTTCGCTTAGCGGTGAAGACGAGGCTCAGCTTCTGCTTTGGCTGCTAGAGTGGACATCGCTGCCGGAAATGGATTAGCCATCACCTACCGCAACACCAGCCCTTCACTATGATAAGCACAGGCATTCGTCTGTGCTTATTAGTTTTTATCATTTCAAAACAAAAAGTTGAATCTCCGCCCCCCTGTCAGAACTAGCAGTTATCGCGTTTGCCTGGTTGTAGTTGAATGGCTATGTCTAGCAAAAGTTGTGCTCTGAGGTTTTCAAAATACCTGGATACACAACACCAAATGTTAACTACAGGAGAGTTCCATGAACCAAGCAAATCAAAACGAAATGATGTACTACGTGGTTGTAAATCATGAAAACCAACATTCAATCTGGCCAGCTCACAAAGACATCCCGCTGGGTTGGCAAGCGGATGGTGACGCTCAGAGCAAAGAGGCATGTCTGGAATACATTGCGCTGCATTGGACTGATATTACTCCCCTTAGCGCGCGCAACATTGCAACGCATTAAAGATACTCAAGCCGCAAGGCAATGAGTCTATTAAGACCAGATCAGGTGCGGCAAGTTTAACTTACGCACCTGAAACCACAACAAAACCAAGAGCCTGCATCATGATAGAGCATAAAAACACAGACAATTTAACTGACTATTTCCAGAGAGCTGTGCAAAACAATCCTGATAAAATCGCTGTTGTCTCGTCATTTGATAACAGCGAGATGTCTTATCGGGAATTGGATGAACGTTCAAACCAACTGGCACAATTTTTTGTTGGTAGAGGCATTGTTGCAGGTTCTGTTATTGCAGTTGAACTAGAGCGTTCTGCAGAAACCCTGAGTATTTTGTTGGCGATAATTAAGGCTGGTTGCGCCTATGTGCCTATTGATCTCAACTATCCGCAGGAACGCAAAGATTACATGGTTAGTGCGGCTAAAGCCGTGATGTTAATCAGGCAGGGGGATAGAGTAACTGATGATCCGCTTATTTTAACTGCCGGTGAGATATTTAAAGCTAGTGCTAACTTAACCGTCGAATTGCCGCAACGTCAGCGCAATGCACAAAGCGTGGCCTATGTAATGTTCACTTCGGGATCTACCGGAACGCCAAAAGCTGTACAGATCCAGGATCAGGCAATTTGCCGTTTACACAGACAAAACAATGTATTACAGATTTTTTCAGCCGACAAAGTACTATTGCATTCCGCTTTGGTGTTCGATGCCAGTACTTACGAAATGTGGGGAGGCTGGTTAGCTGGGGCTACTTTGGTAGTGGCCCGCAATGAACCCCTGAGCATTCAATTTCTTAGCGAACATGTCAGCGACTTCAATATCTCCGTACTGTGGCTTACCGCGCCGCTAGTGCCTTGGTTGGCGGAGCAAAATATTGCTTTAGTTAAGGATCTCCGTTTACTGGTGGCTGGTGGCGATGCTTTGCCGGCAGAGGCGGTACAGCGGATTAGTGAGTACTGCCCTGATTTGTGTTTTGTAAATGGTTACGGTCCTACTGAAGCAACGACTTTTAGCTGTTATTTTTCTATTGAGACAGCTTATTTACAACACCGTGAAAACTCTTCCATTCCCATTGGCTATCCGTTAGCAGAAACAAGCTGTTACGTGCTGGACGAAGCGCTGATGCCGGTTCGCGATGGTGAACAGGGCGAACTTTACATTGGCGGCTCTGGTGTCGGGCATGGTTATCTGAATGATCCGGCAAAAACCGCCATGCAGTTTATACCTAATCCGTTTGCGGGTTGTGGTACCCGGTTGTATAAAACCGGTGATTTGGTAAAACGTGCTAAAGATGGAGAATTACTTTTCTTAGGGCGCAGTGACCAGCAGATTAAAGTGCGTGGTTATCGCATTGAATTGGGTGAGATTGATTCAGCACTGTGTAACCTGAGCGGCGTAGAGCAAAGTGCCACTTTGGTGGTGGAACGGGTAGCTGGCCAGAAACAAATAATTTCATTTGTTGTTACTGGAGCTGATACGCCGGTAAGCCAACTTAAAGTGCGCCTGAGTGATAATCTACCTGACTACATGTTGCCTAATCAGATTGTGCCGGTTGACGTTATCCCATTAAATGTTAATGGTAAAGTTGATCGCAAGGCATTGTTGTCCGGGCTTGATAGCCTTACTCAAGAAGAAGACGAAAACCATGGGCTGGAAGCGCTTATCAGTGGCTTCTTCAGAGAAGTGCTTATGGTTAAAAGTATTGACCCCAAACTGAGCTTTTTTGATATGGGTGGCGACTCAATCAGTGCCATTCAGATTAGTGGCCTGGCAGAGCAGCATGGTATCGCTTTGACGGTTTCAAGCATTTTTGAGTTAAAAACCATCAGGGCTATCACAGGTGCTTTATCAAATGTTGCGGATCAGTCGGCCTCCCCGAATCATCATGTAAATGACTTACTTGCCGTTTGGGCCGAGGTGTTAGAGCGACCTGATATCGGCCCTGATGACAATTTTTTTGAGTTGGGCGGTGATTCCATTCTAGCGATTCAGCTGGCTGGTTTAGCAGAGCAGCGCGGCCTGTCCTGCAGTGTCGCTGATATTTTCAGTTATAAGTCTGTTGCTGCTATTGTCGCATCCTGTTCTGCGGGCGCGCTGCCGTTGTCGACAGTAGATACGCAGTCTCAGGTTTTGGGCTGTATGGAAGCTTTACCGGATGGTGTTGACGCTATGTACCCGGCTAGTCAGGTACAGGTGGGCATGCTGATTCAAAGTGATGTCGGTCGTGCTGTTGCGACTTACCACGATATTCTTAGTCATACGATCAGGTTGCCGTTCTGTGCAGATACCTTTAACTCTGCACTCGAAGCAACAATGGCCAGACACGAAATATTGCGTACGGCCTTTGATTTGACAACGTATGCTGAGCCGATGCAATTGGTCTACCACCAAGTCAAACTGGAGTGCGAGGTTCTTGACCTGCAGCATCTGGATAAAAATGCCCAACAACAGCAATTTGAGCACATGCTGGAAGACGAAAAACAACGAGGATTCGACTGGAGCAAACCTGGTTTACTCAGGGCAAAAGTATTGCTACTTGAACCTGAATCTTTTGTTCTTACGCTGAGTTTTCACCATGCAATAATGGATGGGTGGAGCACAACGGTATTGCTGGGCGACTTCGTTGATCTCTATGCGGGTTTTGTCAGTGCATCACAATTGAATGCCAGGATGGTAACACCCTACCGGACATTTATCGAAGCGGAACAAAAAGCAATTAAAGATAGTGCCTGCCGCGATTTCTGGGGTGGCTATTTACAGGATGTTCAACAGACAGCGCTACCTAAGTTAAACGAAGTGCAAGCGAACCGAGGTGTTAACCAATGTCGCGTTGCCATAACGCCAGATCAAACAGCCCAGTTAAAAGTGATTGCTACCCGAATGCAGGTATCACTGAAGCATGTGTTGCTCGCTGTACATATGCGGGCGATCTCTTTGCTGTCTGGCTCGTCAAAGGTGCTGTCTGGTTTGGTATGCCATGGTCGCCCTGAAGTTGTTGGCGCAGACCGAACCGTAGGGCTGTTTATCAACACCATACCATTTCGTAGTGAGATCCAGAGCCAGAGCTGGTTAGCCTATATTCAGCATATCTTTGCTGCTGATACATCAACGCTGCCTTTCCGGCGTTATCCGCTGGCCAACATCTTAAGAGATCATGGCTCTTCCTCGTTATTTGACTTTGCGTTCAATTACACCCATTTCAGGGAATATAGTAAGCGATTTAGAGGCAAAGAGGCTCTTGTAGCTCGAGGTGCCTTTGGTTCAGATCCGGTTTTTGGTGCGGTAGATTTTGAGCATTCTAATTTTGGGCTTGCGGTGCAAGCCGGTCTGTCAGCGGATGGACATTGTGCCTATCTGGTGCTGGACTCTGATAAGGCTAAATATTCTCCTGCCTCCGTAAGCTTAATTGCAGATGCTTACAGCACTTGTCTTACACACTTATTGGCCGACCCTTTAGCTAATATTGCAGATATTTCAATATCTTCAGTTACGCCGATGCCAGCTGAATATAGTGTTGATGCTCCAGAGTATTTCGATCTGTTAAGTCGTTTTGAACAAATCACTGCACAATATCCGCAGCAATTGGCAGTGGTATCGGCTGAGGCCAATATTAGCTATGCTGAGCTGGATCGTCGTGCACATTCTGTCGCAAACTATCTGAGTAGCCTTGATGTTCAGCGAGGTGAAGTTGTCGCTGTTCATGCGAGGCGCGGTATAGATGCCATAGTTGCCTTACTTGCAGTCTGGAAGGTTGGTGCCTGTTATTTGCCAATTGACCCTGCTTACCCAGACGCACGAAAAGCCTACATGCAAAGTGACTCCGGTAGCCGGATAGTGCTGTTTGATCAAGACGATGATGATCTTAGCTGGTGCGCAGACGGCACTAAGGTGCAGATAAACTTTGCCATGTCTGAAAACCTGCAAGCTCTTCAGCACCGTCGCAGTGTGCCAGGCGCAGCGGAGTCTGCGTATCTTATTTACACCTCTGGTTCTACCGGTAACCCCAAAGGGGTTAAGGTGGCTTTTTCAGGGCTTGCAACCTTGCTTACTGAGCAAGCCAGATTATTTTCAGTAGATATTTCGACACCATGCCTGCAGTTTGCCTCGATGAGCTTTGATGCCTCATTGTTTGAAATTGTCATGAGCGTGTTTAACGGTGGCATCTTGCATATTGTTAGTGAGCAGATGCGCCTTGATCCGCAATTGCTGTCTACGTATGCCATGACGAACCAGATTGGTGTTGCGACTTTGCCTGCTTCAATGCTGCAAACACTCACTGATTATGGCTGGCCAGCCGACTGCCGAATGGTTATTGCAGGTGAAGCGTTCCCGGCGGAGCTTGCGAGAGTTTGGGCCAAAAAGGCGCATGTTTTTAATGCCTACGGCCCCACAGAAGCCACAATTTGGGCGACGTGGCACCGCTGCAATGAATTAGGTGCGGTGAATGTTCCTATCGGAGTGCCTATCGCTGGTATGGAAGCTTATGTGTTGGATGACTTCGGTCACCGATTGCCGGCAGGTATCGCCGGAGAGCTCTGTTTGGGTGGGGCTGCGCTGGCAGTGGGTTATCACAATAATCCGCGCCTGACGGCAGAACGTTTTGTCCCAAACCCTTTTTCTACTGTAGCCGGTAGTCGACTTTACCGTACGGGTGACAGGGCTTGTATTAATGCCCAGGGGGAAATTGAGTTTCTTGGTCGATTGGACTGGCAGGTTAAGCTGCGTGGATTCAGGATTGAACTGGGTGAAATAGAGCAAGCTATTCAATGCCTGGATGGCGTAATAAATGCAGTGGTAATCTTGAAAAAAGACAATAACAGCCAGAGGCAATGGTTGGTATGTTACTGCCAGTTGGACAGCCATGTTTCTGCCGAGTTGATACAGCAACAAGCAGTTAAATATCTGCCAGAGTATATGGTGCCTGGCGATTTCATCGTGCTTGATCAATTTCCTTTGACCGTAAATGGCAAAATAGATCGCAAGGCATTGCAAAGCAGAAAAGAGCAAGCCGACATTCAGCCGGAAGAAGCAGGCTCAGAGCGTGAACAGGTGCTGCTAAGCGTTTGGCGGCAGGTTTTTGGCTCAGAAAATATTGGTATCGATGATGGTTTCTACAGTCTGGGCGGAGATTCCATTCTTAGTATTCAGTTAAGAGCGCTGACACAGAAAGCGGGTTTTGATTTTGAGCTGGAGGACCTGTTTGAGCTTCAGACTATCCGTAAATTGTCTCTTTCATTACGTCAAAATCAGCCTGATGAGGAAGCCAGACAAACGAAGCTGGAACCTTTTTCTCTGATAGATGATGTCACAAAGCAAAACTTGCCGGTGCAATGTGTTGACGCTTATCCGTTAAGCAGGATGCAAGCGGGGATGTTGTTTCACATGCAGTACAACGCCGATAGCGTGCGTTATCACGATGTTATGTACTACCTGCTAAAGGGGCGTATTCAGCCTGATGCTTTCAAGCAAGCGATGGCGTTGAGTGTGGCGCAGCATCCTATATTGCGCACGGCGTTTGATATATCCGGTTACAGTCAACCACTGCAATTGGTATACGCAAAGGCTGAACTTGAGTTTTCACATGAAGACCTTAGTCACTTGGAAGCAGAACAGCAGCAAGAGCATCTACAGCAGTGGGAGCGAGCCGAATTAGGTAGCCCATTCTCTCTGGCAACGCCGGGTCTGGTCAGGGTTTTTGTGCACCAACTTGATAGCACTCACTATCGTCTTACACTAAGTTGCCCTCATGCCATTTTGGATGGCTGGAGTGCGGCGACGCTGGTGTCGCAATGGCTCAACAGTTATAAATCGCTTACTGCAGGGCGAAATGCAACCGTTGAAACGCCAGAAATCGGCTTTGCAGATTTCATTGCATTGGAGCAGCAAGCTATCGAGAGTCAGAGTGCCAGAGATTATTGGAGCAGTTATGTTGATGGCGTTGAAAAATGTGAAATTGCTCATGCATCGCTGCGCAATGATATCAGCACAACGAAGCGGATCAATCTTGAGCTGACACCAAACTTTGGTCAGGCAATAGCGGCACTGGCTGGCCGGTTACAAGTTAGCATCAAGAGTATTTTCTTAAGCTTACATTTAAAAGCGTTGGCGCTGCTCAGTGGTCAAAAAGAAGTGACTACGGGTCTTATTTGCCATGGGCGGCCAGAAGTCGAGGGCAGTGATAAGGTCCTCGGTGTATTTTTGAATAATGTACCATTCAGGCTTAATGTCACTGAGCAACCGCAGTGGGAACAGCTAATACAGGCTGTTCATCACCAGGAGCAATTACATGCAGTGCACCGTCGTTATCCGCTTGCTGAAATAAAAGCATTAGCGGGTGGTCAGGATCTGTTTGATGTTGCTTTTAACTACACCTCTTTCCGGCCATATGAATCGATGTCTGATGAGTGGCTGGGTAGTGGTGGTCACGATTACTCAAACTATCAGTTCGTTTTGCAAGCGGGTCTCAGTGCGGTAACCGATGAGTATTATTTGTTCCTGGATATCGATTGCAGCAAGGTCGATGACTTCTATGCTGAGCTTTATCGCCAGGTTTATCTGCAAGTGATGGAAAATCTGGTACTCAGCGCACAAGGCGACCCTAAGTTGCTTACGCTACCTTCAGCACTCATGGCGCAACTCAGCCAATGGCAGGGTGAGGGAGCAGACGTCACGGACGACGTATGGAGCCTGTTTGAGCAGCAG